>QZKA01000019.1 GCA_003598135.1 Candidatus Omnitrophota bacterium
CGCTCGCTAAGGACATTCACTATTCTCTTAAGCAACTCATACCCTAAATCGTGGTTATTTTCGCATTTATTTCTCAGGCATTTTCCGTCCAAGGCAATAGCACGAGTGTCTTCAACTGCCCGGGCACTGAAACGATTACGATGAGGCGGAATAAGCCAAGACCAGCCAAGAATATCGCCTTCATGAATAGTCTGTATGGTAATTGAACTGGGTTTGGCTATATATATCGCAACACGCCCTGCGCGGACGAGATAAAATTTATCTGCGGGTTCGCCTTCCTGAAGTATAACTTCATCTGCTTTGAACCTCACATTAGAGGCGCATCCCACGATAAAGTCGAAGTACTTTTGCTCCAGGCCTTGAAAAAAAGAGTGTGCCTTTAAAATAGGCTCAAGGGTTTCCATCTACCCCTCCTTTTGTATTTTTACATTGTATCACTTTCCTGTAAACTTTTTTATTCCCCGTATCGTATGCTTGTATGTGCGGTTCTCTTATCAATATCTACAAAAATCTCTCCGCCCTTTGTCATTGGCCTTCCGTCCTTTATCTGCTGTAATTTCTCCGTTAAATCAAAGGTAATGAACCAGATATCCCTACCATTTCTCTTAAATCCCTCAATGTTCTTTACATAATATTTCCCTAGATCGATATTTTTATCCTTGATCGCTTTTTTAGCGCTCTCAACGGCTTCCTCTTTGGTCAAATCTTCCTTTCCTTTCACTTCTATGACAACAGGATTCGAATTAATCCCGATGTTCGTTTTGTCTTTAATAAAACCGTAGGTGATGATTATTTTATACATTGCCGGCTCTTCAAACATGGCTTTATATTTTGTTACCCAGTCTAATTTATTGAGGACAACTTTCATATGATAAGAACCGCCTGAAGTTAGTTTGGTCTCGATTGTAGGAAACACCATATCTTTTAGGTCAAGATATCGGTAAGGATTTAATTTCTCTTCGTTCCGGAAGATTTCAAAACTAAAAAAAGCATACAGGCCTGGTTTATCAAATTTTAGCATAACCTGACTTTTTGAATTATTCCTAAATTCAAGATTGAGCTGGATGTCTTCACCTATCTTATAGGCTTCTTTATTTGGCTTAATGGTAAGTGTAAGCGGTTGACTTGGCTCTTGGCAATAGCCGATTGATAAAAATAAAAGCAATATCACACTTCCCGATAATATCCTTTTCATTTCTGCCCCCATTGACTTTCCTTTGACGCTACTTGCTTTGTGAATAAACCGTTAATTTTTGTGTCTTAAATATAAGGCCTAGATCTATTCCTTTCGATTTATTCGCCCAATTGCTTTTGATTTTATCTGATAACCGATAAGTCACCTCAAGCGTATAAGGAGGGCGCCTCATTTCCTCAGAAGAAATATATGCTCCGGGTTTAATAATTCTTGTGTATATCTGCCCGGGCTGAAGTTCTATTATCTCTGGCTCACCCAGAATAGGAGCATAGAGACATTCTCCTTTTGACTTGTAGTGTTGTTTCCGCCCCTTATACAAAACAACCTCGTAGAATTCGCCGCAGCGGCCATCGCCTTCTTTAATATCTAAAAAACGAATCGTTTTGCTTGATATGTTTCTAATATATAAAATAAACCTGTCAATCTCGTCGGTTGAAGGCACAATTTTTGCAGAAACAACACCTTTGAGCTCGGAAATGTTCTTAGGCGGCAACTCTCGGCAAAAGCCGACTGAAGAGAACAGAAATAATAGCATAGCTCCTGATAAGATTTTTTTCATTTTAATTACTCCTCTAAGAAACCATTCTTTGCGTGTTTTGTTTTACGCGTCCTAATTTGTTAATCAAAATGCGCCTAGGTGGAGTCGAACCACCAATAGCCAGTTCCGAAGACTGGTGCCTTATCCATTAGGCCATAGGCGCGCAACCTTAACCTTAACCTTAACCTTATTTCTACCCACATTACAATACTTCGCACTTCTCGCCCAATATTTCTTTTATCTTTACGAGTTTATTTTTTCCTACCGGAAGAATATTCGGTTCGGCAGTCGAACGAACCGGCGAATTCAGCTGGATTTTATCCGGATTAATCTTCTCGATTACTTTCTGTAACCGCCTCACGTGCCCTATATCGCCATTGATGCCTTTTACCAACATAACCTCAAGCCAAAGTTTGCCCTTAAACTCTTTCCTTAAGCTGATAAGTCCGTCAATCACCTCCTCGATCCTGATTCCGGGAACGGGCCGGTCAACTTTCTCAAATATTTCCTGGGTTGCCGCATCAAGCGAAGGAACTATCAAATCCGCGCTAATGATTGCATTACGTACCGAAGGGTGATTCAGGTATGAAGAATTAGTGATCAAGGCGACCTTAACAGAGAAATGTTCCTTTATCCGCAGGATAAGCGTACCAAGCTCCGTATGTAACGTAGGCTCGCCACAACCTGAGAGCGTAATAAAATTGAGCTGCTTTGCTTGGTCTGTGTTGTTTTGAAACCAGGTCTTTAATTCGTCGAAAATATCATCAATGGATACGTAGGCGAGGCGTTCCTTAGTTTTATTGGTGGTTTGCCCGAGCTGGCAATAAAGACAGTCAAAATCACAGGTTTTGTAAGGAGTCAAACTCACTCCGAGCGAAAACCCCAGCCTTCTTGAAGCAACAGGACCGTAAAGATATTTCATCTTTTATTTATACACAAACAAAACCCCCACCTCTGCAAATAGTTACCTACAGTGAGGTGGGGGAATATGTAGCGATCTTATTTAATTTCTACGATCGAATTCTGCGTTCCAAACGGATTATACACCGCTGAAGCACATCTGGGGTCATTAATCCATGAACCGTCTACATAAAATTTATATTCGTATTTGCCCGGCTTAAGGCTTACTTTAAGCATCCAGTTGCCGGTTGAGTCTTTTTTTGCGGGATTTGCCTTAATATCCCAATTATTGAAAGTTCCTACAAGACTCACCCTTTTTGCCTGTGGGGCATGTAACTTAAATTCCTGCGACCTCGACTTTGTCATTACCTTTGCCATCTTAAAACCTCCTTTTTCGTAAAGAAACGATACTCACTGCAATACTTACGCTTGACCCTCTATTGTTATACAAAATAATTAGTCCTGTGTCAAGAAATTTTAGTAATCACGCGTTGAACGGATGTTCATACGGCTACAATCGAAAACCCCTTACGGTTCGCAAGCGCAATACCCCGAATCTTATCGATAAAAAGAGTCTTACCTGCCTCTATGGCCAAGCACGATGCCGAGGCATTGATAAGATTTCTTAAGGTATTGAGTCCGACTACAGGAATATCAAAACGCATATCCTGCCTGGGCCTGCTGACCTTGACTACTACGATACCTTTTCCTGCGAGGCTGCCTGCCCTGCGGATAAGATTATCCGTTCCTTCAAACGCCTCAACTCCGACTATTGCCTTATTTTTCACTGCAACCGTCTGGCCGATATCCAGGTGCGCGATCTGTTTTGCAAGGCTTATTCCAAAATAAATATCCTCCCATTCCTGAAAAGTCGGCTCTCTTATCGTCAAGGTCCCTTTCGCAGGCAGCTGTTCTTCGACGAATGTCGTCGAATCAATAAGCTCAAACCCCGCCTCCTCCATCTCTTTGACGATTCCGCCGAATATCGTTCCGGCCTTATGGTCCTGCATACTCGTAAGTAACTCCCTTAACTCGGGATTTGTGCGCACCTCCCTGCTGAAAAGCCTTCGGGGGCTGATCTGACCGACCATAACCACTTTGCGAACGCCTTCCTTTTTAAATATTGTAAAGATGCGGCGATAGTCTTTAAGATGCAGCCAATAGATCCTGTCAGCGTATTTCTTTAATAGTGGAGAAGTCTCGCCTTTAATAGCAATGCATATCACGGGATGGCCTTTTTCTTTGGCGGCTTCGGCAAAAAGCGCGGGGAATTTCCTGTTTCCGGCAATCAACCCGATTTTCTCCATTTCCCCTCTTCCTTTTAGGAACAGCAAGAACGGACTATGCCACGCTTTGAGCTACTGATAAAATCTACGAGATAGGTCACTTCGGGGGCTAAAGGCTTCAATTCCTTTACGATAATCTTAAGGGCGCTTTTTCGTGTAAGCTGAGAATGGAATAGTATTTTAAATGCCCGGCCAAGCTGTCTTACGGCGCTGCTGTTGATTGCATTTCTCTTAAGCCCTACGAGATTCAGGCCGTACACGCGCGCGGGATGACCGTCACAAGTCGAAAACGGAGGGATGTCCTGCACGACCTTAGAACAACCGCCAATAATTGCCAGCCTTCCCACCCTCACAAACTGATGCACCGCAGTCAGGCCGCTCACAATGGCGTTATCCTCGATTACGACATGGCCGGCGAGGGTCCCGCAGTTAGCAAGCACGCAGTGGTTCCCTATCTTGCAATCATGGGCAACGTGCGCATACGCCATAAAGAGATTGTGGTGGCCGATTTCGGTTCTTCCCCCTTCATCTGTCCCCGGATTAAACGTACAATACTCGCGGATAATATTATAATCGCCTATTACAAGCGAACTCTTCGCTCCTTTATATTTTAGATCCTGGGGCTGGCTACCAATTACTGCGCCGGAAAATATCTGGCAATTCTTCCCGATGCTGACGCCTGCCTTAATAACACAGTGCGGCCCTATTCGGGTGCCCGGACCGATACTTACCTTGTCCTCAATAATCACATAAGGCCCAACCTCCACTCCTTCGTGTAATTTTGCTTTCTTAGAAACCAGTGCTGTGGGATGAATGTTTTTCATAGCCTCTATTCGCCGAGCGCAAACATCAAATCGGCTTCCGCGACAACCTTTCCCTCTACCAGGGCCTTACCATGCACCACTCCGGTCTTTGATTTTATCTTAACCACTTCTATGTCAAGGATCAATTGGTCGCCGGGCAACACCGTCTTTCTGAATTTGGCGTTGTTGATGGCCATAAAATAGGCGATCTTGCCCCTGTTTTCTTCGGGGGAAAGCATCATAACGCCTCCTACCTGGGCCATTGCTTCAATGATAATAACCCCCGGCATGACTGGCTTCCCGGGGAAGTGCCCTTTAAAAAAATAATCGTTCATGGTTACGTTCTTGACCCCGACAATCCGTTTTCCTTTTTCAAGAGAAATAATTTTATCCACAAAAAGAAACGGTTGTCGATGAGGAAGAATCTTCATAATCTCGTTGATGTCTAATTCAGACGGCTCCTTCTTCGGATAGGTAATATTGATACCACTGAGCGCATAACGCTTCCGCTGCTGGTCTATTTTCTTCATCAATTTAAAATTCAGGGAATGCCCGCTTTTGAGCGCGACGATGTGGCCCTTTAGCGGCTGGCAGAGCAAGTACAAATCCCCCAATAAATCCAATATCTTATGCCTTATAAACTCATCCTGAAAACGCAGCTTATTTTTGATAACTCCCGTCTTTGATACTACTAAGGTATTTTCATAGGTAGCGCCCCTTCCCAGGCCCTGACTCTTCAATTCCTCTGATTCTTCTTGTAGGCAAAATGTCCTAGCTGACATAATTTCGCTGCGGAAGGAATCTGCCGTTACCGACACTTCGAGAAAACCCGACTGTAAGTAAGGGTGGTTATAATCAAGGGTATAGGAAATCTTTAAATCCGAAGAGGGAAAGATCATAATAGAAGACTGATTCTCCTCGGCAAAAACCGGGTCTTTCACCGCGAAATAGCGCCGCTCTTTCTCTAGTTCCCTGACTCCCACTTTGTTGATTGCTTCAACAAAGCTTAAGCTGCTTCCGTCAAGCCCGGGTACCTCGTCATTATCAATTTCTACGACCAGATTATCAATACCCAACCCAGCCAGGCCTGCCAAAAGGTGCTCGATGGTATGTATCTGAACTCCGTCTTTTCCTATTGAGGTACGCCTGAGTTCTACGCTCTGCGGAAGGCAATTCTCAAGGCTGGCTTTGATTACCGGCTTACCGGAAAGGTCGGTTCTGATGAAATTGATGCCCGTATCTTCTGCGGCAGGCTTTAAAACCATGCTGACTTCTTTGCCCGTATGCAGACCGACTCCCTGCAATCGTATTGCTTTCTCAATAGTCAGCTGTTTGCTCATTTTTCCTCTTTGATTTTTTTCTCAATTTCTTCCATCCTTCTTTTTAATTCCGCAACGCTGCCGAACAAACGAGGCAAGTTCGCCAAAGCAGCATTGAGACGCTTGGCAATCTTTTCCGGCTTTGCAGGCGAACCCCATGAAACGGTATTATCGGGGATGGACTTACTTACCCCCGCTTGCGCCATCACCACACAATTATCACCGATACTGATATGGCCGACAACGCCCACCTGTCCGGCCAAAATCGAATTATTGCCAACTGAGGTACTACCGGAAATCCCCACCTGCGCGACTACGAAACAATTCTGACCGATAATGACATTGTGCGCAATGTGCACAAGGTTATCTATCTTGGTACCTTTGCCTATTACTGTTTTATCAAACCGGGCCCTGTCAATTGTTACATTAGCCCCGATTTCGACGTCATCCTCGATGATAACGGTACCTACTTGGGGTATTTTGTGATGAATCCCCTCTACCGTAACAAACCCAAAACCGTCTGAACCGATAACTGCCCCGCCGTGAATGATGACTTTATTACCTACGGTAACCCGCTCGCGCATAGACACATTCGGATACATAAGTACGGCATTGCCGATACGGCAGTCCTTGCCGATATAACAATGGGCGTAAATAACAGAGTTCTCGCCGATCGAAACACCGTCTTCGATCACCGCGTACGGTCCGACCGATACATTTTTACCGATACAGGCATCCTTGCCTATCACTGCGGTAGGATGTAGTCCTCTGGGATGTACAGCTTCTTCCGGGACTATAAAGGAAACTGCCTTTACAAATGCCAGGGAAGGGTTCTCGGCAAGGATAAGCGGCTTCTTTGCGCTTTTCGTATCTGTCGATGTAATGACTGCACAGGCGCGCGTCCTTTCGAGGAAAGGAAGGTATTTAGGATTCGCCAGAAACGTGATTTCTCCTGCCTGCGCGTCCTGGATACCAGCAACCCCTGTTACTGCTATCGTTTCATCGCCGACGACCTTTCCGCCGACAAAGTCCGCTATCTCCTTAAGGGTCTTACGCATCTTTTGAGGATTATCTCTTCTTTGTGCCTTTATTTAAAATATCGCTGATTTTATCGGTTATATCCAGGCCCTTGTCCTGATATACCAACACGCGGTCATTGAATACCAAGGCATAGCCTTCCTGTTCGGAATATTTCTTGATTACCCCCTCGATATCCTTGAGGATCTCCTTCATCTTCTCATCGGACTCTTTGCGCAAGTCAGTCTGCTTCTGGTAATCATATTCACGCAGGGCATTCGCTTTGTTTTCGTACTCAGTTCTCTTGGTTTCCTGTTCTTTGGCGCTTAACAATTTGTATTTGTCCTGGTACTGCGTGAACTCGTTTACTTTGCTTTTGCGGTCAGCTTCGTATGCATCCTGCTTTGTCTTCAGGACCTTTTCGTAATCCTGGGTTTTTGAATATTCGGTAAAAATTCGGCTTAAATCCACGTACGCAAACTTGTCTGCGGCATATACTGAAGCCCCGGTCAATCCCAATACCATTAGTAATGATACAACACCCGCTAGGCACCTTCGCATGCTTCCTCCTTTTGTGTTACTCTTTAATGTTGTAAGAACTTTTTGTTAGAAACCATGGCTTACGCTGAAATGAAAACGGCCGCTGCCTTTATCCTCTTCGCCGGGTTCTTTATTTAAAGGGATACCGTAATCAAGGCTCACCGGACCAATCGGCGTCTTAATCCTAAAGCCGATGCCGGTCGAAGACTTGAAACCTCCTGCGCCTACATCGCTTGCCTTTGACCATACATTACCCGTATCATAAAATGTCGCTACTTTAAGAAAACCCATCAGGGGATAGGTGTACTCCAGGTTACCCAGAATCATAGACTCGCCACCAAGAGGATCTTTAGAAACAGGGTCTATGGGGCCGATTTTCCTTTCGTGATACCCGCGAAGACTATACGCCCCGCCCGCAAAAAACCTCTCGTAGATCGGTACCTTGCTTGAACCGCCGTACGGATCGGCCAGCCCCAGCCGGCCCCTGGCCTCCAGCACCGCATTCTTAAAAAGCGGGAAATAGTGCGATGCCCGGCCGTAAAACTTAGTAAAATCCTTATCGCCCGCAAAAGGCCCTCCCGCTACCTGAAAAGAACCGCTCAACAGGTTACCCTTGCGCGTATCAAACACGTTATCTCTTGTATCGTACGTCAGACCTAACTCCGTACTACTGATCGTATTCTTTCCGTATTCTGATTTCAGGTCATTGGTCGCGTCGTCGGAAATATTGGTGATTTCTATTTCGTCATAACGGTAGGTAGCGCTGGCTCTGACATATTCTGAAATTTCCTTTCCCAGGCGCAGGTCCCCTCCGGTGATATCTTCATCATAGCCGTAACCAATGTCGGTTTCGCGTTTATGTGTGCGTTTGTAGATATCGAAACCGAATGAAACAGGGTAATCAAATAACCACGGCTCGGTAAAGCCTAGATCAAAGCCGCTACTGACCGTACCGAACTGGCCCCTGAATTTTAAAACCTGGCCGCCTCCCGTGAAATACGGCCAATTCTTCCAATCGAAGTTTTTCTGCTCAATCTCTACGAAACCTATAAATTCATCTACGGTGCTGTACCCTCCGCCAAAACTGAAAGCGCCCGTCTTGGTTTCTTTGACGTCAACCACCAAATCCTTTTTTTCGGGTGAAGCCGCGTCCTCCGTATCATAGCTTATCTCGTCAAAAAAACCAAGATTCTGCAACCTCTCCTTGCTGCGGCGTAGCTTATCTCCATCAAACCTGTCTCCCGGCTTTATCCTTAACTCGCGGCGGATCACTAAGTCCTTAGTCTTGACATTGCCGCGGATCTTAATTTTGTCCACGTAGGTAATATCGTTCTCCCTGATGGTATAGACAATATCTACCCTGCCTGTGTAGGTATTCAGGGAAATCCCTTCTTGTATCTGCATAGAAATATAGCCGCGGTCAAAATATAAAGACTGGATATTGGCGATATCCTGTTTTAATGCTTCCTGACTGAATACCTTCCCCGGGGTTGCTTCTTTAAGTTTGCTCAAGATATCCTTCTCGGATATATCCTGGTTCCCTTTTATTTCAAGACTACCCACAAGATATTTCTTGCCTTCCTGGACAGTAATAGTGATATAAAGAAGCGATTTTCTCGTCCCTTTCTTGATGTCATAGGTGACCGCCACATCCAAGTAGCCTGCGCGCTGATAGAAGGCCCTTACGCGCTCTATATCTTCTTTAAACACGTCGTCTTTTAAGGTCCCCGCGTTAAAAAGCCAGGCCCTTTTGGTCTTCATCAACCGCAGGATACGGCCGTCAGAAAAAGCGCTGTTTCCGTCAACGATGATATTTTTTATACGGACCCTCTTGCCCTCCGAAACCTCAAAACGGACCCTTGCTTTATTGGTAGCATCATCTACCTCAACCTTATATTCTATATCCACTTCACTATAGCCCCTTTTGGCATAGAGCTTCTTAAGTGTCTCTATGTCATCGTTGAGGCTGGGATAATCCAAATATTGGGATTCTTTTATCTTAAGTTCCTCTTTGATTTTTTCTTCTCTTAAGGTTAACCGCTTAATCCCTTGAAAAGTGATCTTCTCGACCACCGGCCTTTCTACTACCTTGATAATTACCTTTACGCCGTTATTATAGTCTTCGGTATCGATACTAATATCGCTAAAGTAACCGAGAAGATAAAGGCGCTTTAAATCATCATTGATGATGTTATCATTATAAGGGCTGCCGATCCTTATCTTCATTTTTGATAAAACGGTATTCGTGCTGATGGACTTGTTGCCCTTGACTTCCATGGCAGTCACCATCTTCGATTCTTGAGCCTGCGTTGCTTCGGTACTAACAACACTGCTTTCCTGTGTAATCGCATTTTCATCGCTCTGGCCAAACGCAGCAAAAAACGGCGCCGTAATAAAAACAGCGAGCAGGCACATACGTACCAAATGCGTTCTCTTTTTCATTATTTTTTCCTTATTTTTTTATTCGCGCCATTTTTCAGGACGCCGTGCGTAAAAGTATACTATTCTATCCTCGCCAGATTCTCAAATCGTGTGTATTCTTTGATAAAGGTCAGTTTTGTCGAACCTACCGGGCCATGGCGTTGTTTTGCGACGATGATCTCGGCAAGTCCTTCGTTTTCAGGAGTAGGGGTATAATACTCCTCCCGCAAAATAAGCACTACTAAATCCGCATCCTGCTCAATAGCGCCGGACTCTCTTAGGTCGGATAACTGCGGCCGGTGGTCCTGTCGGGATTCGACCGCCCGCGAAAGCTGGCTGATCGCAACTACCGGAATGTGCAATTCGCGTGCCAATGCCTTAAGGGAACGGGAAATATCAGAAATCTCCTGCTGCCTGCTTTCGATATTGACTGCACCACGCATAAGCTGAAGGTAATCAAGGATGAGGAGTTGAATATTCTCGTTTGCCTTTAGCCTTCGCGCCTTCGCCCTCAATTCCATCATTGAAATTGCAGGGGTATCATCGATAAATATCGAAGTTTCTGACAGTTTCCCGGCAGCAGCAGTCAGGCGCGGCCAGTCGGAAGGAGACAGGTATCCGGTACGTACATTATGCGCATCCACTCTTGCGTGCGCGCAGAGCATCCTTTGCACCAGTTGTTCCTTTGACATTTCTAGGCTGAAGAATGCTATCGGCAACCGTTCGGTTACCCCCGCGTATTCTGCGATGCCAAGCGCTAACGCGCTTTTTCCCATTGAAGGCCTACCGGCAATAACGATAAGATCGGAAGGCTGCAGCCCTGCAGTCTGTTTGTCAAAATCAATGAAACCGGTAGGGACCCCGGTCACATGCGCCTTTTTCTGATAGAGCATATCGATGGTCTCGATATTCTCTTTGATGATCTCTTTGAGCGGGATATAGCTTGAGCCGGTCCTACGTTCGCCTATTTCAAAAATGAGCTTCTCTGAAATATCCACGACCTCTTCGACGTTACTGTCGCTTTCATAACACATCGAAAGGATTTTTGTCGCATTGGCTATCAGCGACCTCAGTACATTCTTCTCCCTGACAATCTTGATATAATGGTCTACGTTGGCAGCAGTAGGCACCATATTCACCAGTTCCGCCAGAAAACTGGCACCCCCTATCTCATGCAAAGTTCCCGCCCTCTTGAGTTCATCAGTAAGGGTGATAAGATCGATGGCCTTGTTTGAATTATAGACATGCAGGATCGCTTCAAAAATTGTGCGGTGGGCATCTTTGTAGAAATCTTCTTTCTTCAAAGATTCTATTGCCGAGGCAACGGCGTTTTCGTCTATAAGCATAGACCCCAAGACCGCCATTTCCGCGTCTAGATTCTGGGGAGGCAATAATTCTTTGGTTATCTCATTCATTTATTTATTTCTGGACAATCCACACCTTTACCTTGGCCTGGACTTCCGGGTGCAATCGAACAATAACTTCGTATATCCCCAAGGCCTTCAGGGGTTGTTCAAGTATAACGGCGCTTTTCTCGATTATGATCCCTTCCTCTTTAAGCGAATTCACCAGGTCATTCACGGAAACGCTTCCATAAAGTTTTTCCTTATCTTCCTCCTGGGTGAGCATAGGGATTGTCACAGATAAACCCTCAAGACGCACCTTAAGTGTTTCTGCTTCTTTCTTGGTTTTTTCTGCTTCAAAAAGTTCTTTCTGCTTTGCCTGTTCTAATTTTTTAACGTTTCCTGCGGTCGCATGAATGGCTATTTTTTTCGGGAGCAGATAATTATGGGCATAACCGTCTTTTACATCCACCCGGTTTCCGGCTTTGCCCAGACCTTTCACATCTTCAATTAAAATAACTTTCATGATAGCGGACCCCTTTATACGCGGGCATAAGGAAGCAGTGCAATGAGCCTTGCTCTCTTGACTGCCGTCGTTATCTCCCTCTGGTGTTTTGCGCAGTTACCGGTCCCTCTGGGGGATACGATCCTGCCCCGGTCTTTCACAAAGTGTTCCAACAATTTAGCGTCCTTGTAATCAATCGTTTTTGACTTATTTGTGCAAAACTGACAGACCCTTTTACGAAACGACCCAAAAAGGCCTCCTCTCTTTGCGCCTGTCTTTCTATTCGAAAACTTCTTAACTCTCGGTTTCATGTGCCTTCTCCTCGCTTTCCTCCAGCCATTCCGTTTCAGTCGGCGAATCCGCAATCAGTTCTTCGCCTGGCGCTTCAGGTGTCGGTTTGGTTGCTGATTTTAAGAATTGCACGCGCTCCGCCCTTACTTCGACGGTATTGCGCTTTTGACCGGCATTATCTTCCCATGAACGCGACTGCAGCCGGCCTTCAATAAAAACGGGACTTCCTTTCTGTAGATATTGATTACAGTTTTCAGCCTGCTTACTCCATACTACTACCGTGATAAAACACGTCTCATCTTTGAATTCTTGGGTCTTGGTCTTAAATCTGCGGTTCACCGCAAGCCTTAGGTTTGCCACCGCAGTACCCTGAGGCGTATAGCGTAATTCAGGATCCTTGGTAAGGTTGCCGATCAAAAAAACTTTATTAAAACTGGCCATTGCGTCTCCTTCTATTATTTATTTGCTCGTAGTGATCAATACACGTAAGATCTGTTCGTTCAGCTTAAAGGCGTAGCGTATCTGGGTTATTGCGTCGGGCGGCAAAGAAAATTCCACCAGATAGTATATCCCCTCTTTCTGTTTTTTGATCGAATACGCAAGCGGCCTCTTTTCTGCCCACACGCCTGCAGACGATACCTTGCCATTGTTTTTCTGAACCACTTCTGCTATCTGGGCAAAAAGGCCCTTCTTTTCTTCTTCCGACAAATCGGGTTTTACGATACACATCGCTTCATACTTATTCATTCCCTGCTCCATTTGTTAAAGATGTTCATGGTTTTCGTCACGCCTTCGCACACCCACGATTCGCAACAGTCGCAGGCAGCGGAAATACAATCCTCGAATAATGCCTTTTCTTTCCTGGTAAACTGATTAAGAACGTAGTTTGAAACCTTTCCCCGCTTCGGCCTTCCCATACCTAAACGCAGCCTCGCGAATTCCTCGCTTCTTAACGCATCGATTACGGATCTAATCCCCTTATGCCCCGCGCTTGAGCCTTGCGGTTTTATTCTCAACCTGCCGAAGGCAAGGTCAATATCATCACAGACCACCAGAAGACTGCTTTTCTTTAACCCGTATTTCTCAATGAGCGTTTTTACCGCTACCCCTGAGAGGTTCATGAATGTGAGGGGTTTGGCCAGAATCACTTCAATATCTCCAATGGCCACCTTGGCAGAAAGAGAGGCGGTGCCGCGGTTTCTTTTTAAAACACCCTTATACTTATGCGCAATAGCGTCTATGACGCGAAACCCTGCATTATGACGCGTTGTCTGATACTCTCTTCCCGGATTGCCAAGCCCGATGATTAACTTCATTAAAAATTATTTCTTTTCTGCCTGCGGCTCCTCTTCATCTTCCGCCGGCACTTCTTTCTTTTCCTTAATCACTTCGGGCTCTGCCTTCTCTTCGCCCTCAAGCACTTCGACTACCTCTTCTTTCATGGGGCTTGCCACAGATAAGACCACGGCATCGGGATCGTTTAAGATCTTAACACCGGAAGGCGATGTGATGTCTCTGACGTGTATGGTATCGCCGATCTTAAGCTGGCTGACGTCAACGGTAAATTCTTTCGGGATATCGGTAGGAAGACATTCCACTTCCAGTTCCCACAATATATGCTCAAGGGAACCTCCCTCCTGTTTTACGCCAATAGGCTCACCCTTAGCTACCACTCCTACATTCACCTTGATAAGTTTGGTAAGGGATATTTCATTAAAATCTACATGCAGAATGCCGCCATGTACGGGTTCGTATTGAATCTCCTTTACCAGGCAGGGGTGTGATTTCTTCTTCTTATCATCGCTGATGCGTAAATTAACTATGACACTCTCCAGATGATGCTCGCGGGACAAGTGTATAAAATCGTGGCGGCTGACCTTTATCGGCTGGGATTCCTTCCCTTCCTTGTAAACGACAGCCGGAATAAAACCTTGCTTCCTCAGGATATTGCTTTTTGTCTTACCGCTTTCTTGCCTTGCTTCTACATCCAGAAATATCTCATCCATTTCTACCTCACCTAGTCAAATAATGAACTTACCGACTCCTCATTATGGATTCGTTTAATTGCCTCACTCAAAAGCCTGGCCACAGAAAGCACTTTGATGCGGGGATGGTGACTTGAATCCCCCAAGGGTATGCTATCGGTAACCACCAGTTCTTCTAAATCTTTGCAGCTGTCGATGCGAGAGAGGGCCGGACCCGATAATACGCCGTGCGTAATCGCGGCATAAATCTTTTTGCATTTGGCCCGCTTGAGGGCCTCAACGGCCTCTGTTAACGAACTACCAGTTGCAATCAAATCATCGACAATTATTACATTCTTGCCTTGCACCTCGCCTAAAATATGCATTACTTCCGTCTTTTCCGGGGAATCGCGCCTCTTATCGATTATGGCAAGGCCTGCGGCCACCCTTTTCGCGTAGGCGCGCGCCATTTTGATGCTGCCGACATCAGGAGATACGATTACTCTATCGTTGATATCAAGAGAGGCAAAATAGTCGACAAAAACCCCCACCGCAAACAAATTATCCACGGGTATGTCAAAAAATCCCTGGATCTGTCCGGCATGCAAATCCATCGTCAAAACCCTGTTTGCTCCCGCAGTAGCAAGGAGATTGGCAACTAATTTAGCTGTAATGGGAACTCGCGGCTGGTCTTTTCTATCCTGACGGGCATACCCGAAATAAGGGATCACCGCGGTCACGCGATAGGCCGACGCTCTTTTGAGCGCATCAATCATAATCAATAATTCCATCAAACTATCATTGGGAGGAGGACAGGTCGGCTGCACAAGGAATACGTCTTTGCCGCGGACATTCTCGTTAATCTTTACGCGTATCTCTCCCTCGCTGAAGCGTCCGGCAAACGCATCTGATAACTCTATGCCCAGATTTTTACAAATATCTTTGGCTAACGCCGGATGGGCATTGCCGCTAAACACCATCAACTCGCGCATTATTTTTTCCTTCCTTTTTTCGGTAAAGGGCGGGCAGGTATACCTACCACCGTCACGCCATCTCTGACATTATGCAACTTCGTCACCACGCTTCCGGCCCCTGTCTTTGACCCCCTGCCCACGGTAACAGGGGCGACCAAAACCGTATCGCTGCCAATAAAAGCCTTATCTTTAATTATAGTAGTGTGTTTATTGCGGCCGTCAAAATTCGCAGTGACTGTGCCTGCGCCGATATTGGCACCTTTCCCGATTTTTACATCGCCTAAATAACCGAAATGTTTGGCTGTTGAACCGGAAGCAATTTTGGCCCGCGAGATTTCAAGGAAATTACCGACCTGCACGCCATCCTCAAGAACCGTGCCTTCCCTTACGTGAATAAAAGGCCCGATAAGACAACGTTTTCCAATTTTAACATTCTTTTCAATAGCTGTAAAGGGATAAATTACGGTATCCGGGCCGATAACCGTGCCATAACTGATAAGCGTGTTTTCGGGGTCAATAATCGTAACCCCCGCTTCCATCAGGCGCTCATTGATCCTTTTTTGCATAATTTTATTTGCCTTAGCCAAATCCAGCCGCGAATTAATACCTAGGCCTTCCTGTATATCTGCAAGCAACTGATGTTCAATCACCTGTCTTTTTTTGTACAATGCCTCAATACAGTCAGTAAGATAGTATTCCTTCTTTGCGTTGCCAGGCCTAATTGTTACGAGGGCTGCTGCCAAGAGACTTGCCTTAAAACAAACAATACCGGTATTAACCTCCTTGATCTCTTTCTGAAAATCATCGGCGTCTTTATCTTCTATGATACCGTATATACTCTGATATTTATCACGAAGGATCCTGCCATATCCTTCGGGCTTCTCAACCTTTGCTACTAAAAGGGTGGCACAAGCCTTGGCCTGAGTATGGCGCTGCATGAGTTTTTTGATAGTCTCTTTCTGTAGGAGAGGGTTATCTCCGTAAAGCACAAGCACCGAACCCTTAAAGCCCCTGGCTGCGTTCAATGCCTTTTTCACCGCATCCCCGGTGCCCAGGAGTTTCCCCTGTTTCACGACAGTAGTACCGGACGGCAAGGCTTGCTCTACCTGTCCACTTTTATATCCTACTACTGCGATAATCTTCTTGAATGCGAGCCCCTGTACCGAATCAAGCACATACGCAAGCATCGGCCTGCCACACACGGAGTGAAGGACCTTAGGAATTCCGGATTTCATCCGTGTCCCCTGGCCTGCGGCCAAAATTATCGCGATCCATTCCTTCTTTTTCATTTTATCAGATTGCCTCCTCTATACCCATTAGGCTCTTGTCCAAACGAAAACAAGGAAAAGTTGGGACGTCTGGACTCGAACCAGAATAGCGAGACCCAAATTCTCGTGTCCTACCATTGGACGACATCCCAGGTTGTACTACCATTCCCGCTGTATAATTTTAATCCCTTCAGCAGGACTACGCGCTATTTTAAGATAGCCTCGCGGAATATTACCTTAGCAAAAGATGCGATGCTATTTCTATTCTTCAAAGTGCTCTTTAAGAACCGGGCCTTTCTTTATTTCCTGTTCGTACGCATCAAGAATCTTCTTTTGTAAATAATCCCTGAAAGATTGGGTGATAGGATGCGCTATGTCTTTGTGCTCTGACTGAGCACTCAAACCAGCATCTTGCTGGCCTTCAGTCCTCGGCGGAAGAGGAAGCTGCGCGCCGCACTGGCTACAGAATTTGGAACGTAACTCATTCTTGAATGCACATTTAGGGCAAGGCTGCTTTATCCTGCGTGAAGGCATGGCAATGAAAACGCCATTGGCTCCCTGGATGACTTTTATATTCCTTACCACAAAGGCATTATCGAACGTTACGGTCGCGTATGCCTTTAATTTTTTGTCTGGTGAATCTTTGAGGAATATTTTGACTTCAGTAATCTCCATGATTGTCTCCTCCTTACTCGCTCTAGATGGTTCGGGCAACAAAAATCTGCCAGCTACTGCGTAACTGTCTTAATTTTCTGCGTAACGCAACAGCCTCCTTTCTGGAAAAAACAATGCCAAAAACTGCCGGACCGCTGCCGGACATCAAGAGGGCTTTCACTCCTTGTTCAGAAAGAATTTGCTTGATATGCTTGATTTGGGGATAGTAAGCAGTGGTGACTTCTCCAAGGCTGTTATACATACCTTTGGCGATTAGGGGAATTTTCTTTTCCTTAAGTCCTTTTGTTAGGATTCTAACATCATTGCGCGGCATTGTCAATCTAAAAGTCCTTGTCTCATCCCACTTCTTATATATAAACTCGGTTGAAACATGCATCCTGGGTACAACCAGAATATGCCAAAAAAGGCAGTTCTTAAGCGAGGGTAAAGGCCTTAATTTCTCTCCCCTGCCTTCGCCTAATGCAAAACGTTGGTTATACACAAAAAAAGGCACATCGCTACCGAGTTTGCTGGCCAAAGAAAGGAGTTCCTCTTTACCTAACTTAAGCCGCCAAATACGGTTAAGTCCCAGAAGAACTGTTGCCGCATTGCTTGATCCCCCTGCCAAACCACTACCTACAGGTATGCGTTTGACAATTTTTATATCAGCTCCATGCCTACATCTGCAAGTCTTCTGTAGTAACTGTGCGCTACGAAAGGCAAGATTAAGGGTAGGGTCTTTGGGAAGTAAAGGATGCGGGCAACGAACATTGATGGTTCCGTCTTTACGGGTACTCAGGGTAATTGTATCGCTGAGGTTAACCCGTTCAAAAACTGTCTTGATAGTGTGGTATGTATCGGGACGCTTACCGTAAACCCGAAGATAGAGGTTTACCTTCGCATAGGAATTGAGTACGAGAGACATAGGGATTTAGGAAACAAGGGAATAGGCTGCTTTTTCGATATCCGAGCTGGTAAGGTTATATTCTTTCAGAAGCTCTTGCGGCTCTCCGGACTGTCCAAATCTGTGTTTGACTCCAATACGCAGCACTTTGACGGGATGGTTTTGGGCAACCACTTCATCCACTGCCTGCGCCAATCCGCCTACTACACTATGCTCTTCACAAACAACAATCCCTTTCGTATTTCTAGCAGAATCAAGAATCGCTTCGGTATCCAACGGCCGTATCGTATGCATATTAAGCAGGCGCACGCTGATTCCTTTATTGATAAGGTTCTTCGCCGCAACAAGGGCTTCTGCAACCATGATCCCGCAGGCAATGATAGTCACCTGGTGGCCCTGCTTGAGGACTTGCGCTTTGCCAAACTCAAACATATTCTTTTCTTCTATGGTCTGGACCTTTACCCTGCCTAGCCGAATATAGAAAGGCCCTTCTGTGCGGGCTGCAGTCAGAATAGCATCGCGCGTCTGAGGCCCATCACAGGGGACAATAATATTCATATTCGGCAAAAGTCGCATAAGCGTAATATCTTCCAGGGCCTGGTGGCTTGCGCCGTCAGGGCCGACGGTGATGCCGGCATGCGTTGCTACTATTTTAACGTTAAAGTTGTTGTACGCAACGGTATTCCTGATTTGATTCCATACCCTTCCCGTGACAAACATAGCAAAAGATGAAACAAAAACAATCTTTCCGCAGCTGGCAAGGCCGGCAGAAGCAGCCATCATATTTTGCTCCGCTACGCCAAAGTTAAAGAACCTTTCGGGGAATTCTCGTGCGAATAATGCGGTACGCGTAGAGCTGGATAAATCCGCATCCAACACCACTATGCGCGTCTGCGCCTTTCCAAGCTCCACTAAGGTCTTGCCGTAAATGTCGCGTTGATATAATAATTCAGCCATTATCCCAATTCCTCGATCGCCTTTTTAGTTTCTTCCGTGTTCGGCGTACGTCCATGAAAATCTACCACACTCTCCATAAAAGAAACACCCTTGCCTTTTATGGTATGAGCAATAATAATACTTGGCTTTCCCTTCACAGTCTTTGCCTGCCGGTATGCCTCTAAGATTTGTTTCATATCGTGGCCGTCGATTTCAATAGTGTGCCAGCCGAATGCCTGCCATTTCGCTACCAACGGCTCAAGGCTCATGACGTCTTCTATTCTTCCATCTATCTGAAAACCATTGTAATCCAGTATGGCACAAAGATTATCGCGCTTATAGTGGCTCGCAGCCATTGCCGCTTCCCAGATATTGCCCTCCTGAATTTCTCCGTCTCCCAAAAGACAATACACGCGATATTCTTTATTGTCAAGTTTCGCCGCCAGGCTCATCCCTAATGCCACAGACAAACCCTGACCAAGAGAGCCTGAAGCGACCTCAACACCGGGAGCGCGCCTGTCAGGATGCCCCTGCAACATAGACCCCAGTTGACGCAAGGTCAAAAGTGTTTCTTTGGGAAAATAACCGCTCTCTGCCAAGACCGCATACCAGAGGGGACAGCAATGGCCTTTGGACATATGGAACCTGTCGCGGTCAGGCCAGCCGGGATTTTTAGGATCATGCCGTAATACCCCAAAAAAAAGGGCTGTAATTAAGTCCGCCGAAGAAAGGCTCCCTCCGGGGTGGCCGGAACCTGCCTTTGCCAGCATCTGGACAATCAGGCGGCGTATCTGTTTGGCCTGCTCTTGTAATGCCCGTATCTTTCGGTCGTCGCTACTGTTCATTTCCCGGTAATTGCTTTAATTTCTCTTCTACGGTTTTCTGGCGGGGGTCTAACTTCAAAGATTCCTGCCAGCTTGTTTTCGCATTTTTGAAATCATTAAGTTTAAAATACACGTCCCCCAAATGGTCGTATATGACTGGGTCGCTTAGTAAATCCTTGGCGCGTTCAAGCTCCTTAAGGGCATCTTTTGCCCTTCCCTTCTTAAAATACAACCAGCCCAGACTATCAATGTACGCGCCGTTATCTGGCTGAAGCTCAACAGCTTTTTTAATAAGCCTTTCGGCCTCCTGGAGGTTTGTATTCTGCTCCACATACAAATATCCAAGAAAATTGAGCGCCTCATGGTAATCGGCTTTCAGTTGGAGTGCCTGTTTCAATTCCTCTATAGCGCCAGCGTTGTTGCCTAATTCGCTGTATACAGACCCCAGGTAAAAATGGGCTTCATTGTCGTCAGGTGCTAATGCCAGAATCGATCTGTATGTCTTTTCCGCTTCCTTAAACCTCTTCTGTTGCAGATACATCATGCCTAACGTTTTATAAATAGAAATATTTTTTGGCTCGCGCACCGAGGCGCGCTCGAGGGCGATTTCCAGCTCGCGGTTGGCGTCTTCAATTTTATTATCAGAATAATAAATCGCAGAGAGCAACGCGTGGGGTTCAACTGCCTCGGGGTCTAATCTGGCAGTCGTATTCAATTCTTGGACCGCGCTGGCAACGTCATTCTTCTTCAGGTAATTCATGCCCAGATTGAAATGAAAGGAAGGATTATTCCTGTCAATGCGTATCGCCTTTTTGTACTCTTTGGTGGCGAGTTCCAGATCCCCCTCGTTCTCAAACACCCCTGCCATAATGTAATGGCTTAAGGCCTGGGAGAATTTTTTGTCAAAGGCCAGGGCTTCAGCACGCAAAAAGAAAAAAACGCACCATGCCCCTATCAGAAGGATTCCAATCTTATTAATCCTAAAACGCATTACGTTAACCTGGTTGTTTTTAGCTGGCGAGCTCCCGCATACATCCGGAAGGACAAAAGAACAAACATCCCTTAAATAGCCGAATGGGTTGTACGCTTGCTGCGCCACAGAGAGCAAATCCTTAACCTATTAACCCCAGTCTCTCTTCTTCAGATGGCGAAGGCGACGGCGCATCTTTTTGCGTTTATGGGTCTTGATTTTTTTCAGCTTTCTTTTTCTTCCACAAGGCATTAATGCCTCCTGCTTGATTCAACCACATCCCTAAAAAATCACTTTATTCAAAGGGTATTCAACGATCCCGCTTGCCCCTGCTTTTTTTAATTTCGGAATCAATACCCGGACTTCTTTTTCGTCTATGACTGTCTCCACTGCCACCCATTGAGGATCCTGGAGATTAGCAATAGTGGGTTTTTTAAGCGCCGGAAGACATGCTAGCACCTTCTTGAGAGACCGCCTGTGCGCGTTCATTTTCAGGCCTACTTTTTCTTCCGCTGCGATTGCACCCTTCAAGAGCAAGGCAATCTGGTCGATTTTCTCCCTTTTCCATTTATCCCTGTAACTTGCGGGGTTGGCAATGAATTTAGTGGTAGACTCGCACACCGTTGCAATCTCCCTGAGGTTGTTGGCTTTTAGGCTCCTGCCTGTTTCTGTCAGTTCAACGATCGCCTCCACAAGGCCTTGTGCCACCTTTACTTCAGTCGCACCCCAGCTAAACTCAACGAGGGCACTTACTTTATTGCGTTTCAAAAATTTCCTTGTCACGTTCACCAATTCCGTCGCAATCTGTTTGCCCTTTAAATCCCGTATCTTTCTTATCGGTGAACGCTCAGGCACTGCGACCACCCATCGGACCGGCCTTAAAGACTGTTTTGCATAAATGAGCTCCTCTGCCCTGATGACTTTAGAATTGCTCTCCTGAATCCAGTCTTCTCCGGTAATGCCGCAATCAAGATCTGTTTCCACGTAGCGGGGCATCTCCTGTGCGCGCAATAAGATTGCCTCAATCTGGGCGTCGTCTATCGAAGGAAAATACGACCTCTCTGAAGAAAGCGTGACATTGAACCCCGCCTTCCTGAACAACTTAAAGGTAGATTCCTGAAGGCTACCCTTGGGAAGCCCGAGCTTTAAAACCCTTTGCCTCATATCGAAAATGTCCTTTCTTGGTCATCCAACCTTATGTATTACAAGCGTTTATTATACAAGGTCGGGGATATTTTGTAAAGAAAAAATTGCATTGTGATAGTTTTGGATTATAATACATCTTCGGACTAATTAAGGAGGAAATTGGCATGATTAAGAAAATATACCATAAGAAAACTCAGAAAATAATCTGGGTGGTACTTACCATTCTCATCCTACCGGCATTCTTCATTTGGGGCTCAAGCAGCCTTTTGCGCAACAAACCAAAAGCAAGCTATATAGGAATCATTGAAGGCAAAAAAGTTACTCTCGCCGTTTTTGAAGACGCACTCCTGGCTACGCGGAATCTGGCAATTATGCAATTCGGGGAAAAGCTCGATGAGCTCAAAGATTACCTTAACCTCCCTCAGCAGGCATGGGAACGGCTGGTGCTGCTGCAAGAGGCAAAGAAAAGAAAAATCAACGTTTCTGACAAAGAGGTCATTCAAGAGATAATGAATTTCCCTTTTCTCCAACGAAAAGGCTCGTTTGACAACATACTATACAATCAAACCCTTGAATATAATTTTCGTACTCCGGCTCGCGTCTTCGAGGAACAGGTACGCCAGAATCTCATCCTGGCTAAGTTCTATAAACAGGTTACCGGCCCTGTCAAGACAAGCGATGAAGAAATCCTAAGGGAGTATAAGAAAGAAAACGAAAAAATCAGCATCTATTATCTGGCGGGCTTCTATGCCGATTTCAGTGAAACCGTCAACCCAACAGAGGAAGAACTAAAAGAGTATTACCGTACCCATGCATTAGAATTTAAACAGCCCCCTGCATTCAATATCGAGTATGTAGCAGTTAAGTCAGACGAAGAAGCAAAGAGTATTTATGCGCTTTTTAAAAAAACAAAAAGCCTTAAAAATGCGGGGGATACGCTACAACTGGATGTTAAAGAAAGCGGTTTTTTCGTTCAGGACGAACCTATCCCTGGATTCGGATGGTCTCCGGAAATAACCGCTTTGATATCAAAGCTCAACCTCGGACAAATCGCTGGCCCTGTCCGCCTCGATTCAAACTATTACCTCCTTACGCTTAAAGAAAAAAGAGAACCCTTTATCCCCGGATTGGATAAAATTCAAGACAAGGTAAAAGAGGCCCTCCTTCGTGATGCATCGCGCAGGCTTGCAAAAGAGACTCTGACAAAATGCCTGGTACAATTACAGCAAGGGCCGAACACAACGGTTAGCCGGCAGACGCTGGAAAAGATTTCTGTGCGTTTCGGTCTTAAACAAGGGATTACCCCAGCGTTTACATTCGGAAGTTATATAGAAGGGATCGGCGCTTCGGAGATTTTCTTTAATGAAGCGAAAGACCTTAAGGCAAATGAATGGAGTAAGATAATAGAGAATCCGGCAGGGTGTTATCTGGTCAGTTTGAAGGATTTTGAACCAATCGACACCGCACAATACGAGGCTCAGAAAGAAGAATTCGGCCGCACGCTCCTGGCCTTTAAACAACATGAATACTTTGCGAAATTTCTGGAAAACCTTAAGAACAAATCGTCGCTGTATTAAGGCTCTACCTTTATTGCGTTCACCGGGCATTGCTCGGCTATTTCCTGCAGGTTACATGATTTACAGATGTGGGTCTTGACGTAAGCAATATTGTCATCCTTAACCTGGAATACATCCGGACAGGCCTGTTCGCATAATCCGCATCCCACACAGGTTGAAGCATCTACTGTCACTTTTGCCATTGGCATCCCTCCTGATTAACTTACTGTTCTTGTATTATTGACTCGGCTGATTTGCTGCGGCAAGGCCATATTTTTGAATATTATTATTTGCTATGTCCTGAATTTTCTTAATTTCTTCTGGGTTCTTAAAAAGATGTCTGAATCTGCCTTGTGACTTAAGGTAATCTTCCACCGGCCTAGGCGTGATCTTGCGCACGCCGATGAGGCTGCCGTTTTCGTATTCTATAATAGGATAAAGGCCGGTCTCAACAGCCGCCTTTGCAATTTCAAGGGTAAGCTCTGGACCATGGCGCCAGCCTAACGGACAAGGCACGTGTACCTGTATATATTTCGGCCCTCTGATCGAGAGGGCTTTCTTCACTTTGCGCTGCAGGTCAGGTACAAACGCTACCGTAGCGGTGGCCACATACGGAATCCCGTGCGCCAACGCTATTTCAGGCATTGGCTTCTTGGGGCGGATATTACCGTACGAAACAGACCCTGCAGGACTTGTCGAGGTGTTAGAATTAAAAGGTGTCAAACCGCTGCGTTGTACGCCGGTATTCATATACGCTTCATTATCGTAACAGACGTATAAAATATCCTGACCGCGCTCAAGCATTCCGGAAATCGCCTGAAGCCCTATATCGGCCGAGCCCCCATCGCCTCCTTGCGCGATTACATTAATCGTTTCCTTTTTGCCAAGATAGCGTAAAGCTGCTTCTATGCCAGAGGCAACTGCCGCGGAATTTTCAAACAACGAATGTATCCACGGTATTTCCCAAGCTGATTCCGGATATTTCGTAGTAAAGACCTCAAGACAACCGGTAGAGTTTGCAATAATGGTATTGGGGCCGGCTGCATCGACTACTAAACGGGCTGCAATTGCCTGCCCGCACCCGGCACATGCCGTATGGCCCGGCGCAAGCAATGGTTTTTTTTCACTATTCATATTCTTCCTTTAAGAGCTCGGGTTTCAAGTCTATAAACTCGTTGCTCTTCTCCCTGCCGTTTACCAAACGCAACACTTCCTTTATGGAATCCTTAGTAATATCGCGTCCACCGATGCCCACCACGAAACTGCTGATTACCTCCGGCCTCTTCTTTTTTCCAAAGAAAGCTGCCTTAACCTCAGAAGCAACAGGCGCATAGGAACCCAGCGACAATGACCTGTCAAGCACTGCCACTTTTGGTATGTTCTTGAGCGCTTCATAGATTGCCTCTGCGGGAAATGGCCTATACGCGATAATCTTTAGCAGCCCAACCTTTTTCCCCTTTGCCCTCAATTCGTCGATAACCTCTTTTACTGTACCACATACTGACCCCATCGCGACAATCACACGCTCTGCATCTTTGGTGTGATACTCTTCGATAAGGCCGTTGTAATGGCGTCCAAAGACCCTGGAGAATTCACTGGTTAGTTTCGGCATAATTTCAAGCACGTCTTTATGCGTCTGGTGTATGGCATAGCGGGTCTCCATATAATAATCAGGGTCGGCCAACGGCCCGAAACTTAAGGGATTGTCAACATCAAGTTTATAGAGGGGTTTGTAGGGGGGCAGGAAGCTGTCAACCTTTGCCTCATCCGGCATATCAATAGTTTCTATCCCGTGGGTAAGGGTATACCCATCCATGCAAACCATGACAGGAAGCATGATGTGTTTATCTTCGCTCAGGCGGTAGCTTATGAGATGGAAATCTACTGTTTCCTGCAGATTCTCCGTATAAAACTGTATCCAACCGCTGTCACGTAGAGAAATTGAATCCTGATGATCATTCCAGATGCTGATCGGAGCCGAAATCGCCCTATTGGCGCAGGTAAGCACCAAGGGAAGCCTCATGCCTGCTATATTGAAAATCACTTCGGCCATATAAAACAACCCCTGAGAACTCGTTGCCGTATAAGAACGTACCCCTGCAGCAACTGAGCCCAATACCACCGATGCTGCCGAATGCTCGGATTCCACGTTTACAAATTGGGAATTCAATTCGCCGTTTGCGACAAAATTCGCCAACTCCTCCACCATATGCGTCTGTGGAGTAATAGGGTACGCAGAAATAACCCCGGGCTTACAGGCTTTTATAATCCTGGCTACTGCCAGAGAACCTTCAAGAAACTCTCTCATGCCTATTCCTTCTTATTTTTTGTTGCCGCCTCGGGTTCTTCGCTTACCATCTCAATATCTTTCTTAGGACAGATATAGGCGCAATTACCACATCCTTTGCAAAAGGCGAGGTCACAATCAAAGGTATTCTTTTCTTTTCCACTGATGCAGCCCTCAGGGCATATCACCACGCACATCCTACAGGCAATACAATCTTTTTTCAGGAATTTTGGCCTCGATTCTATACGCCAAGAACCTGTTTTATTTTTCCTGCTTGATCCTGGTTTTGCGATAAGGGGTCCGAACATATTTTTTCTATTTGGAAGATTTTTGTTTTAATGCGAATTCAAATCCTTTCCTTGCTGCTTCAATATTTCCTTCCTGGGCCTTTCCCAAGAAGCGTTTCTTTATCGCTTCGATAAGCTCCTCCAATGCAAACTCATCGGTAGCCGCTGCATACGCGCCTATAAGGGCAGTATTGCCCAACGGTTTTCCAAAAGCCTTCATGGCTATTTCGGTCGCCGGCACCGCATAAATCTTTTGCCTTGCTTTTACCTTGAGGATTTCAGCCCCCTCCCGCTGGTTAACCACGGCAATCCCGTTATCTTTCAAGCCTGAAAAACAGTTAAATCCGCGGATAAGGGTAGAGTCTGCAATGATAACGTAATCCGGCTGATAGATCTGGCTCCTGAGCCTTACGGGTTTTGAATCAACCCTGACGAAGGCATTCATGGGCGCGCCCATTCTGGCAGCACCGAAGTGCGGAAACGCGTAGGGATACATTCCTTTCAAAAAATAGGAATAACCCAAAAGGTAGGCAGTCGTAATTGCCCCCTGGCCGGCACGCGCATGTATTCGGATCTCTCTCATCATATAGGCAAATCTTGCAAGGTATAACAACCCACCAAAAAAACAGGTATATAATATAACTTTGGGTTTTCTTTGTCAATCATTTATTTTAAAAGAATTTTTCTTTAAGGCCTGATTTGGTTTTCTTATCCCCTACCACACTTCCACAGTGAGTGCAAAAATACTCATACATGCAGCCGTCGGGTAGGATGAGGAGTAGTTTTTCCTTCACCGGCATTGAGCCGCCGCATTGATTGCAATAAAGATAGGTGGCATTCAGATCTTCGAATTGATCCATAGAGAATGAACCGCGCTAGGATATCCCGGGCATATTAAAACCAACGATATCTTGCATTTCTTGGGCAGCGAGCTGTCGGCTATGTACAACCGCCCTATTATATGCCTCTTTGATATCCTTTTCCAGGTTTTCTTTTCCTGTCTCCTGGACTGACTTAAGAATCACTACTTCCTTCACTTCTTGAGCAGCGGTCATGACGATACGCACCGTACCCCATATTCGTTCCTTTTTTAAATTCTTTTCTTTATGGCTACAATCTTAATATCCTAGTTCTTCACCCACCAATACAACCTTCATGCGGCCCGGCGTAATCTCGGCCTCAACGATCAATAACTGGCAGCACATCCTTTTATGCTCGGGAAAGAGGCAAATATCGTTACGGCAAATGCCGTCTTGAGCGCATGCGGAAGCATAACCAAGGCGCTTGCAGTTCAGGGGAGTAACGTATTCCCTGGCCCTTTTCATGGCACTCTGCAGATCTACGCTAATCTTATTGATGCCGGCTATCACCACCACTTTGCCAGCATTCGCAATACCCGCAACGCGATTGCCCCAAGCGCTAAAAAATACCAGCTCTCCCTTAGCGGATATCGCATTAGCGCTTGTCAGGTAATAATCCGCACATGCGCCCTTGTTCCTCAATGCCATGCTTTCTTTACGGCTTAGGCCCTCCAGATACTGATCGTAGACAATAGTCCCTCTCTCTTTAAGGCTCTTTATCAAATCAAGCTGGATGAGCGTCAAGGAACCGGAGATCCCGACTGTTGCCTTCTCTGGGATAAGCGTCAGCGTCTTTTGTAAGGCAGATGCCTTGTCCGGACAAAAAAAGCCCTCGATGTTTCTTTTTATAAGTTGAGCGGTAAGTTCATTGAGGCGAAGCCGATTATTTCCCATACAATGATCACGAGTGTTCCGACAGATGCAATTGTAAATACGACATCAACCGTTTGAGTTCCCGGCTAAGAACGACGGGATAGGTGTATCGGGAGCGCGGATACGTGAGGGCTTCGGGGAATCGCGCAAGCTGCGTTTGTACATATCTGCGCACGGTTCTTAAGGAAGGCATGGCAGAGCACAGACAGCCCCTGCTGATCACTTTTTCCAAAAGAGGCTTCCCGCCTATTGCTACTCTTTCTTTTTCAAGCACCAACGCATCCCTCAGGTACCTGCCCTTCTTATCGGAAATCCGCACGACCTGTTTTCTCCCCGGATAAGTAACTTTTCCTGCACTGAGTTTCATTGTAGGCAAAAACTTTCCTTGTCTGCTGCCTACTTCGCTTATTTTATAGATTACGTCCAGGTAAGGCGCATCCACACTTACCCCCATCTTAGTCCCTACCCCGAAATTATCCACGGGGGCATTCTTGCTGAGGATCTGCGTAATCTTAAACTCATCTAGGTTGCCGCTGGCAAAAATTTTAACATAGGTAAGGCCTTCCCTATCAAGCATGCGCCTTGCAAGACGTGCAAGGCTAGCTATGTCTCCGCTGTCAAGCCTGATGCCCAATAACCGGTACCCTCGCTTCTCTAGCTCTTTACCTATATATATGGCATTCTTTATCCCGTTTCTGGTATCATACGTATCCACCAGAAGGATTGACCGACCAGGGAATATACTGCTATATGCGCGGAAACTATGCAATTCACTCTTGAAAGACATGATAAAAGAATGGGCCATTGTGCCAACTGCAGGAATACCGTAGAGTTGCGCGGCACGCACATTAGAAGTCCCGCTGAATCCCGCAAGGTACGAAGACCTGGCTGCTTTAATCGCGGCGTCCTGGCCGTGAGTTCTGCGCAGAGAAAAATCAAACACTCCGCAATTGCCTGCGGCCAAAACCACCCGTACTGCCTTAGAGGCGATCATGGTTGCAAGATTAACCGTGTTCAATAAATTGCTTTCCAGAATCTGCCCCTCGATAATACTAGAGGTAACGCGCAGCACCGGCTCGCCTGCAAAAAATACTGTTCCTTCCGGCATAGCCCACAGGTCGCCGCGGAATTTAAAATCCTTTAAATAACGCAAAAAGGCTGGAGTAAATAATTGCTGGCGTTTCAGGAATGCGATATCGCTTAAGCCAAAACGCAGATTCTTCACATATGAGACAACATCTTCCGTCCCCGCAAAGAGCAGGAACGAACGGCCCGCAGGCAACTGCCGGACAAATAGGTCAAAAGTAGCCACGGTGTCCTTATGATAATTGAAGTATGCCTGAGCCATTGTAAGCTCATAGAGATCGACTAATAGCGAATGGGGTTTCATGTATCAGAGTAATTCCTTATACAAGCCTTCGGAAAAACGGTTGCGGGAAAAGCGGACCTTACCGTCTCTGTCAATAAAAAAATAGGTAGGCACACCCAGGAGGCCGTACGCATCGGCAACCGAGGAATCCCGGTCGGAAAGGATGCTGAACTTAAAGTTTTTGGTGCGCGTGAAGCTTTCGATCTTTACTTTTGACTCCCCCACATTAACCGCCAACAGAACAACCCCGTCTTTGGCGATGGCGTCAAATTTCTCGTTCAGTATGACTAACTGCTCGCGGCAATAAAGGCACCACGTGGTCCAGAAGAAAACTACTACCGCCTTGCCCCGATAATCCGAAAGGCGCACCGTATTGCCGCCAAGGTCAACTAAACTAAAATCGGGAGCCAATTCTCCCGTTTTGTTTTTTAGCTCCATGCCCGAGGCGCTACCATACAACAATACGCTCGCTACCAACAAAAACATGATTCTTCTCATAGTAAGGCTCTTCCTGCCTGGATAATAAAATATTCCCCCATCCCCAGGAGGATAACACCGCTCAGTTTCTTAATCCGCGCAAGCCAGGCCTCTTTGAACGCAAGATTAATCAATAAAGAGCCGGTCGTTCCTGCCAGAATCAATAAAACACCCATACCCAACGCAAAGGTGAATAAAAGGCTTATGCCGTAAAAAACATTTTGTCTGCTCGCCACATATACGAGTATTACGCCAAGCGCAGGGGCGGTGCAAGGACCGATTACCAGCCCCGAGGTAAGGCCGAAAAGAAACGCAGCCAAGGAGTCCTGTTTCGCCTTGATTTTTCCTTGTAACCGAATACCGAAGGAAGGAAAATGAATAACTTCAAAAAATGAAAGTGCTGCAATAATACAAGCATTGCCTACCACAAGGTATGAAAGCGGGTGGGCCGATATCCTGCCGAAGAAACTCCCTGAAAACACTGCTATCAGCCCAAGTACCGAATACGTAACCGCCAGGCCTATGACATAGAGCAAACTCAAAACCAACCCCTTAGCCGGCGAAGTATCTTTGCGAATGCCGATAAAGCCCAATACTACGGGAATGAGCGGAAACACGCAAGGAGAAAAACTCACCAATAGCCCGCCCAAAAAAGCACTGATATAACCTATGGAATTACCTTCTGCATTCATGCGCAATCCAAGAAAGGTACGGCGCATAGCCTTTAGTGATTGGTAAGGAGATTATTTCCGGGACTTCGTAGCTATGCAACGACTTTACTTGCCGTATTACTTCGGGGATAAGTTTCTTTCTCGTCTTCACTATCAAAAGTACCTCACGGGCCGAGTCGATTTTTCCCTGCCACCGGAAATAGGAATCGATGCCTTCAATTACATTGACACAAGCGGCAATCCTGTTTTTAAGAAGGCTGCGGGCAATTGTCCTCGCTTCTTTCTTACCCGAAGCAGTGATAAGTATTACTGCGTACATCGCTATACCCCTTGTGTGTTTGAAATTAACGACACCTTCAACGCCTCAGCGCTTTCACAAGACCAACGATGCGCTTACCCAGACGGATGCATTGCTTAGTTGACCGCGCGTCGGGTGAGCCGATTGCCACCGGTCCGTAATGGTCTCCAGTAGGATCACCCTGGATTATCATACCATGAATCAACATCGCGTTCAATATATCCAGTATGGTAGTTTCGTTACCTCCGCCAATATTTGCGCTTGAGGAAAATGCTGCGCCTATTTTACCGTCGAGTTTTGTATGGAATACGACTGATTCATCTAATAATTTCTTAATAGGAGCTGCCATGGTGCCGTAATAGGTGGGCGAGCCGATAATCAAGGCATCGTATTTGGTTAACTCCTCTACGGCAATATCAGCCACATCCTTTACCTCAACGCTTGCGTGCCCTTCTTTAATGCCTTGTCCTATCAACTCCGCCATTTTCTTGGTATTGCCGGTCTGGCTATAATACACCACAAGTACTGTCTCCATTGCGCCCCCTTTTTTCTTTGTTAACGCGCACCTGTAACGCCTACCTACCACTATATGGGCATATTAGTTTCTGATATGCGCTTGCCTTCACCGCAACATCATCACCGACATAGACCTGCCACAAGAGGCCCCTTCTCTACGATACGAAAAAAAATCTTCTGCGTGGCATGCCGTACAAACGCCTGAATCAGTAATGCGGTTTCTGTCTACCCCCGAGTCTAACAGTTGCCTGGTATTTGTTTCGATCAAATCAAGATAGTACGAATCGTCAACCTTGTATACGCCAAAGGTAAAAAAGTCGTTGAACTCTTCCCCTACCTGATAACAGCACCGTCGGATTGCCGGGCCCAGGCCCACAATCATACTCTTCGGATCGGCATTAAACGTACGTTGCATCTCCAGGACAGTCCTGGCCACCACTCCTGCTGCAGTACCTCTCCAGCCAGCGTGCACTAAACCTAAGGCATGAGTTTTGGTGTCGTATATAAATACGGACAGACAATCTGCAGTAAAGATACTTACCGGCACGCAGGGCTCGTTGGTAATAAAGGCATCGGTTGATCTAAATGCCGTATCATAGGTAAGTGCGCCCCTGCCCCTGTCGGCAGCGCTTACGCATGCAATGGTAGAGCCGTGCGTCTGCTCTGCAGCTACCAAGTGACGGTAATCAATGCCCAGTGGCTCTAAAAAACTCTTACGGCTCGGTAATGCCTGGCCTGTGTCTCCGTATGCCAACGACATATTCTGCTGATGCCGGTTACTGAACGTACATACCAGGCGGGGAGATTGCACGAAGTTTTTTTGCTCAAACATCAATACATATGAGTTTCTTACGAGATTTCAAACCCTTGACAATGCAGATTTGATATTTCTTCACCTTGAAGTATTCGGCCAGTAACGCAACTAGTTGGGCATTGGCCTGGCCGTCCCGGGCAGGACGGGTAAGATATGCCTTCAGGATATTATTGTCTTCGGCCACAAAGGCCTTACGTGCGTTCGTCTGAACAGAAACCTCAAAAGTCATTTCCGAGAAGCCACCTGATATGCATCAAATATGCTGTATAGCGCAATACAACAAATCAATAATAATCCTGCCAAGAATAGCGTTATTCCCAGTATAAGCAATTTGCCGAACAGGGCCTTCCCGAGAAGCCACCACCCGATGATAATACTCCCGGCGATAAAGATAAGCAGGCTCACAAACGACAAAAAGATGATAATAAGGCCTTTTGTAATCTGGCCGTTATAGATCTGGCCTAACCCGTTAAAGACAAAAGAAAGGACGGCTGCCACTCCTGGGTTAGAAACACTATTGTGCTGAGGCATTTCATTCCTCTCTTTGGGATTCCAGCTGACTGGTTTGAGTAACAGCGCCTAACCTTTCGTTCAGGCCGCTGAGTTTTTCCCTGGCTTCCGAGTATTTTTTCGACGCCTTATCAAGATGGCTCCCTACAGTATTAAAATCTTCCGCGAATTTAGCAAGCTCAAGCTGTGCGCGTCCAAGCTCAGCAAAGATCTTCTGGATATTACGCTGGATACTCACGCCCCGCAAGCCGTACAAAATCGCCTGAAGGTAGGCATAGAACGTACTTGGCGAAACAAAGATTATTTTTCTTGATTTTGCATACACGCCTAACTCCTCGTCCTTGTTGATCTGATAATATACCGCCTCAGAGGGGATATACATGAGCGCAAAATCAAAAGTACCTTCATCGGTAAGAATATATTTAGAGGCCACTTCGTCGATTCTCGCCTTTACATCCCTGGCAAACATGCGTAAAATCGACCTCTTCTCGTCCTCTGATTCAACCTCTTGGGTTTTCTTAAAGTTTTCGAGAGGAAATTTCGCGTCGATGGAAATAAGGTTTTGCCCCACGAGTATTGCCGCATCGACTATATCGCCGCTTTTGAAACGGTGCTGTAGTTTTATGTTCTCTTTCGGTAGGATGTCTTGAAGTAGTTGTGCCAAGAGTGTCTCGCCCATGGAACCCCTAAATTTTGGCGCACGCAACAACTCCTGGAGGCTTGAAATATCTTTACTGATTTCATAAATCTGCTTGTTCGTCTCCTCCAGGCGCCCGAGGCTCTTTTGGACATCGCCGAAAACCCTTGTTGCAGAATCGAGCCTTTCACCAACCGTTTTATGGGCGTCTTGAAGCGCAAGGGACGTTTCCTTAAGGCGCTCATTTACCTGTTGAGTGATGTCGTTTAGTTGACGGCTCATCTGCTGAGTCATCATAAGAACAAGCGCAATCACCGCCATGGCCCCGACTGTAAGAATACCTGCGATTAACCAGATCATAAGACTATCTTCTTGCTGCTTTCTGTTTTCAAATAAATTATAGCACCGACCGAACCACCCTTAAAGCAGATAATCCTTTTTTATCCTTTTGACACAATTAAAAATATTCGTCTTCACCTCCGGGCAGATAGTTTCAAGTTCTTTGATAAGCGAGGTGATCTTTGTCCGCTGAGAGGTAATTGCATTGGGACAGGCGCATTTCTCGTGGGGAAAATTCGCCTCTTTGACAAAACGCACAATCATCGATTCTTCCACATACGCCAGCGGCCGGATTAAAACAACCTTGCCTTTAAATAATTCCTGCTTCGGCGACATGGCGGATATCTCTCCTTGAAAAAATAAGTTCAAAAGTATCGTTTCAACGATATCATCTTTATGGTGGCCCAAGGCCACCTTCGAACAGCCGAAGCGATTAGCTACTTCGAACAGGGCCTTCCTTCTATTCCATGCACACCAGAAACAGGAAATATCCTTACGGGTCTTTCCTTTGAGTATATCCACTTTCTCTATATGGTACTCCACCCCCAGCGCATGAAAATATTGGGCAAGAATTTTAGGGTGCTGGCAAGGGTACCCCAGGTCAATATGCACTGCCAGAAGCTGATAGCGTACCGGCACAAATCGCCTGCGATCCTGAAGTAATCGAAGGAGGGTCAGGCTGTCTTTGCCGCCTGAAACGGCAACAGCAATCTTGTCGCCGTCGGAAATCATCGCGTAATCCGTGATTGCCTTGCCTACGCGTTTGGAAATATAAAATTCTGTGCCCTGCAGGATCGCCATGAAAAAGATAAGAATCACAAAGGCCTTACTATACCCACTGCCAAACAAATGCATACAATAGTATATCTGCCCAGAATATAGAAAGGAGTGCCGCAAGAGACAAAAACGGACCGTAGGGTATGGTGTGGTCTTTTTTGGTAAGCAAATTAAAAATTCCAACCCCTAACCCCAAGATTGGCGCGAGAAAAAATACCACTACCGCTTTTTGCCAGCCAAGAAATGCGCCGATCATAGCCAATAACTTGACATCGCCTCCACCCATGGACTCGGTCTCGCCTTGAATAGGGGGTTTTTTAAGAATCTTAAAATACACCAAGTCAAACAGGAATCCCGTTAAGTAGATAATTCCCCCTCCTACCGCGATCCCTATTAAAGAATTGATAAGAAAATCGGGGTTATACCCAAAAGGGTTCACCCGTAGCCCTCTTAGCGCATTTAATAAAAGCCCTACGCCGATACCCCCCACTGACACTTCATCCGGTATAATACGATGCTGTATATCGACAAAAGAAGCGACGATCAGGCCGCACACAAAAAGCGCATAGTAAAAAAATACGAAGCGAACGGAAAAATATGCGTACAAAAATACAAAACACAACGCCGTCACCAACTCTACGAGCGGGTATTTTATGGATATTGTCCCATTGCACGCGCGACACCTCCCCCTTAAAAAAACATAGCTGAGCAGGGGAATATTATCATACCAAGGTATTGTTTTTTTGCATAGCGGGCAGTGCGAACGCGGCCTTATGACCGACTGCTCAAGAGGCAGCCTGTAAATACAGACATTCAAAAAACTACCGACGATGGAACCGAACACAAACACAAAAAACCTGCTCAATGACTCTGGCATTTCTTTAATTCCTCCTTTAATGCCTGGCGCATGACCTGCTCTGGCGCATCAGTCTGCGTCCAGATGCGGAAAGAAAGCATGCCTTGATACAAAAGCATGCCTAGGCCGTTAGAAATCTTAGCACCCGCTCTCTCTGCCAATTGCAGCAATGCGGTTTTCTCGGGGTTATAAATGAGGTCGTATACAAATAAGTCTTTATGTAGCAAGTCTGGACGTACTAACGCAGGGTCTTCTTTTTTTAAGCCGACCGGTGTCGCATTAACGAGTATATCCTTGCTCCTGATATCCAACCCATCGATGTCTCCAGCGCGGGTAATCGCAAAACCGGGGAACAGAGATTGTATCATGGCACATACCCCTTCTGCTTTCGCGGCATCAATATCAAACAACGCAATAGAGTGCGCGCCTGCATACGCAGTGGCATACGCCACAGCCCTGGCCGCTCCGCCTGCACCGAGTATGGCAATTTTCTTATCTTTAGGATCAACGTGCTCTTTAAGATGTCGTAAAACCCCGGGAATATCCGTATTAAAACCAATCCAGCGGTCCTGCCTTTTTACTATAGTATTAACCGCTTTCACCTGTCTCAAATAGAAGGATTCACTATCCAGCTGCACGTACTCAAGGACCCTTTCTTTGTAGGGAACCGTAATATTGAGACCACGGATGCCTTTTTCGTCGAGGCTATGCAGGAAACGAATCAGCTCCTCGGGAGGCACTTCAAATAAATTGTATCGTGCATTGATTTTTAGGGAGGAAAATGCGGCATTGTGCATTGCCGGAGAAAGGCTGTGCTTTACGGGATACCCCAACACGCCGTAAATACTGCCTCCGGAATCTCTACTCATGAAGGAATGTTCGTTAGAGAGCCTCGATTTTGTTCAAGGCATTGATATATGCCCGCACAGACGCTTCCACTATATCAGTGCTTGATCCGCGGGCAGTGACGATCTTTGATTTAGCTTTGAGTTTAAGGCTCACTTCACCCAGGGCATCCTTGCCTTTGGTAACTGCCTCAATGCGATAATCTTGAAGTTCGCCTTTGATGCCGGTAATCTTATCAACCGCCTTAAAACAGGCATCAACCGGGCCGTCGCCCGAAGAGACGCCACAGAGGTCTTTATTTTTATATTTCAGCTTTATCTCTGCGCAAGGGACAACCCTGGTTCCGGAATGTATCGCGAAAGACACTAATTTCCAAACCGGCTTTACCGTTTTGATTTCGTCTTCAACAATGGCAATCAAATCATCGTCAAAAATGTCCTTTTTCTTGTCCGCCAACGCTTTGAAACGCACATTTACCTTATCCAATTGTTCCGCGTTAAGCGCCAAACCAAGTTCCTTAAGCCTCTCTTTGAGGGCATGCCTTCCTGAATGCTTGCCCAATACAAGACTTGTGCCGGTAAAACCGACGTCTTCGGGTTTAATGATTTCGTAGGTTGATCTTTCCTTGAGCACTCCGTCTTGATGAATCCCCGACTCATGCCTGAATGCATTACTGCCGACTATTGCCTTATTCGGCGCAACCGTAAAACCCGTCAATTTACTCACCAGCCTTGAAGCCCTGTAAATCTGACTGGTAGCGATATTGGTATCAATATTTTTAAAAATATCTCTGCGCGTCTTAATGGCCATAACTATCTCTTCCATAGAAGCGTTGCCTGCGCGTTCGCCGATGCCATTGACCGTACATTCCACCTGGCGCGCGCCGCTCTTAATCGCTTCCAGGGAATTAGCGACAGCTAACCCTAAATCGTTATGGCAATGCACGGAAATAATCGCATCGTCGATATTAGGGACATTGCTCTTTATGTCCCTAATAAGGCTGCCGAATTCCTGGGGTTCGGCATAACCGACCGTATCAGGTATATTCACGGTAGTCGCGCCCTGTGCTATTACCGCCTCAACGACCTTGTATAAAAAAAATCTGTCGCTGCGAGAGGCGTCTTCCGGCGAAAACTCAACATCCCGGCAATATTTTCTGGCATGGCGCAGAGCCTCTACGGCAAGGCGCAGGATTTCATCCTCTGCCTTTTGCAACTTATACTGCATGTGTATCTTTGAAGTTGCCAGAAACACATGTATCCGCGGCCGGCTTGAAGCCTTCACCGCATTATACGCCGCATCTATATCTGCCTTCACGGCCCTGGCCAAACCGCAGATTGCAGGTCCTTTGACGGATTTAGCGATTTTCTGCACCGCATTGAAATCGCCCAACGACGATATAGGGAATCCCGCTTCAATCACATCTACGCCAAGGTCGGCGAGGACATGGGCAATCTCAAGCTTCTCGGAAGGATTCAGGCTTGCGCCCGGCGCCTGTTCCCCATCCCTTAATGTCGTATCAAAAATAAATATTTTCTCCAATGCTACAACCCCTTGATCTTGATATAACCTGAAGTTTCGACGGTAACGTCGTCGATGCTGCGCGTCGTCGACACAAAAACGCCTATATTGCCCAATATATTCAACATCGAATCCACTGTCTCTTGGGAAAAGCTATTCTTTGCTTTTGTTTTTTCCGGCAGCGTTAGGTACAGCTGCCTGAAAAGCATAGTTTCTTTTACCTCATCGAGCAGCTTCTTGAAGTCAAAAAACATAATGCTTGAGTAAGAGCTGGGCAGCCTGCTTTGCATAGATTCAAATTCAAAGTTAGACATCAGCGAGTTACCCTTCTTAAGGTAGGCGTCAATTACCTTTTTCGTGAGTGCGGGTGAATACGAAAATACAGCGTATTTGCCAATAATACAATAGTTGAACTTCAGGCCAACCAGAGGAAAGTCTTTGATGTCCACGCTTGTGATAAGGGTGTTGCTATAGGCCTCGGTGCTGGTTATCACATAATCAACCGCTGCCTCTTGCGCTTGAGCCTGAGCCCCTTCAGCATCCTGCGCTCCCTGTTGAACCTGTTGCGCAGCTTTCATCAACATTTCTTTTTGGCGGATGCTCTGGTTGATATTGGCGGTAACGTGTGAGATTATCTTGTCCATAACCTGCCGCATCTTCACGGAGTCTTTTAATTCAAGCGTAAAATAAAAACGCGGTAACATCATTGGGAAGCCTTGCGCCTGCGGAAGCGCTGTTTGAGCCGAGGCCTTCCCTGGCTTAGCAGGGATCGGTATTTCTATTTCTTCTATATCTGCGAGCACGACGCTCAAGTTATTGCCTGCCAGGGGCAACACTTCCTTCTCTATGCTGACGCCAAGTGCTGACTCAAGCCTCTGAAAAAGGTCGCTTATCTTGACCGGCGGCATTGCGCCTCTTGAACCGAGAAAGCCTCCCTTTGCCTGTATGCCTGCCTCAGCTATCTCATCCATTGCCCCGTAAAATTTCTGGAACCCTTTCCAAAGACTTACCATGTCCTGCGTCCCCCCAAAATATCCTATCGCATTGCGGGGGATTAGTAAGAAGGTATCCTTATCAACGGCCTGATTAAAATACAGGAATTTGAACGCGTTTTCGTCGCTGCTAAGCGGTTTGTTAAAAACCTGGTATGCCTTAAAGAATAACCCGCTCTTTAATTCGTCGTGCTGCACGTAAAAAACGCTGTCCTCCAGGATATTCACCCAGTCCATTATTGATTTGAGTTTTGAGAAATATACCAACGACTGGCTGTCAGGAGACTTTCCGGAACTAGAAGCACCGACCATATAGGCCGGCAGAACCTGCTTATAGTAATTCCTGTTGCTCATATAGAGCCAGAAAAGCGCATCTTTGTCTATTCGTGCTTTTGCCTTACGGAAAGAGGCATTGACGGAAAGACTGGCCTGGGCCTGGTTTTTGGCCAAGTCAATACTCTTTTGAATAAGGCCTATGCTATTGCTTATCATTACTACATCAGAGACCACCGCGTAGTGAACCGAGATATTCATCTTCGGCAAACGATAATTTGTTACGCGAATGCCTTTGTGCTTTTCAAAACTCACCTGGTCTTTAGCCGCAAGGGAAAGATAAAAATCCGAGACTGACTTTTTGATGCTGGCCTGCTTGTTCGGATCAATCCTGAAAAGGAAAAGGAAATCCCCCAACTGCACTTCGCCGGGCTTTGTGTAACCGGCTGCTTTACCGAGAGAATACATCACGAATGCGGTATCTTTCTGGAAGAAATCAGGCAAAAAAGGAACTCTTTTCCTTATTTTGCTTAACTCAGGTTCAATCAGGTTGAGGTAAAAAGAAGTGGTATACACCTGCTTAAAGAGCTCGCTTGATTGAAAATCCTTTACTTTGCCGCCGAGGTCAAAGGAGTATAGGTAATATACTACATCGTCTGGGGTTATGCTCTCCAAGGAAGAAATGGAAATCTTCTGCAGTTCCTGATAGCCGTAATAGGCCGCGCCCGCAAGCACAACAGCAACTAGAAAAATTCCGAGCAGTTTTTTCATATTCTCTTCCCCTTTTTATTTCTTCATCCAAGGCATCATATCCCTAAGCCTTTTACCCACTTCTTCTATGGGATGCGCGTCTCCCTTATTGAGTAATTCGTTAAATACGAGCCTTCCTGTTTCGTTTTCTTTTATCCATTCCCTGGCAAATTTTCCTGAACGTATATCTTTCAATAATTTTTGCATAGTCTTACGCGTCTTCTCGGTAATAATCTTTGGCCCGCGCGTCAAATCCCCATAGCAGGCAGTATTAGAAACGCGACGCCTCATTCCGCTAATACCGAATTCCTGGATCAAGTCGGTAATGAGCTTTAACTCATGGAGTACCTCAAAATAGGCAATCTCCGGCTGGTAACCCGCTTCGATAAGCGTATCAAATCCGGCTTTAATCAATTCGGTTACGCCTCCGCAGAGGACCGCCTGTTCTCCAAATAAGTCTGTTTCAGTCTCTTCCTCAAAAGTAGTCTCGATAACGCCTGCCCTGGTTGAACCGATCGCCTTGGCATACGCAAGACCGAGTTCTTTTGCCTGACCGCTGGCATCTTGGAATACCGCGAGCAAACTCGGCACGCCCTTGCCCTCTTCGTACATGCGCCTCACTAAAGCTCCGGGCCCTTTGGGCGCGATCATAAACACATCGACGTTCTTCGGGGGCTTAATCTGTTTGAACCTGATATTAAAGCCATGGGAAAAACAAAGGGCCTTGCCTTTTTTTAGGTTCGGCTTGATGCTTTCGTTATATACCTTTGCCTGAACGTGATCCTGGGTGAGAATCTGGATAATATCGGCCTTCTCTGCCGCCTCTTTTGCAGAAATAGGAAAAAATTCGTCTTTTTTTGCCTGTTCGTAATTAGGAGTGCCTTCCAGTTCTGACACAATAACCCTACAGCCTGATTCACGCAGACACAAGGCCTGACCGCGGCCCTGTATCCCATACCCGATAATGGCTATGGTCTTATCTTTAAGAAGGGCCGTGTCTGCGTCTTTGTCGTAATATACTTTTATCATTCTAAAACCTCCTTACCTTAATTAATATGCCATGGCAATTCTGCCTGTCCTGATAAGTTCCTTAACGCCAAAAGCCTCCAGCCCCTGGAGTAATTGTTTGATTTGTTGCTGCCCGCCGGCAGCCTCGATAATAGCGCTGTCTGATTTATGCTGTACGATCTTTGCCGAGTATTTTTCCAGCAAGGCCTGCAGCGCATGTTTATCTTTTAAAGTATAATTGATTTTCACTAACACGAGCTCCCGGTCTGCATGTTCTTTTTTGGTAAAATCAGTGACAGTAATGACATCAACGAGTTTATTGAGCTGCTTCTTGATCTGCTCAAGAATCCTTTCGTCTTCTGCTTCAACCACGATAGTCATACAGGAAGTGGCAAGGTCAAGCGTCTCGCTCACTGCCAAAGAAGAGATATTATAGCCGCGCGCACTGAACAAGCCGGCAATACGCGCCAGCACCCCGAATTTATTTTCCACTACTACCGATATAGTATGCTTCATAACCTACCTGGCGCCTCTTTAAGGGAGCTTATTTTCTTTTACTAAATTTAAGAGCGCATCTACCACTTCGTTGTCGATTTTGCCTTCCTTAGACATAGACTCCAATTCGCTCTTTGCCATATCGATGCTTAAGGCCTTGCGGTAAGGCCGGTCGGAGATCATCGCATCGAAAATATCTGCTACCGTCAGGATTCTGGTGATGAAAGGAATATTGCCGTCACTTATGCCGTCGGGGTAGCCGTTGCCGTTCAGGAATTCGTGGTGGTGTTTAATCGGCTCTATAATATGGCGGAAATTCCGCAGCGGTTTTACTATCCCTTCCCCGATTTCAGGGTGTTTGTGCATGATCTGGATTTCCTGGGTGTTCAATTTCCCAGGTTTATGGAGGATTTCATCGGTAATTCCTATTTTACCGATATCATGGAGCCGCGCAGCATCGCGCAATGTACTTAAGTCCTCGGATGACAAATGCAGGTATTCTGCAATTGCCACCGCATATTTAGCCACTCTGTCGGAATGTCCACGGGAATATTTATCTTTTGCCTCTACGGCCAGCGCAAGCGCCGATATCGTTTCGAAATAAATCTTCTCTACTTCTGCATTTAAAGTAAAGTTTTCCAGCGAAACTGCTATCTGATACGCAAGGTTAGTCAGAATATTGAGGTCTTCTTCCGAAAAACTTTCACCCTCCCCCCCTGCCGCCTTTCCGCTTATGCATATCGCGCCCCATAGTTGCTCGTGCACCACCAAAGGAGCAGCAATAAGCGGAGGTTCGTATATCGCATCCGGATCCTGGTGTGCCGTATCTAAAGACGGCACCAGAAGAGACTTTTTTGTTTCGATTACCCAACCCAAAGCACCCGTGCCGATCCCCAATTCCAGAGGAACGGTTTTTTTGTCAATCCCGACCAAGGCCTTAGGCCGCAACACACCCTTTGCCTGGTCCAAGAAGACAATAATCCCTTTCTTGGCCCTTAAAGACCGCACCATCGTCTCCAGGATAAACTGTACAAGTAAATCGAAATTGTCTATCGAGTTGACGGTCTGGCCGATCCGGGAAAGGATCTGATATATAGTCGTCTTGGTTTCTTTCAACTCCTTGACGTTTTCTTCAAGGTTAGTGATGATTTCACTAAACGCCCTTGCCAGGTGCGCTATTTCTTCATCGCCCTGCGCTAATTCCATGAGCGTGTTTTTATCTATCTTATCGAGCTTATCCAGATTTGTGCTTTTCAGTTTGTTGCTTAAGGTAACGATTTTTAAAAGGAAACTTCGCGTCCCCCAAAAACCCAATACAGAAAGTATCCCTGCAATCAACAATAACACCTTGGAGTTTAGGTACACATTTAGCATCCCTGAACCCGCTGCAGACTGCAACAAGATATAGATGAGGATTATAAAGGGAATCACCGACGCAACAAGAAAATATACATAAAATTGCTTCAGGATCGATTCCTGTCTTACGGATTTTACTTTCATCTTATGCCAAGCCCTCAATCATGCGGTTAATTGCCTCCCCTGCGGGGACCATCGGGAACACGTTCTCTTCCGGCTCAATGTGAAAATCGATGAATACCGTATTTTCCGTCGCAATGGCCTTTTCAATTGCCGGCCTTACTTCTTCTTTTTTGGTCACGCGTATCCCTACCGCTCCGTAGCTCTCAGCAAGCTTTACAAAATCGGGCCCAGAAATACAGGTATGGGAATAACGCTTTTTGTAAAACAACTCCTGCCACTGTCTCACCATGCCTAAATAACCGTTGTTCAATATGGCGACTTTCACATGAATTTTGTTACAAACACAAGTGGCCAGCTCCTGGACGTTCATCTGTATTGAACCGTCTCCGGCTATATCAAAAACTATTCTTTCGGGACAGCCGACTTTTGCTCCCATCGCCGCCGGAAAACCAAAACCCATGGTGCCCAAACCGCCCGAAGAAAGAAACGTCCGGGGATGGCTATATTTATACCACTGCGCAGCCCACATCTGGTTCTGCCCGACCTCAGTGGTAATTATCGCTTCTGAGCCAGTCGCTTCATCAATTTGTTCAATCACGTATTGCGGCTTGAGCTTGCCTTCTGCCTTATAAGACAAGGGGGACTTCTTCTTCCAGCTCTCAAGTGTTTTTAACCAATCGGAGGTTTCCGGCACCTTAGTCAATTCCTCCAATAACTGCCCCAATACGTTTTTTGCATCGCCCACTATGGGGATATTGACTTTAATATTTTTACTTATGGAGGAAGGGTCGATATCAATATGGATAACCTTTGCGTAAGGAGCAAACGCGTCGATGCGGCCGGTAACCCGGTCATCAAAACGCGCACCCACCGCAATAATAAGGTCCGATTCCATAATTGCATGGTTGGCATAGGCAGTCCCGTGCATCCCCAGCATCCCTAAGGAAAGTTCGTGTGTTGAAGGAAAACAGCCTATCCCCATAAGGGTCCAGGTAACCGGGGCGTTCATCTTTTCTGCTAATTCTTTAAGCGCCTGACTCGCATCCGAAGTAATCACTCCTCCCCCCACATAGAGAATCGGCTTTTTGCAGGAGGCAATCAATTTTGCGGCTTTCTTTATCTGGCCGGGATGGCCGTAATAATTCGGCTTATATCCCCTGATATTTACCTCTTCGGGCCAGACAAATTCAACGTCTTTCTGTTGCACATCCACCGGGATATCAATAAGCACCGGGCCGGGCCTTCCGGTTGAAGCTACGTGAAATGCTTCTCTTACGATACGCGCTAAGTCTTTGGCGTCTTTTACCAAATAATTGTGCTTTGTAATAGGCCTGGTGATGCCGGTCACATCGGCCTCCTGGAATGCATCATTGCCGATCAGGTGTGTTTTAACCTGCCCGGTTATCGCAATCATAGGAATAGAATCCATGTAGGCGGTTGCAATACCGGTTGTAAGATTAGTTGCACCCGGCCCAGAAGTAGCCAGACACACTCCCATTCTACCGGTTGCACGGGAGTAGCCATCTGCTGCATGCGCAGCTGCCTGCTCATGGCGGGTAAGGATAAAACGCATTTGCGCATCATAGAGTTTGTCAAACAAAGGCAGAACCTGTCCGCCAGGATACCCGAATATGACTTCTATCCCTTCGCGCCTTAAACTCTCAATCAAAATTTCTGCGCCAGTCATCTTATCTTAAAACCGCTCCTTTATCTGCGGAACTGACCATCCTTGCATACCTGGCCAGATACCCTGTGTTAATTTTCGGAGGCACTGTTTTGACCGTTTTAAGCCTATGCTTGATTTCTGAATCGCTCAATTTCACTTCCAGCTTCCTATGGGGAATATCAATAGTAATTATATCATTATCTTTTAAAATAGCAATCGGCCCGCCACTGGCTGCTTCGGGTGAAATATGCCCGATGCATGGCCCTTTGGTCCCGCCAGAGAACCGTCCGTCGGTGATAAGCGCAACGGAATCTGCCAGGCCCATTCCTACAATAGCAGAAGTAGGCGCAAGCATCTCCCGCATGCCAGGACCTCCGCTTGGGCCTTCGTAGCGGATAACCACGCAATCCCCTTTTTTAATTTTATTGCATAAGATTGCCTGCATCGCCTCTTCTTCTCGGTTAAAAACCTTTGCCCTCCCGGAAAACCTCATCATTTTTGCATTGACTGCAGATTGTTTCACCACCGCGCCTTCCGGGGCAAGGTTACCGTATAATACCGCAATCCCTCCCTGGGTATGATAGACCTTCTGAAGCGGGCGGATGACTTCTTCATCGTCGATCCGTGAATTATCCGCAATAGCAAACAGCCTTTCGCCGCTTAAATTGAGCGTATTGTGTAATTTTGCTCTGAGGCGCTTAAGTACTGCGGGAACCCCCCCTGCATACTCCAGGTCTTCCATAAAATGCGGCCCGGCTGGTTCAAGATTTGTGATATGCGGCGTACGCCTACTGACGGAATCAAACGTTTTTAAATGTAAAGGTATTGCCGCCTCATGAGCAATCGCCATTAGATGAAGCACCGTATTGCTTGAGCCGCCCAAAGCCATATCAACCGTTATCGCATTTTCCATGGATTGCTTAGTAATGATATCCAACGGTGTAATATTCTTTCTGACTAACTCCACAATCCGTTCTCCGCTTGCCTGGGCAATCCTGCGTTTTTTAGCTGAAATCGCAAGCGCTGTGGCACATCCCGGCAGAGACATACCTAAGGTTTCGGTAATACAGGCCATGGTATTGGCAGTATAAAGCCCCTGACAGGAACCGGCTCCAGGACAAGCCTCCAATTCAAGACAGGTTAATTCTTTGTCGGAAATTTCGCCTTTTTTTGCACGGGCGAGTGCTTCGTAGGTATCGTGGACAAAAGCAAGTTTTCGCTGCCTGAGACGTCCGGAAAGCATAGGCCCGGCAGTCACGATAATCGCGGGAATATTAAGCCTCGCAACCCCCATGAGCATGCCCGGAGTAATCTTATCGCAATTAGTAAGACAGACGATTCCGTCAAGGCTATGGGCATTACAAACGGTCTCGATGGTATCAGCAATGATTTCCCTTAAGGCCAGCGGATAACACATGCCAAGGTGCCCCATTGCAATGCCGTCGCAAATACCCGGGACGCCAAAAAAGAAAGGCACGCCGCCGCCATAACAGATGCCGCGTTCGATAAAACGTTCCAGATCCCGCATCCCGATATGGCCGGGGATCAGATCAGTAAAAGATGTGGCCACGCCGATAAAAGGCCTCGCTAAATCCTTCCTACTTAAACCTGTCGCATGCAAAAGCGCACGATGGGGAACGCGCTCCAGACCTTTCTTAATCTTATCTGAACGCATTGTATCACCTCCAAAAATGGCGGGTCAATGGTCTATTGTCTATAGGCTATTGCCTATCGACCCATAGCAATTAATTATCGCTAATCGGCCCCTTCGCCGTCATGCTGTACTGCAGGGCCATCTTTTCGCTTACGGCTGATTACCCGTTTTAAGGTAACAAACTTATCTACTATTTCTTTATTCTGTACGGCATTGAGCTGTTTAAAAAGAAAATCGAACCTTTGTTCAATTTCGCCTGCAATGGCCTCCCTTGTTTCACTCGGCAATCCCATAATATCTTTTTTAAAAGGCCCCAGTGCCTTTTTGCGTGTTTTATAGAAAAACTGCTCTTCTGTTTCTGCCTCCTTCTTCTCTGAGGCAGCATTAATGTTAAGCCATTCGTACATCCTTCTTTTTAGCTCTTGAGGGAAATGCGCGCTCTCATAAATCATATTCTGAAATTCCGTGGCAAGATGCACTTCGGCAGTCTCGCATTCCGGAAATTTATGAAAGGCTTCCTGAGGAAGCGTAGAAGCGCCGTGCTGCACTGCGCCGGCCAACCCATATTCTTTCCGCGCAACTTCAGATAGGGTCTTGAGTGTCTCGAAATCTAGCTTTACCTGGGCAATAGTTCCGTCGGGTAACACGACACCTCCGTGAGAAGTCCCGGTCTGAACGCTGATTTTACTGATTCCATCGTAACCTTTACGCAGCCTTTCTTTATATCCTTCCATAAAGGCACGCAGGTCTTCAGGTGTAGAATTCTTGCTCCCTACTTCGCCTATCTCTCCGCCGACCGAAATCTCTAGCCCACGCGGCTGAATCTGGCGCATGAACTGGGTAAGTTTTGCGCAGACTTCATAATTAGACCGCTGTTGTTTCTTTATGTCGGTTTTGGTTAGGTCAACGACGGTTGAAGAATCGATATCAATATTGTAGAAACCCGCCTCCACCGACTCTTCGATCAGGGCCTTTAAGGCCTCCAGTTCTTTCTCAGGGTTTTCGCCGAACTTCTTGGCATTGACCTGAAAATGGTCTCCCTGGATAAATACGGGTCCGGAAAAATTCTCCTTAATGGCCGCGGCAAGAATCGCACTTGTATACTCAACAGGCGGCTGGGCAGTATAGCCCATCTCTGATCTTGCGATTTCAAAGATAAAAGCCCCGGCATTATTACGCTTGGCAACGCGGAATATTGCCCTCGCCAGGTCATAGGTCATGCTGCGTAAGTTTATCGCAGGCACGGTGAATCCGGCGAACTCTCCCTTGCCGCGGGCAATATATAGCTGGTGGATACTTGACGGATAAATCCCTTTTTTATAAGCCAGGTTGCGTATCTTTTTAGCCAACGCTTTTTTAACAAGCGGGTCATCGTTTGTTACTAAATCAATGATTATTTTTTCGATATCGAGAGGCTTCCTTCCCATGAATCGGTCTCCTTTCGTTACAAAAGTAATTTAATCAACTGGTACAGCCTGTCCTGCTTGAACTCCTTCTTAGCCACCGCGTATTCCAGGTCAACTATATTTACTTCATCAGAAATAACGCCAAGCGCCTTTGCGCTATAGCCTTTAATCAACAACTCTACTGCTTCGGCACCGAGCCGGCTTGCCAGAATTCTATCCTGCGCAGTAGGTGAGCCCCCTCTCTGGATATGCCCCAACACTACCACGCGCGTCTCAAGAGTAGTCATCTCGGAAATCTTCTTTGCGATATCCTCACCCCTGGCCTTGCCTTCGGCGGTCACGATAATCCAGCTCACCTTGCCCCGCAGGTTACCTTCGACAATATCCTGACAGAGGTTGTTAAAATCAAAATTTCTCTCAGGAATCAACGCATCCTCTACCCCGCCCGCTAACGCGACCTGAAGCGCGATAAAGCCGCTGTCTCTGCCCATTACCTCAACCACAAAAATCCGCTCCATGGAAGTAGCGGTATCCCGGATTTTATCAATCGCATCGAGCGCTGTATTTACTGCTGTATCTGAGCCGATAGTCGCATCCGTGCCGTTCAAATCGTTATCTATCGTTCCCGGTACCCCTATACAGGGTATCCCCCATTTTTTACTCAAGGCAATACCGCCACGGTAAGTGCCGTCGCCTCCTATTACTATCAGGCCGTCAATTTCGTTCTTGCGTATTATCTCAACGGCGTTACGTTGCCCTTGTTCGGTCATAAATTCTTCGCTGCGGGCCGTCTTTAAAATAGTACCGCCACGGTTGATGATATTAGAAACGCTGCGGTGATCGAGTAATTTAAGCTCTTCATTAATAAGACCGGCGTAACCGCGAAAAATCCCCATTACCTCCAGCTTATAATGGATGGCACAACGCACTACGCTGCGTATCGCCGCGTTCATGCCCGGCGCATCTCCCCCAGAAGTCAATACTCCAATCCTTTTTATCGTCATGCCATTATATTCGGCTCTGCAATATCAATCGCTATGTCCCCAATTCCCAGCTAGACAGATAATTTCTCTGCTCTTTTGTAAGAGTATCAATCTTAATGCCCATAGATTTAAGCTTCAGCCTGGCAATATTCTTATCTATCGCCTCCGGGACACCGTATACTTTCCTGCCCAGTGTCCGATGCATCTTGGCAAGATACTCAGCACTCAGTGCCTGGTTTGCAAACGACATGTCCATAACCTGCGCTGGATGCCCTTCGGCAGAGGCAAGATTAATGAGGCGGCCTTCCCCTAAAAGATAGATTTTACGTCCGTCTTTCAAAATATATTCGTCCACGAAATCGCGTATTCGTTTTTTACCTCTACTTAGTTTTTCTAAGGCAGGGATATCAAGCTCAACGTTAAAATGGCCTGCGTTGGCGATAATTGCACCGTCTTTCATGGATACAAAATGTCTGCCGCGGATAATATGGGTATCCCCGGTTACCGTCACAAATACCTCGCCTTGCCGGGCAGCTTCGTTAATAGGCATTACCCTGTAACCATCCATAGTCGCCTCTAGCGCACGCAAAGGGTCGACCTCAGAAACTATCACCTTAGCACCCATTCCTTTTGCCCGCATGGCAACGCCCCTGCCGCACCAACCATACCCGCACACTACCACGGTTGCGCCCGCCAACAATTTATTGGTAGCCCTGATTATACCGTCTATCGTTGACTGCCCCGTACCATAGCGATTATCAAAGAGGTGTTTGGTCTGGGCATCATTTACCGCTATAATCGGGTATCGCAGCTTCCCCTCTTTCGCCAAAGCCTTCAGCCGTATCACGCCGGTAGTCGTCTCCTCTGTGCCGCCGATAATATTACCGTGCAGCGTCTGCGAACGCCGGTGGATAGTGCTTACTAAATCTGCGCCGTCATCCATGGTAATCTCTGGTTTCATCGCAAGAGCCGATTCAATATGCCTATAATACCTCTTTGTATCCTCACCTTTGACCGAAAACACTAAAATTCCAAGATGCGCGGCAAGCGAAGCTGCTACATCATCCTGCGTAGACAAAGGGTTGGAGGCACACAACGCCACTGTTGCACCGCCAGCCTTGAGGGCTTCCATGAGCGCAGCAGTCTCTGTAGTGACATGCAAACAACAAGCTATTTTTAAATTTTTAAGTGGCCTCTCTTTTTTAAAACGCTCAAAAATCAACTTCAAGACGGGCATATTATTACGTGCCCATTCTATCCTTAAAGCCCCCTTCTTGGCCAGCTTGATATCCTTGATATCATACTTCATACGAACTCCTTTTCACTTGGTACGTCTATGCACTAAACCTTAACCTCAGCCTTAACCTTCTATTGCTTAATTATAATCGTGATGCCTGTTTCTTCAGTAGTTCCGACTTATCTGTCTTCTCCCAGGTAAATTCAGGTTCTGTCCTTCCGAAGTGACCACCGCAAGCGGCGTTGCGGTAAATCGGACGTAGAAGATTAAGCGATTTTATAATCCCCTGAGGGCTAAGTTCAAAATTCTCTCTGATAAGTTTAATGAACTTCTCCTCTGATAATTTCCCCGTACCGTACGTCTCTACACATATAGAAAGCGGCTCAGGATAACCAATCACATAGGATAACTGAATCAGGCATTTGGCTGCAAGTTCTGCGGCAACGATATTTTTAGCCACATAGCGAGCCATATACGCGGCTGACCGATCAACTTTCGTAGGGTCTTTGCCTGAGAATGCCCCGCCTCCATGCGCCACTGTACCGCCGTAGGTATCCACAATAATCTTCCTACCGGTCATCCCCGTATCGGATTGCGGGCCGCCGATAATGAATTTACCCGTCTGATTTACATAGAATTTCGTATCCTGGTCTATCCAGTTCTTTAGGACATATTTAGCGATTGTATCAATAAGTTCGCCCCGCGCCTTATTGGTAATATTATTCCCCGACTTATCGAGGATATCCTCCGTGTGTTGGCAGGCAAGCACCACCGAATCGACACGAACCGGCTTTCCGTTTTGATATTCCAGTGTCACCTGTGACTTGCCGTCAGGGCCTAAATATTTCAATATCTCTTTCTTACGAACCTCACTCATCCTGCGTATAAGCTTATGCGCCAGCATAATCGCCAAAGGCATCAATTCCGGAGTTTCGTCGCAGGCATACCCAAACATTATCCCCTGATCCCCGGCGCCTCCGGCATCGACCCCCATCGCAATGTCCGGAGACTGGCTATGTATTGCATTCAATATGGCGCAAGTCTCATGATCAAAGCCGTATTTAGGATGCGTATACCCTATATCTTTTATCAGCTCCCGGCAAATCCTGTGGGTATCTACGTAACTGCGAGTCGTGATCTCTCCTCCTACAATCAATAATCCCATAGTCACGTATGTCTCGCACGCCACGCGCCCCTTGGAGTCTTGCCTGAGCACCTCATCGAGGATCGCATCAGATATCTGGTCGCAGAGTTTGTCCGGATGCCCTTCGGCAACTGATTCTGAAGTAAAAAACGATTTCGACATATCTATTCTCTCCTTTTTGAAAGTAACCGGTTTAAGGTTATATACGTATCTACGCGCCCGATATCAAACCAGAGGGACCGGAATCGAAATCCGAATACCTCATCGTGCGCAATGAGCCATTTGATGTATGCCCCTACGGCATCGCGATAATTGCCTGGGTCGGCGAGATAACGTTTTACCAAAGGCACCTTGACAGAAGGAAAATAATAAAGACACATCGCTACCAATGTCGACTTCGGTGCTTCGGGTTTTTCTTGAAATTCCAAGATACGTTTTGTTTTTCCCATTCTTAATACCCCATAGTGGCGTGCCTGTTTTTTATCACCTATATCCACCGCTCCTATGGTGATTCCGGGAGATTTGCGCTGTGCAAAACGTATAAAGCCATCAAGCCAGCCCTTAAAGAAATTATCGCCTCCAAGCACAAGAAAATCCCCTTTGTAACCTTCCTTCTTAAACACCAATTCCATATCCTTAATTGCGCCCAGCTTGTCTTTTGGACTCTTACTAAGATCGTTTACAATTTCCAGCACAAGCCTCGTGCGCACACTCTTCTTCCAGTACACAAAGTGCTTGTAAAACCTGCTGTTTGTTACCACAATAACCTTGGAAACATCACTCCTGCGCTCAAGCTTATGCAAGAGATACTCAATAATAGGCCTACCTTTGACGTCAAGCAAGGGCTTGGGGAAGTTTTTGGTGTAAGGGTATAAACGGGTACCGTAGCCGGCTGCAAGAATCACTACCTTCATCCTAAAGCAACCCTCCCGAGGAATTGACGAATACATCCGCATAGTTAAAATCTAAAGGCCGGTTGAGAAAAGCAAGCTTTTCGGGACTGCGGTTAATCAACGGATACATAGGGCTTCCTTCGGCAAGCCCGAATGCCTCAATTCTGCCAGCGGGCTCGACGATGCGAAGCGCAGTAACCTTCTTAAAATTAGGATTGGGGATATATGTTACTTTTGCGTTTTCCTGCATAATAAAATAGGCCGCGCCCTGCGTTTCTTTATACAATTCGTATTCCGACTTAAATTCGCTGCTTACCCAATTAGAGGTGACTAGATGTTGCGGACCGGGATTAACGAGAATGTGCCCAAATCCGGGCGGAATGACTATCTTTTGCCCCGCCTTTGCCTTCACCAAAATCGCCTCTTCAATCACGGTAGCATCTTCAGTCCGGTAGCGCTGCAAAAGGCAGAAACACCTGCCGTGTAACACCTCGTATAATTCCCCAAAATCTCCTGGATGATAGTGCCCGGCAGTCTTCATAAGCTCCTTACCGAGCATGTCGGGTTTTATTAACGTCACGTCATAGCGCAATTTATGCGATTGTAATAATCCCGTGTCTTTCTTCATATACACATCTCGATACATATAATATAATTCCTTGGGAAGCACAAGCGTCTTATCAAGGATAACCTCGCGCATCTCTTCCAATGTCCGTATGCCAGGCGCATGGGCATTGAGCTCTGTGGCAAATACTAATTCCGGCTTAGCGGTATCTAAGGATATCTCTACCCCTGAGAAACCCTTGAGCGCAGCTATCATCCTAAAATCTCCTTTATTTTCTGCTCCATAAAAGACTCCACCGCTTTTGCCGTAGATAAACTTAACGCCTCCTTGGCTATTTTTTTTGACTCCTCAAGCGTGACTGAGCGGATGATATATTTCAACTGAGGGATAGCCAGTGAATTCAAGCTGAATCCATCAAGCCCAAGGCCAAGAAGCATTAAAGAAAAGGTGGCATCAGAAGCCATCTCCCCACACATCCCCACCCAGATATTATTGGCGTGCCCTGCCTCGATAATGTTTTTAATCATGCGTAACACTGCCGGATGCGCCGGTTCGTACAGGTAGGCCACTTTTTCGTTCGTACGGTCTACTGCCAGGGAATACTGAATAAGGTCATTGGTGCCGATGCTGAAAAAGTCGGCTTCTTTTGCCAATAAATCCGCAGTTATTGCGGCAGAAGGAACCTCTATCATTACCCCTACTTCGATTGCGTCATTAAAAGCCGTTCCTTCGTTCCTGAGCTCCTCTTTGCATTCCTTAAGAATCGAATTTGCCTGATTCAGCTCTTCGATCCCAGAGATCATCGGGTACATAAGCTTTAGTTTTCCGAATGCCGAAGCGCGCAGTATGGCCCTTAACTGTACCTTAAAGACATCGGGACGAGCAAGGCAAAAACGTATGGCGCGCCAGCCAAGGAATGGTTGCATTTCTTTCGGGATATCAAACTGCGAAAGAAATTTGTCTCCGCCCAGATCAATCGTACGTATGACGACCCCGTAAGGGTTCATTTGTTCGGCAACATACTTATAGGCCTGAAAATGCTCTTCTTCGGTAGGTAGGTCTTTTCTGTTCATATAAAAAAACTCGGTGCGGTAAAGCCCGATGCCCTGCCCTCCATGGAGCTTGACTGACGATATATCCTCAGGAAGCTCGATGTTTGCTGAGACTTCGACAGTCTTCCCATCAACGGTCACTGCGGGTAAATCCTTAACCGCAAGGAATTTTTCTGAAATCCCTTTAAGCTTTTGCTCCTCCTGGCGATAGAACGTGAGCGTCTCTTCATCGGGATTTACCGTGACCGTACCCATAGTGCCGTCGACAATCAGTAAGTCGTTATTTTTAATACGGGTCGTCGCCATTTCTAACCCGACAACCGCCGGAATCTCTAAGGATTTCGCCATAATAGCGGTGTGGGAGGTTTTTCCTCCGATATCGGTAACAAATGCGGATACCAGTTGTTTATGCATAGCGGCAGTATCCGAAGGAGAAAGATCATGCGCTACCACAATCACTTTCTCTTGTAAGTCCGCCAGGCTCTTCTGTTTCTTACCCAAAAGGTTACGTAATACCCTCCTGCCCACATCGTTCAAATCAGCGGTACGTTCTTTTAAATAATCGTCTTCTATTTTGGAAAAAACCTCGATATATTTTTTTAAAACCTCGGAAAAAATAAAAGCAACGCCTACCATCTCCTTCTTCAGCCGCGAAATCACTTCTTCTATAAGCATGCGGTCTTCTAGAACCAAGAGGTGCGCGTCAAATATCTGGGCTTCTTCCTGCCCCATATCAAAACTGATTCTTTTCTGAAGCTCAAGTATTTCTCTGCGCGTCTGAATTAAGGCCTCTTCAAAAAGCTGGATCTGTAAGGGAATATCTTCGGGCTTAATCTGCTCGCGGACAATATCAAATTCTTCCTTCCCGAACCTGTACGCAGGGCCAATGGTTATCCCCGGAGCAGCAGCAATCCCTTTTAGTTTTAGCATGCTATTCCTCTTGATTAATAATCTTTTCTAATGCTTCCATTGCCAGCTCTGCATCATGGCCTTCGATCTCGATCATGATCTGACTATCCTGTTCCGCGCCCAGCATCAAAATTCCCATGATAGACTTTCCGTTTACTTCCTCATCGTCTCTTCTGACGGTGATGCGAGAATCAAACTTATTCGCAATCTGCACAAAAAGCGCAGCGGGCCGGGCATGCAGACCTTGCTTATTTTTCACTGTTAATTTTTTCTTCACTGTTACCATTCAGCGCCTCAAAGTTCCTCAATAAATCCCATGATTATTCTTGCAAGCTTCAAAGGGTCGTGCCTAACCACATTATCGGTAATGGAAACTATATCTTCCAAGATAACGCGGTATCCCATATTCTCGATACTTTTTCTGTCGCTAAGCACAGGGAGAGCCCCTTCGCTCTCATAGCGCTTGAGTATCGAAGAAGGGATAACGCCGGTATTGACAATACAATAGTCAAGAACCCTTGGATGGCTGTGTGCAACAAGGTTCTTTACGTGTGCGGAGGCGCTAAAACTATCTGTCTCCCCCGGTTGAGTCATGATATTACAGACATAGACCTTGGTTGCCTTCGCAGAACCAAGCGCATCCGTTATGTCCTTCACCAAAAGGTTCGGGATAATGCTCGTATACAGAGATCCTGGGCCCAAAACGATAATGTCGGCGTCCTCGATAGCCTTAATCGCCTCAGGGGTCGCCTCAGGATGCTCGGGCTTAAGAAACACTCGTTCGATTGAAATGCGGGCTTTTGGGATTTTGTCTTCCCCTTCGGTAATCGAGCCGTTTTGGTGTTGCGCAACCAGAATCACGTTATTTAGGGTAGACGGTATTACCTGGCCGCGCAGGGCTAATACCTTGCTTGTTTCCTTGATCGCCTTTTCGAAATCACCCGTAAGCCTCGTCATGACGGTGATGAAAAGATTCCCGAAGCTGTGACCCGCAAGCTCAGAGCCTTTTTCAAAACGGAACTGAAACAACTCCCTCATAAGGGTAGAGGCATCTGCCAAGGCGACCAAGCAGTTACGTATATCACCGGGAGGCAGGATATCAAATTGTTGCCTCAGGCGTCCGGACGACCCGCCGTCATCGGCAACGGTAACGATTGCCGTAATATTAGAGGTGTATTCTTTTAAGCCGCTTAAAAGCACTGAGAGGCCTGTCCCTCCCCCAACAACAGCGATACGCGCCCCGCGGCCTAACTGCCTTCTCTGGTATAAAATATCAACGAGCACATCCGATCTTGAAGACGGCACAATAGCGCCGATTAAGGACTGAGCCATGCGTTTAAAACCCAATATCAAAATTATGATTCCTGACAGTATTACGATTACATCTAAAATCTTATTGATGAAGTATTCCTCGGCGTACCTAAAAAACAACGCACCGGTGACGATAAGGATCACCCCCAGAGAACTCAGTCCGATCCATCGTTTAATACCAATACCAGGAGAAAGCCATTTAAATATGCTCTTTCCTCTCGCAACCAGCATAATAAAGTTAAATTTTTTCATCTTCTTGGCTTATGACCTTGATAATACCTTCCCGGTCCTGGCAAATGCGCAGATTATCTCGAAAATGTTTGTCTTTAAAAAGCCGCGAGATGCGTGCCAGGGCTTTCAAATGCGGGCCGGCGGAATCCTGGGGTGCAACCAGCAAAAAGAATATATATACGTGCTCTCCGTCAAGAGAATCAAAATCTACCCCCTTGCGCGAGAGCCCGAATGCCCCTACCAGCTTGGTTATGGATTCAGATTTAGCATGAGGGATAGCGATTCCCTGCCCAATGGCAGTAGAACCAAGGGATTCCCTCTCCATAAGGGCCTCAATAAGCTTATTGCTACCGGATTTGTCAATATCCCCAGCCTGTACCAATGCATCCACCAATTCTTTGATTACCTCTTCCTTTTTGGTGGATTTAATATCGGGTAATATTGCCTCTTTTGATAGAAAATCCATGATTTTCATACTACCTTCTCCTTTCCTTCTGTCAGTCAATGGAGCGGGAGACGGGATTTGAACCCGCGACAACTACCTTGGCAAGGTAGCGCTCTGCCAGCTGAGCTACTCCCGCATGAATACTTTTAAATTTTTTCCCGCTCAACATCCCAATAGATAAGCCTTGACGCAACGTGAATGATAATGTTTTTATATGAGAAAATTTTCTGCGTTTTTCCTCTTACTATTTTTACCCACTCACCCCTTTCCTGTCGCATCATGTTACTTCTACCGACAGGGATCCGTTTCGCACCCTTAAGCTGATTGGAAACGGAGATCCCCGCCCTCTATTCAATTTCATGCATTATGCGGACGGAGGTCCCGTTTCGTACAATCAAGGTGATTGAAACGGGAGAACCCCCAACTGGGTTCAACTCCATGTAAAATGCGGACGGAGGGAGTTGAACCCCCAAGGCATTGCTGCCATTAGGTCCTAAGCCTAACGCGTATGCCAGTTCCGCCACGTCCGCGTCCTTAACCTTAGCCTTAACCTATTATAATACAAGAGCCCTCTATGCGTTGCGCGTTTTGCGTGGCGTACTCGGCGTTATGCGTTGTACGCCCTACGCTTAACGCAGTACGCATCCTCCTCGCTTAAGCCTGAATAAAGCTTTTGTGTATCGCTCGGAGTAAAATTTTTTACTGTGTAAAAAATTTTATGAGCCACCCGCGACTCGAACGCGGCACACCCACCTTAAAAGGGTGGTGCTCTACCAGATGAGCTAGTGGCCCAAATCTATTGACCTATATAGTATGAAGCCAGCGAGGGGATTATTATTCTCCGTGGCAATTAAAACTCAAGGATCTCTTTTTCTTTATGCTTCAGCGATTCTTCTACGCTTGCCGTATAATGATCGACCAGCTTCTGCAAGGCATCTATGCCTTTGAACTTATCGTCTTCCGTAATAACCTTGTCCTTCTCCAGTTTTTCCAATTGTTCCTTTGCTTCCCGGCGCACTGTTCTCAACGAAACCCTTGCGGCCTCAGCCATCTTGTGTGCCACCTTCACTAATTCCTGACGCCTCTCTTTTGACAACTGCGGCACAGATAACCTAATCACCTTGCCGTCATTAGAAGGGGTAATTCCGAGATTCGACTTAAGTATTGCCTTCTCGATATCTGCAATCGCCTGGGGATCCCATGGCTGTATCGTAACCAGATGGGGGTCAGGGATTGCTATCGAAGCGAGTTGCTTCAGTAAAGTAGGCGTACCATAATAATCAATGTGCAATCCTTCCACAAGGCTGGGACTTGCCCTGCCGGTCCTGACTTCCGAGAAATCGCGTTTCACAAAATCAATCACCTTCTTCATCTTCTCTTCTGTCGCATGCAATAATTCTTTGATAGTCATGACTTCCCCCTATCCGACAATGGTACCGACGCGTTTACCCATAACAACCCGCTTAATATTGCCCTGCCTATTGATATTAAATACCACTATGGGAAGCTTGTTATCCATACAAAGGCTTATGGCTGTCGAATCCATAACCTTTAATCTTTTCTTGAGCACATCGATATATTGCAAACGGTCAAATTTCTTTGCGTTTTTTACTTTCATCGGATCCGCCGAGTAAACACCGTCCACTTTTGTCGCCTTAAGGAGCGCGTCTGCATTGATCTCCATCGCCCGCAATGCAGCTGCCGTATCCGTCGTAAAATAGGGATTGCCTGTGCCTGCGACAAAAATAACCACCCGCCCTTTTTCAAGGTGCCGTATGGCCCTCCTGCGGATATAGGGCTCTGCGATCCTCTCCATTTCAATCGCGGTCATCACGCGCGTAGGCATATGCATTTTCTCAAGCACATCCTGCAACGCCATTCCGTTAATCACGGTAGCTAACATCCCCATATAATCGGCAACAGACCTATCCATCCCCAAGCCTTTCGAAGCAGAATTCTCCTGGCCGCGAAAAATGTTTCCGCCGCCAAGCACTAGCGCTATTTCAACACCTAGGCCCCTTACTTCTTTGACTTGGCGAGCGATAGAAAGTAATATTGAGTGGTCGATACCGTGGGATTGACTGCCTTGTAGGGCCTCGCCGCTAAGCTTAAGGATCACTCTCTTGTAGTGGGGACTGATGCGCGTCATTAATCGCCAAGCCGGTAGCGGATAAACCTGCGGACAATAATATTTTCGCCAATCTTAACCACCAGACTCCCTAAATAATCATGTACGGTCATAGAAGAATCTTTTACAAAAGGCTGTTCAAGCAGGCATTTTTCTTTATAGAATGCCTGCTTGTCCTTCTCTTCCTTAAGAATGTCTGCAGGCACTTCTTCTTTTTTAATATACAGGGGGCTGCATGCGGCTATCTGCATAGCAATATCTTTGGTGAACTGGCAGAAATCGCTGTTTCTGGCCACAAAATCTGTTTCGCAATTTACTTCCACCAGAACGCCGAGCTTATTGCCGAGGTGTACATATGCCTCAATCCTCCCCTCGTGCGCCTTATCGTCCTTCTTCTTTGCGGCAAACTCAAGGCCTTTTTTCCTCAAATACTCAAGGGCCTTCTGGATGTTACCGTCGCTTTCCTGAAGCGCTTTTTTGCAGTCAGTCACGCTGGCAGAACTGCGAGCGCGTAAATCCTTAATCAATTCAAGAGATACCTTCATAGCTCGACATTGCCTCCTTCGGAAATATTATTCTTTTTTATGAGGCGGTACGGGACGCCCTTTTTTGCCTGGTTTCTGTTCTCCTTGCGGTAACTCATCATTGCCTTCCACTATTTCTTCAAACGCCTTGATCTGGGCTATTTCTTCAGGAAGAAGCTCTTCCTGTCTTTGGACTTTTTCCTTTAAAGCCGCACTTCCCTGAGAAAGATAAGAAAGAAACCTCTGTCTGCCCTCAATCGCGCAATCCGCAATAAAAGAAGTAATCGTTTGAATCGATTTTGTCGCGTCATCATTGCCTGGGATAGGATACGTGATGTGGTCGGGATTAGAGTTGGTATCGATGAGTCCGATAATAGGTATGGAAAGACGCAGCGCCTCTTTCACTGCCGTCTCCTCCTTCTTGGTGTCAACTACAAACATAGCGCCGGGCATACGCTCCATCTGAACGATACCGGAGAAACTTTTCTTGAGTTTACCCAACTCTTTCTCGAGTAAAGCAACTTCTTTCTTGGTGAGGTTATTGAATATCCCTGTATCCTTCATCTGTTCAATTTGTTTTAAACGGGCAATGCTCTTCTTGACCGTGAAAAAGTTTGTCAGCAACCCTCCAGGCCAACGTTCGCTCACATAATACATACCGCACCTACTTGCTTCGTGCTGGATTACCTCCTGGGCCTGCTTTTTTGTCCCCACAAAAAGCATGAGCTCTCCCTTAGAAGTAATATCTAGCACAAAATCTTTAGCCTTATGCAGGCACTCCTCTGTTTTTTCCAAATCGATGATGTAGATACCGCTGCGCGAGCTGAAAATGAACTTCTTCATCTTGGGGTTCCAACGTGAGGTTTTATGCCCAAAATGTACCCCGGATTCCAATAGTTTTTTGATTAATTCTGACGGCACGCCTTACTCCTCCCTGTTAATAGTTAACTCTTTCATTCACATGCGAATAAAACAATTTAGTATAACACACTATCGCCATTATGCAACTATTTTTATCAATCATTTTTTGCGTTTTTTTATCCTGGCCGCATCCTCGGATGTCCTTTTTAAGTCGAAAACACCTAAAGAAGTCTTGCGGCATCTTCGTTATCCTCTATACAGATAAGGCCTTCGATCGGAAATGAACCTTCGGTAAAGCGGATTGGAATGCTGCGCGGAAAGAAAGAACTTCCTTGCTTCACAGGCCCCTGCTAAGAGCCTCTTATTCGTTTTCTTTAACGAATTTCTTGATTTCTTCGATATTTTCCAAAATGAGCCTTGCCTTAGAAAGACCGAAGGAAAAAGGGTACCTGTCCTGTTCGTTTCTCCTTAGGATAATCACAGGTTTCCCCTGGAATTCGCTTCTTTCAACCATTAAAGGCCTCCTTATGGTTTTGCGTCTCTTTTACGCGCGCATCTACCTTTTATGTATTATAGCATAGAAATAATTTTATTCAATTTCAAGTAGCTTCCCGCGGGACCTCTTCTTCTTAGAATGCCTGCGTTTTGATTCAACCAGCAATAGCCTCAGGCGTTCTGGTCTTCTCCAGCGAGCCTTTTTTTCTTTTGTCCGCTCGGCAAGCTGACGCATCTCTTGCGCACGAAACCGCTGTTTGATCTTTTTAATAAGCACTTCCCAGGCAATCATCCGATTCAACGACTGGGAGCGCTCCCTCTGACACCTCACCTCAGTGCCCGTAGGAATATGCCGCAACCATACACACGTTGAGGTCTTATTGACATTCTGGCCGCCAGGGCCGCGTGAACGAACGAACCGCTCCTCTACGTCTTCTGGACGAATCTTTAGATACTCCATTTCTTTCTTAAAAAACATCCTCTTCTTTCCCAATCTCTTTCCCTTTGAAAACCGGCGTACGGGTTAATAAAAAACGACTCCCCCCAACGGCAGCTACCTCATTGCCTTTGCACCATCCCGCTCATAGAGGGCATCTTTAGTTCTTTATACTCAGGGGGTATCTCAAATAACGATTCGGGCTGTTTCTCTGTAGTAATATTCCTGTATTCGGTTGACCAGCTTGCGTCTTCGGCAACGGTCTTCACCGGCATCCCTATGCCCGGCACAAACCAAACAAGCATAACGTATTGCTTGCCTGCGGACTCATAGGTTATCCTATATTTCTCTGCAGACTTTCCATCCACTTCATCTTTACCCTCAAAGGTGCGCGAAACCTCTCCGGGGTATTTCTGCTGCATTCCCATAATCCGAGATAGATCCAAAGGCTGTTCCACGTACATCCGCTCATCGGGAAGGAGAATCCAGGCTTTCCCGAGATCCATGCGGGCAATAATAACATTTCCCTGATTCTCTATCCTCATCTTATTAGGCGCAGAACATATCCTCCCCTGTATTTGCACCCCCTGAGTCACCGTAAAAGTTTCTGCGCAGAATTCTTCTGCGAAAATTACCGAAGACATAGATAGCAAGAGCACCATAGCGAAAAGCGTACGTATCGTCATCTGCATTTTCTTCCTACCTCCTGTTTTCTCCGCGCGCATCCTAAGAAATTTCAGCCTCGATCTTGCGGATTAACTCGGCTGTTTCTTTAATGAGCACGTGGGGCACCAGTTTAGCTACTTCAATCTCCTGTCTGAGGGATCGCAAGGTACCCAGCAGGCGTTTTACCGTATTCATTCTGCGTAGCTCAAGCGCCTCCTGCGGGCTTGTTTCTTTCCTCTCCCTTATAAGCGCAGTAAGCTCCTTTCTTACCTCGCGGAAATCTTTACCCCTTTCAAAGATCGCCTGCTTGAAATGCGCGTAATCTTCCTGATCCAATTCGCTTTTATTCTTTGCCAGCCGCAAGACGTCAATGGACTCATAAGGCGCAATGGTAGCAACGTCTCGGTCCTCTGCGACGCTGGCCTTAAGATACTGAGGCTCTTCCTGTTCGAGAAAATAATAGGATCTTAGGAGTTTCATCGCGGTCAGTTTTTTTATGCCGATCTCCTGTTTTATGTATGCATCGAATGTAAGAAATCCCCATCCGCGGTATAATTTATCCTTCCATACAGTATACAGCAGGCGGCCAAGCGCTATCCAAGAATTCTTGAAATCCCTCGCCCCTTCAAGCACCTGATACCTTAGAGAACCGGGGGCAATACCTGACATCTTTTCCTCTAGGCCCCGGATGGATTTTGTTTTTGCCGATTCAAAACCCTCGCCTTCCCTCTCTGCATATCTTTCCACCGCTCCTTCCTCCTTTACGTTTTGCTGCCGCACGTAACCGATGCCGGGATCTCTTTTTTGATTACAGCGATACGCTCATCAACATAAGGGTGCGTCCTGAAATACCTCAACGTCTTCCATTGCGGACCTTCGGTCTTTTTAATCTTTTCAAGCACCTGGAGGCAGGCGCAAGGGTCAAATCCGGCTTTCAAGGCATATTTCACGGAAAGCCTGTCTGCTTCGAATTCGTCTTTACGGCTGTAACTTAAATCTATCAGGGTATATGCAATATCAACGCCTCTGGCAATGTTCTGGGCACTCTTTGCACCTTTGTCGCCTGCGCCCGCAAACGCAGCGCCCAAGATGAGCTGATACGCCATATTGGACTGGATTTTTTTTGCGATGTGCCTTGCTGCGACATGGCCGACTTCATGCGCAACCACATAGGCAAGCTCATCATCGCCAAGTATCTCCATGAGACCTTTATTGACGTAAATAAAGCCTCCGGGAAGCGTTACCGCGTTTAATTCTTTGCTATCAAGTACAAAAAATTTATACTCGATGTCCTTGCGGTCTGAAGCAGCCGCAATGCGCCCGCCTAATCTGTTCACCCGCTCTTGGAAATCTTTTGCGTGCAATAGAGGATACTGCTGGGTAAGCATAGGAATCATATTGGCGCCGAGAGCCACTTCGGTCTTGCTATTGATAAGTATGAATTCGTTTTTTCCTGTGGCGGGATTATATAGGGTCGCGCATCCTGACAGGGTCACGCATAACAGTATAGCCGGCAATAGGAAAGCACTTCTTACCATATACACTGTACAATCGTGCGGTTCTGCACGGTGTAGATCCTCAAAGTGAACATACTTTGGCCTCTTTTGACCGACGCATCAAAGCTGCCCTCTCTTCTTCCTCCGAGACACGAAAATCCCTGCTCTTTAAGAAAAGATTCGTAGAATGCGATTACTTCCTCGAGCGGTTTTGACACTGCGTAGGTGACAACCTTCAAATCTGCACTATAGCGCGTTTCCTCAGGGACGAGGATGGAATCTTCAAAAATAGGCAGTTCTGTCCCTGAAACGGCAATCATCTTTGCGTTCGCTTCTTGATAACCTCCAGAAAACAATAAAATCATACCCAACACCGCCGCGTGTGCAAGCTTCATTTCTTCCTCGCAAGGCGAATAGATTATTTTTTAAGTTTTGCGCGGTTCCGTAATATCCCGGATTACAGTGAGTACGTAAGTGACTTTCCCTTCCTCGATAATCGGTATTTTGCGAGTCTGTGTGTGCAGTTGTTTCTTGTTGATAGTATACACCTCTGTGGTCACCACTGCCTTGCCGGTTTTAAAAACCTTCTGGTATTCTTGGCGCACCTCATTTTTCAAGAAAGGAAAAACTTCATAGAGTGCTCGACCGGTCATAGCGGCTGTAAGCCCCAGTTCCTTATTCCACTGCTTAAACTCTTTGTTTACCATCAGGATCTTTAGGTTTTCGTCAACCACATGGATGGCATCGCCCATCGAATCAAGGATCGTCCGATAGCGCAATTCTGACTCCCGGATCCTCTGTTCTATCTGCTTACGGACCGTAATATCATACACGTAGCCGTGATAATGGGTAATCACGCCGTCTGAATCCTTCACTACCACCGTAAAATCGCGCACCCACTTAATTTTTCCGCCGGAACAGACAATACGGTACTCCTGCTCAAAAAAAGATAATCCCTCCTGGCTATAGCGTCTTACCTCTTCGGCAACCCTATCGAGGTCGTCCGGAAAAATCACCTGTGCATACCTGATCTTGCCATTTGTAAGATCCGACGGCTCGTAACCAAATTGCTCTTTTGCATTCGCAGAAATATACTCTACGGGCCAACCCTCTTCGTTCTTCCACTTAAAGACCACTGTTGGCCCCCCGATAAAAAGCCTGCGCTCCGCCTTAAGCTCTTCTTCAACTCTTATGCGCTTGTCCATCTCAATATGCAAATCTTCGTTTGCTTTACTCAATTCGGCAGTCCGGACCTTTACCCTTATCTCAAGCTCGCTGCGGGAATCCCTGAGCATCCCTTCCATTTTCTTGCGGTCTGAGATATCGAACACAACACCTACCATCCCTGCGACGCCTCCGCGGGCATCAGAAAATGCCTCTTTATACACCACTACATCGTGCCTTTTGCCATCGGGCATAATCATAAGGCTCTCGTAATGTTGGATTCCTCCTTTTGCAAACAACTCCCCATCTTTATTCCCGTGGGCCTCCGCGACATCCTGCGGCAACACCTCGTTTGTAGTCTTACCGATTATTTTTTCTCTTGGTAAGCCCAGAAATTGTTCAAATGCCTTATTGCAACCAAGGTATACCCCTTGTGTGTTTTTATAAAATACAGGGGTAGGTATGGCATCGATAATTATCTGGGGAAAGCGCAATTGCGCTTGAGGGCCGGTAACTGTCTTGTGTAAAAGGCCGACAAGGGCAGGTGCTGCCTTAGTGGTGTCCTTAGTAATCCGCTGCGTTTTTCTTTTCATATACAGAGTTTTGCCCGTATGATTGTATGGCTTTTTGAAAACATTATACCACCCGTACCTCAAATGTCAATTTTGCACAGGTCTGCACAATAAGAAGATTGCCATCGGCAAACCGCTAAAGTCTAACGCATTGCGAAAGGGCATATCTGGCTATACGCACAGTACGTACAAGCCATGTAGGCAGGCATTGCCTCAAAGCGCTTCTGTCTGATTCCGTCGGATACCAGCCTTATTTTTTCCTTTACGCCCTCTATGTCGCCTGCTTCTGGAACCCTACTGCCAACGAGGCCGGATTCAAGAAAATAAAGCTCTGCCCTGATGGGCATACTGCCAAAGATCTGCTGGTAGGCAAATGCATAAAGGCTCAGCTGAAGACTCTCCTTAGCCCTCTTCTCCGCCTCTTTCTTGGTTTTCATATCGGAGGTCTTAAAATCCATAATCACCGCCTGGCCCCCTTCATCGTCTACCCGGTCAAAACGACCCGCGATTTTATTATGTTCGAACATAAAAGAAAAACCCTTCTCTATAAAGAGGGGGCGAGACTTTCGCGTACGCTCGTCGTTAAAGAACCTGACCAGCGCTTCCTTGCCGATGCGCAGGCGTTCTTCCTGATGTTTCTCGTCCAAAAAGCCCTGGGGATCAAAGCTGGCACTAAAGGTTTCAAGCAACTCTGCCAAGTCCATATTGATTCCCGCGGCCTTATGCTGAAAGAATTTACAGACTGCTTCATGCATCGCCCGTCCATAAATAACGGTATGATGTTCTAGGATAGGTATGCGCAGGATATTTACATATTTATATTTCAGGGGGCAAGTAAGATAATCATCAAGTTGATAGTAGCTTAAGGAAATAAGTTTATCCGCTGAGGGTACGCCCGCCGGCGCAGCGATGCTCTCCTGCGGGAGGGCAAAATGCTCTATCTGCTCAATAGCGCTCGTCTTCTTCTGTGCCTGGATTAACACTTCTTTCCCCAGCGCCTCACCCACGAATTGGCTTACGCGCCTTACGCGCGTGCCGCCATAGTCGCTTGAGCTGGTTAAGAAGAGCTCTTGCTTTGCCCTGGTCATGCCCACATAAAAAAGCCTGCGTTCCTCCTGAATATGGAAATCCCCTACGGGCAACACCTCTTTTATTAATTCGTCGGGTAACTCAAGTGCTTGTCTGCGGTGGGGCCACGGGAAACGTCCGTGCACTAGGCTTACCAGAAACACTATCCTGAACTCAAGACCCTTTGCCTTATGTATGGTAAGCACATTTACCGCATCTGAGTCTTCATCGGCCTCAACTCCAGAAGGATCGTCTCCTGCCTCAATCAAAAGATTAAGATAATTCACAAAATTGATGACGCGAGGCTCCTTGGCAACTAATTCGAAATCCCTCACAATAGAAAAGAACCTCGCCAGGTTCTGGATTTTCGTCTCCTGCTCAAGCGTTTTTGCGGCGGTAAGGGTCTTAAGGTAACCTGTATCAGTAAGAAAGCTATACAAAAGCCTTCCGGCAGACTCCTGGCGTGCGGTTTTTAAAAACGCCTCGATATCCTCCAACACCTGCCTTACCTTACTCAGGAATTCTGCGCGTAAGCCCTTAAGTTCATCGATGCCGCCTAATTCACGAAAAACCTGGTAGAGCGGTTTGTTCCTTCGTTTTGCATAATGGGCACATAAGCTAAGTTCAGCAAGGTCAAACCCATACACCTCTGAACTCAACAAATAATAGAAACTTAGAGAATCATAGGGATTGGCGGCAACCCGTAAGAAGTGAATGCAAAGCTTTACTTCTTCTCTTGTATAGAGACCCTGGTTTCCGCTAAACTGCCAGGGGATATCCCGCATGTTCAAGGACTGCAAAAATGGTTCGGCATCAGAGTTGGAGCGTACTAGAATTGCGAAGTCCCGATAGGTATATTCTCCGGACTGTACTTTTTCTTTTATCATCCTGGCCACTGCATCCGACTCATTAGACCTAGCTTCAAAATGCAAGTGATGGACCGGTTGAGCCTCTTTGATTGTGCTTACGAGTCGTTTGTCTATATGGGCCTTGATTTCGAATCGTTCCGGATTATTGTGTTGAATGAGACGATAGGCGCTATCCAGGATTACCTGCGTGGAGCGATAGTTCTGAATAAGGCTTACTTTCTCGGCAGCGGGGTATTCGGATATAAAATTCAATACATTGCTGTATGCGGCTCCCCGCCAACGGTAAATACACTGGTCGTCATCAGCCACCACGGCGATATTCTTACGATTCCCCGCCAATAATTTGATAATCTGAAATTGTGCAAAATTAGTATCCTGAAATTCGTCGACCAGGATATATTTGAACTGCTGCTGGTATTTCTGTAATACCGCCGGATGCGTACGCAACAACTCCAAGGCAAGGTAAAACTGGTTGCCGAAATCTAAAAGGCCGTAGCGGGCAAGCAGTTCCTGGTATTGGGAATATGCACCAGCCACCTCTATCTGTTGCAGCGCCCTTTCTTCCAGCGCTTTGTCTTGGGGTGCCTCTTTTGCCTTACGCAAAAGCCCTTGAGTAAACTCAAGGTACTCCCCAGGAGAAATATCTTCATCCTTTGCTCTGCTAAACAACGATATGAGCGCTTCAATAAAACGGGTAGGGTCAGCAAGAGGACGGTAATAAGAAAGGCTAAATTCAAACAGATGTTCGCGGAAAAATACAGCTGCTTCCGGAAGCGTGAGCACCTTAAAATCGGGGTCCAAGCCGGCAACAAGGGCGTTTTCCCGCAATAGCCTGTCTCCAAACGCATGGAACGTAGAAATCCAGATATCCAAATATCCGTAAGGAAGCAGTATATCGACCCGCTCCTGCATCTGGCGCGTCGCCTTTTCCGTAAAGGTAAGGGCCAAGATCTCATCAGTCTTCGCTAACCCTTGCGCAAGCAACCAGGATATCCTGCGGGTAATCACCGTGGTCTTGCCTGTGCCTGCTCCCGCAATAATGAGAAGCGGGCCTTCTCTGTGGGTAACCGCTTCTCTCTGTTCCTTGTTGAGACTATCTAATATTTTACTCATTATTGCCTACATTTTACCTTGACAATATTTCATTTTCAAGTATACTTTAACCTCGAAGGTTAATTAAAAATTTTCAGACGGAGTAATGCTATGTTAAAAAAATGTGCGTTATGCGGAAAAGGCAAACTTATCGGCAAAAGCGTGGTAAGAAAAGGGATGGCCAAAAGCAAAGGCGGTACCGGCAGTAAAATTGTCCGCAGCACCAAAAGGGCGTTCCTACCTAACCTGCAAAAAATGAGGATCTTTATACATAACCATCCTCGGCGGGTATTCATCTGCAGCAAATGCATCAAGAAGGGCAATTTCACCAAAGCCTGATTATCGCTTAAAGAATATTTCCTTTACTTCCAATATCGGACTCTCTCCATCGCGCCAACTGTCTATTTTAGGGCTATACACCAGATCCACGGTGGACGCCACTTCGAATCGGCCGCTCAGTGACGCCATGCCGAAGCCGATGGCCGGCATGGTAACACTACCATCAGTGACCCAAAACTTCAGCGTTTCCCTCCCTAACACACAAGCGCTTCCTTTCACCCTTAGATTACGGGTGTATAATAAAGGCTCGGGGTTGCTGTTGCCGAAAGGCGCAAGATATTCCAATTCACGGATAACCGTCTCGTTCACTTCACTCAAGCCCACCTCCATGTCAACATTAAAACGCCGCAGGAGGTCGTCAATAGCAAGCCTTTCCCGCGCAAAAAGATTGATTCTGTTCTTAAAGGTCTCGATGTTATCTCTCTGAATAACCAAACCTACTGCATGCTTATGCCCTCCAAAATTCTCTAAAAGGTCGCGGCATTCAGAGACCCCCTGGAATAGGTGAAAATTCTCGATAGAACGACCTGAGCCTTTGCAGCGGGTTTCATCCATAGATATGAGGATCGTGGGCCGGTAAAACCTTTCGGTAAGCTTGGCAGCAACAACACCGAGCACCCCCATATGCCAGCCTTCCTTTGCCACGACAAGTATCGTATGGTCTTTAAAATTAACCTCCTTGTCGATTAATGCCTGCGCCTCTTCCAAGATTTCGCTTTCTATTTTCTGGCGCTGCCGGTTATGGCCCTCGATTATCCTGGCCAATTCTTCAGCCTGGCCCTTAGTACGACTCAATAACAACTGCAATGCAGTCTCTGCCGTATCAACGCGGCCGCTGGCGTTAATGCGCGGTCCAAGTATAAAACTAATGAAGTGAGGCGTAATCCTTTTGTTTTTTATCCTGCTTGTTTCCATAAGGGCCAAAAGGCCGGGGCGTTTTGTACGCGGCAAGCGCATAAGTCCTTCTTTTACGATAATTCGGTTTTCTCCGGTTAGAGGGACTGCATCTGCAATAGTGCCGATCGCCACCAGGTCAAGTTCTTCCTCAAGCGGCTTGCCTCTAAGCGCCTGGCATAGCTTATATGCCACTCCCACTCCTGCCAAATCGCGATACGGATACCCGGATTGCTTTAGTTTCGGATTGATGGTGGCGGCTGCAGGAAATGCGACAGCATTGGGCTCAACCGGCTCGTGATGGTCAGTGACAATAACCTTAGTCCCCGCTGCCGTAAGTGCACTGATATATTCATGGCTTGAGGTGCCGCAATCCGCAGTAATCAAAAGCTTTATTTTTTTGTCCCGGGCAATTGTGAGTATGTTTTTATTGAGACCGTAGCCTTCTTTCACCCGGTGGGGGATATAATATTCTGCGTCGATTCCTATATGTAAGAGGGTTTCGGTAAGAAGCGCTAAAGAAGTGACGCCGTCAGCATCATAGTCGCTGAATAACAATACCTTTTCTTTACGGCGGCACGCATCCTTGATAATCTCAACTGCCCTGCGCATATCGCTAAAACAATAGGGGTCGTGCAGCCGGTCAAGCCCTCCGCGGAGGAACCCTTCGGCCTCTTGCGTGCTGGAAATACCGCGATTTATCAATAGCTGGGCAAGGATATACGAAATTCCCAATTCATCACAGAGGCGGGCTTGAAGTTTCTTATTGGGCAGGTTGACGGTGAGTATCTTATGGGTTTGCATCGTCACATCTTCTCGGGCCTAGAAATCCCCAGTAACTCTAAACCCTTATCCAGGGTATTACGCACTCCCTGAACAAGATAAAGCCTTGCGCAGGTTAATTTGTTATCATCGTTAAGTACGCGGTGCCGGTCATAAAAACGATGGAAAGACTCTGATAGTTCCTGCAAATATACAGTCATCATATAAGGATCGAGTGTTTTCACGCAGACTTTTACTATATAGGGGAATTGCCAGAGCTTCCGGATGAGCTGGAGTTCTTCGTTTTCTCTCAGTAACGTAAAATCAACGGTATCAGCGATGGCACTTTGCTGGGCTTGCCGCAGTATACTGCAGATCCTGGCATACGCGTATTGCACGTAGTACACCGGATTCTCAGACGTTTGTTTCTTGGCAACCTCAAGGTCAAAATCAAGATGACTGGAAGTACGCCGCATAAGAAAGAAAAACCTCGATGCATCAGGGCCGACCTCGTTGAGGACTTCCCTTAGTGTGATATATTGGCCTTTACGGGTCGACATTTCAACAGGCTTACCATCCCTTAAGATAGTGGCTAGTTGCACGATAACGATAGAGAGAGATTCGGATGGATAACCCAGCGCGCCGACAGAGGCTTTTAGCCTATTTATGTATCCGTGGTGATCCGGACCCCAAAGATTGATGAGCCACTGGAAACCTCGTTCATATTTATCACGGTGATAGGCGATATCTGGCGCAAGATAGGTATAGGAACCGTCGCTCTTGACTACTACCCTGTCTTTATCGTCCCCGAACTCAGTAGATTTAAACCAGAGTGCGCCGTCCTGTTCGTAGACAAAGCCTTTTTCTTTTAGTAACTCCAGCGCCTCTTGTATTTTTCCGCTCTCGCGTAACTCCTTTTGGCTGTACCAATTGTCAAAATGCACGGAAAAATCATTGAGTTCCTGTCCAATGGTACGGGAAATATCCTTTAAGCCATACTCGGAAAAATCCCTGACCACAAGATGCTCCTCCTTTATCCTCCTGGCAAGGTCAATCACATACTCGCCCTGGTAGAAATTTTCGGGGAACTCTACTTTTTCCCCGGATAATTCCTTGAGCCTTGCTTCAACGGAAGAGCCAAGAATAGTAATCTGGTTACCCTCATCGTTAAGGTAGTACTCTCTTTTGACAAAAAACCCTGCAAACGCAAGGATATTCGCTAATGCATCTCCGACTGCGCCCTGCCTGGCGTGCGCAACCGATAATGGGCCGGTAGGATTTGCGCTTACAAACTCAATCAGGACGCGGCGATTTTCTCCCAGGTTTACTCGCAAGAAATCGCCCCCTAAAGAAACAAGGCTTCTTAAGTAATCACGGAAATAGTCTTCGCTTAAGAAAAAATTAATGAATCCGGGTCCCTGCACTTTGACAAAACGGATGTACTTCTTTGCTCCCGAAGCATCAAGACAAGCATCAAGGACTCCTACTATGCGCCTGCCCAGCTCCAGGGGGTTTTGCTTCGTCCGGCTTGCAACCATCATGGCCAGATTGCTTGAGTAATCCCCGAATGATGCGTTTGCAGGGATATCGAGAAACGCATTTTCTGCAACATCCTGCTGCACAGAACCCAAAGAGTTTAAAGCCTCGCTGAGCGCATTGGTAATTATCGCCTCTATTGATTCTTTCATGTCTTTTGCGTGTAAAATACGGAAAGAGACCTTTTTAAAAGAAGTGCCGTAACGCGGAGAGATTATGTCTTTTTTGTGAGCCGGTTGATTCTTACCCTTTTGGCGTCAGACCAAAGCCGCTCCAAAGAATAAAACTCTCTCATTGCCTTATTGAAAATATGTACTACCACACTGGAAAAATCCAAAACTACCCATCCCGATTCGTCGTGCGGCAGCGTTTTTGTGAGAGAGTTTATTCCCTGCGTACCTAATTCTTCCTGCAGTATCTCGGCAAGGGACTGTATCTGCCTTTGGGATTGCGCGCTTAAGACAACGAAATAGTCGCAGAAATTAACGACCTGACGCATATCCAAAACGACCACCTGCTGGGCCTTTTTATCCCTTGCAAGATTCGCGATATACAGAGCTATTTTTTTTGAATCTATGTGAGCGTGTCTCCTTTTATTGTTTCCCTAAAATTTTATACATGCCTGTGCCACATTCAGGGCATTTGCCTTTGACGGCTAACCTTTTATTCTTCATTGTTACTTTCTGCTCTTCTTTCATCTCTCTCTGCGTCTTGCATTTGACGCAATAACCTTTTTCTGCCATTTCTTTCCTCCTTTTTGCTAACGCGGTTGTGTGATGAACTATGTTGCCTTGTATTTTTTTTGCAAAAATAAACACTTAATGAAATAATAATAACATACGTAACTACGCCTGTCAAATCTTATTATTTCGGGTATTTCGCTTGTTGTTCATCAATCTCCCCCACAATCTCTTCTAAAAGATCTTCCAGGGTAACCAAGCCGAGCGTCTTTTTCTGTTCATCTGCCACGATAGCGATCTGAATTCTTTCTGACTGAAACTTCCTCAACAGCTCATTCACCTTAAGCGTAGGGGGTACATAATAAGGCTGGTGCAATAAGTCCTGTAGGAGAAACAACCCTTTGTCGCGCAGGATATAGAGCAGGTCGCGCGCATAGAGTACCCCGACGATAGTATCGAGGTTGCCCGCATACACAGGAAGCCTCGCATGGCCCTCTTCGATAAACACGCTTAAGATTTCATCGGCGCTCATGTTTATGTTTAATGCTACCATTTTTTCCTTCGCCACCATCACATCTCCGACTTTTATATCGCCGAATTCAAAAATGCGGTAGAGCAGTTTACGCTCTTCATCGCTTAAGACCCCCTCTTCTTTTCCGATCTCTATCATCATCCGGATTTCTTCTTCCGTAATCAGGGGTGAACGTTTGGCGGGGGCAATCTTTAGGAGACGTAAAATAAAATTACTGGTAGCGGTAAATATGACGATGAGGGGATGGAATATCTTGATAAACGCCTCCATCAGGGGCGCGGTAAAAAGGGCGATTTTCTCCGTATGTTTGGTAGCTAGAATCTTCGGGGTAATCTCGCAGAGGATCAGTACAAAGAAAGTCGAAGCGAAAGTAGACACGATGACCCCCCAATGATAGCCTAAGACCTGCACCAATATACCTGTCACAATTGCCGATATGGCTATATTGACAAAATCGTTTCCGATTAAAATTGCCGCAATGAACTTATCCAGCTTAGTGACAAGCCGCTGGAGGCTTTGGGCGTGCCGCAAGCCCTTATTCACCATATGGCGCAGCCTTATCTTGCTTAAGCCGATGACCGCCGTTTCTGACGCAGAAAAGAAAAAAGAAATCAACGCCAGAAAGAGCATAAATAAAAGGGTGATTGGTAACGATATAAAAACGTCCGCCGTATTCATCATATCCTACAGATGCGCTCGAGATCCTCCCGGCTTTCTTTCACGGGCCCGATAACCGCTAAATTAAGTTTTTCTTCCCTGAAAATGAAACGCGCTGCCTCGCGTACATCGTTGGCTTTAATATACCTGATCTCTTTTATAATCTCCTCTAAGGTATACACCTTATCCTGCGTAATGACTGATTCGCCAATCCAAAGCATGCGGTCAAGGGTATCTTCAAGCGCCAGTTCAAGCTGCCCCAAATAAAAATCTTTTGCGCGCTTAAGTTCGCTTGCCTTGACCTGCGCCAACTTGATTTTATGCAATTCTGACAGGATAACTGAAACCGCCTCTTTAAGCTTTGAGGTATCAATACCTGCATGGACCACAAAAGCACCTGTATCTTCAAAACGTTTCACCTGGGAGCCTATCTCGTACGCCAAGCCCCTCTTTTCTCTCAGCTCATTAAACAAACGGCTTGACATATTAGCGCCCAGCAGTATGTGCAATAAATCCACCGCGAATCTTAAAGGGTGTGTCCTGCTGACGCCATGGAACCCCAAGGCAAGATGCGTCTGCTCAGTATCTTTACGCAACAGATGTAGCCCCGGCTTCTTCTGGCCTTCTCTGGCCCTCGCAAAACTGGTCGTGGCCTTTTTCGTAAGGCTACCGAATCTATCCTGGGCGTAACGCATGAATACATCGTAGTTATAAGAACCGGCAACGCTTAAAAGGATGTTTCTTGCCGTATAGTACGTTTCTTTATATTCGCGTATATCCTGTCTCTGTATGCCAAGCACCGACTCTTCAGTTCCCGCAATGCTCATTCCCAACGGCTGGTCTGGCCATAAAAGCTTATCAAGTAAATCGTATACATAATACTGGGGTAAATCCTTGTACATCTTTATCTCTTCTAAAATCACTGTCCTTTCTTTCTTCATTTCCTCGGGTGGCAGGAGAGGATGCAGCACCATGTCAGAGAGTATGTCCATCGCCACAGAAAGATATTGCTTGGGAATCTTTACTAAATAACAGGTAAGCTCTTCTGAGGTAAAGCCGTTCAACGCCCCCCCCACTCCCTCAATCGATTCTTTAATCCTCCTGCATGAATAGCGCCTGCTTCCCTTAAACAACAAGTGCTCGATGAAATGGCTTATGCCTTTTAACGAAGGATTCTCGTAGCGGCCTCCGACTTTTATCCATATACCGAATGCGACTGATTGCATATGCGACATGGGTTCGGCAACAATCTTGAGCCCGTTGGCAAGTACGGTTTTCTTATGCATCTTTTAACTCCCGGACAAAAGCGGCCACGCGTTGAATCATATCGGAATAGCTAAGACTTTCTTTGATCTTCTTTATGATGGCACTACCTACGATGACACCGTCGGCAACCCGATATACCTGCCTTACCTGAGAAGGAACGGATATGCCAAAGCCCACACAGACGGGCTTTGTGGTTATGTGTTTAATTTGCCGAACTCTTCGCGCCAGGTCCGCAACCATACTGGTTCTGGGCCCGGTAATACCCTCTAGGGAAATATAATAAATAAACCCTTTAGCGCTTGAAGCAATAGCTTTACTACGCGCCGGACTGCTGGTCGGCGAGATAAAAGGTATTATATCGACCCCTACGCGGAGGGCTGCCACAGCCAACGTGCGCGCCTCTTCGAAAGGCAGATCGGGGATAAGCACACCATCCACCCCTGCGGCATGCGCCTGTTCAATAAAAGCTGTCTCGCCGAAACAGAAAATTGGGTTATAATAAGACATAAGGCATAAGGGAATAGCAACATCGTTTCGCAGCTGCTTTACTGTGTGCAGTATAGCCTTAAGTGTAACTTTGTTTTTCAATGCCGCCACAGACGCCTCCTGGATGAGCGGGCCGTCTGCGATAGGATCGGAAAAAGGAACCCCTAATTCAATGATATCCACCCCGCTTTCGGCAAAGGCACGCACCAGTTTCTTCGTAATGGAGAGGCTCGGGTAGCCGGCGGTGATAAAGGCAATAAATGCCTTTTTTTTGCTTTTCTTTAATTCCCTGAATGTCTTTTCTATCCTATTCATAAGTGTAATGCGGTAATAGCGGTCCCCATGTCTTTATCTCCTCTGCCGGAAAGACAAAGGATTACTATTGCATCCTTGGGTATACGCGTCTCTTCTGCCGCTTTTTTTAAATATCCGAGTGCGTGTGCTGGCTCAAGCGCAGGGATAATGCCTTCAGCGCGGGAAAGCAGCTTGAATCCCTCCAGCGCTTGGCGGTCATCCACTGCCACATATACAGCCCTTCTGATAGCCTTTAAATAGGCATGCTCCGGTCCCACCCCCGGATAATCAAGGCCCGCGGCAATAGAATGCGCAGGCAGAATCTGTCCGTCATGGTCTTCTAAGACTTGTGACTTTGCCCCATGCAGGATTCCAGTTCTGCCGCTTACCAGGGTTGCGGAGTGTTTGCCTGAACGTAAACCAAAACCGGCAGCTTCCACGCCGATACATTTGACTTTTGTATCATTAAGAAAAGGGTAAAATAATCCTATGGCATTACTTCCCGCCCCTACGCAGGCAACCAAATAATCGGGAAGTTTTTTTTCCTTCTTTAAAATTTGCGTTCTCGCTTCACGGCCTATCACCGATTGGTAATCTCTCACAATCATAGGGTAGGGGTGCGGGCCTACTACCGAACCGAGGATATAATGGGTTGTCTTTACGTGAGTGACCCAATCACGCATTGCTTCGTTTATCGCATCCTTAAGCGTTGCCGAACCGCTTTCAACCGGAACTACGCCTGCGCCCAGTAATTTCATGCGGGATACATTAAGCTCCTGCCTGTGTATATCCTCTTTGCCCATATACACGATACATTCCAGCCCGAATAACGCACAGACCGTTGCCACAGCTACGCCGTGCTGACCTGCGCCTGTTTCGGCAATAATGCGCTTCTTCCCCATCCTTAGCGCAAGCAGTATCTGGCCTAGGGTATTATTTATTTTATGCGCGCCCGTGTGGAGTAAATCCTCCCGCTTAAGATATATTTTACGTATCTTAAGGCCCTTGCTAAGGTTTTCAGCCAGATACAAGGGTGTCGGCCTACCAGCATATTCGCGCAGGTAATACTGAAGTTTCTTGCCAAAGGCTGAGTCACCCTTTGCGCGTACATATGCCTCTTCTAATTCATTGAGGGCAGCCATAAGGGTCTCTGGCACGAACCTCCCACCAAAATCCCCGAAGTATCCTTTTTTATCCGGTATACGCATAGTGGATAACCCCCCTACATAGAAATCGCCATAATGTCGCCATTATAGAGAAAATCGGACTCCGTGTCAATGTAAGAAGACCCCCTTTATCTGTCTAGTAGCCTAAAAGAATTGGTGATCAAGCGCGCGTCAGCCACATAACGTTCAAATTCATCAGGCATGGCTACGTAGGTGATAATATATCCTTTATTCCTATGTACGAAAATTGTCTGAAGGCATTTGGCAAAGACGCCACGCTCAAGCGTTGAAAAAAGCAACGCGTATGCCTCCTGCTTGTTCTTCAGTCTTATTTTCTTTACCTGAGCTACTTTCGTGCTTGAGGTCGGCTCTTCGAGCGCCTCTCTGGTCGCTTTATAATATTGATTGAGGGTGAGTGAATTACTGCCAAAATTCTGTACGATAATATTGATACTCTCAAAAAAGATATCATTCTCATTACTGCGCGGCGATATAAAACTCACTATCCCGCCACCGCCAATATCGCTGACCGTAAAAGATGCGGGATAACGTACGGTGTAGCGAAAAAGGCCGTTTTTATACGTCAGGAGCGCTGGGTTATAAGAAAATAAAAGAAACCATATCCCCGCCGCTATCGCTGCCACCGCCGAAGCAATAATGAATTTATGTTTTGTTTTCATTTTCTCATCCTTTTGCGTGAAAGGGCCTAATTTGTCTTTACCGCCCGGATAAACCTTTTGACTTTGCCGTGATGCTTTTTACCGGCGGATAATTCTACAGCACTGGATACATCAACCCACTGGGGTTTTACCGCTGTTATCGCCCTGCGCACATTGCGTTCGTTAAGGCCGCCTGATAAAAATATGGGCCTTCGTAAAGCAGTAAAATGGCGCATAAGGCTCCAATCAAACGTCTTTCCGGTACCGCCGGGCTTTGACGCGCTAAATGCATCAAAGAGATAGGCAAACACCCGGTAATGCTCGATACTTTTAAAGCTGTGTGTATCTTGTATCCTGAAGGCCTTGATTATCCTCTTTTTCCCGAAGCGGTTGCAGAACGCAACAGATTCGTTCCCGTGAAATTGCAACATATCGAAACGGCACATCCTGTCTATGGTCCGGATCGTTTTTTCTCTTGCGTTTACGAATACGCCTATTCGTATCACCCTCCTGGGAAGCAGACGCATGATAGCCTTGGCGTTGCGGGGAGAAATATAACGCGGACTCTTTTTATAGAACACAAAACCGAGCGCATCGTAGCCGGAATCTACGGCACTCCTAGCATCCTCGGCATTGGTAATCCCGCAGATTTTTACCTTCACTGCCTTGCCTGTTACCAACCCATCAACTCCTGTATTGTATTGACAATATGCGGTGAACGCAAAAGGGCTTCACCTACAAGGATCGCATTGACTCCGAAGATTTTTAAAAAGAGGGTGTCCTGATAACTCTTTATCCCGCTCTCAACCACAGTCACCCTCTCTCTCGGGATCAAAGGAAAAAGCCTTTCAGTTGTTTTAAAATCGACTTGGAGCGTATGCAAATTACGGTTGTTTATTCCGATTGCAAAAGAAATCTCTTTGTGTGTTGCTCGGCCTGGCACCTTTTTTCCTGCATGGGCCTCAGGCGCTTCAGGCAAAGGGACTTTTAGTCCGAGCATTTTCTTAAGCTCTTTTTCCTCGTGTACCTCAACCAGGCATTCAAGACCAAGGCCTTGGGCCAGCGTAATCAATTCCTGAATTTTTTCTTTGGAAAGCAAATCCGCGATAAGAAGCACGGCATCCGCACCGAACGCGCGTGATTCATAAATCTGATAGGGTTCAAAAATAAAATCCTTGCGCAATAAAGGGATGCCGCTAACTGCGCCTTTGACATCGCTTAAATACGAAATGCTCCCCTGAAAAAAGTCTTCTTCCGTCAGTACTGATATGGCGGCAACGCCTGCCTCCTGGTAACAACGTGCGATCTGCGCAGGATTAAAATCCTGGCAAATGACCCCGCTTGAAGGTGAAGCCTTTTTGATTTCTGCGATGAGAGAAAGGACGCGGGGCTTGGAGATGGCCTCCAAAAACGGCAGCGTAGGTCCAAGGGTAAGTATTTTAGAACGCAACATTTCTTCCGAGCATTGCTGCCTTGCCAGAATAATCTTTTCGGTCTTTTTTGCAATAATATCTTTTAAGACATCTGCCTTCTTCATTACAATCCTTCCTCATTAGAACATGCTTTTAGGAGAGCCAATTTTTCCAGTGCCTTTCCCGAATCTATAGAAACACAGGCAAGCCTAAGCCCTTCTTTAATCGAAGCTGCTTTATCCGCCGCATAAATAGCGCAGGCAGCGTTCAAGAGCACTATATCACGGTAAGGGCCGGTTTTACCGCTTAAGACACCGGTGAGGATCTTTGCGTTATCACTGGCAGTGCCGCCTTTAAGTTCCTCAAGGCCAACCAGCATAAGTCCGAAATCCTCCGGAGATATACGGTAATTTTTCAACAAGCTTCCTTTTGCATCGGAAACAAAGGTTGAGCCGGTAGTAGTTGCTTCATCGAGACCGTCCTCGCCGTGTACGACAAGGGCATGTTTAGTCCCTAAATTACAGAGTGTGCGTGCCAGGGGCTCTGTCAGTTTCCTGTCATAGACGCCTACCAGTTGATGCGTAGCTCCCGCTGGATTCACCAGGGGCCCGAGGATGTTAAAAATGGTTCTTGTGCCTATCTGTTTCCTTGCCGGCATTGCATACTTCATTGCCGGATGCATTGCAGGCGCAAATAAAAAGGCTATTCCTATCTTCTTAAGGCAGCTGATAATTTTTTCTCTGTCCATATTGATATTGATGCCCATGGCCTCAAGGATGTCGGCGCTGCCTGACATGCTTGAGATCGAACGGTTGCCGTGCTTTGCAACGGTAATACCCGCACCGCAGGCAACAAAGGCAACCGCCGTAGAAACGTTAAAGGTGCCTTTCTTATCCCCTCCTGTACCGCAGGTATCCAGCACGATATCTTCATCTACGCTAATCTTTACTGCGTGTGTACGCATCACCGAAACCGCAGCCGTTAATTCCTCAACAGTCTCTCCTTTTTTCCCCAGCTCCACTAAGAAAGAGACAACGGCATCGGTAGAGATGGCTCCGGTCATGATTTCTTCCATGGCCGAGCGCATCTGCCCTGAAGTCAAATCCTTTCCCGCCTTAAGTGTTTCTGTCGCTTCGCGAATCATAGAATAAATTTAGAGATATCGCCTGCCGTAAGCCTTGACCTGCTGCAGGAAATTCCCAAGCAATTGTTTACCGGCGTGTGTGAGTATTGATTCCGGATGGAATTGAACCCCCCACAGGGGTAGATCCCTGTGTTTCAACCCCATGATCTCTGCCTCTTTTGTCCAGGCAGTGATAAGGAGGCAATCAGGCAGACCTTTCTTTTCTACCAAAAGCGAATGGTAACGCGTCGCCTCAAAAGGGTTTTCTATGTTTTTAAAAATAGTTTTTTTATCATGATAAATCCATGAAGTCTTGCCGTGCATAATCTTCTTGGCTATCCCCACCTTAGCTCCGAATGCATAGCCGATGCACTGATGGCCAAGGCATACACCCAGTATCGCAACGGTACCCGCAAAACACTCAATAAGCTGGCAGGAGATCCCTGCGTTTTCGGGCCTGCCTGGGCCAGGAGAAATCACAATACAATCAGGCCTAAGCCTCCGGATTCTTTCAAGGGTAATCTTGTCATTACGGAATACTTTTACTACCTGTCCGAGTTCCTGGAAATATTGCACTAGGTTATAGGTAAAAGAATCGTAGTTGTCAATTACCAGAAGCATGGCTATTCCTTTTCCCTTTTGATACAAGCGCCCAATTGCTGCAACTTTATGTCTAAATTCTCGTATCCCCGCTCAAGATGATAAATCCTGGAGATAGAAGTAGTTCCTTTTGCAGCGAGTCCGGCCAAGACTAGGCTTGCCGACGCCCTGAGGTCGGAAGCCATGACTGGGGCACCGGAAAGTTGCTTGACCCCTTCTACGATTGCACTAGGGCCCTCGCGCTGGATGGACGCTCCCATACGGTTAAGTTCTGCCACATGCATGAACCTGTCAGGGTAGACCTTTTCGGTGATCACACTCACTCCGGGCGTAACGCTCATCAGGCTCATCATCTGCGCCTGCATATCGGTAGGAAAGCCCGGATACGGTAACGTAGTAACATTCACAGAATGTAGTCTGCGCCGGCTATATACACGCAGCGAACTATCCGACTTCCTTACTGAGGCACCGGACTCTAAAAGCTTGTCAATCACTGCCCCTAAATGCTGAAAATTGACGTTTTTAATCAGGATATCCCCCCTGGTCATTAACGCAGCTACCATGAAGGTGCCTGCTTCAATACGGTCAGGTATTATCTTATGCTCTGCTCCATGTAGGCGCTTGACTCCTTCTATCTCAATAATCGGTGTGCCATGTCCTTTGACTTTTGCGCCCATCTTCACCAAGAATGCTGCGAGGTCCTGTACTTCCGGCTCGCACGCTGCCGCTTCAATTATCGTCTTGCCCTTACCCAACACCGCAGCCATGAGTAAATTATCTGTGGCCAGCACAGAAGAGCCGAATGTGCCGCCCAGATATATATAACCTCCCTTGAGAGACTTGGCGCACGCGATCACGTACCCCGCATCAATCTTGATATCCACACCCAAAGCCTTTAAACCCTTTAAATGCAGATCAACCGGTCTCACTCCTATAATGCAACCGCCGGGAAGCGATACCTTTGCTTCTTTGTATTTGCCGATGAGCGGCCCTAACACGCAGAAAGAAGCACGCATCGTAGAAACAAGCTTATAATCGGCTACCACGCTATGCTTCCTCGTAGAATTCACCTTAGCTACACCGTTATCAAAAAAAACCTCTTTACCCAAAGAACGCAGGATCTTTAACATAGTGATGGTATCACGCAAATGCGGGACCCCCCTGATTACGCAAGGCTCATCGGTCAGCAGTGTGGCAGCAAGTATGGGTAGTGATGCATTTTTTGATCCGGAAACAACCACCTCTCCCTTAAGTTGCGTTCTACCGCGAATAATTAATTTATCCATCGTCTCTCACTTCATCCTTCCTTTATCATCCAGACAAGCGCTGCCAATCCTGGCGCGCGCTACGATTACACGCTCAATCCCACTATAATCCTTAATAACCTTGGTTACCTCGAAAACTCCCTGTGCCTGAAAAATCTCAACTACCGCATCTTTCTGATTGCTGCCTACTTCAACTACAACTGCGCCGTCGGCTTTCAAAAAACGAGGAGCATCCGCACTAATCCTTCTATAGAAATCAAGACCGTCAAGTCCTCCGTCAAGGGCAACAAACGGCTGATTCCGCACTTCTGGCGCAAGGTGCGCTATTTCACACTGCCGTATATACGGAGGGTTGCTTACTATCATATCAAAAGTCCTACCATCCAATGCAGGGCTTGCGAATAAATCGCTGTGTATATAATTAATACGGTCCTCTAAGCCGTACAGCCTTGCGTTTGCCTGCGCACGCGCAAGGGCCCTCCTAGAAATATCTACTGCAAAAAACTGTGCCTGCGGCAACCAGCGTGCAAGGGCTATGGCGATAACCCCGGCGCCTGTGCCCAAATCCATGATACGTACGCACTCTTTCTTTTGAAGACGCAAAGAGGTAATGCAGGAGAAGGCTTCTTCTATGACCAATTCTGTTTCCGGCCGGGGAATAAACACATCTGCATCTACCTTGAATTCCAGCCCCATGCATTCGGCATCCCCCAGGATATATTCCAAAGGAACGCCCTCAATCCTTTTCTTCAACGCCCCTGAAAGAAAAAGGGTTTCTCTCCTGCCAAGCTTCCTGTGCCCATCAAGGTAGAGAAGCGCACGGTCACATCGCAAGAGCCTGCTCAATAATATCTCGGCTTCATTCATCGCACATCGCCTTTAAGACCCATGCTGTTTTTCCTCGGAGGCCCTTATGAGGTGAGCGGACAATTCGTCAAGGTCCCCCCCGAGAATCGACTCCATTTTAAACAGGGTCAGATTGATTCTATGGTCGGTGATACGTCGGTCTGGAAAATTATACGTCCTTATTTTCTCGCTCCTGTCTCCCGTGCCGATTTGTGCCTTTCTCTCCTGGACTATCTTCTTTTTTTCTTCCTGCTCTTTCATATCCAAGAGTCTTGCGCGTAAAATCCTCATGGCTTTATTTTTATTTTTGAGTTGGGAACGCTCATCCTGGCATGCAACCACCAGCCCCGAAGGAAGATGGGTAATACGCACCGCAGAATCGCTTTTTTGCATATGCTGGCCGCCTGGCCCTGAGGAACGGTACGTATCGATTCGCAGATCTTTTGCGTCGATTGCAAACTCAACTTCCTCGGGCTCGACAAGGACTGCCACGGTAGCGGTAGAGGTATGAATCCTTCCTTGCGCTTCAGTTGCAGGGACGCGCTGCACGCGATGAACCCCGCTTTCAAACTTAAGACGTTTATAGACATCTTTACCCTTGATGCCAAAGACAATCTCTTTGAAACCGCCCACATCAGTCGGATGCGATGACATCACTTCCGCGGACCAGCCTTTCCTCTCGGCATATTTACTGTACATTCGGTAGAGATCTGCGGCAAAGAGCGCCGCTTCTAAACCCCCTGTGCCCTGCCGGATTTCCATAATGATATCTTTGCCTATATCCTTATCATCCTCTGTCAAGGCTTCTTCTATCCGCGCCCTAAGGTCATCGCTTTTATCCCGAAGACTCTTCAATTCTTTTTCTGCCAGCTCCATAAAATCCTTGTCGTGTTTCTGGCGAAGCATAGTTTCTAAATCTTCGCTTTCTTTCTGGTTTTTTTTGAAGGAGCGGAACAGATACACCGCATCTTTTAAATCCGAGAGTTCTTTTGCGTAACGGTTATACTGGTTGGTATCCGCCATAACCTCAGGAGAAGCCAACATCGCTTCGAGTTCCTGGTAACGGCCTTCTAATTTCTGGAGACGTTCTTGTAGAGGAAACATATGCTATGCGCAAACGGTTATTTCTTCCCGTATTTCTTCATGAATTTATCAACCCTACCCGCAGAATCTACAAACTTCTGTTTCCCCGTAAAAAAGGGATGGCACCTTGAGCATATCTCAACGCGGATGTTTGGCTTGGTTGAGCGCGTATGAATAGTCTCTCCGCAGGCGCAGACAATCGTGCTTTCTTTGTAATTAGGATGAATTTTCTCTTTCACGTAGGACCTCCTTATTGGTTAAGTAATCAATGGTTCATGCTATTCAGGAACTCTGAATTATTTTTGGTCTTGGATAATTTCTCGATAAGCAGCTCCATTGCCTCCACATTGTTCAATTCGTTTAATACCTTTCTCAATATCCAGACCCGCTGGAGCTCCTCGGGTTTTAACAAAAGCTCCTCGTGTCTGGTGTTTGAGCGCTTGATGTCCATGGCAGGGTAAATTCTGCGCTGGAACAGATTTCTATCCAACTGCAGTTCCATATTGCCGGTGCCCTTGAATTCCTCGAAGATTACTTCGTCCATCCTGCTCCCCGTATCCACAAGGGCTGTCGCGATGATAGTAAGGCTTCCTCCTTCTTCAATTGCCCTGGCTGCGCCAAAAAAACGTTTTGGTTTCTGGAGGGCGTTTGAATCAATACCGCCCGATAATACCTTTCCGCTGTGCGGAATAACCGAGTTATACGCACGTGCCAGGCGCGTGATACTGTCTAAAAGTACCACTACATCCCGCTTGTGTTCCACCAGCCGCTTTGCCTTCTCAAGTACAATCTCTGCAACCTGAATATGGCGCTCAGGGGGCTCATCAAATGTGGAAGAAATCACCTCGCCCTTCACATGCCTCTGCATATCGGTCACTTCTTCGGGACGCTCGTCAATTAAAAGCACAATCAGTATCACGTCCGGGTTATTCACCATTATTGCGTTGGCAATTTTTTGCAAAAGCACTGTCTTGCCGCTGTAAGGCTGGGCAACTATAAGGCCGCGCTGCCCTTTACCTAAGGGCGTTAATAGGCTCATAATACGCATTGAGATCTCTTCTCTGGATGTTTCAAGATTGAACCTCTCGTGAGGATAAATCGGCGTAAGGTTATCAAAGAGCACCTTATCCTTAACTTCCTCGGGATTCTCGAAATTCACCGCTTCTACTTTCAAAAGGGCAAAATACTTTTCTCCTTCTTTTGGCGGGCGTATCTGGCCGCTGACCGTATCGCCGGTCCTTAGATCAAACTTCCTGATCTGAGAAGGCGAAACATAGATATCATCGGGACACGGTAAATAATTATAATTCGGCGAGCGTAAAAAGCCGAATCCTTCCGGCAAAATTTCTAAAATCCCCTCGCCAAACATCAACCCCTCTTTCTCCGCCTGCGCCTGCAGAACCTTAAAGATAAGATCCTGTTTCTTAAGGCCGCTGGTACCGTTGACGTTTAATTCCTTAGCGAGTTTACTCAACTCGATAATCTTCATGTCTTTTAGATTCCCGATATCTAACTTTTCCACCATAACCTCCTTATTAGTTCCGCCTGTTTTTTTGTGTTTTTAAGTGTCCCGTTGTTATCTATAATAAAGTCTGCCATCTTCCTTTTTTTGTGCAAAGGGATCTGGCTACGAATCCTGCGTAGGATTGCTTCTTCAGCCAAAGCAGATCTCTTCTGGATACGCCGTATCTGAATATCCCTTCGCGCAGTAACCACAATAAGCTTATCTACTATTGGCCGAAGGCCAGCCTCAAGCAATAAAGGCGCATCTAGGATGATCGTCTTACGCGGCGATTCTTTGATTTCTTTTTTGATGCGTCTTATTATCAAAGGGTGCGTTATACGATTAAGCTCATTCCGCAGTCTATGTTTTTTAAACACCAGGGAGGCCAATTTGTTACGGTCGATATCCTTATCGGGCAAAAGGATACTGTCGCCAAACACAGACACCACGCGTCTGTATGCGGCGCTCCCTGGAACAAGAAACTCTCTGCCTATTTTGTCCGCATCAATGACCGCGGCACCCCATGATTTGAAAAAACCAGCTACGGTAGTCTTGCCGCTGCCGAAGCTTCCGGTAATGCCGATTACGATTCTTGTAGGTTCCCTCTTCATCAATAATCGTTAATCCGAAATTGTCCCGTTCTTGTACAAATCGACATAGCGCCTTGCCGACTCCCCCCACGAGAAATCACTCTTCATTGCCCGCGCGCGCAGCCTGTTCCATTGGGCGTTATTCTGGAAAGAGACAATTGACTTTTTAATTATTTTGATAAGGGCGTCCTTGCTGTATTTCTCAAATACGAAACCATTTTCTTTTGTTACGGTATCTGCCAGCCCGCCCGTTTTAAATGCCAGCGGTATAGTGCCATACCTGAGGCTGATCAGCTGCCCGAGCCCACACGGTTCGTACTTAGAAGGCATAAGGAATATATCTGAGCCGGCGTATATCTTATGCGCTAAGCAATCATCAAATTTAAGGTATAGCGATATTTTTTTGGGATATTTTTTTACAACTGCCTCAAGTATCTCATGGTATTTTAAGTCTCCTGTGCCAAGGATGACGCACTGAAGTTCTAATTGCATGAGTGCCTCCATTGCGTCGGCGAGTATATCAAACCCCTTTTGCTGTGCCAGTCTTGAAACGATGCCGAAAAGCGGCACGTCTTTTTTGACGGGCAGCCCACAGAGCCTCTGCAGCGCTGCTTTGTTTTTTCCTTTATCCTCTATTGAGCCCAAGGAATAATCCTTTTCAAGAAACGTATCCGTTTCGGGATTCCATATCGAATAGTCAAGGCCGTTGAGTATACCAAATAGCGATTGCCTTCGCTTGCTCAATATGCCTTCCAATCCGAACCCGAATTCCTTGGTTTGTATTTCACGGCTATAAGTCGGGCTTACGGTAGTAATAATATCGGAAAACACCAGGCCACCCTTCAATATGTTTATCTTGTCATAAAATTCAAGCGTATCCATAGTAAAGTATTTCCAGTCCAGCCCCAGCTTGGGGTATTCTTCTTTAGGGAATAAGCCCTGGTAACCTATATTATGGATAGTAAAAACTGTCTTCGTATTCTTAAAAAACTCATCCTTCAAATAAACGGTCTTTAAGAACACCGGGATCAGCGCCGATTGCCAGTCGTGGCAATGGACGATATCAGGCTTGAACCCTATTTCCTTGGCTAACTCAAGCGTTTTCCTGCAATAGTAAGAGAACCTATCTAAGTTATCTGGATAGTCGCCCTTTTTGTCTCCGTAAAGAGTATCCCGGTTGTAATACGCGTCGTTTTCAATAAAATACACCTTAACGGCCTTGCCTATGGTGCAACGCAAGATGCCCTCTTTGTACTTCTGAATCTTCGGCTGCGTAAGGCTCTTCAATGATTTGTAGGCCGGCATTACCAATACCACTTCCTGGGCCTCTTTTTCCAATGCCAGCGGTAATGCCCCCGCAACATCCGCAAGCCCCCCGGTTTTTGCAAACGGAACTACTTCACTTGCGCAAAACAAAATCTTCATCCCCTACCTCCTTCATTTCCAGCCAGTTTTTACCAACCTTCAGATCAACCTTGACCGGCACTTTCAGATTCAAGACATTCTCCATTCTTTCCTTAATAAAAAGCAGCGCTTCAGCCAATTCTTCTTGAGGTATCTCAAATAACAATTCATCGTGAATCTGCAAGATCATCTTGGTGCGAAGGTTTTTCTCAATAATCTGCCGGTGGATATGCACCATTGCCAGTTTAATCATATCGCTTGCCGAACCCTGGATGGGTGCATTAATTGCCTGCCTTTGCGCAAACTGGCGTATCCCTATTTGTTTATTGCGGATCTGCGGCAGATACCTGCGCCTTCCCAAGAGAGTGCTGACATAGCCATCCTGCTGTGCCTTCTCTATCTGTTGTTTCATGTATTCTTCGACACGCGGATACCTTAAAAAATAGGATTCGATAAAACGCTGTGCCTCATCGTTGGATATGGCGAGGTCTCGCGACAGGCCGTAGGAGGTAAGACCGTAAATAATACCAAAATTTACCCTCTTGGCAGTATCGCGCATCTTCTCGCTTACTTCAGGCGCCTTGACTCCGTATAGTAATGCAGCGGTTGTTTTATGGATATCTTCATCGTTCTCAAACGCCGCAATTAAATCGGGGTCTTGAGAAAGATGGGCCAGTATCCTTAATTCTATCTGCGAATAGTCGCAGGAAAGAAGTACATTATTGCCCGAAGATACCACAAGCGCCCTGCGTATCTGTCTACCCAAGTCTGTTTTAACCGGGATATTCTGCAGGTTAGGATTGCTTGAACTAAGCCTGCCTGTTTCGGTTCCCGTCTGGTTAAAGCTCGTGTGGATTTTTTTTGTGTTGGGATCTACCAAGGCCGGCAACGTATCTAAGTACGATGATTTCAGCTTCATCAACTGCCGGTACTCTAACAATAATCCGGGAAGTTCGTGCCTAGAGGAAAGCCTCGTCAAGACTTCTTCGTCAGTTGAGGGGCCGGTCTTGCTTCTCTTGACTACAGGAAGTTGCAGTCTTTGAAAAAGCACCTCTCTCAATTGCTTCGGCGAATTGAGATTAAATTCTACCCCACTAAGCTCATAAATTTTTTTGACCAGCAACGCCAGCTTAGCCTCAAGCTTGGAAGAAATCTGGCGCAGGACTTCCAGGTCAAGGGTAATGCCCGTCAGCTCCATATCGGCCAAGACTGCGATAAGGGGCATTTCAATTTCATAAAAAAGGGCGTCCAGCGACTGTCCACTAAGCTTCTTTTCAAGGACAGGCCGGAGCTCTGTAACCAGGCTGACTGATTCGGCAGCATTGAGCGTCCCCGCAGGAACATACTTGTCAAGGAAGGTATACGCCAAATCGTTCAGTGTGTACGACAACCTTGACGGGTCTATCAAATAAGCGGCAATCATTACATCAAAGCCGAGGCCTGCAATGTCGAGGCCTTTCTTTGAAAAAAAGACTTTCAGCCTTTTTAGGTCATGGCCAACCTTTTTAATCTTTTCATCCGATAAAAGTTTTTCAAAACGGCCGGTTAAATTCTCTACTGCAAACACATCCCCTGATGCGCCTAACGCAACTGCCCCTGTTGCGTCAAGGCAGAGAATAATTTCTTTTGACTCTCTTGCGATAGCATCCAACTGTGCTTCTTTTACAAAAGCCCTCGCCTCTCCCAGCGGCTTTTTTTCTCCCAGGGACATCTCAGCCAGCAGTGCCTTGAATTCAAGAAGATTAAAAAGTTCAAATAATTTGTGCGTATCCGGCTGCCGGACAGCCAGCGTGTTAATATCGAATTCCATATCGATATCCCTCTTTAACAGAGCCAACTCATAATTGAGCTCTATCTGCTTACGGTGGGATTCAATTGATTGCCTCAGCTTACCTTCTGCCAATGTATCAAGCGTGCGTAATAACTCTCCCGCGGACCCAAACCGGGCAATCAATTCTACGGCTGTTTTTTCTCCGATGCCCGGGACTCCGGGTATATTATCAGCAGCATCTCCCATGAGCGCTATCACATCCGGGATTGCAGCAGGGGCCACCTTAAAATGCTCTTTTACCGTTTTCTCGTCGTAGAGTATACCGTTCTCTTTATAGGGGTTAAATACCATTGTCGTTGCGTTCACAAGCTGCAGCATGTCTTTATCAGAGCTTACGACAGTAACGGCGATCTTGGCTTCTTGGGCCTTGCGCGCAAGGCTTGCGATTATATCATCCGCCTCATAATTCTCCAACTCAAATAAGGCGATACGGTAAGCCTTGATGATATCCCGGATTAACGACATCTGGCCCGATAACGCCTCGGGCATAGGAGGCCGCTGTATTTTATACTCGGCAAACTTCTTCTGCCTGAACGTATCGCGCGAAACATCAAAACACATCGCCATAAAATCTGGTTTTTGCTCCTTAACTATCTTCTGCAGCATCTTAATAAATCCGTATACAGCATTGGTAGGCTGGCCATACGAAGTAGACAGGTTCCTGATGGCATAGAAAGCACGGTAACAGAACGCCGTGGCATCAATAAGGTATAAGCGATGACTACTCATCAACTAACAATGGAATTCACGTTATGGTAGGAATTGCAATCTGTGGTTTTATCTTGAAAACAATCGTATTTGAGTTTTGTCTATAAATTCGTCGATATCCTGGTCAGAGGGATCAAGCTGCTGGGCATTCACTGCCTCTTTGAGAGCCGTGACGTAATCTCCTTTGATATAATATATCTTTGCTTTATCCATATACGCCTGCGCTAAGGCGCTGTTTTGCGTACGGGCCTTCTGTTTTTGCCTGGCTACCTCTCTCATGAAATCGATGAGCTGGTATTCGTTGTAACCGCCCTGCGTCAATCCTATTTGTTCAAGACGTTCTTTAGCCTTAATGGTCCAGGCATCACGCTCAAGTCCTAACTCTTTGCCGACGGTATACCTCTTATGCCAATAGTACGCAGCCTTTTCAAAATCTCCTTTATTTTCGGCAAGGGAAGCAAGATTAGAATAGGCGCTTAGATAATAAGGGTCTATATGGATAGTCTTCAGGTACAATTCCTCGGCTTTTTCAGGTTGGCCTTTTGTTTCAAAGGAAACGCCTAAATCATTGTATACCACCGCATATGCCGGGTCTAATTGGACTGCTTTCTGGTAAAAAGCCAAAGCCCTTTCAAGGTCGCCCGAGGACTGATACTGAAAACCTTGATTCCGATAGAGGCGGGCCTGTTTCTGAAGCTCGGTCAAATCTACGCTTTCTTCGCCGAATACGCCGGCGTTGCTCTCCCGCACTTGAGCCGTCATCGTGTTTAACTCTGCAGCAGAAAAGCCCGACCGGCTCACACATATACCTACTATCGCAAAGGAAATAATGATAAGGGTTTTTTTATTAACTAGGGAAGGCATATATTTTAATAATATGAAAAAAACATATAAAAGTCAAGGAAAAATTCAATATTCACCTCTGCGACAAGGAGTTGTAAAAAAGCAGGCAAAGATTAGCTAACAGTTATAGTGTGAGGATACCAACTACTTTACCTAATAGACCAAACCAATAACCTACCCTGGCTATAACCGCACTCATTATGTATCACCAGTGCAAGCCGCTGTTTAAGAGCTGATCGCCAGGTGAATCGAATCCGCAAGCGCGTAACCTTCCCGGACAACTTCATCCCATATTTTCATGCGTACTTGTGCCTGTTGCCCGGTACATACTGAACCGCTCGCATACACAGAATCCAGATTTGTCCGCAAGGCTTCGTCCACACAAAGCAGGCCTTCGTACATTTCTATGTTGCTGTTTTTAAGGAAGGAGATATTTCCTTGAGTGCGGTCCGCAAAAATCACAACACACGCACCGATGATCTTGCCCGTCTTTATGCGTATTGCCTGCACTTCGCCGTCCCCGATGATTTCTGTTATCTGGCTGTCGACAACCTCTATTGTCCCTGCTGGCTGTTCGCTGAAAGCCTCAGTAAAATATGCGCTTTTTAGCGCAGGATCAATGCCTAAAGGAGCGATTAATTTCACCTCTTTTTGTTTCGATGCGATACTATCGGCAAAAGCAATGGCCAGCGGATTGGAACCTACTATGCAGATAGGGGCATTAATAAGATAATTTAAAAATTCCTTGGCGTCATTGAGCGAATGCAGACGGAAAACCCCCCGCTTTTTGACCCCCGGGATATCCGCAAGCACAAAGCTTCTGCCGGAACATACGGCAAGCAAATCATAATCAAAGGATGCATCCTCTTCGATAAAAATACGCTTTTTCCCCGGATTAACCGCTGTCACCTCTTTTTCTTTCAAAAAAACTATTCCCTGCTGGCTGTAAAATTCCTCGCTTGTTCCCAAAAGCTGGCTTTCCTTGATGCGCCCAGCAAGAAAATCAACAAGCCTCCTCTTTTCATAAAAAGGATGGCTCTCTTGTGTAATCAATGTGATCTCGCAGTTTTTGTTTTTCTCTCTCAGGGCCACTGCAGTAGTATGCCCTGCCACAGAAGCGCCAATGATAACTACCTTTGTCATTTTCTATTGATTTGCGCAGAGGCGAGAATATCGGGAATAAACCTTTCCCATCCTAACGCCATGAGGTGTATGCCTTGACACATCCCTTTGAGCCCTTTAATCAAGCTTGAGGTTATTTCAATCGATTTCTCCGCTTTGTTCTGGGCCTCTTGCATCTGACGTATCAATACATCGGGAACCGAGACACCGGCAAGGTTCTTATTGATGTAACGGGCCATAGTATCGGATTTTAAAGGGATGATACCCGCAAGAACCGGGACTTTTAAATGACTGGTTTTGTGTATAAAGTGCTCAAATATCTTGATATCATAGATGCCCTGGGTTTGGAAAAACTCTGCCCCAGCTTCAATCTTTTTTTCCATCTTAAGAATCTGCGGCTCAAGCGGCCTTGCGCCGGGATTCACCACTGCGCCTTTGTAGAAATGCGGCGGCTCTCCTTCTAATTTATTCCCCCGCATATCAAAACCCTCTTCCAATTTCTTAACCACCTCAAGCAATTGAACGGAATCAAGGTCAAATACAGGCTTGGCATCTGGGTGATCGCCAAGCACGGGATGGTCGCCGGTAAGTATCAGAATATTTGGGATATTATGCGCTGCCGCAGAAAGGATATCCGACTGCAGGGCAAGCCGGTTTCTATCCCGACAGGCAACTTGCATAATCGGCTCAATCCCCCTCTGCCGCAGAAAGATACACATTGCAAGTGAGCCTAAACGCATCACTGCGCTCTGAAGGTCAGTAACGTTGACCGCATCAATATAGGGCATGAGCTCTTCGGCGGTCTTAAGAACCTGTGCCACCTCTTTGCCTTTAGGAGGACCTATCTCTGCGGTAATAACGAATTCGCCCTGGACAATTCTTTCTTTTAAGCTCATCTTACAGTATCCCCTTACGGATATAGCATGTTCTTTAACGGTTTTATTTTTTTATTGTATCACAGTTTTATTGGCCGGAATATAACTTTTTGCGTTGGTCTTCACCGAGGAGCCTTTCTGATATCAAACACTATAAACAAAGCCACTAACGCTATAATCCAACCGATAACAACAAGTGTAATGGACGGCTTTGCTATGTGGCGCTTTCCGTGCGGATCGGGGTTTTCGTAAATATACACAAGCTCGGTTTCCCCCACTTTTCGCAAGTCGTACTTATTGATTAAAGAATACGGCTGGCCTGGCGCATCTGAAGCGTCTTTAAGCCATACGATTATCTTTGCCGCTTTTACCGCGTCTAGCCTGATTACCGGCTTGACCTCTCTGAGCATGATATTAGAAGTTACCCTTTGCGTCAATATCGCCAGGGCGCCGGAAAAGTAATCGAAATTACTGTATACTATATCGTCTTCGCGAGAATGCCCTTTTACCAGGCTCGCTATTTCGCGATAAAACCTCGGATGCCAGATCGACAACTCAAGAGGGCCATGATGGCTTTTCCACTGCGGCATAAGGTTTATCAACGTAGATTGCGATAGTAAAAATACCGGCTTGCCTTTCGAAAACCTTACCGTAGGCGAAAATATCAGAATCGCAATCGCCGTTGCAATTGCAAAAGAATGGGCATGCCGTTTTAAGGAAAGTGCGTAAAGATACTCAAAGGCTACGCCTGCAAGCAGTGCACAGGCAACCATGCCTTCACCGCTTACGTAGCGATAGGTCAGCTGAGAAAGAAAAACAAAAAAACTAATAGCCAGCGCAATAAAGAAATAATACCTTCCCTTTAGCTTCGCGCAACGAACAATGCCCCCAATTGCAAGGGCGATAATCAGAATATGTATACCTACCTCTTTGTTCTCTTTAAGATAAACGAATGAAAAAAAAGCACGCTGCGTGTATTCGTGGATAAGTATTGGCAAGGCGCACAGGAGCGCTGCGATTGACACGAGGAAATAGGTCCTGCGCCTCTCTCTTACTAAAACTGCGTACAGTATAAACGTAAAGAGAAAAATCCAAGACAGCAACGCATGGGAATAAAAGGCACATGCAAGTAAGAGCAGAGAGGCAATCCTTTTGCCCTTCTCCGCGCAAAGAAAACTAAACATACCAAAAAGCATCGCCAGGGTAGAAGCAGTTGTGTTGATGAAAGAAAGGTAGAGCGAAAAAGGCACGGACAAAAACAAAAGGACAAAAAATGCCAATCTTGCATTAAATAACTTTTTTATACAATACCAGAATACGAAAAGGGCCAAAGGATAAAAAAGGAAATGTAGTAATCGGGCAATAACGATATCGGAAAGACCTAGTTTATACCCGGTAAGCATTATGATATGTAAAAGTGGCGGATAAAGATGGGGTATGCCTGATGGCGCTGCCTGCCAGAAGCTATGCGTCACATAGCCTCCGGCCATATCAAAGCCGTGCATCACGGAAAGATGGTAATACACATCCAAAAAGAGCGGGAACATCCTCCATCGCAGGTACTGTAATACTATATATAAAGCCAGCAACCCAAGCGCATATAAATCCCAAGAAGGGACAAACTTGGGATTTTCCGGGCGGGGGGTTTCTTTCTTGTCGCTACCTTGTGTGTGCATAAAAAAATAGAAAAAACAGAAAGATTGTCGTGTGAGATAAAACCGGGAACCTGGGCACTAGACGGATTCCTTGCCCCCTACGTTGCCAATGGCTGCACGCTTTTAAGAGTGGTATTTTATCCGCTGATCCCCTTCTGTAATTTTGCTGCGTTAATAAGATTGCGCATCAGCATGAATACGGTTAAAGGGCCGACTCCGCCGGGGACGGGAGTGATAAAAGAGGCTCTTGTCATCGCCGTGCTGAATTCAATATCGCCGATAAGTGTATCGCCTACTTGATTTATCCCTACGTCAATAACAATTGCCCCCTCTTTAATCCAGCTCCCTTTTATCAACGCGGGCCTCCCGATCGCTGCGACTAAAATATCTGCGCTTCGCACAAACTCTTCTAGTTTCCCGGCCTTACTGGTGCCGGAATGGCATATAGTAACAGTGGGTGATTTCTCTAATAATAAAAATATGAGCGGTTTACCGACAATTTCGCTCCTTCCGACAATCACCGCATTTTTTCCAGATAAATCAATTCCCGTTGCGTTGATAAGTTCCATGACCGCAGCAGCGGTACAAGGAATAAAACGTGCCTGGCCTAAAAGGAGCTTACCTAAATTCTCGGGATGTATCCCTTCTACATCCTTATCCACGCGGATGCCCTGACTTATTTTCCTGTCATCGATGTGCGCAGGACAAGGAAGCTGAACGATAATACCGTTAACCGAATCGTCGCTATTTAGTTGCTTGACCTGGCCAATCAACTCCTTTTCCGTAGTGCTTCCTGTAAAATGCTTCAGGCGATATTCAATACCAAGCCCCTCTGCGGCTTTCTTCTGCATCGAGGTATAAATCCCTACGCCCTTATTATCACCGACCTCAATAGATGCCAGAACGGGCGCGGAACCCGTCCTTTGCGCAAACTCCTTGATATCCGCTTCCAAGGTTGCTTTGATTTTACCTGTAAGTTGTTTACCCTGCAATAATGTCGCCAATTTTTGCCTCTGTCTGTTGCCTGATACGCAAGACCGTCTTTGAGTTTCGCCTTATCCTGGCCCTTAGTTTCTTGGTAAGATTTTGGTCTTTCATATATTTGAGGTTAATGATTACGTTGAAATAGGCACTTGAAAAACCGGCCTCAATCAAGATAGCCGCAACCGCAACGTCGCTGAGTAAATGGCTATTGCCCATTTTTATCAAATCGGGGCAGAGCCTGATGGCGGCAACGCATAATTCTAAGGTCTTAAGGGGCACATTGAGACACTTCTTGATATTTTTACTTTTAAAGGCCTCTACGTCTAAATCAACCAAATCCAGGAGCTGCCTTCTTAATTTCTCCGACTGAGTAAGGATAAGGGTAAGGCGGTCATAGTATTTGGCGTATTTTTGCTTGCCCAGTGTAAATTCCACTACCATACTAATAAGGCATGTGCCCAAGCAAGCGCTTAGCGCAGCGCACGAGCCTCCGCCAGGGGCGGGCAACCGAGCAGCTAAATCGTCCGTATATTTCTTAAGGGCTTGATTCTTATACACCACCGCTTCCTCTTTCCTCTGTTATTCTTCTCTATGCTAACTTTTAAAAATAACAAGATAATTGTAACACCTTCCTACGGCACGGTCAAGCGCTTGTCGCTTGAGAAGGCTTGATTAGTAGGAGAAATTTCCTTGCGCCTGGAAAGCTCCCTTCAATAATTCGGTAGTTGCCTGGCTTCCCCTCCTGATCACCGAAACAATATCAAATCTTATTTTGACTTGCGGCAAGCGGTTCTCCTTCAGAAACATAAGGGCTGCGCAAGTAATGCGCCTTTGTTTCTCTTTGCCCACGGCTTCTTTAGGGTGGACGAGAAAATCAGATTTTCTCATTTTGACTTCAACAAAACAGATAGTCCCCGCATCTTCCGCAACAATATCAATTTCCCCGAGCCGGGTTTTATAGTTTTTAGCCAAAATACGGTAGCCCTGCTGCCGTAAACATAATACAGCTACCTCTTCCCCGTGTTTGCCGGTAAGATAATTTGTGTTAGACACTGCAAAAGGTAGTCCTGTGTATACGCGAAGGGCCGAATTTCTTTATGGCCAATTTATGGGATTTTGTGGGATATCCTTTGTGACGAAGAAAACCATAGCGGGGGTATACCGTATCATAAATGGACATTATGCGATCCCTTGTCACTTTGGCGATAATGGAAGCGCATGCTATGGATTTAGAACGTCCGTCACCCCGGATAATATTTGTACAACTCAAATGGATGAAAGGTCGAATATCGCCGTCGACAAGCACGTGTATGTCCCCTTCCTGGCAACGGGGCAGTTTCTCCGAAAGCTTGCGAATCGCTTCTTCCATCGCAATACGGGTCGCCACCGCGATGTTCAAGCGGTCGATGATCTTTTCATTCACCACGCCGATGCCAAAAAGAGATTTCTGAATAATTTCATGGAAGGCGTTTTCTCTTTGGGTAGGAGTCAATTTCTTTGAATCATCGATACGGTTTTGAAAACGATACGTGGAAAGAAAAGCTGCCGCCGCAACTACAGGCCCTGCCAACGGCCCTCTACCGGCTTCATCCACGCCAATGATAAAAGTAAAACCCTTTTTTCTAAACTTCCGTTCGAAATAGAGCACGTCCTAGCCCTGGTTTTTTGCTAAGACTTCCTCTTTTGTCTTGATTTTCGTGGCACGTTTTCCGACTTTACCCCTGAGGTAATACAGCCTTGCGCGCTTGACCTTGCCTCGCCGGATCACTTCTATCCGTTCGATGCTGGGAGAATACACGGGGAAAACACGCTCAATGCCCTCGCCGTAAGAAATCTTTCTTACCACAAAACTCCTATGTAGACCGGAACCTTTTTGCGCGATTACCACACCCTCAAACGGATGAAGGCGTATTTTATCCCCTTCTGCAATCTTGGAAAGCACTTTCACTGTATCGCCTACCGAAAATTGCGGTACGTCTTTTTTTGTATACTCTTGCTCAACCAATTTCATCTTGTCCATTGATGCTTCCTCCTTTATTGCTTCAATAAATCAGGCCGCTTACGCTTTGTCCTCTTTAAGGCCTGTTCCTTCCTCCATGCCTCAATATGCGAGTGGTCACCCGATAAGAGAAGGTTGGGAACCTCAAGCCCCCGGAATGCGGCGGGCCTGGTGTAATGCGGATATTCTAATAGGTTACCTTCAAAAGACTCAAATTTCAAGGAATTTTTATCACCGAGGACCCCTGGCAATAACCGCACCAAACAATCGACAAAAACCATCGCTGGCAGTTCTCCCCCCGTCAGCACGTAATCACCAATAGAAATTTCATCGTCTACGAGGCTAGTCCTTACCCTTTCGTCTACCCCTTCGTAACGCCCGCAAATCAGTATGAGCTGCTTGTATTTGGTAAACCTTTTAATACGCTTCTGATCGAGCCTAGTTCCCTGAGGAGTAAGCAACACCACCCTGCGCTTCGCACTTTCCACATTGCCCTGCCGCACTAAAGCCTCCACCGCTTCAAAAATCGGCTGAGGTGTCATTACCATCCCCGAGCCTCCCCCAAAAGGACGGTCGTCGACCTTCTTGTGTTTGTCGGAAGAATAATCCCTGAGGTTATGCATCAGTATTCTGACTTTCCCTTTTTCGCGCGCCCTCTTGATAATTGACTCTTCGATAATGGGCATACACATGCCGGGGAAAATGGTAAGGATATCTATCCGCATATTTTTAAACTACCTACCGGTGATACCTTAAGACGGTATCATGCCTTTTCGCGATAATTGCCCAAAAATGTTTTTTTGAAAACCAGGAAAACGCCATCCGTAATTGCCTTCCTTATCGCACGCATCAACTCAAGATAAAAATATATGTTATGTAATGATACTAGGCGCAAGCCCAGTATTTCTTCGGCATTAAACAGATGCCTTAAGTATGCGCGGCTAAAATTATTACAGGTATAACATCCGCACGCAGCATCCAGGGGACCGTAATCTTTCGCGTAGCGGGCGTTCCTGACGGTTACCTCTCCCTTGTGCGTAAAAGCGGTACCGTTCCTTCCGTAACGCGTAGGGGCAACGCAGTCAAACATATCGATACCTAAAGTCACAGCCTCTATGATATCGTCGGGTAATCCCACGCCCATCGCATATCGCGGTTTGCGCTCCGGCAACACCGCAGCGCAAATGCCAGCCATATTATACATTAAATTCTTCGGTTCTCCAACAGAAAGCCCTCCGATGCAATATCCGTCAAAGCCAGCTTCAATCAATTCCTCGCAACAACGTATCCGTAAATCTTCGTAGGTTGCCCCCTGCACTATGCCAAAGAGATGCTGAGGGCAAGTGCCCTGCTGCTGTATTGCGCTGTGGGCGTCTCTTGATTTCTTTGCCCAGGATATGGTCCTCTCCGTCGCAAGCTCTGCCTGGTCGCGCACGCAGGGATAATGCACGCATTCATCAAGCGGCATGATGATATCGGAACCAAGCGCCTGCTGGATACGCACTATATCCCCTGGGGTAAGAAAATGCCTCATCCCGTCTATGTGGGATTGAAAATGTACGCCCTCATCGGTTATCTTCCTCAATAACGCAAGGCTAAAGACCTGATACCCTCCGCTATCGGTCAGGATAGGCTTATCCCATGACATAAATGAGTGCAGGCCACCTGCTTTTTCTATAATTTCTAAACCAGGCCTCAAGAAAAGATGATAGGTATTAGAAAGTACTATCTCGGCGCCGCTTTCGTTTAGCTCTTGAGGAGAAAGGGTCTTCACTGACCCCTGTGTGCCCACCGGCATAAAACAGGGTGTATCGATAGCGCCCCTGGAAGTCAATAACCGTCCGCTCCTGGCATCGCTGGATGGGTCTTTATGGATCAAGGTAAAAAAATTGCTCTCTGTCATAGTATTTTGTTCTGCGGCAATGCGGCTCTGCCCGTTTTCTCTAAGGGTCCATGCCTTGAGGATAACCAGACTTATGGAGAGGTATAATCTTTTTATAAAATTCCCAGAGGATGATGGTCAGTGTCACCATGCTGAAGCCAAAAAGAAAATCCTCAAGAGGGATAGTGCCGAAACGAATATTCAAAAAGAACCTTTCGTCATAGAGCACGATGTGTGAACCCGTCAAATAGCCGTTCACCAAAAGCTTAAAACACAAAATCACCGCAAGGTAGCCATAGAAGATCCCTCGCCTCAAAACCCTTATGCCTGTCAGGGTATCCGCACAACCCGTTGCTATTACCGAGAAAAAAGCAAGCAGTGTATATTCCTTCATCTCATGCCTTTTACATATTTAAGGGCTTCCCAGGTAAATATGCAACAGAAAGGGATAACCACAAAGAATAAAACCTCTTCAAGCGGTAGATTGAGTATCTTTACAACCCCCACCCCTAAAGGATCAAAATACCAGTGGTGGCGGCTTACCGCAATCACATCCCAGGCCCCGAAGATACCTACGATGCTAAAAATGCTTGCAATCAGGGGTTTGATGTTTTTGTAAAAACTTAGTTTTGGCCAGAAACTTAACGCAAACGGAAGGCTCCCTGCAAAAATCAAAACAAGCATATATCTAGACATATGCATTATTGTATGCTAAACCTTTTTCCTTTTCAAATAAAAGTTTGGCTTGCGCTGAATATAGCGAAAGGATACAATGAATGCATGAATCACTTTTCGCATGCCGAAAAAATAAAAAAGGGGTTTGCGCTCTCCAAAGACATCACCAAGCAATACGCAACTACCTACTACTTTGCTTCTCTGTTTCTGCCACGGCAGATACGCCCTCCTGTGTATGCGTTGTATACCGTCTGCAGGATAAGCGACGAGTGCGTCGATAATAACTCACCCGAGGCGATGCAAGAGGCGCTTACAAAAATCAAAGACTCGATTGCAAGTGCCTATACGCAACAGGAATGCGCAAACGAAATCCTCTGCGCATTCAAAGACGTCGTAGAACGTTATCAAATTCCTAAGGCCTATTTTGATGAACTACTCCGGGGCATTACTATGGATCTTACCAGGCGGCGATATGAGTCGTTTAACGAATTATACCGCTACTGTTACCGAGTAGCAGGAGTGGTCGGATTACTAATGCTTAAGATATTTGGGTGCCAAGACTTACGCGCGCAAGAGTATGCGGTAAAATTAGGAGTAGCAATGCAACTTACTAACATCGTACGCGACGTAAAAGAAGATTACGCAAAGGGAAGGATTTATCTGCCCCAGGATGAACTCATGCAATACCGAGTCTCCGAGGCCGATATCGCACACGCCACCCTTACGCAAGAGCTTAAGGCATTGTTACAGTTTCAGATCAAAAGGGCAAGGCAATTTTACGAAGATTCCCTCAATGGTATCACCATGATCAAAGGCATGCGGATACGACTGGTTATTATTTTGATGGCGGCCTTATACGCACGGATACTCAATGTGATAGAGCGCGCCCGTTACAACGTCTTTGCGCGCCGCGCGCGTGTAGGCCTCACCGAAAAACTACTCCTTGTTGCCTTTTCCTTAGTCAGATTGATTATGTATCAGATCGGCAACAATCCGAGAGCCGGCAATCACCACCGGTAGCCCCCCACCCGGCTGAGTACTTGCTCCCACAAAATAAAGGCCCTTCATCGCAGACTCGTAATTCATGGGTCTGAAAAAAGCGCTCTGCATAAGGTTGTGCGCCAAGCCAAAAGTAGCGCCGTGCTTGATATTGTAGTATGAAATAAAATCTGAGGGATAAAACGCATGGCTTGTTTCAATCAAGTCCTGGACCCTTGTCCCGGCACTCCTATTGATCTTTTCAAACACAAGGTCCTTTATCTTCTTCTCGAAAGGCGCGAAATTATCGCTGCTGCCGTCAAGATTCGGCACCGGCACAAGGATGTAGAGTATTTCTTTCCCCGGGGGCGAAAGTGACGGGTCCGTTACCGTGGGCACATGCACGTAAAAAGAAGAATCGTCAGGCGCAATTTTCGTCTTAAAGATCTGAGAGAGATTCTTCCTCAGGTCCTCAGAAAAAAACAGGTTGTGATGTGCCAGGCCCGTCAATTTCTTCTTCAGTCCCAGATATATAAGGTAGACGGAACAGGAATATTTAAAACGAGGGATCTTGCGCCCCAAAAGATCTGTTTGGGCATAGGCATAATCGGCATTCACCACTACCGCATCGCTCTCAAAGGAGCCCTGGTCGCAAGAAAGCAGGAAAACACCATTATGCTTCCTGATGCGGCGTATCGCGCAGTTGTAGCGAAAAGATGCCCCGGCACTGGTTGCCAGCCTTTCTAAGGCGTGCGGGATCTGGTACATGCCGCCGAGAGGATGGTAAATCTTTTGCACATGGTCGGCATAGGTGATAATACTATAAAATGCCGGGGTCTCAAACGGGGAGACACCGACAAACATTGCCTCAAAGGTAAAGGCGTAGCAAAGTTTGTCGCTTCTAAAAAATCTTTTCGTAAAATCCCAGTAGGATTCGAATATCTTTAGCCTGCCGATGAGGGGCCAGTATTTGGGATTGCCTAACGCCACGGGAGAGAAACAACGATATAGAAGCGGCCTGACCTGTGTATATATTTCTGAGATTGCTTTGATTAGCCTTTCAAATGCTTCGGAAGAACCTTTTTCAATCCGTTCCATTTCCTGCTTAGTACGCTGTGAGTCTTTAAAAACGGTAAAAGATGTACCATCGGGATAAAAGATCTTATAGCCCGGATCAAGCGCTATAAACGTAAGATAATCCTTGATGTCTTTTTGGCAATAACGAAATAATTCTTCAAAGAAATCGGGCATCAATACAAAAGAAGGCCCCATGTCGAACTTAAACCCACTGTCTTCCAGTATGTTATTGCGGCCTCCGCTGTGCGCAAGCTTTTCGTATACCGTTACCTCATATCCTTTATGGGCCAGCCTTGCTGCAGTTGCCAAGCCCCCCACGCCGGCGCCGACTATCGCTACCCTCTTGCGCATCATGACTCCTTAATGTGTCACAAAATCAACATCGCGTCTCCATAACTATAGAAACGGTATTTGCGTGCAACAGCCTCTTTATAGGCTTTGCGCACTAACGAAGACCCCGCAAATGCGCATACAAGTATAAAAAGGGTAGTACAGGGAAGGTGGAAATTTGTCAAAAGCGTATCAACATAACGGAATGTATAGCCCGGGTAAATAAACAAGTCCGTATAACCCTGCTCCTCTCCGGAAGCAGCGTATGCCTCCATGGCCCGGCAACTCGTGGTCCCGACCGCAATTATCCGCGAGTGGCTCTTTCGTGCCCCTTCTATCAGCCGGATCGCCTCTTTGTTTATGTGGTAATACTCTCTCTCCATCTGATGCGTTATCACATCGGCGGCCTTTACCGGCTTAAAGGTGGCTGCGTTTATGTGAAGCGTGAGGAATGTTTTTTTTATGCCGCACGCAGTTACCTCTTCAAGTAAATCCTCGGTAAAATGCAGGCCCGCAGTAGGAGCAGCAATTGCGCCTTCGTTTTTGGCATACACTGTTTGATAATAGGCCGCATCTAGCTCTTCAGGTATCCTCTTGATATAGGGAGGCAGTGGCATAACGCCGGCGCGGTATATCTGGTCAACGCTATCCACAATAAACCGTACTTGGTTCCTGGAGATAATTTCACAGGAAAGCCCACCCCCGTTAAGTAGTATTGTTTCACCGGCTTTTAGCCTTCCCGGCTTTATCAATGCCTCGAATACCCCCTCCTGCCTTTCTCGTAAGAGCAACAATTCCACCTTGCCGCCAGTCGCCCTCTTGCCTATGAGGCGGCAGGAAAGCACTTTGGTATCATTAAGTACAAGCGCATCCCCCGGAGAAAAAAAACGCGTAAAATCCTTAAACATGCCGTGCGTGACGGTGCCTTTATTGCGGTCCAGCACCAGAAGCCGGCAGGCCTTACGATCTTTTAAAGGGTACTGCGCAATTAATTCCTTGGGTAAATGATAATCAAAATCAGTTAGTCTCATACAAGGATTATTAATCTTCTTTGGCTAAGGCAAGCTCTGAACCTGGATAGTAAAAGCTTAAAATTTCTTGATAGGTATATCCTTCTTTGGCCATAAAATAAGCTCCCCACTGGCACAGCCCAACCCCATGCCCCCATCCAAACCCCCGGAAAACGGCATCGTCTCCAGAAAGACTTACCGTAAAGTTGGTACTGCGCAAAAGTTTCGGACCAATCAAGCTTCTGAGGTCTTTCGCCGCAATATCGGCGCTGCGCTCCTGGCCTGCTGCAATACGCACATAGGTAACGCGACCGGAAATATCCCTGCCTTGCTCTGTGATTGCGGTAATGTGCGTGAATGCGTAACCTGCCTTCTTTAGGACCCTTTCTAATTCCTTAAGGCTTACCACGTAGTGCCACTTAAAGTGGGGAGAATCTTTGCAAAAACCGCACACTACCCCCCTAAGAGAAGGAACTGTGGTATTCCACAGCAAAGAGGCATCTTCGGTATGCCCGGCGCAGGTGGCGTGAAAATAGGCAGGAAAAATCTTTCCTCCGTAGGACAACGCTTCGCCTTTAGTAAATTCCACGGCAAAGCTGGTGCGGTAACGCTCAGCAGCCCTGCCTCCGTACATCTGTGAATAAAAATCGCATGTCACATCAAAGTCTTTCGCGGCGTTCTCTTGCATCTGATAAAGCGCAAATGTCCTGCTGGCGACTGCCTGGGCCTTCAAGGCTTCCTGGGGCCAATAGTGCGACACCTCGTGATAAAGAACCCCTTTCACATAGTCCTCAAGGCCAATATAATTCACCACCGAAAGAGTATTGTCTTCCTTCCTGATAATCAACGCATCGCCCCTAAAGTGTTTCCCGTTGATTATCACGTTATTGTCGCTTGCACGCAGGATGATCCTATCAGTATCGTAACTCTTTGCCCCAAGTAGTATCTTGCCCTTGCCTTGCGTCACCGTGCCTTTTATATCCCTGCCGCGGCATACCACCTCGTGGCTCCTGGCGTCATGTATTTGGTAGGCGCCGCTTACCTTAAGGGTTAAAGAAGGCAGCTCTTGCATGATAAGGACCCGGACATGCTTGGAGGAGCCTGCCAGTGCGCATGGCATAACAATATGACCCCACAATCCGCATAGGAATATACACACCGCAAAGAAGTGTTTGAATAGGTTACTCATAGTAACACCAAAGGGCTTTACCGACGGGGCCATATGCGCAGAATCATGGAAATCAAAATACTCAGTAATAGAGAGGTAGCAAGGGGGAAATAAACGCTGAAGTTCTTTTTCTGGATATACATATCGCCGGGCAGCTTTCCCAAAAAGGGCACCCGATTAATAAAGCCAAGCAACAGCCCGACAACTAAAAAAACAGCGCCAAAGAAGATGAGGGTTTTTGAAATCTCCTGCATAGACGAGGATCAAAAGAGTTCTTCCTGTTTCTCGTTATTACACTTAAGACCCAGGTGCTCAAACGCAATCTTCGTCGCCAGCCTCCCCCGCGAAGTCCTTTTGAGGTAACCGGCTTTTAACAGATACGGCTCAATCGTTTCAGCAATAGTATCTACTTCTTCATTAAGGGTCGCTGCAAGCGATTCGATGCCCACCGGCCCACCATGATAAAAGTCGATGATGGTTTTGAGCACCTTTCTGTCAATTTCATCGAGCCCCGCTTTATCAATACCCAAATCATCCAGGGCGCGCGAGGCAGTCGCAAGGGTGATAGTATCTATACGGGCAACCTGCGCATAATCCCTGACCCTTCTTAAAAGCCGGTTGGCGATGCGCGGAGTGCCCCGTGCTCGGCGTGCGATCTCCTGGGCTGCTTCCGGCTCAACCCTGATATTCATTATTTTTGCCGAACGCTCAACAATCTTCTGCAGCTCTTCTACTTTATAGAAATCAAGGTAATAGAATATACCGAACCTGCTCCTTAGCGGCGAAGTAAGTAGTCCTACGCGCGTAGTAGCCCCTACCAAGGTAAAAGGCTTAAGCCTAAATTTTATTGTTTTCGCATAAGGTCCCTTATCAATCACAAAATCAATCTCAAAATTCTCCATGGCAGGATAGAGAAATTCCTCGACGGTCCTTGAAAGCCTGTGTATCTCGTCGATGAAGAGGATATCTCCCCGCTCAAGATTTGTCAGTATCCCTATCAGGTCGCCTGCCTTCTCAATCGCGGGCCCTGAGGTAGCGGTAATTTTTGAATGCATCTCGTGAGCGACAATATGCGCAAGAGAAGTTTTCCCAAGACCTGGCGGGCCTGAGAATAAGACGTGCTCAAGGTGCTCCTTTCTCTGTTTTGCCGCTGTGATGCACACATTGAGGCCTTCAAGGATATCTCTCTGGCCAACAAATTCAGTCAGCCGCTTAGGCCTTAAAGAAATATTAAGGACCACGTCCTCTTCGTTCTCCTTTTGGGTATGCAGCAGGGCTTGCGGAAAAGCAGGAGAAGAAGGCGCACGCGCCGGATCATCTACATAGGCATATTCCTGGGGGCCGTTACTTCTGGGCTTGCGGGTATTCTGTCTGGCTTCTCTTGTCATACGGTATAATATTGGCTTCGTTCCTGGCGATCTCAATTTCGCCGAACACTTCCCTTTGTACCACAACAATTTCTTTTAACCTGATGAGTTCAAGGATCGCCAGAAACGTAACTATAATCTCCAGCTTATTCTTGGCATTCTGAAAAAGCTCTGAAATGCGCACAGCCGTCTTGTCCAGCAAGAGATGCAGGATCTCATGGACTTTTCCCTCGATGGTAAATTCATCCTTTATGACTTCATAGAGTAATTCCTTCGGTACCTCTTCCAGCACCTTAGAGAACGCAGTAAGTAAATCAAAAATACTCGCCTCAAAATAGGCAGGCTGTTCGGTCTGGACTACCGGCTCTTCTACTTTAGGCCTCTTGAAAATTTCCTTCTCCCGGGATTCCCTCTGTTGCAAATCTTGCGCGACCTCTTTAAACTTCTGGTATTCCAAAAGCTGCCTGATGAGCTCTGCGCGGGGATCCCCCTGATCCTCTTCAACCGCCTCATTTTCCTGCGCGGGTAAGAGCATTTTTGATTTTATCTGCATAAGCGTTGCCGCCATTACCAGAAACTCGCCGGCAATATTCAAATCGAGAAAACGCATTAATTCCAGGTATTGCAAATACTGCTCCGTCACCCTGGCAATAGGAATATCGTAAATAGTAAGGTGCTCCTTTTTCACTAGATACAATAACAAATCCAAGGGCCCTTCAAATAGCTCAAGTCTTATCTTATAGCTCATACTGCACCTGCAGAAGCTTGCGCACCGAAACGATTGTTTCAAGTGCTGCGGCATATGCCTTCTCTTTTCCTTCCCGGAGTATGTCGCGGATATAGCCCTTATCCTGAAGCAAATCTTTGCGTTTTTTTTGAATCGGGGCAAGATAAGAAATTAGTATTTCTGCTAATTCTTTTTTACACTCGGTACAGCCAATCTGAGCCTTCCGGCACAGCGTATCTATCTCTGGCTCTCTCAACGGAGCAAGTACCGCATAATAACTGTGGACATTGCATTTATCTGGGTGACCAGGGTCATTTAATCTTATCCTTAGCGGGTCGGTGAACATATCTTTAATTTTTTTCCTGACCTCCTCAGGCTCTTCGGAAAGATTAATATAATTATTATAGCTCTTACTCATCTTTCTCCCATCGAGTCCACGCAACTTGCTCACCGTATTAAGCAGGGCCTGAGGCTGGGGGAATACTTCTTTCTTATACATACTATTGAACTTTCGCGCAATCTCCCTGGTTAGCTCAAGATGCGGCAACTGATCTTCTCCGACGGGGACAATATCTGATTTGTAAAGCAGGATATCCGCTGCCTGAAGGACGGGGTACCCCAGAAAGGCGTAGGTTTTTAAATCGCGATTTTTGATTTCGCGCAACTGCTCTTTATAGGTCGGGCAACGCTCAAGCCACCCCAGGGGGGTAAATAAGGAAAGAAACATATAAAGCTCAAGGTGCGCAGGGACTTGTGATTGGATAAACAAAGCAGCTTTTTTAGGTGAGATGCCGCAGGCAAGCCAATCGGCAACGTTGTCGATAATGGTGTCGCCCATATGTGCGGGATCCTCGTATTCCGACATAAGGGCATGCCAGTCCGCAACCATAAAAAAACAATCGTATTCCTCCTGGAGCTTAACCCAGTTATCCAAGGTGCCGATGAGATGGCCAAGGTGCAGCTTGCCGGTCGGACGCATGCCGCTTAAGATCTTCTTTTTCATAACTTTCTGGCTATCTTCTCGATCTGATAGGCCTCAACGATATCGCCCTCTGCAATTGTATCAAAGCTGCCTATGCTCATGCCGCACTCAAAGCCTTCTTCGACTTCTTTGACGTCATCCTTAAACCTCTTCAAAGAACTTAAAGCCCCCTCAAATACGACGCTGCCGTTACGTATAATGTCAACCTTTGCATTCCTGGTAATCTTTCCTTTGATTACCATACATCCTGCAATCACGCCGTGTTTGGAAAGCGTAAACACCTTCCTGATCTCGGCTTTACCAAGGAATACCTTTTTTAGTTTCGGCTCAAGCATCCCTTCTAGTGCCGCTTTAATATCATTGACAAGATCGTAGATAATATTATATGTCCTGACATCCTGGCCTTCCTTTTCAATCAATACCTTAGCTGGATCATCGGGATTAACGTTAAACCCTAAAATCAATGCACAAGAAGCGACTGCAAGCATGACATCGGATGAATTAATAGCGCCAGCACCCTGGTGGATAATGATTATTTTGATCTCCGAGACGTTTAGTTTATTAATCGCTTCGATGATTGCTTCAAGCGAACCTTGGGCGTCGGCCTTGATGATCAGGTTCAATTCCTTAATCTTGCCTTCTTTTATCTGCGAATAGAGGTCTTCAAGGCCTATCCTCTTAAACGGCTGCAACTGGTTTTGCCTTAGCTGCTCCTGCCTTTTAGCGCTTAATTCCTTGGCGGTCTTTTCATCCTGTATGACAAAAAATTGTTCCCCTGCCTCCGGCACGCCGGTAATACCCAACACCTCAACCGGATAGGAAGGGCTTGCAAAGGCAACTGGCTGATGGTGATCATTAAACATAGCCTTGATTTTGCCGTAGTGTTTACCGACGATTACGTGCTCGTTTAAATGCAATGTGCCGTTCTGAATAAGCAAAGTCACTACCGGCCCTCTATTCTTAACCAGCTTACCCTCCAATACGACTCCTTTTGCGGGCCTGTCTGGATTGGCCTTCAATTCAAGCATCTGCGCTTCTAGAAGTATCATCTCTAATAAATCATCTATGCCTTGGCCTGTCTTAGCGGAAACAGGAACCGTAATAATCTTACCTCCCCAGTCTTCGCTGAGCAGATTGGTGTCCGCCAATTGTTTCTTTACTCTCTCAACGTCTGCCTGCGGTTTATCAATCTTATTGATAGCAACAATAATAGAAACTCCTGCTGCCCTGGCATGATCTATGGCCTCTGCTGTTTGTGGCATAATGCCATCATCGGCTGCCACTACCAGCACCACTATATCGGTCGCCTTTGCTCCGCGGGCACGCATAGCAGTAAAAGCCTCGTGGCCCGGGGTATCCAAAAAAGTGATTTCTCCCTTCGGCAATATGACCCTATAGGCGCCAATATGCTGGGTAATGCCCCCGTGTTCGCTATCAACCACTTTGCTTTTTCTTATTGCATCCAGAAGAGAAGTCTTTCCGTGGTCGACATGGCCCATGAGTGTTACTATCGGCCAGCGGCTTTCCAGATCTTCTGGGGCATCGAGCCCTACATGTACGCTTAACGCCAACTCCTCCTGGTCAGGGGCCTTTTTGATTGTACAACCGTATTTTGAGCAAATCGCCGTAACGGTCCCTTCGTCCAATACGTTATTGATCCCTGCCATCACCCGCATCCCCATAAGTTGCTTGATCAAGACCGATGGTTTTTCCTGCAGCTTCACCGCAAGATCTTTAACGGTAATGGGCAATTTTAGCTCGAGTGCCTTTGCTTCAGAAACAACCTGCGGCACTTCCGGCGGAGTTGTGGGGCAAGAGACCTCCTGTATTTTCTTCGGAGATTCCTCTATAATTTCCTTCGGCTTTTTCTTTACCAGTGGTATCTCGGTTTTTGCCTGGATTGGCAATACCGGTGGATGGAGAGGCACTGCCGCAGATTTTACTTGCTCTGATGCGGTGACATGGCGGACCGGTTCTTGTTTCTTGACTGTTTTAGTCTTAGGCCGCAATGGCTTTGTTATCTTAGGTCTTGCCTGCACGGGGGCTTTCTTAACCGCAGCCTTGCGACGAATAACTTTGGCAACTTCCGCTTTAACGGGCTTAGTTGTCTTTTTTTTCTTTTCCGGCATACGTTTTTCTTTTTTGGCTTCTTTCATATATTACTGGCCTATAATTTTTTTGGCTTCCTCGATCATTTTCTGAGCCCGTTTTTCTCCAATTCCTTTAATCTTCATTATATCGCCACTATTTGCCTTGGCAAGATCTTCGAGTCTTAAGAAGCCTATTTTCTTAAGACTTACAATGGTCTTTTCCCCGACTCCGGAGAGCTGCCCTAAAGAAGCGGTTGTCTGTTTTACCTTCTCTTTCTTGCCCTTAGGTTCCTTTTTCTCTTTGGGCTCTTTCTTTTCCTTCGCTTCTTTTTTCTCTTTCGCTTCTTTTTTCTCCTCCGGCTTCTCCATGGTAGCAGTTTCCTTTGTACGCACATCAAGCTCCCATCCTACTAGACGCGATGCCAGACGTACGTTCTGGCCGTGTTTACCGATAGCCAAAGAAAGCTGGTCATTCGGAACAATCACTTCTGCCCTCTTACTATTCTTATCCAGCTTGATTTCGGATATTTCGGCGGGCAAAAGCGCTGCCTTGATATATTCCCTGATATCGTCATTATAACGGACAATATCAATCTTTTCCCCGACTAACTCATTAACGATATTCTTGACACGGCTGCCGCGCATGCCTACACAGGCCCCCACCGAATCAACCTTCTCTTCCTTCGACCATACTGAAATCTTGGTGCGCTCCCCGGCCTGCCTGGCAATAGCCTTGACCTCGACGGTGCCATCATAAATTTCAGGCACCTCCAGTTCGAAAAGCTTCTTTACAAAATTATAATGCTGGCGGGAAAGTATAATTTGAGGCCCCTTGCTCTCTTTTCTAACCTCCATCACGTAGGCTCGGATACGCTGCCCCTGCTTGAACTGTTCTTGGGGTATTTGTTCGCTCTTAGGCAAAATACCTTCTGCCTTACCAAGTAAATCAACGATAATACTACCTTTTTCAAAACGGTACACGGTACCGCTGACTATTTCTCCAACCTTTCCCTGGAACTCATTGAAAATGACGTCTTTCTCCGCTTCGCGTATCTTCTGGATAATAACCTGACGGGCAGTAGAAGCGGCAATACGGCCAAAATCGATATGGGAGATTTCTTTCTGGTCGCGAAAGGCTTTTATGTCTCCAGTTTCCGGGTCAAGCGTAACCGTCAGCTCCTCGTTAGGCTTACTATCGACCACGCGACGGACAGCGCTCAAAAGGGCGCTTTCTACCGCTTGGATCAATACTTCTTTCTTGATCCCTTTTTCTCTTTCTATCTGCTCAATAATTGCCAATAGCTCTCTGCTCATAATATCCTCTCAATTCAATTTGTCCCAATCACCTGATAACTTTTCACTATTGCCTCCCAAGGAATCTCAAGGAGGGTGTCATCTTTTTGAACAATCAACGAACCCTCCTTAACCTCAACCACAACACCCAGAAGCTCAAATCGACCCTGCATCGCTTCTTTCAATAGAATTCTTACCCTGCGGTTACGACAACGCAAAAAATCTTCTTTATTCACAAGGGGCCTATCCAAACCAGGAGAAGAAACCTCAAGGACATAGCTGTTGCTGACCAAGTTCTGCCCATCGAGCGCTTTGCCTATTTTGTCGTTCAGAAAGGCCAACTCCTCAACGCGTATCCCTCCCTCTTGCTTATCCACCAAGAGCCTTAAGAAAGATTTATGCCTTCCTCTTGAAAAATGCATATCAATTAGGACGACCCCCGCCGTTTCAAGAAGGGGTAACACCAAAGATCGAAGTTCTTCCTTGGATTCCGGCATTTATCTTACTCTACGGTTTTAAGCATCCCCACTACTGCCGCGAGCACCTCTTTTCGTTCCACAACATGCGTTTCTTTGGTCCTGCGGTTTATAACTTCAATTTTATTATATAAGATGTTTTTTCTACCGACTACCACACGCACAGGAATTCCTACCAGGTCAGCGTCTTTGAATTTGACCCCAGCGCGTTCATCGCGTTCATCAAAAAGTGTATCGATATTGTGTGCCGTTAATTCAGCGTAGATTTCGCCTGCGATCTGTATAATCTTAGGGTCGGTAATGTCCAGTGCAAGCACTGTCGTTTCAAACGGACTTACCTCTTTCGGCCAAATAATACCCTCTGTATCGTGATTCTGCTCGATAATCGTCGGGATAAGACGCGAAACGCCGATGCCGTAACAACCCATGAGTAGCGCCTTAAGTCGACCGTCGGAATCAGAAAACTGGGCATCCAACGCAGCGCTGTATTTTGTGCCGAGTTTAAAAATGTGCCCTATTTCAATAGCATTGATTTTCTTAAGCGCCGTGCTGCAATTGGGGCATTTCTCTTTTTTCTCTTCCGTAAAAACCTTGGCGTAGTCGCATTCCTGACATACCCACACTGTATCTTCACCACTTGAGGCAGGGACCATAAATTCATGCGACACATCCCCTCCCATCACACCAGAATCAGCCTTGGTGGTCAACACCCGAACGCCGCACCGCGAAAAGATCCTTTTATATGCCTCGAACATCAGTTGGTAATTCCTTTCTAGGCCTTCTTCGTTTCTATCGAAGCTATAGGCGTCTTTCATGATAAATTCACACGCACGGATAAGCCCGAAACGCGGCCTGATTTCATCCCTGAATTTGGACTGTATCTGATAAAGCAGGCGCGGCAGCTGTTTGTATGAAGTGACGTAATTCTTTACCAAATCAGTAACGATTTCTTCATGGGTAGGGCCAAGGCATAAATCCCTGCCCCTGCGGTCGGTGAACCTGATCATGACCTCACCCATTAGCTCGTCGCGGCCTGATTTTTTCCACAGGTCAAGCGGTTGAAGCGCAGGTAATAGGACTTCATTTGCGCCACTGGCATCCATCTCCTGACGGATAATAGCCTCAATACGGCTCAAAACCCTGTAACCCAAAGGCAGATAGGAATAGATGCCCGCCAAAAGCATACGTATCAGCCCAGCCCTCAACATAAGTTGATGGCTGAGTATCTCAGCCTCCTGAGGCATCTCCTTTAAAGTTGTTATGAATGATTTCGACCACTGCATAGCGTATGTACCGAGATTTGTTTTCTATCTAAATATGTCTTCGGGAAGCGCAATATTTGCTTTCTTGAATTTATGCAAAAATGCAGGTTTGATGCCGGTGTATTCCCATTTCCCCTTCACCGCGCTTGAGTGCGGATCAATGTGTTCTATAGCGTACAAGAAAAGGTCCTCTACAACTACCTTGCCGTCGTTTAAGCCGTTCACCTGCGAGACATGAGTTACTTTTCTTGTGCCATCAACTAACTGTTCCTGTTGCACGATAATGTTCAAGGCAGCCGCGACCTGTCGATGGATAGCTTCAAGGCTCACCTGCACGCCGGAAGTCAAGATCATCGTCTCCAGACGATAGATGACATCCTGCGGAGAATCCGCATGAATTACCGCCAACGACCCGGTATGCCCAGAACAGATGGCCTGCAACATATCAAGGGCCTCAACCCCCCTGATTTCCCCGAGTATTATCCTATCCGGACGCATGCGCAGGGAATTCTTAAAAAGCTCTCTGATGGTAATTTCCCCTTTGCCTTCAATATTAGCCTGCTTTGCCTCAAGCCGGACCACGTGATCCTGATTAAGGCGCAGCTCAGCCGTATCTTCGATAGTAACGATGCGCTCGTCATTGGAAATATAGGAAGACAGGACGTTCAATGTAGTCGTCTTCCCGGCTCCGGTTGCCCCTGCAAACACGATATTTACCCTTGCCTTAATACAGGCAATTAAAAAATCAGAGATGCGCTTGTCGCAGGTGCCAAGCTTATGTAAATCCTCCACCTCTTTGATATCTTTCAAAAATTTCCTGATGGTGATTACCGGGCCGTCCAGGGCAAGCGGAGGTATGATTATATTCACCCGCGAACCGTCTTTTAACGAGACATCGGTATAGGGACTTGCTTCATCCACATGGCGCCTCGTAGGAAGCAATATCTTATCTACAAGATGCATAACCTGTTGTCCATCGTCAAAAACAATATTGCTCAATTCGGTCCTGCCGTTTCTTTCGATGTAGATTTTCTTGGGCCCATTAATCATGATTTCCGTGATGCTGGCATCATGCAATATCCCTTCGATAGGACCGAACCCCATAAATTCATTGATGATCTCAGAAACTATACGCTGGGTGTCTTCCTGCGAAACGGGAGGGTTCTCGCGGCTGATAATATCCTCTGTCATCCCGCGGATCAAACCTTTCAGTTCGTTATCTTCAATGCTCTCGTCGACGAACAAACGCCGGTATTCCGAAATAAGCTTCTTTCTTATTTTCTCTTTCAGCAGTCTAATCATACATCCGCCTCGTTTCCTCTAATAATACCGTTATGCATTTCCCCAACGAAACCTTTTTAAGCGGCTTTCCATTCTTAAACAATAACCCCTCTGCCCTGCCGAAGGCGATGCCGATATCCGCATCCATAGCCTCTCCCGGTCCATTTACTTCGCAGCCCATTACTGCAATTTTAAAAGGCCGCGTTATCTGGTTACTTTCAAGCGCGCGCTCCAGCTTCTTCACGATGGTCACCAAATCGACTTGGCATCGACCGCAGGTGGGACAACTGATAATGCGCGGCCCGAAGCGGCGTAAGTCTAACGCTTCCAGTATATATCTGGCCGTCCTTACCTCCTGCACAGGATCGTCTGTCAGGGATACCCTTATTGTATCACCGATCCCCTCTAATAACAAGCTTCCGATTGCGATACTTGACTGCACTGCGCCTTTAAAGGGCAAACCCGTAGCAGTAAGTCCCAGATGAAAAGGGTAATCGCATAAAACGGCCATGCGGCGATACGCCTCTATGGTAGTACACACATCGGAAGCCTTAAGCGAAATAACCGTATCATAAAATTCGAGTTTCTCGAAGATCCTTAAATAACGACGGCAGGATCCCACCATCACCTTAACCTGCGTATCCGATTTTCTGATAGAGCCTGAATTCAATCCGATGCGAATAGGAATACCTGCTTTTTTGGCTTGCCGCACCACCTCACGGATATGCTCTTCCTTGTTGATATTGCCGGGATTCAACCGTATTTTATCCGCCCCGCACTCTATCGCACGCAATGCCAAACGCCAGTCAAAATGAATATCGGCCACCAACGCAACCGATACCAGTTTTTTTATCTTTGTTATCGCCTCGGCGTCTTTATTGTCTTTCACTGCCAGGCGGACAATCTCACATCCTGCTTCTGTGAGCATTCTTATCTGCTTGGCCGTCTCGAGGGCATGCGCCGTCTTTGTCTTTGCCATAGATTGTATCGCAATAGGATGAGTACCGCCCACGCAGACGCTGCCGACCTTGACTACCCTGGTTTTTCTTCGCTCTATGTTTTGTGCCATTTCTTCAATACGCCTTGCTATTTCCTGCCGATAAGCCGCATAAGATCAATGCCGGTAGCAATAATAGCCAGTGCGATAATAATACTTAGCCCGATTCGGGTAACCACCATGTCTGTTTGAGGGCTCAGTCGCCTGCCTCGTATCTTTTCAAGAGCCAATAATACCAAGTGCCCCCCATCAAGAACCGGAAGGGGCAAAAGATTAAAAATACACAAATTAATGCTTAAAACCGCTAAGAGATGAAGAATTGCCACTATCCCTTCTTTGGCATATTTTGAGGTAATATAGAAAAAACCTAGGGGCCCGGCCAATGAATCGCGCAGAGAAAGCTTGCCCGTCACCATGGACCAGAGCGCCTTGTAGGTCATGGCTGTCAGATATACGGTTTTACGTCCTCCTTGAAAAACAGATTCTAGAAATCCGTACCTGACTTCCTTTATCTCTTCAGCAGGCTTAATGCCAATCAGTCCGATAGAGCGTTTCTGGCCAAAAATATCCTCGATTTCTTCCGCCTTAGTCTTAAGAGCCACGCGGCGGCTCAAGCCGTCTCGCACTACTACCATATTCACTACAGAACCTGCTTTTTTGTTTTGTATGATAGCCTGGATGTCATCCCAGTAGTCTACCTTCTTCCCTCCCAATGAAATAACGGTATCTCCGACCTGAATGCCTGCATCGCCTGCCGGAAACCCCTCAACTAACCCTCCGACCTTAGTGGTTATCATCGGCGTAGGAAACGCCAGGTATATGAAACAGAAACACAAGAATCCCAAGAAATAATTCAGCAAGGGCCCGAAGAATATGACCTGAGCCCGAGCGCCGCAAGGCTGAGCGAGGAATTCGTATGGCTTGCCCTTAAATTCCTCGGGGTTGTCCCCGGCCATTTTTACATACCCACCCAGTGGTATGGCGCTGATTGAATACTCGGTTTCATTTCTTTTCCTTTTTGCGATTTTTGGGCCAAACCCAACAGAAAATTCATCAACCCTGACCTTCCATCGTTTGGCAATTATAAAGTGGCCGAATTCATGCACGATAATCACTACACCTACGATAATCAAGAATACAAAAAAAGAAAACATCTGTTTACCTCGCCCTCTGGATGAGAAGCCGTGCCCGGCGCTTTGCCCATGCGTCGGATTCTATAATATCGCCCAGCGATGGCCGCCTGGTGATTCTGTGGTTATCCATAACTTTATCTATTACCTTATAGATAGAGGTAAAAGCGATTTCTCCCCTCAAAAAGGCCTCTACGCTTACCTCATTGGCCGCATTCATTACGCACGGCAATGTCCCTTCTTCGCTGGCTGCCCGGTATGCCAGGTTTATACAGGGGAAACGTTTCGTATCAGGCTTTTCAAAATTGAGGCTTTTGATTGCATAAAAATCAACACAGCCAAAACGATTGGCGAGGCGCTCGGGATACGAAAAGGCATACTGGATGGGGATACGCATATCAGTCGCCGATAACTGCGCAATGGTTATGCCGTCTACAAATTCCACCATTGAATGAATGATCGCTTCCGGATGAATCAAGATTTTGATCTTCTCGGCTCCGACGCCGAATAAATACATAGCTTCCAAGACTTCAAGACCCTTATTCATCAGTGTCGCAGAATCAACGGTGACCTTCTTCCCCATTTTCCAGCGGGGGTGCTGCAATGTCTGCGCCACCGTAATCCGGGCAAGCTGGTTTTTGCGGAATTTTAAAAAAGGCCCTCCTGAGGCCGTCAGATAAATCTGCTTCAGTTTCTCTTTATCATTACCATCCAGGCACTGCCATATCGCAGACTGCTCGCTATCCACGGGAATAATTGTTGCCTTGCGTGCTTTGGCCTTGCGCATAATCAAAGACCCGGCCATCACCAAAGCTTCTTTATTGGCCAGGGCAATTTCTTTTCCCGCATCCAAAGCGTGCAAGAAAGGCACAAGCGCTGCCGTGCCGCTTACCGCCAAAAGGACCTTATCAATGGAGCTATCCGCCACCATAGCTTCAAGCCCCTCCTGGCCCAAAAAAATCTTTGTATGTTTTTTAAACATCTGCCTGCATTTTGCCCCGCAGGAAATATCGGTTACACAGACCATCGGCGGGCAAAACCTCCTGGCCTGCGCACTTAAAAGTTCGATATTTGAATTGGCGCTCAAAGCAACAACGCGGAATCGCTTCTTATTGTCCTCAATTACCTCAAGCGCATTCCTGCCAATAGAACCCGTCGAACCGATAATGGCAATATTTTTCATATCGCTACGGAGAAAGCATGATTGCAAGGTAAGAATAAAACACCGGCCCGGTAAAAAGAAGGCTATCAATTAAATCGAGTACTCCGCCTATGCCCGGTATTATATGAGAGGCGTCTTTAATCTGGCAATCGCGCTTCATCAACGACTCAGACAAATCCCCTAACTGAGCCAGAATCCCCACTGCCACCCCCACAACAACTAAATGCCCATAACTAAAAGGGAGCAGTGGCTTGGAAGCTAGTGCGCCCAACACACTGAACAGGAGGCCGCCAAAAGCTCCTTCAAGCGACTTCTTGGGGCTTATTCGGGGGATAAGGGGAGTTTTCCCAAACCCCATCCCTATAAGATACGCACCGATATCGCCTAATTTCGTTATTATCAATATGCTTGCCAGAAACCCTAATCCGCCATCCATGAAGCGTATCCTGATCAAAAAACTGAGGAACCACGATACATACAGTATCCCGAAAATAGTAGTAGAGATCCCCACAATAACCCCCGCACTCTCCCTGCGCTTGAATTGCATAATAATCAAAAAGAGCAGTACGAGTATGAAGAAAAAAAGCTCCCAGCCCTTCGTTAACTCAAACCTACACATTATGGATACCGGAATGCCCAGGCCCATGGCAATACCAAAATATTTATAGATCCCAATTCCTTTATACTCAAGCATGCTGAAGAATTCATACAGGCCCAGCACAATCAAAACGGTTATGACGAATGCGCTCGCCCAGACATTCAATAGCGCCAAGACGGTAAGTATAATGAGAATGATCGTGCTAATTGTTCTTTTCGTCAACATCAATACCCCCAAATCTCCTCTTGCGCCTCTGGAATTCCTTGATCGCCCGAAAAAGGTCTTCGTTACAGAAATCAGGCCAATATTTTTTTGGAAAATAAAGCTCTGCGTATGAAAGCTGCCAAAGGAGAAAATTACTGATACGCAGTTCACCGCTTGTGCGAATTAAAAGGTCTACGTCCGGCAAATCGGCAGCGTAGAGGTGCGTGCGGAATTCTTCTTCGTCGATATCTTCCGGGACAAGGGTTCCTGCCTGCACCGACCGCGCACAGCCCCTGGCCGCATCCACAATCTCCTGGCGGGCTCCATAATTGAATGCCAACACTAGTGCCATGCCTGCGTTAGCCTTGGTGTGTTCCTGCGCGCTCTTTATCTTCACCCTAAGGAAACTGGGGAGTTGTTCAGTGCGCCCGATTACCCTAAAACGGATATCGTTTTTTTTAAGTTCGCCTATATTACGGTCAAGGTATGCGCCGAGAGAATTCATCAACAGGACAATTTCCCTTTTCGGCCTTGACCAATTCTCTGTAGAAAACGCAAAGAGGGTTAATACCTTGATGCCCGCCTTGACCGCAGTCTCTATCAGCTCTTTCACCCGCTTCATCCCCTGACGGTGCCCGACTGTCCTTGGCAGGCCCCGCTGGCGTGCCCAGCGGCCGTTACCGTCCATAATGACCGCGACGTGTTCTGGTAAGCCTTTTTTTACAATTTTCATTATTCCTCTGCGCTAAATAATAAAATTCAAATGGCAAACGCACTACAGACACACATTAAGCGATTTGGCATTTGAATCTATGTATGAACCCTGTAATCTATCGCGGGGAAAATAGCATCCTTGTATTCGATCTGGGCAAGCCATTCTTCATCGATGGAATTCGCTTTGATATCCTCATAAAGGCGCAAGAATCTCAAGAGATGGTCCTTGGTGCGCTGAACCGCATAACCCGTATGAGTACCTGTGCCCATGATAAACGCCCAGTCAGAACTCTCAGCAAGCAGTAGTTCCCGTAACGCCTGATTTAATGCCCTCTTTAAAATCCCTGTTGCTTCGGGGAAGGTCTTTGCTAATTCTGTCATCCTCAAGCAGCCCGCATGCAGGTGGCGGTAGATCCAGTCATTTGAACCCTGAAGCCACATTTCGCTGTAACCTTTCCATCCCCAACTCGAAAGAGACGGCGTAATCACCTGGTTACGCGGATTCTCCACAAGGTATTCAGAAGGGGTAATCAAGCGGATTTCATTCTGGTCAAAAGCAATCTTCCTGATTAAAAATTCAAGCCACATCGGCCCCTCATACCACCAATGGCCGTACAACTCGGTGTCGTAAGGCGAGACAATCAATGGCTTCTTCTGCATAATGCCATAGAGATAATTAATCTGCTGCTGGCGGTTGAACATAAAATTACCCGCGTGCTCCGCAGCCTTTTCGCGCGCCCAGTCAGGCGCATACGGATCTTTATGGTTTGAGGTTCCTGTGATACGGTAGTATTTTATGCCTGTATTAATCCTTATTCCGTCCGGATGGATATAGGGCTTGATATACTCGTATTCGAGGTCAAAACCGATATCGCGGTAGAATTCGCGGTAATTATAATCTCCGGGATAACCCTCGATTGAAGACCATACCTGCTTTGAAGATTCAAGGTCTCTGGCAAAACTCGCAACGCCAGTGCCTTTGCAGTATACCGGAGCAAACACCCCGTATTTCGGACGAGGCGTTCCGTGCAAAACTCCGTGGGAATCGGTAAAAAAATAACGGATACCGCATTCTTTAAGAATCTCGTCCTGTCCCGGATGATATCCGCATTCCGGCAGCCATATCCCCCTTGGTTTTCTTCCAAATACCCCCTCGTAGTGGCTGACAGCGACCTTTACCTGCGCCCTTACCGATTCACGGCACACATCCAGAAGCGGAAAATAACCATGCGTGGCACCGCAGGTAACAATCTCAAGCCTGCCTGCGTCCTGAAAATCCTTAAAGGCCAATGCCAGATTCCTATGGTATCTCTCGAATGTTTCCCTGGCCTTGTAAAACTGGTTTAAATACATGATGGCCAATGACTGGAAGTGTGACTGCCAGGCAGTCCGTTCTATTTCCTTATGGGCAAGCTCAATGAGCTTGTTGATATGTTTGAGGTAACGCTCCTGTAAAAGGGGATCCGCAAGCATAGACACCAATGTCGGAGTCAACGACATAGTAAGACGAAAATCAACGCGCTCGCTGATCAGGCGCTCGAACATTCCGATGAGGGGAATGTACGTTTCGGTGATCGCCTCATACAGCCAATCCTCTTCCAGAAAATCTTCATGTTCCGGATGCCGGACATACGGAAGGTGGCTATGGAGCACTATACAAAGATATCCCTTATGCATATTTTCCCGCCGTGAAAACAATGTGCCTTCTATGCACTAACCTATTTTTGTTTCTCTGGTAACAGTGGGGGTGATGCTGCGCTCTTCTTCGTTGTCTGCGGAAACCGCTTTTACGGGTATCACCTGTTTGCCGTCAGGAAGGGCGAAACGCAGGGTAAATGTTCCATCCCGTCGAAGTTTTATTGATTTTCCCTGAACTGTCAGCTTGGCATCCGGCTCTGTTGCGCCATAGACGATTAACTCACAATCTACGACCAGCCAAAAAGTCCTGCCCTTAGGAACTCCCCGCACAGGGCTGGAAACAGAGGTAATCCCGGGAGACGCTAATACTCCCGAAAAAAGCGCTTTTTTTACTCTTTCCTGCCAAGCCTTTCCTACCGGCGAACTCTGACCGAGACCAAAACCCATGCCATAAAGCTTAGCGAACATCTCCTCCGGAATCATCCATTCCTCATCCGTAATACAAGAAGGCCCATCCAGGGGAGTCATTACGGTATTTGAACGCACTATGGTGATAAATTCGCCGTTAGGCAGCCGTAAACCGTAATCAACGCACCAAGTACGGCCAGGTCCCGCGGTATCGATATACCAGTTACTTGCTTCCGGATGCACCTCAATATCAAAGTACCTATGGGCATTCCTGCCGTTAAAGCTTATCTGACTAACGTCGTAGACACGGATGACTTTTTTTACGCGACAAAACGTATCCTGCAGTTCCTGTTTAAGCCGTTCCCACGTACCCTGGGTCACCTCCCAGTAAGAATGGAGCCACCATGGATCTCTTACTTGAAGTATTATTTTATCCTGGCCGTATCCTGTAGGCAATTCGTGATGCATCGTCCTCTTAAAACGCGGGGGCTCAGGGTGAGAAAACTTAGTCGTACCTACTGCAGTCTCCTGGTAGCCCAGAACACCTTCTTGCGCCGGCACGGTTTTACAAACATCCTGTTTGCGGACCGGCTGTTTCAATGATATCCTTGCCTTCTTGCCCTTGTTGATTATGGTCTTTAGTTTTTCTTTTAATTTCCGCATTAATGCCATACCTCACCTCCTACAGAATAAAAAAAGGGATTACCATCCCTTTTTTAGGAATAAGCGTATATTTCATCGGCACTATCTCATATAGTAATGGTTCTCGTAAATTAGTTTTTCGGTGTAGGCGCAAACCGCACGCTTTCTGTCACGGTAGCATTCGCAAGCTTGTTTAGTTCTTCCTTAAGGCCCTGCGCAATCAATCGTTCCTGGGCCAGGAGCTTGCCGGATTCTGAACGCGCCTTGATTTCTTCTTCAAGTGCTTTATCTTTTTCTTTAATTTTAACTTCCAGCGCTTTATTCTCCTGCATCATCTTATTGAGTTTTTCTTCTATCTCAATCCTTGCGTATAACTCTTTGTCCTTCGCAAGTTTCTGCCGGTGAGAGCCGCTGCAAGAACCAACCGCGACAATCAGAAAAACTGCATTGCTGATTGCCAGTCCTATTACAAGTTTCTGCCTAAGCTGTTCATTCATAACAGCGCATTAAAAATTAATGCACCCTATTTAAAATTACCTTTTGACTCAACGGGTTCCTTCGTTTTTTGACCTCTATCCAACTCTTTGACCTTAGTAAGTGACGGAACGATCACCACCTCGACCCTTCTGTTAAGCTGACGGCCTTCTCTGGTATCGTTGGAAGCAATAGGATGGAATTCGCCGTAACCAATCGCAGAAAGCCTTCCGGGAGCAATCCCTTTCTGCTCAGTAAGATAATAAAGGACGCTGAGCGCCCTTTCGGTAGACAATTGCCAGTTGGATTTCCATCCGGAGCGCTTAATAGGCTGGTTGTCAGTATGTCCCTCAATCCCTACTTTTAGGTTCGGGACGTTTTCCTTCAGCACCTCTGCCACCTTATCGAGCGTCGGAAACACCTGCGTCCTGATTTTTGCCTTTCCTGAATCAAAGAGAACATCGGCCAGAAAAGTAATAACCAGACCCTTCTCGGCCATTTCAAGCCTTACTTGCTTCCCGCCGATTTCTGAGCTCAACCTTTCCTCAAGTATCCTTTTGGCCTGGGCAAGTTCGTCCACCTGACGAGAGAGGGATTCGATTTTTTCGACATCTGACCTTCTGCCTTTCTGGATAATAAAGGTACAGCCGCTTGCCAAAACAGACAATATAACTATGGCTGCCATTTGCGAAAATCTTTCTTTTTTCATCTTTTTCCTCCTTTAAATGCTAAGTTTCAGTAAATTCTGACTATAGCACAAGCCTTCTTTATAGTCAAGCTATTTTAGGTTCCTTACCTATAGATAGTCTTTTCCCTGGAAGAACCGACTGAAATAATAGAAATCTCAGTCTTTAATGCGTCCTCAAGATAGGAAACGTAATCTCTCGCGCGGGGGGGCAATTGTGCATAATCCTTTGTATCGCTTATGGTTTTACTCCAACCCTGCATTTGCTTATAAACGGGTTTCGCCTTCCATAAGGCTTCAGAGTCTTGAGGGAATTCCTTTAATAGAGTACCTTTATACCTGTAGGCGACTGCAAGGTTAATCGTCTTGAGGCCATCCAGGACATCAAGCTTGGTAAGAGCTAATTCGGAAATGCCGTTTAAAAGGATCGCTTCTTTTAACATAAGAAGGTCTATCCATCCGCACCTGCGCGGCCTGCCAGTAGTTGCGCCGAATTCAGCGCCTTTTTCCCGGATGAGTTTTCCAAACGCAGCACCGAATTCCGTAGGAAAAGGCCCTTCCCCTACCCTGGTGGTATAGGCCTTGGCAACCCCTACCACTTTATCGATCTTTACCGGGGCAACGCCTGTGCCGATACAGCTGCCTCCAGAAATAGCAGACGAGGAGGTTACATAAGGATAGGTCCCAAAGTCAATATCAAGAAAAGTCCCCTGGGCCCCCTCAAAGAGTATTTTTTTCTTTGCCTCTACGGCCCTGTTAATGACCAGCGCGGTGTTGCAAATATAGGAAGAAAGTTTCCTGCCATACTGCAGATAGTCCCGGTAAAGCGCCTCAAAAACAAAACCGGGGTACTGGTATACTTTTTTAAAAATCTCGTTTTTCTCAAGCAGGTTATCTTTTAATTTGTTTCTAAGGACCTTCGCGTTTAGGAGGTCTATCATCCTGATCCCGCATCGGTTTATTTTATCCGAATAGCACGGGCCTATCCCCCTACGGGTCGTGCCTATCTTATGGGTCCTCTTTGCCTCGCGCAATTCATCAAGTACCTTGTGATACGGCATAATGACGTGGGCAAGGCAAGAAATCTTAAGCCGGCGCGCAACCCCTATCTTCGCCTTCGCTAGACGCTCTATTTCTTCCAGCAATGCCGCCGGGTCAATGGTAACGCCATTTCCGATGCAGCAGATTTTTCCTTTGTGCAAAATGCCCGAAGGGATAAGGTGAAAGATAAACTCATGGCCGTTGGTCACCACTGTATGCCCTGCATTACTGCCGCCCTGATAACGAACGACATAATCTGCCGTCTGGGCCAAGATATCAATAATCTTACCTTTACCTTCATCTCCCCACTGAGCTCCGACTATAACTGTATTCATGCGTTTTCCTTTACCTTTATTTTCTCTCACCTTCGGCCCGCTGCGGAAATTACGCTAAGGGCTCATAGCGAATATCTTACGGGCGATATCGGGATATTTTGCGATAAATTTCAATTCCTCATCCACCAAGGGTTTCTGATTGTGCACATTGGCATAACGGGCAAGCTCCAGGACATTGGCTGCCTCACGATCATCCTTGAAAGCCACTTCCAGCTTATCGTATACATTACGAAAACCTTTAATTCCTGAATATTCGCCAAGCGTAATATTGCGCCCCGTCTCTATGATTTCCGGTTCTCCGCGGCCTAGTTCCTCAAAATCATAAAGCTCGTAATTCCTTCTGTCTTTGAGGGCCCCATCGGCATGGATGCCTGACTCGTGCGCGAATGCGTTTGCGCCAACTCCCGGCTGATTGATCGGTATGGGTATGCCGAAAGCATACGAGGCGTATTTACAAAGCCGCCAGGCGACTTTTAGATTGATGCGCTCATCTAGCGCATACTTATCTTTTGTGCCGCTGCCATACCGTAATGCAAGCACGACGGCGACTAAATCAGCGTTTCCCGCCCTCTCCCCCATCCCATTGACGCAGGTATTGATATATGCGTCAAAACCGGCATCGTTTGCTGCCATTGCTCCGGCAATAGAATTGGCAACTACTAACCCCAAATCATTATGGCAATGCACCTCGATTGGCAGCTGTACCGCCTCAACCAGTTTTCCTATCCGCTCATACATCACTGAGGGTGTCTCGTACCCGAGCGTATCACAATAGCGGATCCTGTCTGCGCCGGCTTCCTTCGCAGCAAGCGCAAACTCAATCAAATATTCCATCCGGGTCCTTGAGGCATCTTCGGCATTCACGCCAATACTCTCAGCACCCAGCTTACGCGCCTCTTTTGTGGCTTCTGCCATTTCTTTTATGACGGTAGAATAATCGAGTTTACCTCTGAATTTATGCACAATCATCTGGTCAGAAGTAGATATCGAGAGGTTTAAATGCTTAATCCCGGGAACGAGCTTAAATGTGATAACCACATCCTCCTTGGTTGCCCGGATCCATCCGCCCAGCCTGATGGGAATCAGCGCCCCCTCCTTGGCGAGCTCGAGGTTCGCATTAAGATAATTGGTTTCATGGTGCGTAAGCGGAAACCCGAACTCCGACTGAAATACCCCCAATTCATTGAGGTACATATTAATCATGGTTTTCTGAAGTTTTGAAAGACAGATGCGCGAGGTCTGCACCCCATCGCGGTTAGTCACATCAATAAGATATATCTTTGGCTTCTGAGTCATACTCTCACCTCTTTATTATTTGTTTTAATTCTTCCTTAGTAGGGACTCCTGCCGAGCTGAATACTTCCTGATTCTCCAGAAGATAAGTCGGCCCGAACATAATGCCTAATTCTTTATTCAGGCTGATATTTTCTCTCAAAAGCGTTTTGCCTTCTTCTGTCTTTGCGCATGTTTTTATTTTCTCTGAATCGCACCCTGTAAGGCATCCATCCCACCAGGAACTTTCCGCGTTGCCGGCACGGCATTCTAGATAGTGCCAAAATTGCCCGGGGTAATATTTTTGTACACACACCGCGCGCAAATCATCTTCTATCTCCGGGGTGCCTTTAGGCGCGTCAAAACCTTGGTCCTGCGGCACGGCAAGAAAATGTATCTGCGGGTCAAACTCTTTTACGGCTGCCAATAATGCAGGCGTCTGCGGGCCATAAAGACTTATAAACAAGTCAAACCCGCCCTTTACTCTTTCTCTTTCTATAAAATAGTTAATGCCGCTTGCCTCAGGCTTAATGATATAAAAGCCTTCTTTTGCGATGAGGTTTTTATTAAACGTGCCAAAATCCTTGTCTTGTTCTATTTCCTTGCTGAACAAATACGCAGGTAGTCCTTTAAGTTGATACTTACGGATAAGTTCTTTTGCCTCGGCACCGGGATAGTACACATAGGAAACTTCAAGCCCTGCAAAGACCTTCTCAAGTGAATCAACCACTTTCTCCGGATGACAGGTGACGCACGCTTTTGAGGTAATCACGGTAAGTGGTATCTTCGTTGCCTCGGTAAATATGCACTGCGACTGAAGACTGCCTCCGTCTTTGCATTCACCCACCATGCCTTCCTGTTTGCAATTTATATCCGAAAAACAACGCGGCAGTATCGCGCTTATCTCTTCATTATTGGCAATCTCATCCGAAAGGCGGATCGACTCTATTTTGGCATTATCAATTTTACTGTCCTTTACGGTAAATATTGCCTTGCCCATCTCCCTGCCTTGCCAAGGAGCCCGGAGTAACCATGTTGAACCAACCTGTTCAAAAGTCTCCTGCCTTGCGCCTCCTGCCAGGATAAGTACGTCTATCCTGCCGACTTCTTCAATCAAGCGCAGTGATTCTTCTTCGCTGAGATTGCTCAACAACACTACTATATCTATCCCTTGCTTTTTCAGGTCCTCTAATGTTTGTGCGAGTGCTCTTTTTGGCTCAATAAACTGTACTCCCGCGGCTTTCTTTACTGCGGCAAGCGAAGTAACGCCAACAACGCCGATTTTAAGCCCACTGATATCCTTGATGAAATAAGGTTTCACCCCCGGCAAAATGGAGTTACACGAAAGAAAGGGCACCTTTGTGGCAGCAATGGCGCTGACAAGGAACTCCTGACCGAAATTAAACTCTTCGTCTGAAACAGCTACGGCATCATATCCCATAGTCTCCATAGCGGCAAGGTTAATCTTTGTGCGCTGCATATCCAGTTGCGTATTTTGGTTGAATTCATCCAAGAGGCCGCCTGAGAAAAACCTTCCGGCGTCTACCAGAAGTATCGCAGGATTGTCTTTCCTTGTCTCTTTTACGATCGTTGCGCGCCGCGCAATTCCGCCGTCGGGTTTCTTAGGACAATTACAGTGATAAAGCATGGCGTGGGTTTGGCCCGAAAAAAGAACGGTGATTTCCTGGGCACGCACCACGCACAACCCAGAACTCACAAACAGGCTACAGCAGGCCAAAATTACGCATATCTTCTTCGTACACATAGGCGATTTATTTTTAAGAACTACCTATACCTTAATGAGCTTGACGGAAAGTATATTCTCTGTTTTCTTTATCTGCCCCAACAAATCTTCAGCAATAGGGCTATCGACATTCCAGATGCTCATTGCTTCTGCGCCGGGGATATTGCGCCCGAAGACAAGTGTAGCGACATTAATCTTATGCATACCCAGCAGCGTGCCGATATTGCCGATAATGCCTGGCTTATCCCAGTTTTTCATGACTATCATATATCCTTCGGGCTTTCCTTCGACATCGAAATCATCGATTTTGACAATAACGGGTTCTCTTTTCGCGGAAATCGTAGCTGCGACGCGCCTGGTTTCTTTATCGGTCTTTACCAGAAGCGAAACAAGGTTTAAAAATTCTTTCTCAATAGAGATTTTAGTCTGTTTCAGCTGGATGCCGCGCTCCCGCGCAAGGGGAAGCGCATTGATAAAATTCACTGTTTCTTTCAACGCGGGGCTCAATATCCCCTTCATGAGCGCCATCGAAAGCGAAGCAGTATCGTATTTAGTAATCTCACCGCTATATTGAATTTCAATTTCATTGATCCTTCCTTCAATAAGCTGGCCGGCAAATAAACCAAGGCGCTCAGCCATAACGATATAGGGCTGTAAAATTTTATAAAGCTCGGAGTCTATACTCGGGTAATTGGCAGCATTACGGATACCTTTACCCAAGAGAAAATCTTTCACGCATTCTGCTATCTCTATGGCAACGTTGACCTGCGCCTCTTCGGTAGAAGCCCCCAGGTGACAGGATACAATTACATTATCGAGTTTCAGGAGTTCATAATCTTGGTCGGGCGGTTCTTTTTCAAATACGTCCAATGCCGCGCCTGCGATTTTTCCTTCCTTGAGGGCACGCACGAGAGCTGGCTCATCGATGATGCCTCCGCGCGCACAATTGATAACACGGCAATTCTTTTTCATCAGTGCAAATGCTTTGTCAGATATCATATGGTGCGTAGCGTCTGTCAAAGGCACATGAAAGGTGATAAAATCGGATGTCTTCAATAAAGGCTCCAGCTCCATCAACTCAATGCCTAAGTCCTCGGCAATTTCGCGGGAAAGATATGGGTCAAAGGCTACTATTTTCATGCCGAAAGAAAATGCGCGCCTGGCAACTTCTGTACCAATCCTACCGAGCCCCACCACACCAAGCGTCTTCTTATACAACTCAACACCCATAAACTTTGAACGCTTCCATTCTCCCTTCTTGGTAGAGGCGTTTGATTGCGGTATACTGCGGGCTAACGCAAGAAGCATGCTCATGGTGTGTTCGCAGGTAGAAATGGTATTGCCCGCAGGCGCATTCATCACCACGATGCCGCGCGCGGTCGCCGCTGCCAAATCTACATTATCAAGCCCTACGCCAGCACGGCCAATGACCTTTAAATGGCTGGCCGCATCAATAATATCTTTGTTCGCTTTGGTTGCGCTTCTCACCAAAAGGGCATCATAGCAGCCAATCGCAGCCTTTAGTTCTTCGGGCTTCATGCCCGTTTTCACATCAACCTGAAACTCCTTGCTCTCTTTTAATATTTTTAAGCCTTCTTCCGATAAAGAATCGCTAACCAGAATTTTCATAGGAACCTCCTCGGCGCAGATTAACCCAAAAATACTTTTTGTGCCGCACCAACACCTACGCCCAACTGAAATGAATACCCCATCTTTGCCAATACCTTTTCAAGACAGGAAATTGCCAGGATAATATCGAACTCCTCAATAAATCCCATGTGGGCGATGCGGAATACCTTTCCTTTCAATTCCGCTTGGCCGCCTGCGATAGTAACACCGTAGGAATCTCTCATGGTCTTGACGAGCTTCTCTGTGTCGATACCTTCGGGGGCACAGACTGCCGTCACTACATCGGACGCTGCGGTAGGGGCGAACAAAGAAAGCCCCAGCGCCTTCATGGCGGCACGGGTCGCATCAGCCATCTTTTTATGCCTTGTGAAAATTGCCTCCAATCCATCCTGCTTCATCATGCCTAAAGCCGCACGTAACGCAATAATCAAAGAAATCGCCGGGGTAAAAGGAGTATCGGTTTTATCCAATGCCTTCTTCGCCGTCTTCAAATCAAAATAGTAACGCGGACACCTGGAAACCTCAATGAGCTTCCAGGCCTTGGGACTGACGGAAATAAAACCCAGGCCCGGAGGAAGCATAAGTCCTTTTTGCGAACCAGAGATCACCATATCGCAAGTCCACTCGTCGGTTTTTAGGTCAATCGCGCCGATCCCGCTTATCGCATCAACTACCAACACTGCCTCCGTATTTCTTACTACTTCTCCTATAGCCTTAATATCATTGGTAACGCCCGTAGAGGTCTCGCACAACGTCGTAAACACTGCTTTGATTTTAGGCTTTGAGTCCTTTAATTTTTCTTTTATCAGGACAGGGTCTACTGCCTTACCCCATTCAACCTTAATAACCTCGGCATGTATCTCGTAGGCTGCGCATAACTCCGTCCAGCGCTCACCGAATTTTCCGCCTTCTACCGTAAGCACGGTATCGCCGGGAGAAACAAGGTTTACAACCGCTGCTTCCATAGCGCCGGTGCCCGATGAAGCCAAGATAAAGACATCGTTTTTGGTCTGGAATACATACCGCAAATCCTCGGTTACTTCTTTTAAGACAGCCTGAAATTGGGGGGTGCGGTGGTGTAGTATCGGTTGCGCCATCGCCTCACACACCTCAGGCGGCAAGGGCGTAGGCCCTGGCGTCAAAAGATAATTCTTTCGCATTGCCTGGTTCCTCCTTCTTTATCCGCTATTTCTTTGTTTTCTCTACAATAACCTCGTCAACTAACCCGTACTGCTTTGCCTCAATAGAAGACATAAAATAATCCCTGTCCGTATCCTTTTGGATTTTTTCCAGAGATTGTCCGGTATGTGAGGCTATAATCTCATTAATCTTATCACGTAACTTCAGAATTTCTTGCGCGTGCCTTGAAATATCCTCTGCGGCGCCCTGCACACCTCCCCAGGGCTGGTGGATCATAACCCTTGAATTCGGAAGCGCAAACCGCTTGCCTTTAGTCCCCGCACAAAGAAGTATCGCGCCCATACTGGTCGCCTGACCTACGCAATACGTGGCCACGTCGGGTTTTAAGAATTGCATGGTGTCATAAATAGCCAGACCCGCAGTCACTGAACCACCGGGTGAATTGATATAGACGCTGATATCCTTGTGGGCGTCTTCCATTTGGAGGAAGAGCAATTGGGCAATCACCAGATTTGCGACATTATCATCAATAGCCGTACCGATAAATACTATACGGTCCTTAAGCAGCCGCGAATAGATGTCGTAGGCGCGCTCATACCCGCGCGCTGTTTGTTCAATAACCATAGGGATCAAAATCTGATTTTTTTCTTTCATGCCATACCTCCGTAGCGTCTCTGAAACGTATTTAAGGGTTTGTTTGTACGGACTCTTTCCAATCAGCCTCTCGTAGAAGAAGGCCAATGGTGTTGGACGGCATCTGGTCATCAAGCGTTATATTTTCCCGCCGGGCAATTTCTGCCAATACCAGATATACCCTTACCTGTACCTTCGCCTGAGGCTCAAGTTCCTTGATCAAATTAGGCTCTTCCTGCGCTATCCTCTCGCGCGGAATCCCTTTCAGCGCCAACTCCACCTTTGCCTGTTTTACTAAATCCTCCAGTTGCTTTTTCACCAAAGATTCGGGTAGCTTGAAATCAAGACCCTTGGTGATGCCGTCGATGATCTGCTGCTCGATCCACTGGCGTTGTTGATTTTCTTTTTGAATATATATCTGCCTCTCTACCGCCTTTTCAAGTTCTCCTACATCGGGATAGCTAAGGCCCTTGGCAAAACGGCCATCTATCACATCCGCCTTCTTGGTTTCTTTTACAGAATCGAGGTAACGTTTTATTTCTTCGCCGGAGACGGAAATTTTCTTATATTCAACCTTAACGCCCTTATAATTTTTCAGCAGGATTTGAGGCCTTACCTCAAACTGGGCGCTGAAAGAAAGGTTAACCCTATCTAATTTAACGTCCTCGAAAGTAGGCAATTCTATTACGTCGAGCTTCTCCTTTTCTATCGCCTGCTGATAGACTTCGGGGATCAATTCCTTAAGCACTTGTTCGTGCGCCAGGGCCGAAAAGTTCCTCTCCACAATGTCACGCGGGGCATGCCCGGGCCTAAAACCAGGGACCTTGGCCTCCTGGCCTATCTTTTTGAATACCTCCTCGAATTTGTTCTTGATGATATCGCCATTTACCTCAATGCGCATCTTAAGCTTTGTTGCATCAATCTTTTTTACTTCTGTTTTCATCGTCTTCCTTTCTACATGCTGAATTTTTCTCCCAGGTATATCTCTTTTGCTTTCGGGTTGCTGATTAATTCTTGTGCGGTTCCCGATATCAGGATCCTGCCGTCGGCTATAAGATATGCCCTATCGGTGATAGAAAGCGTTTCTCTGACGTTATGGTCGGTAAGTAGTATACCCAGCCCTTTATTTTTCAATTCCTTAATAATCTCCTGGGCTTCATTTACAATAATCGGATCGATGCCTGAAAACGGTTCATCTAAGAGAATAAATGAGGGATTGGTAACAAGCGCACGTGTGATCTCAAGGCGCCTTCTTTCCCCTCCTGAAAGAGTGAAGGCTTTATGTGTACGCAGGTGGTCGATCTTCAATTCCTCAAGCAGCGTCTTAAGCCTTTCCTGGCGCTGTTTCCGGCTTAAAGACATGCTCTCCAGCACCGCCATGATATTTTCTTCAACGGTCATTTTCCTGAATATCGACGGTTCCTGAGACAGGTAACCTATGCCGTAGCGACAACGCTCATGAATGGAGAGTTGTGTTAAATTCTCATTGTCAAAGATAATCCTGCCGTCGTCCGCAGGGATGATGCCAACAATCATATAAAAAGTTGTCGTTTTCCCGGCTCCGTTGGGCCCGAGAAGACCGACGATTTCTCCCCTCTTAACCGTCACATCGACGCCCTTTACCACTTCCCTGCCATCATAGGATTTGGTCAATCCCTTAATTTCCAGCAGATGCATGCGATAAATCCTCCGTTGAATAAATGACTAATTTTGGCTGGCCGGAAAGAGTAACCTTTTTATCCTTGGCGGTATAGACTGCTTCTTCGCTATATGCCACATTATCACCCCGGACGATCCTGACGTTGCCCCGCGCAACAATCTTGTCTATCTGCGTACTCATCAATGAAGCATGCGCCTCTTGCCCTTCTTTGGGCTGCGGTTGAGTTTTTGCAAAATACACATCCATATGGTCACTATATATCAAGACATCCGTAGTTTCGACTTTCACATTATTATTGAATACACCCACATTAGACTTGTAATCTATCTCTAGTGGCCCGTCGCAATTAATGGTAATCTTATCTTTAACCGCTTTCTGCGTATCCGCGGGGTCCCGGGAAGGGTTAATTTCTACCTGCACGTCCTTTTCAAGGCTCAGCTTACTCAAGTTGGGATGCCCCGCAGCACCTGTTGCCTTTGTAACAATGTTCTCCCGCGCGATATTAACCATATCCTGCGTCTGGACCACCTGATTTTTCCTATCCCAATCCAACGAATTAGTGGTAAGCTTTGTCCCTGAGGATGTACTGATAACCACGTCATCTTTAAGATGCAGAATACCTTCCTTTTTATCAAAGCTCCCCCTCTGCGCGGTCAGTCTTATATCCTCGTTTTCTCCGTATAAATTGCTCACTATATCGGTAAGCTGAACTATTTCGCTGGACATATCCGCAGACTTTCCTGATACATCCCAGCTCTTTTTACCTCTCTCTCCAAACCCTGAAAGCGAAAAATCCGTGATTTGCTGTTGGGGATCCTGCAACTTTGAATTTACAGCAGCATTCCCAACGCCGCAGAGTATCGTTATCAGTAAAACGCCTATATATACCGTAGACAGTTTAAACATTATAATATGCGACCTGCGACTGCCATTTCCCCTGGCTTTTCAGCAATAATTCTGCGACCTCGCGCACTGCACCACGCCCCCCCTGCTTAAAAGTGACGTACGCCGCCGCATTTCTGATCTCTGCCGCTGCATTGAAAACGGCTACGGGAAACCCAACCCTCTTCATTACGCATAAATCTACCAAGTCGTCGCCGACAAAACAAATCCCTTCAAGTGAAATACGATACTGTTTGGTAATTATTCCCAGTACCGTGCTTTTAGGAGAGACGTCGGAGAATACCCTTTCTACCCCCATATCTTTGGCGCGGGGCCTTATCGCGCGCGAGCCCTTTGCGGTAAGAAGAATGGTAGGAATGCCGGCTTTTTTGAGCAGGTACACTCCCATGCCATCATGCACATCAAAGAACCTTGAATCCCTGCCTTTGGAATCATAGATTATTCGTCCATCGGTAAGAACGCCGTCCACATCCAAAAGCAACAACTTGATCTTTTTTGCTTTCTCTAAGACTAATTCATCCATGCCTATAGAAAACGCTACACCAAGCCCGCCTTGAGTAAATCCTGCACATCCAGGAGGCCGACAGGCCTTTTGCGACTATCTACCACGGGGACTTCATCAATCTTTTTCTCTTTCAATATACGCATCGCTTCTACCGCACGCATACCTGCTATAACTGAAATGGGTTTCTTGGTCATTACTTCTGTAACCCTCTTGGTAATGATATCGGGGTAGAGTTTAATGTTACGCCGTAAATCCCCGTCCGTAAAGATACCTACCAACTTTCCTGCCGCATTAACGATCGAAGCACTTCCTGCCCGTGCTTTTGTAATCGCAAAGAGTACTTCGGAAACCTTGCGGCTTTCCCTGACCACTGGGTTGGCCTGGCCTTTGCGCATGATATCGTCTACTTTCAACAGTAATTTTTTCCCAAGGAGCCCGCCCGGATGATAAAATGCGAAATCTTTCTGTTCAAAGCCTTTCAGCTCAAGAAGGCATACTGCCAAGGCGTCGGTAATTGCCAGTGTTGCAGTCGTAGACGCGGTCGGCGCAAGCCCTAGAGGGCAAGCCTCCTTCTTTACGGATATATCAAGCACTATATCGCTGTGTTGCGCCAGAATCGAACGTTTGTTACCGGTTAGACCCACGATAGGAGAGCCTATTTTTTTAAGAAGCGGCAGCAATTGCTTGAGCTCATCGCTTGAGCCGCTGTTAGAAATCACTACCACCACATCAGCCGCAGTGACGCGGCCTAAATCTCCGTGTACAGCCTCTGCCGTATGCAGGAAAAGGCTGGGCGTACCTGTAGACGCAAGGGTTGCAGAAAATTTCTCTGCGATGATGCCGGTTTTACCCATGCCGCTGACTACCACCCTACCTTTGGTTTTCAGAAGCAATTCAATAAGTTTCCTGAAATTGATACCGAGCCGCGGTTTTAGAGAACGTATCGCTTCTATCTCAATGTCCAAAACCTCTTTTGCCCGCTTAATAACGTCTCTCTTCATAATGCGCCCTCTATCGCACACACCTGCGCCAGGAGCTTTCTTAATTCCTTCAGGTTGATCATATTTGGACCGTCGCATAACGCGTCATCCGGACAAGTGTGTACCTCCAGAAAAAGTCCGTCACAGCCAAAAGCCACTGCTGCGCGCGAAAGCGCAGACACAAATTCACGCTGTCCTCCTGAGCATTGGCCTTTGCCGCCGGGTAATTGCACGCTATGAGTCGCATCATAGACCACTGGTACGCCAAATTCCCGGATGATGGCGAGGCTGCGAAAATCTGAAACAAGATTATTATAGCCGAAACTAGAGCCCCTCTCCGTTATGAAAATTGACTTACTTCCCGCTAACTCTGCCTTTTTAATAATCGGCAGAATATCCCATGGCGCTAAGAACTGGCCTTTTTTGATATTTACGGCCTTGCCTGACCTTGCGGCAGCAACAACCAAATCTGTCTGGCGGCACAAAAGTGCGGGTATCTGAAGCACGTCCAATACCTCCTTTGCCTCAGGAATATCCTGGACGCAATGCACGTCGCTAAGCACCGGTACTTTTAGTTGCTCCTTGACCTTGCGCAAAACCTTAAGCCCTTTCTTTAATCCTGGCCCGCGGTAAGAGGCGCCTGAAAGCCTATTTGCCTTATCGTAACTTGCCTTAAAAATAAAAGGGATATTGAATTCTGAAGCTATGTCCTTAAGCCGCAAGGCGGTCTCAAGGCATTGGGTTTGCGTTTCGATCACGCAAGGACCTGCAATGAGTACAAGAGGTGAACCGCCCCCCATAACGACGGTATCAGTCACCGCTACGCTACGCATCTGGTTTTCCTCTTTTTAGGTATTCGGCGATTTTGGCAATGTCTTCCGGTGTATCAACGCTTATAGTATCAAACTTTGTCTCTACCACCTTGATGCGGTAACCGTTTTCCAGGACGCGGAGTTGCTCAAGCCTCTCGATCTTTTCAAGGCTTGAAGCCGGAAGATTCCTGTAGGTAAAAAGAAAATCCTTGGTGTAACCGTAGAGTCCTATGTGTTTATAGTAGGTGATAGATTTCACTTCCTGGCTGTGCCCCCGATAAGGGATTGTTGCCCGAGAAAAATAAAGGGCAAAATTATTCTTGTCAGTGACCACCTTCACCACATTGGGATCGCGCAGTTCTTCCTCATTATCAATCTTACGAATGATGGTCGCCATATGTAGCGACGTATCGGCTAGAAGTGTACGCGCCACGCTATCAATCATGGTAGGATGGACCAACGGTTCATCTCCTTGAATGTTAATGATAACTTTGACGTCGATGGGATTTACCACTTCTACAATACGGTCTGTGCCCGAGGCATGGCCGCGTGCCGTCATGACTGCTTTTGCGCCGAATTCAGAAACCGCACGCATAATCCTTTCGTCATCGGTAGCGATTACCAGCTCATCCAACAAAGACGACTCCTTCGCCCGTTCCCAGACATGCTGCAGCATGGGCTTACCTGCGATATCGACAAGCACCTTACCCTCAAATCTTGTAGAAGAGTACCGTGCGGGAATTACGCCTATCACATCCATATCAAGCCAGCCTTTCTAGGAGCTCTTTTCTGTCTGTCACTGCGGTTCCGATTTTCCCCACTACTATACCTGCAGCGATGTTGGCGATGTGCGCTGCTTGTAGTTTTGTCGCCCTGCAGCACAAAGCCATCGTAAAAGCAGCAATGACGGTATCCCCAGCTCCAGAAACATCAAAAACCTCCTGCGCAACAGTCGGGATATGCGTCACCTCACCCCTCTTCTCTACTAAACACATCCCGTGCTCGCCTAACGTCACGAGGATGGAATCCAGCTTAAGGTAATCCAAGATATACCGTGCTGCCCTATCGAGTTCTTTATCCGTACCGAGACGATACTCGTTCAACCTGAACCTATTTGTCTTATCTGCGATCTTGAGGTTCTTGACGGCATCCTCAAATTCTTTACGGTTCGGAGTAATGCAGGAGGCTCCGCGATAATACTGAAAATGGTCTTCCTTGGGGTCAACATTGACGATTTTCTTATGCGCACGGGCAACCGAAACGATTTCTTTCAGCACTTGTTGATTGATTACTCCTTTACCGTAATCCTCGATAATAACCGCATCCACTTCCCTGATTTTCTTTTTCACAAATTGTATGACCTTTTCATTCAATCTACTCTCTAACGTCTCGGCATTCTCCCAGTCAAGCCTTACTACCTGCTGATGCCCAGCGATAATGCGCGTCTTTACCGTCGTATGCCTTCCTGCGTCCACAACAACACCGTCAGCGTTAATATGGCGCTTTGCCAATGCCGAACGCAATACTTGAGCATTCTTGTCCTTCCCGACTACCCCTACAAGGTTGACGCGGCCATCAAGGGAACTGATATTGGAAGCTACGTTTGCTGCGCCTCCGGGGATAAAGGTATATTTTTTTGCCCACACGACAGGAACCGGGGCTTCAGGAGAGATCCTCTCCACGTTGCCCCAGATATATTCATCCAGAATAACGTCGCCGATCACCAATATGCGCACCTTGCTGAAATCCCCTATAATCCTGGCTAACTGCTTTCTGTATGTCATTTTTTATTCCTTAGGTTTAAGTGCGGAAGGCAATGAACTGTTTAACTTTATCACAATTTTTCGAATAAAGCAACCTGATTTTATGATGCCTAGAACGGTTGGAGGTGGATGCGTTTATAGGCCCAGCTCTTGACACTGGCAGAGCTTGCGGTAGAGGCCATCCTTACGCAATAATTCCTCGTGGCTGCCATCCTCCAAGACCCTGCCTTCCGCCACCACTATAATGCGGTGGGCATTCTTTACCGTCGAAAGCCTGTGGGCAATCATAAAGACAGTACGGCCCTGCATAAGCCTGTTTAAGGCCTCCTGGACAATACGCTCTGATTCCGTATCAAGCTGAGAAGTGGCTTCGTCAAGGATAAGAATCGGGGGATTTTTCAAGAGTGCCCTGGCAATCGCAAGCCGTTGGCGTTCTCCTCCGGAAAGTTTAATGCCCCTATCGCCTATAAAGGTATCGTAACCTTCGGGAAGGCGCCTGATAAAATCATGTGCGTATGCCTGTGCTGCTGCGCGCTCAATCTCCTGAAGGGAGGCATCCATTCTGCCGTAGACGATATTGGACTTGATGGAATCGTTAAAAAGAATGGTCTCTTGGGTTACAATACCTATGTGTGCCCTCAAGGAAGCAAGTGTTACGTCCCTTATGTCTGTGCCGTCTATTGTAATCTTTCCTTTTCGGGGATCATAAAACCTCGGGATTAAATCTACCAGGGTAGTCTTTCCGGCGCCGCTGGGGCCGACAATCGCAATCACCTCTCCTTTTTTGACTTCGAGACGGATGTTGGCGAGAACCTCTTGCCCGTTATAGCCGAAAGAAACATTATCGAAGACAATGGAATGCTCAAAACCTCCCAAGGTAGCAGCATTTTGATTTTCAGATACGGAGGGAGCCTTATCCAGTATTTCATGGATTCTCACCGAGGCAGCCATTGCCTGCTGGTTAATGGAATTGACCTGGGAAAGCTTTTTAAACGGACGGATAAGGGAAAAGAGAGAGCCCAGGAAAAGCCCGAATACGCCGAAGGAAAGTTTTCCGGCAATAACATCTTTTCCTGCTATGACGAACACTAAAAGCCCTGCCAGACACCCTAAGATTTCGGTAAACGGCCCTACCAGCAACGTCCGCTTTATTGCCTTCATGGTAAAGCGGTAATAATCATTGTTGGCGGTGTTGAATTTCTTTATTTCATAGTGCTCCATGTTAAAGGATTTTACTACGCGCACGCCGATGATGTTCTCGTAAAGGACGGAGTTTATATCCGCCATCCTTTCCTGGGTTTTGGTTGAAAGTTTACGCAGCACCTTGCCGATTTTCAAAATCGGAAAACTTATTAACGGCAACATCAAAAGTGACAAAAGCGCAAGCTTCGGATGAATAAAAAATATGAGCGACGTAAACAACGCCACCTGCAGGCTCTGGTATACAAGGTCGGTTGAACCGTAAGACACTGCGTTTTCAACGAGTTTTACGTCATTGGTAATGCGTGAAATCAGCTCCCCTCCCCGCTTATGGGTGAAATAGTCTAAAGAGAGCTCCTGCATTTTTTGATAAAGCTTCGCTCTGATATCCCGCACTACCCTTTGCCCCACATCGGACATCAGATAACTCTGTAAAAATTCAAAAAGGCCCTTCAGTAAGAATATAAACAAAATGACTATCACCATGGAGTGCAGAAGTAACAAAGGCGGGGTCGAATTGATCATATTGATAAGGTTGGAGAGAAACGCAGGAAGCTTTGTGGGTACGATAATCGCTTTGTTCGTCAATACCTTGTCCGCAAGGGGCACAATCATACCCAGGGAGATTCCGTCAAAGAGGGTAGAAAATATCATGCAGATTACTGCGCATACAAAAAGCCCTATGTGGGGCTTTACGAACTTCAGGAGCTTTACATAATCGCGCATAGACCCTTCCTTATAAATATTGTATTGTAGCACATCATTATTGATTTGTCGAGTTTTGTATCTTTATGGGGGACAAAATATTAGTTGCACACCAAAAGGCGTTTTGCTATTATCTTAAGTAATGGATACCCCACTGCGCGTTGCGGTAATCGGCACGGGCTACCTCGGAAGCCTGCACGCAAAAACCTACCGAGAAATAGAAGGCTGCCAGCTGCAAGCGGTCTGCGATATAGACAGAAACCGCCTCAGCGCTGTTTCCAATGCCTTGGGCGTTGCAGGATACGATGATTACCGGCAACTGCTGGGCAAAGTCGACGCAGCCAGTATCGCAGTCCCCACGCAACTACACTATGCAATCACAAAGGAATTCATCCTGCGCGGGACCCATTGCATGGTCGAGAAACCATTCACTGTCAGCCTTAAGGAAGCTGATTCGCTTATTGCCCTCTCCCGCAAGAAATCCGTGCTGCTCCAGGTAGGGCATATCGAACGATTCAATTCGGCTTTCGGGGCCACTTTAAAACTCATACGACAACCAAAGTTCATCGAATGCCACAGGCTCAGCCCTTTTCCAAACCGATCCCTTGACGTAGGCGTGGTGCTTGATATTATGATCCACGACATTGATATCGTGCTGGGGCTCGTCGCCCAGCCGGTAAAAAAGATCGAGGCGGTAGGAGTCAATGTATTAACGAAATTTGAAGATATTGCAAACGCCAGGCTTACCTTCAAAAACGGCTGTGTTGCCAATCTTACTGCGAGCCGCGTTTCCGACGAAGTGATGCGTAAAATCAGGATCTTCCAGAAAGATACCTATATATCGCTCGATTACAAAGAAGCCAGGGCCTCGGTGTATAAAAAGGTGGGGCCGGCGATTGTCAAGGAAGACCTGCCCATCGAAAAAGAACAGCCGCTTAAGAAAGAACTTGAATCATTCCTCGACTGCGTCCGTTTCCGGCGAAAACCGCTTGTATCTGGGGAAGTTGCCAGGGATGCGCTGGCAGTAGCCCTTGCCATCCAAAGACAGATATGGAAAAAAAGATGCATATGATGATTGTCTGTGGCGAGGTTTCAGGCGATCTCCACGCATCAATACTCGCCGAGGCCATAAAAGAGATTGCGCCGGACACTGTTATCTCAGGCATAGGAGGCGCTTTTCTGCGCCTGACAGGAGCCCGCTTATACTGCGACATCAAAGAGCTTGCCGTGATGGGCCTTTTTGACGTACTCAAGAAATTCCCCCGCTTCTTCGCACTCAAAAAACTTATTGTGAAAAAAATTGACGAGGAAAAACCAGACGCCTTGATTCTCGTAGATTTTTCAGGCTTTAATCTTCGGCTTGCAAAAATTGTCAATAAGCGCATCCCTTGTTTTTATTATGTCAGCCCCCAGGTGTGGGCATCCAGGCCAGGCAGGGTAAAAACGATACGGAGATATATCCATAAAATGATCGTGCTTTTTAAATTTGAGGAGGAATTCTACAAGAGACACGGAGTAGACGCAACCTTTGTCGGACATCCATTCCTGGATATTGTAAAACCCGCTATGACGAAGATAGATTTCTTCCATACCTTTAAACTTTCCGAAGAAAAGAATATCGTTGCCCTTCTCCCCGGCTCGCGAAAACAGGAAATCCGCAACATCCTCCCGGTAATGCTAAGCGCAGCAAGGCATTTGAATAAAAAAATAGAAAACCTCCAGTTTGTAATCGTTAAGTCGCCCCAGCTAGACTGGGAATTGTATAGCCGCGCAATCGAAGCGCCCGGTATCGACTTACAGATCATTGAAGGCAGAGCCTACGACTGTATTCATAACGCCGACTTTTGCCTCATTGCGTCAGGCACTGCAACACTGGAAGCGGCAATCCTTAAAAAGCCGTTCTGCGTGGTGTATAAGACTAACCTGTTTAATTATCTCCTCTACCGCCCCCTCATTACCGTCCCTTACATCAGCATAGTAAATATACTAGCTAAGAAAAAAATAGTTCCCGAATTTATCCAATTCCGCGCTTGCGGATACTTCATTGCGCGCCACGCCGCAAATATCCTGAAAAATCCTGCCAAAAAGACCGCGTTGCAAGCTGAATTAGGAAATATCTCCTGTCTTCTCGGAGAAGAAGGAGCAGCGTTGCGCGCCGCACGGGTAATCGTAGATTCCCTGCAATCACGGCCAAACTAACTAATCGAGTGGTCGGCTTGCCTTAAGGAAGGCCTCTGCCATGCGAATACGTTCATCAATAGGGGGATGATCAAAAAAGAGGAATTTGATCAGGGGATGAGGCTTTCTATGGGAAAGGTTCTGGGTTGAAAGTTTATCGAGCATGGAAATAAACGCATTGACCAATCCGGTTGCCTTAAGCGCCAGATAATCTGCGCTGCGTTCCATGCTTCGGCTTACGATGTTTGTTAAGGGTTGAGTAAGAAAACTAAAAAATGCCAGGCAAGCAAAAATAATCGGCATCGCCGCTATATCTCCCAACGAAGTAAACCCAAAGAATGCCAAAACGTAGCTGTTGCCCATAAAGGCAAGGTAAAGAAACGCAAGAATAAGGGTTGCGCCGAGCAACATCATTTTGAGCATGTGCCTCAATTTATAATGCGCAAACTCGTGGGCCAGGATAACCAGGATCTCGTCTTGCGAGTAGCGCTCCCTCAGGGTATCCGCCAGAAGGACACGCCTTGTTTTTCCTATTCCCAGGAAGGCAGCATTTGCTTTGTGCGTGATTTTGCTAAAATTTATTTCAAACACTTTCGGGGGCCCTATTCCCATGCCGGAAGCAAGTCTGTTAATTCTGTCCGTAAGTTTTTCGTCGCGGTATCGCGTATGAGCAAAAAATAAGGGCAGGATAAGTATAGGTGTAACTTTCGTAAGAACGACTCCGAAAAAAACCCAGAATAAAGAAAAGACCAACCACCAAAGTGAAGGAAACAGGTTATAGAAGGCATAAAATACCTCTAGGCACACAAGAGCAATCAGGTAAAAGATACTTGAAGATTTTAGGTGGTCAAGAAACCAGGACAGCGGCTTTTGGCTGGAGAGGGAAAAACGGTGTTCTAATAAAAAGGATCGGTAAAACACAAGCGGGAGCTCAAGGGCCCAGTAAAAACAATAGGCTCCCAAAAAATAAAGAGGAATTGCCGTATAGATATTTAAAAACAGCGAGCGCGCGTATAACGCCAAACGCAGCGACCACCCCGAAACCACAAATAACAACGGGACTGCCACAGCATAACAGGTAGCGGCTATTTCTAAAATATAAATTAGGCGGGAATAATTCCTTGATGAAGAAATGGCCTTAAAAGACATTGCCTGTCTTTAAACCTCTAGGCGCAGGGTTCCACATTAATAAAAGTCGTCGCTTTCCTGGCTGAAGTCTTTTTTTTGGTAAAATAGACCTTGCCGGCACACGCAGAATAAAGCGTTGATCTCCCCCTTACGTTCTCGCCCGCTTTATACCGGTTGACCCCTCTGCATAAAACTTGGCACGCCTTCACGGCCTGCCCTCCTGACACCTTAATCGCTTCGTCTTTTTTTGGCGTTGAAAATCCACCGATCATTTTTGCCTCCTTATGTCACATGAGTGAAATAGTAAAAATAATGTCAGCTATAATACCATACCCTCGCGGATAAGGCAATGCAAAGTTGTCATGCCTGCGCCTTACAAAAGCTCGACCTCTTCATCTTTTACGGGCAGGTACGCATCAACTCCCGTTGCCGTAAGTGCATCCAGAAGCGCGCTTGATTGTTCCTCGTCGCCATGAACCAGAAAAACCCGCTTTAGGGGAAGGCAGGAAGAAACGTATTCCATAAGGCCGTTCTTGTCCGCATGCCCTGAGAAAGAGTTAATGACCGCTACCTCGGCATTTAGCTCATATTCCATTCCAAAAATATGCACGAATTTCTGCTTATCAACGATTCTTTTGCCGAGTGTATCTTTTGCCATATACCCTACCACCAGGATCGTATTCCTTGAGTCCTCGATATTGTTCTTGAGGTGATGAAGAATCCTGCCGGATTCGCACATGCCTGAACCGGCAATAATGATCATCGGACGCTTGTCGTTATTCAGCGCCTTTGATTTATACTGATCGCGCACATAGGTAAGCTGCAGGAACTCAAAAGGGTCATTACCGCTTTGTATCAGTTGTTGTGTCTGCTCGTTGAGATAATTGAAATGAAACCTGAATACATCGGTAACGTCTATCGCTAATGGGCTATCCACGTATATAGGAATACGCGGGACGGCCTTTTGTTTAAACAGTTGGCTCAAAAAATAGATCACCTCCTGGGCACGTTCAAGGCTAAACGACGGTATAAGGATCTTCCCTTTACGCGCGACTGTTCTGTTTATCACATCCTGCAATTTCGCCTTTGCCTCTTCAATAGGCGCATGCAGCCTGCCGCCATACGTGCTCTCAAGAATAAGATAATCCAGCTGCTTCGGGACCTCAGGATTATTCAAGAGGGGCAGGTTTTTTCTCCCCAAATCTACTGCATACCCCAGCCTTAACGGCCTGGGTATACTCTTAATATCCAATACCGCGATTGCCGAACCTAAAATATGGCCCGCGTCGGCAAGAGTGACGGAGATATCTTTCGTGAGGCAGAATTTACGGCCATACGCCAAAGGATGGAACCTCTTGGTCGCCTTTGCAGCTTCCTTTCTGGTATAGAGAGGCTTGCGCAAAGGATTGCCGAGCCGCCTGTTTATTTTGTTGAGGTAACGGATATCTTCTTCCTGGATCTTGCCCGAGTCCTCAAGCATGAGTTTACACAGATCCTTGGTAGCAGAAGTAGTAAACACTTTACAACGGATCCCGCGCTGGGTTAATCCGGGTATATTTCCACAATGGTCAATATGCGCATGCGAAAGCACGATGGCGTCAAGCTTGTGGGGATTGTAGTTAAACGTTTCATTAATCCTATAGAATTCTTCGCGGTGGCCGTGGAACAACCCCGCGTCAATAAGCACCTCCGACTGGCTGGTGGACACAAGATGACTTGAGCCTGTAACTGTCCGCACCCCTCCCAGAAATTTTATTTTCACGGGCATTGCTTATCCTTTCTTTTTTATGAGTTTTACCGCCACTATAGCTACCAACACAAGATAGGCAAAACTGCCGGCCAAAAGGCCTTTCTGTTGCAGCAAATAACATGAGAGCGCAGAAGGATTATTAAAACCTCCCCTGCCTACCCCCTCAATGATATATTGGACCCAGAAAATCCTTAGCGGGGATCCCAAAATAACCGCCGCAAGGTACTTCCTAAAACGAAGCGCGGTCAGGCCTGCGGCCAAATCTAAGAACCTGAACGGTATCAACGGAACTGACCTGAAAAGAAAAAGCCAGAAAAAATCTAACCCGGCTACCTTTTGCTCGAATCTTCTATGCCTTTGCCCGTAACTCTTTTCAATAAATTCACGGCCTAAGTGGCGCGCAAGCCCAAAGAGTATACAGGCATTGATGCTTTCCGCAATCCATATCAAATACGTGCTTACAAAAGCACCGAACACAAACGCGCCCAGGAACTTGAATACGTCTTTAGAAAACCAGACAAAAAAGGTAACGCCTACATAAAGCAAGATAAATGCAATCCCGCCATACAAAGGCGCAAGCCCCTTGAAGGTGCGTTCAAATCCCGCAGTATCTATCTTAAAAAAACTTCCAAGGTACCAAATGCACAAAAGGCCCAAGGCCAGAAGTAGAAACCGTAATCTGGTTTTTTCTCCGGTGCCGCTCCTTGACTGCCCCATCTTTAAGCGCGCCCTTTTTCTATATTATGATTATGTGACAAAAAGATTGCGGGAAGAAAATTTCCCATCGGTAGTAAGATTCACCCCCAGCCGCTTTAGGCCGACTTCATCTCCCGGGGTAGGAATGTGGGTCATATGCATCTCACACCCTCTTAGTTCCACTAATTTATCCATCGCCAGTTCTGCGGTGTGATTGGTGGTTGCACTTATGGAAAGCGCAATAAGCGTTTCTTCAAGGTCCATGCTTTCCGAGTCTGCCTCAAGGATCCCTTCTTTTAGTTTGGCGATCTGGCTTATGATGTGAGGAGAAAGCAGAAGTATCTCATCGGGGATATTTGCCAAGACCTTGACCGCGTTTAAGACAAGGCTTGATGCGGCGTGCATGAGTTTGGAGTTCTTTCCCGTGATAATCCGTCCATCGGCTAACTGCAGGGCTGCCCCGCAATAGATGCCGGCGTTGCCTTTTCCTTCTTTTTCCGATTTCTCGGAACAATTCCTGGCAACCTCAACAACCTCGCGGTCAGTCACCTTAATCCCCAACTCCTCCATTAAGAGCATTATCCGGTCAACGGTCTCTTTCTTTTCTATGCCCATAATATATTCGGTGTTGTAACGGAAATATCTCCGGATAAGCTCTTGCCTCGCCGCCTCCTGGACGATCCGATCATCCACAATCCCGAAACCGGCGCGGTTTACCCCCATATCTGTGGGAGAATTATATAAAGGGACCTCGCTTTTCTTTTCGAGTATCCTGCTTAAGATTAATTTTAGAATGGGGAAGCTTTCCACATCGCGGTTATAATTTATCGCGGTTTTGTTATACTTGCTCAGGTGAAAAGGATCAACTAGGTTGAAATCCTGGATATCGGCGGTAGCCGCTTCATACGCGACATTGACCGGATGCTTAAGCGGGAGATTCCATATAGGGAATGTTTCGAATTTGGCGTAACCGGCGTTCACGCCTTTTTTGTGCTCGTGGTATAACTGTGAAAGGCACGTCGAGAGCTTTCCGCTGTTCGGGCCGGGCGCTGTTACTATAGCAATGGGGTTCTTTGTTTCAATATGCTCATTCTTACCAAAACCTTTTTCGCTGACGATAACGCCTACGTCCGCAGGATATCCCTCGATAAGAAAATGCAGGTATACCTTAACACCCCTGCGCTCAAGCTTGTTTTTGAAAATTACCGCACTGGGTTGATTGGTAAAACGGGTGATGACTACGGAAAGTATGTCCAGCCCCCACTTCCTTAGGTCATCAATAAGCTTCAGCGTCGCCGCATCATAGGTAATCCCAAAGTCCCCGCGGACCCTTCCTTTTTCTATATCGCCTGCATAAATACAAAGTATAATATCAATCTTCTCTTTTAACTGTTGTAGGAGACGGATCTTGACGTTGGGGTCATAACCGGGCAGCACCCGTGCGGCGTGAAAATCGAAACACAGCTTCCCGCCGAATTCAAGGTAGAGCTTATTATCAAAACGCCTTACCCTGTCTAAGATTGCGGCAGTCTGTTCCCTTAGGTACTTCTCATTATCAAAGCCAATTTTCTTATTCATAGATAGGTAATAGCCTGAAAGTATTATAATAGAGGAAGGGGATATTGTAAAGGATTGTATTGAGTATAGTGTATAGAGTATTGAGTAAAATAAACTGTTCGGCAAATCCTACACAAGCCCCAAATCACAAATTCCAAATCTCAAATAAATTCCAAAGCTCCAATAACCAAACCGCAGCATCCCGGTTTGGAACTTGGAATTTGATGCTTGGGATTTATTATTTGTTTAGAATTTAGGATTTACCTGCCTGACGGCAGTCAGGGTAGGCAGGGTGCTTAGGATTTACTCGGCCTTAGCCTCGACCTCAATGAGCACGCAACTTATGGAACTATAGTAACCTTACCGGTGACATAAGTTGCGGTGCGAATTGATCCACGCGAACGCAGTGAGCGGGGATATAAGCCTTTGGCCTCACTGATCATACGACGAGTAATAATACGGGGTGAATGCCTGGAATTCTGCGGCACAGGTATCGACAAGCTTAAATACGGGCTTTATATGCAACTCCTTGCGTAGGCTATATATTTCTTCTTCCTTTTTTTGCATCAGGACAGCAAGCTGTGTATCGCTGAATCCGTATTCTTTGGCCGTTTTGAGGATTTCCCGGCTAAGCGTTCCCTTGCCGTAAAGTATCTGCTTTTCAGTCTCGATTATTTCTTTCAGGTTTTGTAAGAACCATCGGTCAATCCCGGTAAGCCTGTATATTTTCTCAATATCTATGCCTATACGCAATGCATCACCGAGATAAAATATCCTCTCGGCATTGGGATTTCTTAATTTCGCGATTATGACATCCTGGGTTCTTGCGTCGCAAGTAACGGTGTGAGCGCTTTTAAACGCAATACTCTCTAGTCCGTGCTTCTTGATCTCTAAAGACCGTAGCCCTTTTTGCAACGCCTCTTTAAAGGTCCTGCCTATTGCCATAACCTCGCCTACGGATTTCATGGAAACGGTCAGGGTAGGGTCGGATGAAGGGAATTTCTCAAAGGTAAAGCGCGGGATCTTTACCACGCAATAATCAATGGTAGGCTCAAAACAGGCAGGGGTCTCCTTGGTGATGTCATTGGGTATCTCGTCAAGGGTATAACCGACTGCTAACTTTGCTGCGATTTTGGCAATAGGAAAACCTGTTGCCTTGGAGGCAAGCGCAGAACTCCTGGATACTCGGGGGTTCATCTCTATGATGACCATGCGGCCCGTATCCGGATGCACTGCAAACTGGATGTTCGAGCCACCGGTCTCCACGCCGATTGAGCGAATACAGGCTATCGCGGCATCGCGCATACGCTGATATTCTCTGTCGGTCAAGGTCTGTATAGGTGCCACGGTAATACTGTCCCCCGTATGAATACCCATAGGGTCGAAATTCTCGATGGAGCAAATAATCACCACGTTGTCCTTGATATCCCGCATCACCTCAAGCTCGAATTCCTTCCAGCCAAGCACCGATTCTTCGATAAGAACTTCTCCAATCATGCTCGATTCAAGGCCTCGCTTAGCCAGTTCTTTAAACTCCTCAACATTATACGCGATACTGCCCCCTGTCCCACCGAGCGTAAAACTCGGCCTGATAATTACCGGAAACCCGATTTCCTGCGCAATGCGCATTGCCTCTCCTAAATCGTATGCCTTGTCGCTACGCGGTAAATCCAAGCCTATTTTTTCCATTGCCGCCTTAAACAACTTTCTGTCTTCTCCTTTTTTGATAGCCTGGATATTCGCGCCGATTGTCTCAACTTTGTATTTTCTGAGTATCCCCTTTTCTGCAAGCCCAACCGCCGTATTCAGCGCTGTTTGACCTCCGAGGGTCGGCAAAAGCGCATCCGGTCTTTCCTTCGCGATAATCTTTTCGACCGTTTCAACGGTAATCGGCTCAAGATAGGTACTATCAGCCATCTCAGGATCGGTCATAATGGTGGCGGGGTTTGAATTCACCAGGATTACCTTATACCCCTCCTGCCGTAACACCTTACAGGCCTGGGTACCGGAATAATCAAATTCGCATGCCTGACCGATGACAATCGGTCCAGAACCGATGATCATTATTTTCTTAATGTCAGTGCGTTTGGGCATCGCAGAAGAAGGTTGAGGTTAAGGTTGAGGACGAGGAATACGTTCTAAATTCCGCTCCTTAGTTGTGTTATCGTTTTTTATGCCTTTCCATTAATTTCGTAAAGTTACGGAACAGATGTTCTGCGTCGTGCGGCCCGGGCGCAGCCTCGGGATGAAATTGTACGGAAAAAAGCGGGAACCGCTTATGCCGTATCCCCTCCAACGTGCTGTCGTTTAAATTCATGTGGGTAATCTCTATTTCTTTAGGATTGAGAGTATCTATATCCACGCAGAAACCATGATTCTGAACAGTGATAAAAACCTTACCGGTTTTTAAATCTTTTACCGGATGATTGCCGCCGTGATGGCCGAATTTAAGCTTGAATGTTTTTCCGCCTAGCGCCAAACCCAACATCTGCTGGCCCAGGCAAATACCGAATGTCGGCAGCTTCCCTAACAATGCCTTGGCCGTCTCTATTACATATCCCACTGCGGCGGGGTCCCCAGGACCATTGGAAAGCAATAGGCCGTCCGGCTTCATAGCAAGGATATCATTGCTTTTCGTATAAGCCGGAACCACAATAACCTTGCAATCAGATTTCTCCAAAAGCCTTAAGATGTTGAATTTTACTCCGCAATCAAGGACCACTACTTTATACCGGCCTCTTTTGTTCCACTCGTAAGCCTTTCTGCCGGTAACTGCTTTCACTAAATCTACCCCTGCCAACCCCGGCGATTGGCGGGCTTTTGCCACAAGACTCTTCGCATCAAGATCCTTCGTAGACAACGCCGCCTTCATTGCGCCGGCTCTGCGGATATGCAAGGTAAGCGCACGTGTGTCAATCCCCTCGATAGCCACAATATTGTGTTCTACAAGATAATCTCCAAGGGATTTCTGAGAACGCCAGTTGCTGGCAATTTTACTGTATTCTTTTACTACAAAACCTTCGACAAAAGGCCGATAAGACTCTGCGTCTTCGCAGGTAACCCCATAGTTGCCGATTAAAGGATAGGTCATCGCAACAATCTGACCTTTATAAGAAGGGTCAGTAAGGATTTCCTGATAACCAGCCATGCTGGTATTAAATACTACCTCCCCTTGGCTTTCGCCGGGCGCGCCAAATGACTTACCTTTAAAAATCTTCCCGTCCTCTAATGCGAGTAGTGCATTCATAGTAATATACGGGGCAACCTGGGTCCATAGACTATAGACCCTTCTTTCCCATTTCTATTCTAAGATGTTATACGCCCTTGTTAACTTCGACATTGAGCGCTGCTTTAATGAATTCTTTGAATAAGGGGTGAGATTTATCGGGCTTAGACTTGAACTCCGGATGGAACTGAACGGCAATGAAATAAGGGTGGGTTTTCAGTTCGATTATCTCCACAAGGTTCTTCTGCGTATATATGCCCGAAAAAACCATGCCTTTTCTTTCGAATAACCTGCGATATTTATTATTCATCTCGTAGCGATGGCGGTGCCGCTCATACACCTGTGCCTTGGCATACGCTTCTTTCGCAAGCGTATTTTTTTTAATTGTACAGAGGTAAGCGCCCAGGCGCATTGTCGCCCCGAGGGATTTTATTTTTTTCTGTTCCTCAAGTAGGCTGATAACGGGATATTTTGTCTTCGGCTTGAACTCAGTGGAATTAGCCCCCTCTAAGCCGCATACATTGCGGGCAAATTCAATCACCGCACACTGCATCCCTAAACAAAGCCCTAAGAAAGGGATGTTGTGCTGCCGTGCGAAATGTATGGCTTTGATTTTTCCCTCAATCCCACGATATCCGAATCCGCCCGGCACCAATACCCCCGCGACATCCTTAAGGAACTTATCGACCCCCTGTTTCTCAATATCTTCGGAATCAATCTTGCGTATCTGGACCTTCGTATCGTTTGCGATCCCCGCGTGCGTTAATGCCTCGTAGATTGATTTGTATGCATCCTGTAGGCCGATATACTTGCCTACTACGGCAATCGTCACTTTCGATTTCGGATGAAGCAGCGGTTCAAGGACATTTTTTTCCCAGTCCTTAAGACCCGAGTACTTGCAGATAAGATTGAAGTGGCTTAAGATTATTTCGTCTAAGATCTGATTCTTAAATTCAAGCGGGATCTGATAAATTGATTCCATGTCCCTGGCTTCAATAACGGCTTCTTTGCGGACATTACAGAAAAGCGATATCTTCTCTTTTAATTCCGGCGTGAGCGCTTTTTCGGTACGGCAGATCAGCACGTCGGGAATGATGCCGATTTCACGCAGCGTACCCACGCTATGCTGCGTCGGCTTGGTCTTTACCTCATCCGCACACCTGATATATGGTACTAGGGTTAAATGAATATACATGACCTGTTCCTTACCCGTATCCAGACCGAACTGCCGTACTGCCTCAAGAAACGGCAGGCTTTCAATATCTCCTACCGTCCCTCCTATCTCTACGATCACTATCTCAGCCGAAGAGACCTCTTTGACCTTATTGATTCTTTCTTTTATCTCGTTGGTGATATGGGGAATAACCTGGATGGTCTTTCCTAAATAATCGCCGCGCCTCTCTTTAGAAATCACCGAGTTATATATCTGGCCGGTGGTTACGTTATTGAATTTGGTCATCTGGGAATGTGTAAAGCGCTCATAATGGCCGAGGTCAAGGTCGGTCTCTGCGCCGTCTTCAGTCACATACACCTCTCCGTGCTGATAGGGATTCATTGTCCCGGGATCAATATTGAGGTAAGGATCGAACTTCATCAATGTTACCCTTAACCCGCGCGCCTCAAGAATCTTGCCTATTGAAGCGGATGCGATACCTTTGCCCAGGCTTGATATCACGCCGCCAGTAATAAAAATATACTTTGCCATAATTTTTTCCTTCGCATACAAAAAGAGGCGTTTTCAAGACAAGAATTCCGTCTTAAAAAACGCCCTCGTTTCGCTTCTAGTAGTTCTTCTTCGGACTACGGAAAAGTATACCACAACTAACCCAGAAGTCAACCGCTTTTTGCGTTATACCAAATCAAGGTAGCCTTTGCCTTCTTCCGTAGGATTCAACGAATACTCTATCTTAAGTGAGCCTTTTTGTTTCCGCAAATCAATAAACTCTCTTTTGTCTACGGGAAAGACGGTTTCAATTTCGGGAGAGAATACATCATCCGTATTCTCTCTTCTGACTACCGCAATCCGCTGATCGCTTAAGTACACGATTGTCCCAACGGGCCAGACGCCCATCACCATAAAGAATTTTTCCAAAAGCTCAGGGTCAAACAACCGTGCCTTCTCTTTGATCATAATCTCATATACCATATTCGGAGGGTATGTCCCTTTATAGCTGCGCCTCTGGAAACAGGCATCATAGACATCGCAGATAGTCACTATTAAAGAAGGCAGTGACGGCTTATAAGGGAAAGCCAATTGGGGATAGCCCTTTAAATCATACCGCAGATGGTGTTCGAATGCCACTATTGCCGGAAGGATGCCCAGGGTATCCACGTAGTTCAGTAGGATTTCAGCTCCGGTCCTGACGTGACTTTTTATCTGCGAGAACTCCTCTTCGGTAAGCTTGGCTGCTTTATTAAGAATCTTGCGGGATACGTAGAGCTTGCCGACATCATGAAACAAAGCTGCAATACCTATATCCAGAATGTCCTCTTTGTCAAGGCCTAAGGTATGCGCAAAATACATCGACAGTATAGAAACATCCAGTAGGTGCACGGCAACCTTGGTGTCATAGCGCTTCACCGTAACCAGTTGCAAAAGGTCCTGATAGCTGCTGCCAAGGCTCTGCATTATATCACCCAAGGCCAATCGCAACGACAAATAATCAATCTGCTTACCGTCCAGCGCCTTATCGATCGCTGAACCAACAGATTCGGCCGACCCGGCATAGAGACCTGTAAGGTCGGTACCGGTTGCTTTTTTCCCTTCCGCGGGCACGCCAGAAACCGTTATCTTTCCGACTGTAATGTGTGTAACACCCAGCCCCTGCAGGTATTCCTGCGGCTGCGCCTTTATCTCTTCTTTAGGGGTAATAAGAAAAGAGATGAATAAACGCAGTTCTTCTTTCTCAAGCTGCGGGTAAAACGTCATTTTTTCGATGCCTAGATTTTTCAAAATAGAAATCAGCGGCCCTGCAGTCTTATCGAGCTCAAAGAGTATCTCTTTTTCAAACGCAAGCTCTGCGCCGATAAGCCCTATTACCAATTCCTTTTTTCCTTCAAAAGCGGCAGAAAAAGTAACATATGCCTTATCCAGTGATTTCATAAATTCATGATGCACGGTGCTATAGAGCCTGGCCATCTGTAAAACGGAAAGTAAATCTTTGATTATACTTTCGATGTTATCCAACATGCCACTTCTCCAACGTTTCCTTAGCTTTATTTCTAATACGCCTATTCCAGAAGAACCTTCTCTTCAACAGCAGCTTTAGGTGAGGGGTTGCCGCTTGTACTTGAGCCTCTTCAACCAAAATGATATTTTCAAGAAGCGCGCTATTGTATTTGCCGAATTCATCGGGAAGGCCAAGGAGCAAAGCAAGGGCCCTGTCTTTGCGTTGCCCCTCCAAAAGGGCCAAAAGGGCCTCTTTTCTTAGGGGGGCGTCTTCTTTCTGCAAAACCGAAAAAAGAAATCCCTCATCTTTACGCTGCATTTTTCTCATCGCCCGCACTACTTCTATTTTTATAAGGGTATTTGAAAAAGAATATATTTGCGCAAGGATGCCACTGACTGCCGGTAGTTCAATCTGGATAACCGTATCGATGATTTTCTTAAGAAAATCTAAATCGGCGCGCTGCTGACTTAGTTTTTCATAGAAAACAGGCATGTGGCCGGGAAAAAACTTCAGAAATAAAGAAATCACAAGCGGGGTGCTTATGTGTTCGGAAAAGATTGCGTCAAAATACGCCTCAATCCCGAAAGAGCTTTTCGTTAAGAAATCCTGGTAAAGAAGAAACCCTTCCGACGACCCTCCTGCTAAGGCCTTCTTTTCAACAAACCTGCAAACCTTATCGCTAAACGCATCGAACGCGGGCTGTATGGAGGGTATTGCCTTTTTCTTTTCTTTTAGGACCGCGGCAAGATCCCTAAGGTATTGCGGGTCATTGCTGGTGGAAATCTTTTCCCACTCATCGTTTATTTTCCCCAGGATCAAGCCTGCCATCTGCGGGTTCGTTTCAGGCACACATAGGTTAAGAAGCATATACGAATAATTGTGGTGCAGGCCGTCGCGGTCAAAATGTGCCCCTGCCTCAAAAGTTATCTCTTTTAAAAGAGAAAACAGCGTCTTTCGATATACTTCCGAGATAGAAGACTGCTCAGGGATCGAAAACAACTCCTGGAGCCTTCTTTGTACCTTGGGGGCTCCCTTAGGTCCTTCTTTTTGCTGTAATTTACCAAACAGCGAAGAGGCTATTTCCTTATGGGACTTCTCTTGGACAAAGAGAGAAAGCACGTTAAAACTGAGGCTGTCGAAGCGCGGATTAGCAATGATTTCATCGCTCAACACATCTCCCACATCTTCCGTATCGAGCTTCTTAACGAAACCGGCGATGTCTCCGAGCTCTAGCGCCTCCTGCGTGCGTTCTCGCAGGATAACCTTAAGCACCTCCTTGGTTATTTTCCTGAATTTATCCTTCTGGCCCTCCTCCAGGTGCGCAAGGAGGCGCGACATATTTCCCTGAAGCTCTTTGTCCTGGATGAAATCCTGAGCATTAAAATGGGTGATGATTTTATCGGCGGAGTCTACCACCTCGTTTATCCGTGCGGCGTCCTTCTTATCAAAGGCCTCCTGTAATAAATAGGCCCACACATCCTTGCATTCTTCCCCTGAATCTCTCAGAAGCTGCGAGTAGTCAAGTTCTTCCACGCGAATATGGTCGAACTGCTCTTTCCCAAGGACAGCACGTATGCCTCCGCTGCAAAAAATCTGCTTCGGCGTCAAATGCAACATGGTCAAAAAACGATGCAGTTCTTTTTGATCCACTTCTTTTTCTATCTGGACACTTTTTATTTTGCGCCGGTGCAGAATCTTGGCAAGTTCATCGTGGAGCCCCGATCTTTCCAGCGGTTTGTTTTCTACAATCAAGGTATCACTGGTAACTGCCAGTACTATAGGACTAATTACTGCCAAAAGAGAATCTATTTTTTGCTTGAGGTCTTCTATGGAATTGAGGAAAAATGGGTGTTTTTCAGAATAAAGCGAGAGCATGTTAAGGGATGCCCTCAAGCTACGAAAGAAATCTTCCCATATCTGTTCTTTTGGACGCATCCTATTTATCCCTGTGGAGGACAGAAACAACTTATTTTTATTCTACCCCCGATCACAAAGTTATTCAATGATAAATTGCGGAAACTGCGATACATACCTAGTACCATGCACTCCGAGAGCGTATAAAATAAAAGCGCCCCCTTAAATAAAACCCGAGGGCGCTTTGTGTGATATAAACTGGCTGATGACTATACAACTCCCTGGGCCAGCATGGCATCTGCGACTTTCACAAACCCGGCGATGTTAGCACCTTTGACATAATCAATGTGATCCTTTTCTTTCCCGTAGCGGACACACTGTTGGTGTATGGCAATCATGATGTTGTGCAGTTTTTGATCAACCTCTTCCCTAGGCCATGACATACGCATACTATTCTGCGACATCTCTAACCCAGAAGTTGCAACTCCGCCGGCATTAGAAGCCTTGCCAGGCGCATAGAGTATCTTTGCCTTCTGAAAGACTTGCACTCCCTCAGGCGTAGTCGGCATATTCGCACCCTCGCCGACCGCGATACAGCCGTTTTTCACCAACGTCTTGGCGTCGTTCTCGTCTATTTCATTCTGAGTAGCACTAGGAAAAGCAATATCGCATTTTACCAACCAAGGCTTCTGGCTCTCAAAATATTTACATTTGAACTCGCTTGCACACTCTTTGATGCGGGCGCGCTTCACATTTTTAAGGTCCATCACGCAGCTTAATTCTTTTTTATCAATGCCGCCTTCGTCATAAATAAATCCGTTGGAGTCGGATAGTGTTACCACTTTTGCCCCCAACTGAAGAAGTTTTTCAACTGTATACTGCGCGACGTTGCCGGAGCCGGATACCGCACATACCTTACCCTTGAGGGACTCTCCTTTTGTCTTAAGCATTTCTTCCACAAAATAAACGCACCCGTACCCTGTAGCTTCCGGCCTGATCAGGCTTCCGCCCCAGGTTAACCCCTTACCCGTCAGTACGCCGGTGAATTCATTACGCAGCCTCTTGTATTGTCCGAACATGTATCCAATTTCACGCCCCCCTACGCCGATATCGCCTGCGGGGACATCAGTATCAGGACCGATATGCCGCTGCAGTTCCGTCATAAAACTCTGGCAAAACCTCATAATCTCGTTTTCTGATTTGCCTTTAGGATCGAAATTAGAACCGCCTTTGCCCCCTCCCATAGGAAGAGTAGTAAGACTGTTCTTAAAGACCTGTTCAAACGCAAGAAATTTCAAGATGCTCAAGTTGACGCTGGGGTGAAAACGCAGGCCGCCTTTATAGGGGCCGATCGCACTATTCATCTCTATGCGATAACCCCGATTCACCTGTATCTGGCCTTTATCATCAATCCAAGGGACCCTAAACATTATCACCCGCTCCGGTTCTACCATCCTCTCTAATAGCTTAACCTCCTGGTAGCGCCGATTCTCCTCAAGAAACGAAGCAAGCGACTCTGCCACCTCTCTCACTGCTTGATGAAATTCTGGCTCGCCGGGATTCCTCTCAGCGACCATCGCCATAAAATCCTCTACAAATTTTTTTGACATCAAACCCTCCTTGACTAACATTGTCAATTAACCCCTATTCACACCCTGAGCAAGATATATTACTATGCGACTAAAGACTGAATTATTGCTTCTGAGGCCTTCTTGGCCATTCCCATTGCTTCGATAACCGTGCCCTCACCTCCTACGATATCCCCGCCCGCAAAAATACCCTTGATGGATGTTTCCATGGTGAGGGGATTTACTGTAATGTCTCCGTGCGAATCAACCACAAGCTGCGGCGTAACCCTGGTAAGGACCTGATTTGCCTTCAGGCCTATGGCGATAATCGCCACATCGCAGTCAAGTTCGAAATCGCTGCCTTTTAGAGGAACCGGCCTTCTTCGGCCTGAACTGTCCGGTTCGCCTAATGCACACTGAAGGCATTGCATCTTTGTAACGAACCCTCTCTCGTCGCCTTGAAAACCCTCAGGCTGCACTAAAAACTTAAAGCGGACACCTTCTTCCTTGGCGTGCTCTATCTCTAGCCTGCGGGCAGGCATCTCTATTTCTGTGCGGCGATACACTACCGTAGTATCGCAAGGAGTGCCATTCATTTTCTGCAAGCGCAGCGCGCAGCGCGCAGCATCCATAGCAGTATTGCCCCCGCCCACCACAATAATACGCTTACCGATATTGACAGGCGTGTGAGATTCAGGGAATTGGTAAGCGGACATAAGGTTCACCCGCGTCAGGAACTCGTTCGCAGAATATATATTACATAAATTTTCACCGGTGACCCCCAGAAAAGACGGTGTACCTGCACCTAATCCAAGGAATATTGACGAATAACCTTCTTTCTGCAGCTCATGTAGCGATTTCATATTCCCCACGATGAAATTAGAGACTATCCCGACACCTAAGTTCTTAAGATAATCTATCTCAACATCTAGGATGTCGCGCGGAAGACGAAACGGCGGAATGCCGTACCGTAAGACCCCTCCGGTTTTATGCAGCCCTTCGAACACCTCCACCTTCACCCCTCTGCGCGCAAGCTCCCCCGCACAACACAAGCCTGCAGGCCCTGAGCCAACCACCGCCACTTTATGCCTGTTCAGGCGTCCTGCGGATTCGATGGATATCTTAAGGTTGTGTCTGATGCCATAGTCGCCGACAAACCGCTCAAGGTAATGGATGAGTATGGCCTGCTCCGAAGCAAACGGTGAATCTTTTTTAGTCAACACGCACGCTTTCCGACACTGATACTCAGCAGGACAGATCCTCCCACAAATCGAAGGGAAATTATTTTTTTGCCGTATGGTAAAATATGCGTCGGCATAATCTTTCTGGGTTATCTGAAAAATGAACTTCTTGATATCTATCCCGACAGGGCAGCCGGAAATACAAGCAGGGTTTTTGCACTGGAGACAGCGCTGCGCTTCAATAAGAGCCTCCTGTTCCGTATAGCCCTCTACGACTTCGGCAAAAGAATTAATCCTTTCTTTTGCCTCTGACTCTTTTACTTTTACGGGCTCTCTCTTCATGTCAAACTGCCCTGTGCAAGTTTTAGTTTACAGACATGCGCTTCCTGGCTCGCGTAAATCTTATTTCTCTTGTCAAGCTCATCCCAGTCAACGAGGTGCCCCGGGAACTCCGGGCCGTCAATACAGCTGAATTTTGTTTTCCCATCGACGCTCACCCGGCAGCTTCCACACATACCGGTTGCATCAACCATAAGAGCGTTGAGAGAAACCAGTGTTTTTATATTCGCCGCTTTTGTGGCATTACTCACTGCCTTCATCATCGGCAAGGGCCCTACCGCATATACAACATTATATTTGTGTTTCGTGATAAGTTCTTTTAGTACGTCAGTAACAAACCCTTTACGGCCAAAAGAACCATTGTCCGTAGTGACATGTATCTCATCGGCAACGGCTTTTAATTCGTCAAGGAGTATTAAGAAGTCCTTTGTCCGCGCGCCCACAATGGCAGTCACCCGATTACCTATGTCTTTATACGCCTTGGCAACCGGATACGCCTCAGCAATTCCTACTCCACCGCCAATGATTATGACCTCCCCATAGCAGGCCATTTCAGTAGGAGTCCCTAGAGGCCCGGCAAGCGCATATAAAAAATCCCCTGCGACAAGCCTGCCTAGAAACGTAGTGGTCAGTCCTGCTTCTTGGAATATCAAAGTAACAGTGCCTTTTGTGGCATCACGACTGACAATGGTAAGAGGAATGCGCTCTCCGTATTCGCTTACCATCAGCACAATAAACTGGCCGGCTTTTGCTTTTGTGGCTATCTCGGGTGCATATAACACCATACGCCTGATGCGTACGCCTTGCGACTCGGCGAGTATGGCATGCTCTTCTATCAAGCCGTTCTTTTTCATAAATGATACTCAATATGAATAGGCATTAAGTACATATTGCTGGACCATGCGGTGTGTATTAAAAAAAGAGGCGTTAATCGCAATAGAGTGCCGCATGATATCGATCCAGTGGGTACGATTAGTATAGTAAGAAGGGATGATGACCTTTTCTAATTTTTCGTAAAGAAAACGCGCATCCTGTTCATCATTGCTCTCTGCGTCTTCTGCCGAGCCTATCGACCATCCGGTAAAATCCTCAATGCAGCCCTCGATCCACCAACCGTCTAGAATGCTTAAGCTAGGCACTCCGTTATGGGCAGCCTTCATTCCGGAACTGCCAGAAGCCTCTTTGGGCTTACGAGGCGTGTTGAGCCATAAATCAACCCCAGAAATAAGCATTTTCGCAAGTTCCATATCGTAATTTTTTAGGTAGGCAATCTTGACGTGGTCTTTTAAAGAGGCTGACATTGCATAAATCTTCTTTATCAGCTCTTTGCCGGGCCAATCGCGAGGATGGGCTTTCCCTGAAAAAATAAACTGGAGTTTCCCTGTTTGCTGCGCAATTGTTTTTAAGCGGTCAATATCGTAGAAAACCAAGTCCGCTCTTTTGTATGCGGTTGCGCGACGGGCAAAACCAATAGTCATAACATCAAGATCCATCTGTGCGTCGGTATGCGCATTCACGTATTCTATCAGTGTCCTTTTTGCCTCTACATGCGCCTGCCATACCGCTTCCCTGGGGATACTTAAGGCATAGCGTAAACTAAAGGGGTCGTGTTGCCAGCCGCTGATGCGCGCATCGAAGAGTTTCGTAAAACTATCACCTACCCAAGTAAGCGAGTGCACGCCATTGGTAATCGAGTCGATATGATAGCCGGGGAACATTTCCTGAGAAACCTCCCCGTGTTTCTTAGCCACGCCATTTACGTAGTGGCTTAAGTTCAACGCCAAGAGCGTCATATTAAGCCTTTCTTCACCGCCATACTTCTTCAGGACATCTAAGGGGATATAGTCATTAAGGAGGCCATGGACAAGGTCGTAAGAAAATTTATCGTGTCCGGCAGGTACAGGGGTATGGGTGGTAAAGGCGCACATCCGTTTTACGCCATCCACGTCCCAATGCGATCCTTCTTTTGTCCTTTGAGCAAGAAGCTCAAGGGTCAGGAGGCTGGCGTGGCCCTCGTTCATATGATACCTGCTGATGCGGTGATAGTTCAGCTCCTTAAGCATCCTCACTCCCCCTATCCCCAAAATAATCTCCTGGGCGAGCCTGTGTTTCTCATCCCCTCCATAAAGGTAATAAGAGAGGCTGCGGTCATATTCGCTGTTCTCGGCAAGGTCTGTATCCAAAAAAATGATGGGGATGCGGTAACCACCTATGCCCTGGACCATATACTGCCACGCCTGCACCACAACTGTCCTGCCCTCAATTTTCACCTGTATCTTTGCGGCAAGTGGCCTTAAGAAATCGGAAGGCTCCCAAAGACAGGCAGATTCTTTCTGGTTGCCTTGTGCATCAAGGGCCTGGTCAAAATATCCTTTTTTGTAAAGGAGCGTCACCGCCACTAAAGGGACTTTCAGGTCTGCGCATGATTTTATGGTATCCCCTGCCAATATACCCAGGCCTCCGCTATAGGTAGGGACTTTGGAATCAAAACCTATCTCCATCGAGAAATAAGCTATTCTGCGCTCTATCTTAATCACCAATCCTCCATTAATTGTAAAAGGGGATTATAGCTAAGAAAGTCTTATTATACCTTTGATTTCTGTAATCGTAAATAAAAATTATAGGCAGGATGAGAAACAGAACCTGTAATTAGCAAGTGTGGGTAGGCGCAAGGGATGGTACGCCCATGAGGTACTTATCGATGCAATAAGCGGCGTTTCTGCCTTCTGCAATTGCCCAGACTACAAGCGACTGGCCTCTACGCACATCTCCAGCAGCAAAAATACCTTTCTGCGATGTCACATAAGAAGAATCGGTTTTTACGTTCCCGCGGTTATCCAATGCAAGCTGCAGCTTCTTTAATAATTCCTGTTCCGGCTGTAGAAAACCCATTGCCAGAATCACCAGGTCAGCCTCAATCTCAAATTCGCTGCCCGGTATCTCCTGCATCAGAGGACAATGAGCTTGTCCTTGCAGGCTGAAATCAACTTTCACACAGGAAAGTTTCTCAACACAGCCATTTTTGCCGATGAAGCGCTTTGTCATCACCGACCATTGGCGTTCACCGCCTTCTTCATGACTGGTTGAAGTTTTAAGCAAGAAAGGGTGTTTCGGCCACTGCATACTTTCGGTACGACAAGAAGGCGGTTGAGGTAATAGCTCTATCTGTATGACGCAACGGGCTCCTTGTCGGTTCGCAACACCGACACAGTCAGCGCCAGTATCGCCGCCTCCAATAACCACCACGCGCCGGCCTTTTGCGTGCAGTAAGTTGTCATCGGTGATTTTTTCACCAGAAACGATTTTATTTGCCTGAATAAGATAATCTATGGCAAAGTGTATTCCTCGAAAAGCCCTCCCTTCGATGCACATATCCCTAGGTACGCGACATCCTCCGGCAAGACAAAGCGCATCAAACTCGACCTTTAATGCTTCAATGCTTAAATCCCTGCCCACATATGTATTCGCCCTGAATTCAATCCCTTCCTCGGCCCAAACCCGAAGCCTCCTGTCCAATATGCTTTTCTCCAGCTTAAAATCCGGTATGCCGTAACGTAAGATCCCACCAATTTTAGAGTCGCGTTCAAAAACTACCACCCTGTGTCCAGCGCTATTAAGCTGATCTGCGCAGGAAAGGCCGGCAGGGCCTGAACCTATTATTGCAACCTTCTTGCCGGTACGCTTCTGGGACGGCTGTGCACATAAGAATCCTTTTGCATAGCCATATTCTGCAATGGCCAATTCGTTTTCCCTGACAGTCACAGGGTCGTCATTGATTCCCAATACACAGGCATATTCGCAAGGTGCGGGGCATACCCTGCCCGTGATTTCAGGAAGGTTATTTGTCGCCTCAAGCAAACGCCAGGCATTCTCCCATTTATCTGCACAGACATAGTTATTCCATTCGGGTATATAATTCCCGAGGGGGCAGCCCCAGTTACAAAAAGGAGTGCCGCAATCCATGCACCGCGATGCCTGCGCAAGCGATTGTTCTTCGTTGCGTTGGCAATACACCTCCTTAAAATCCTCCAACCGTTCGCATACAGGCCGGTACAGCGTATCTTTTCGTTTATGTGTTAAGAACCCTCTAGCGTCTCCCATGTCCACCTTCTTTGCGTGTTATCCGTCTGAAATCTCTGCGAATGCAGCATGCGTCTTGGCTGTACCTAGTCCTAAAACTCGCTTATACTCAAAAGGCATCACTTTCACAAAATACTCTATTTCCTTGCTGAAAGCCTCAACGATGGCTTTGGCGAGCGTACTTTTTGTAAAACGCGCATGATTACCAAGGAGACGCGCGACCAATTCTTTATCCTGTATATCAAGCGTTTCTAACTCAGCCATATCCAGATTACACAGCTGCCGAAATCGGCGGTAAGGATCATACACATAGGCAATGCCCCCAGACATGCCTGCCGCAAAATTCCTGCCTGTATTGCCTAAAACAACTACCCTACCCCCGGTCATGTACTCGCAGCCATGGTCCCCCACCCCTTCAACCACGGCAAAAAGTCCGGAATTTCTAATACAGAACCTTTCGCCGGCACGCCCGCGGATATAGGCCTCACCGGTGATAGCGCCGTAAAAACTGGTATTACCAACAATCACGTTGTTTTCTGGGACGTACCCACAGTTGCGGTCAGGATAAATAATAATTCTTCCTCCGGATATCCCCTTACCCACATAGTCATTTGCCATGCCTTCGAGCTCAAAAGTAATCCCCTTTGCAAGCCATGCCCCAAAACTCTGGCCGGCAATTCCGCGAAATTTACAATAAATACTATTATCCTCCAAGCCCTCTTCACCAAACATTTTGCATACCTGGCCGCTCAGCATTGCGCCGGTGGCACGGTCCGTGTTACGTATAGGCAGCTCTATCGTAACTGACTTCTTTCTTGAAAGGACTTCACGGCTTGCCTCTATAAGCTGTATATCTAGCACCTTATCAATACCATGCTCCTGGCGTTCTGTACAATAGAGCGCTTGCCCTGAGGAAAAATCTGGTTTATATAAAATTCTTGAATAGTCGATTGTGGTTGCCTTCCAGGGGAGCATCGCCTGATTTAATTCAAGAAGGTCGGTCCTGCCGACAAGCTCATCTACGGTCCTTGTGCCCAGCTGTGCCATAATCCCCCGAAGTTCTTCAGCAACAAAACGAAAATAGTTTATTATATACTCTGGTTTACCTGCAAATCGCCGTTCTAGTATTTCGTCTTGGGTCGCAATACCAACTGAACAGTTATTGAGGTGGCAATGCCGCAACATTACACAGCCAAGAACAATCAACACAGAAGTAGAGAAGCCGAATTCCTCAGCACCCAACATTGCTGCGATCGCCACATCCCTGCCTGTGCGTATTTGGCCATCAGTCTGCAGGCGTACCCGATTGCGCAAATTATTCAATACCAGCGTCTGGTGGGCCTCTGAAAGCCCTAATTCCCACGGTAGTCCTGCGTTCCTGATAGAGCTAAGCGGCGATGCCCCGGTTCCTCCGTCACCCCCGGAAATCAGTATCATGTCGGCATGGCCTTTGGCAACCCCGGCAGCTATGGTGCCTACGCCGATTTCAGAAACAAGCTTAACGCTTATTCTGGCAGACGGATTGGTATTCTTCAGGTCGAATATCAACTGCGCTAAATCTTCAATGGAATAAATGTCATGATGCGGCGGGGGGGAAATCAGAGTAACCCCGGGCGTCGTATAGCGGGTTTTCGCGATAGTAACGCTTACCTTGTGCCCGGGAAGCTGCCCGCCCTCTCCTGGTTTTGCGCCCTGGGCAATCTTTATCTGCAGTTCGTCTGCATTCACGAGATAATTAGTGGTCACTCCGAATCTTCCGGAAGCAACTTGTTTTATCGCGCTCCTTGCAGAAACGCCGCTGGGAAGCGGGGCAAAACGAATAGGGTCTTCTCCTCCTTCTCCCGTATTAGATTTTCCTCCGATTTGGTTCATGGCTATTGCAATGGTCTCATGCGTAGCCCTGCTAATAGACCCAAAACTCATTGCGCCCGTCACAAACCTACGCGCTATCACCTCAAAAGGCTCGACCTCTTCAAGAGGCACCGGTCGTGTCTTTTTAAATTTGAACAGACTACGTAGGGTAACAGGGTTCTTCTCCTGGTTATTAATAAAAAAAATAAAATCTTTGTATCTTCCATAGTCGTTCGCCCGGGCTGCGTCCTGCAAAGACGCGATTGAATCCGGGTTCCAAAGATGAAACTCGCCGTCTTTTCTCCATTGGTAAAGGCCGCTGTGCGGTAATAAGCCCGGCTGGATATTCTGCCTCCTGTAGGCCTGTTCGTGCCTAATGACTGTTTCGCGGGCAATGGTCTTAAAATTCGCCCCTCCAATCCTGGATACCGTTCCTGGGAAAGAACATTCAATTACCTCTTGATGCAGACCCAGTGCTTCGAAAATCTGCGCTCCCCGGTAACTCTGTAACGTAGAAATGCCCATCTTCGCAAGTATCTTAAGGATCCCTTTAGCCACTGCCTTTCTGTAATTGTCTCTGGCCGTCAGGAAGTCAACTGAAAGATCCCCTTCTTCGCAAAGAGACGCAATGACTTCGTATGCCAGATATGGGTTGACACAATCAACTCCGTAGCCAAATAACAGCGCAAAGTGGTGTACCTCGCGCGGCTCAGCGCTTTCCATAAGTATGCTGACTTGTGTCCTTAGGGCCTTCTTTATTAAATGGTGGTGAAGGGTTGCTATTGCAAGAAGTGCAGGCAATGCCGAAAATTTTTCATTCGTACCGCGGTCACTCAACACAAGCAAAGTATGCCCTGCCCTAATCGCAGATTCCGCTTCCTTACAAATAGTATTGAGCCTTTTTAAGAAATCGTTTTCCTCTCTTGTGTTAAAAAGAATGGAAATGGTCTTTGCCTTAAAGCCTTTTGCTTTAATTGATTGTATGGCACTTAATTCTCCATTGGTAAGGATCGGCTCATCCACTTTAAGCTTGCGGCAATGCTCAGGGTTTTCGTCGAGTATGTTCTTATCCGGGCCAAGGTATGCGTGGAGACTCATCACCAATTCTTCTCGGATAGAATCCACCGCAGGATTGGTAACTTGGGCGAACAACTGTTTAAAATACGCATAGAGAAGCTGAGGCCTCAGAGACAATACTGCATGCGGCACGTCGTTACCCATAGAGCCTATCGGCTCTTGGCCCTGCTCAGCCATAGGCTTAATAACCATCTTCATATCTTCCCTGGTATATCCGAACGAAGATAAAAGAAGTTTGTCTGCGGGCCGTATACGCTCAGAAGCTTCCCGCCTCATAGGTATGGTTTCAAGATGCACTATTTTCTCTTTAGTCCAAGCATGATAGGGCTTACTTCTTGCAATGTTTTCTTTAATCCTCTCGTCATCAACGATCAACCCCAGTATTGTATCGATAAAGAATATTTTTCCCGGCTCCAGGCGACCCGAGGCAATAATTTCTTGCGCAGGGATATCCAAAACTCCCGCCTCAGAAGACATCACTACAAGATCGTCTTTCGTCAGGAGGTACCGCGCAGGACGCAGCCCATTGCGATCCAGCACCGCTCCGATTCTTATGCCGTCTGTAAACGCAATGGCTGCGGGCCCATCCCACGGCTCCATGACACAGGAATGATATTCATAGAATCCCCTCAGCTCTTTGGAGAGAAAACGGTTCTCCTGCCATGCTGCAGGGATAAGCATCATCATTGCATGGGCGATGTCCCTGCCTCCCAACACAAGTAGCTCAAAGACATTGTCAAGCGTGGCCGAATCGCTGCCTCCCGGTACGATTACTGGGAAGGTACTCTTTAAGTCTTTACCGAATGCCTCGCTACGCAAGAGCCCTTCTCTGGCGTGCATCCAATTAATATTACCGCGAAGCGTATTTATCTCGCCGTTGTGCGCAAGGAACCTGAAAGGCTGCGCCAGATCCCAGGCAGGAAAGGTATTGGTGCTGTAACGCGAATGTACCAAACATAAGGAACTTTTTAGCTGTTCGTTTCCCAGGTCTTTGAAAAATGTCTTAAGTTGGCCGGGCATTAACAATCCCTTATAAGAAAAGGTACGGCAGGAAAGGTTGGTAATATAAAAAAACGACTGTTGGCTAAGGCCAGCGCGCCTTACCGTGTTCTCTATTCTTTTTCTGATAACATACAACACCCTTTCAAAAGAAAGGTCGGTTGCCAGCTTCCTGTTTCTGCCGATAAAAACCTGTTCTATAACCGGCTCAGTTTCTCTTGCGGTATTTCCGATTTCCGTATTATCAACGGGGACACTGCGCCATCCTAAAAGTACCTGCCTTTTATTTGTAACGGCTTTTAAAAAAACACGCTTACAGAAATCCCGTTCTTTCCTATCGCGCGGCAAAAACACCAGCCCGCTACCATAGTAACCCTTGCCGGGAAGGCGTATCTGCGCTTCTGCGGCAACTTCGCTAAAAAATTCGTGCGGCATCTGAATCAATATTCCTGCCCCGTCTCCTGTGTTGGGGTCTGCGCCGGTTGCCCCGCGGTGCGAGAGGCGCAAAAGCACCTGAAGGCCCTGCTGGACAATCTGATTGCTTTCCCTGCCCTTCACGTCGCAGACAAAGCCTACCCCGCAGGCATCATGTTCAAAACGCCCGTCGTAGAGCCCGTATATCTGTGCGTGCGTTCTCTTATCCATGGCCTAACCTGTATTTTTCGATTTGAATGCCCAGTTTTTTAATCTTGGAACGCATCGTGTTACGGTTAATACCCAAAATCTTCGCTGCCCGTAACTGATTGCCTGCGGTACGTGTAAGTATATGTTCGAACAAGGGCTTTTCCACCTTCTCCAGGACCAGCCTGTAGAGGTGCCCGCTTTTATCTCCGAGAAGCAAATTCCCAAGCTGTGTGATGCTTGTTTCCAAAGACATCATGGTGCCAATATCCTCTTACTCGTCTCTGTACCCCTGCGGGTTACCATAACCGGGATTTTTCTGTTCCATCGGGCTGCCTAAAATTTAATCAGTAGCGTTTCAAAAATGTGCGGGCTTTCTCTATGCCCGCACATGACTGCGTATTACTTAGATATCGAAATAAAGGTAAAACTCATAGGGATGCGGGCGCATCCTTACCGGGTCTATTTCCCTTTTACGCTTAAACTCAAGCCAGATATCAATGACATCTTTGGTAAACACCCCTCCTTGCAGCAAATATTCGTGATCCGCTTCCAAGGCGTCTATTGCCCGGCGAAGCGATGAAGGAACGGTAGCTATCTTTCTGAGTTCTTCTTCGTTCAATTCAAAAAGGTCGATATCCAACGGCTCGCCCGGGTCAATCTTACGCCGTATGCCGTCAAGGCCTGCCATCAGCATTGCGCTAAACGCCAGATAACCGTTGCATGAAGGGTCAGGCGGCCTAAATTCTATTCTTTTGGATTTGGGACTGTCTGAATACATAGGAATCCTCACCGCGGCAGAGCGGTTGCGTGCAGAATACACCAGGTTTACGGGAGCCTCATATCCCGGCACCAATCTTTTGTAAGAATTGGTGGTCGGCGCACAAAACGCCATAAGGCTGTTGGCGTGCGTAAGGAGCCCGCCGATATAGTATTTGGCTGTCTGCGACAATAAGGCATACCCTTTCTTGTCATAAAAAAGGTTGACTCCGTTCTTCCATAAGCTCTGATGGCAATGCATGCCTGAACCATTGTCGGCAAACAGCGGTTTGGGCATAAAAGTAGCTACCATTCCGTTTTTTTTCGCCATATTCTTGATGATGTACTTATAAAGCAGCAGGTCGTCTCCCATCTTGGTCAGGTTGTCAAACTTCATGTCAATTTCACATTGGCCCGCAGTAGCCACTTCATGATGGTGCACCTCAACATTAATGCCTGACTCCTTCATTTTTAGGATCATCCTGCTCCTTAAATCCTGTATAGAATCGTGCGGCGGAACGGGAAAATACCCCTCTTTAAAGCGGATCTTATATCCTAAGTTCGGATTTTCATCCCGTCCGGTATTCCAGTCTGCCTCGGCGGAATCGATAAAATAATAACCGGAGTTCTCTGTTTGGTCGAAGCGGATACTGTTAAACAGAAAGAATTCTGCTTCGGGGCCAAAATACACATTATCCGCGATGCCCGACTCTTTGAGGTATCTTTCCGCTTTTTTGGCGATATAGCGAGGATCGCGGGTATAGGGTTTACGGGTAAGCGGGTCATAAATATCGCAGATGAGGCTTAAGGTAGGGACTTCGCACACAGGATCTACTATCGCGGTTAGAGGGTCGGGAATCAAAATCATATCTGACTCCTGAATCTTCTGGAACCCGCGGATTGATGATCCGTCAAAACCAATGCCATCCACCCAAATCGAACGCACAATATCGTCCATTTCCAGAAGCTCTGAAGCGGGTATGGAAAAATGCTGCCAGAGACCGGGCAGGTCGTTGAATTTAAGGTCGACGATCTGGATATTCTTTTCTTTTACCATCTTAACGACATCCCTGGCTGCCTTTTCATCAAAAGAGCCGTTGACGAGCGGATTCTTCGTTTTGATTTCCTTGATTGTTTTTTTCTTGGCCATGCCTTCCTCCTTAGACGAGTAAATAAAAAGGGTGTTCTTTCTTCAAGAACACCCCTGTTCTTTTCTTAAATATACCTACCTATGGTGCACTACGATGTGCCTATATTTTAAGCATCACTTATACAAGTAAAATCAAGCGGTTTTTGGTAACCCTTCTTTACGCTAAAGCGCCACTTCCCCATTTTCACCGGTGCGTATCCGAATGGCGCTTTCGATGTGGTAAATGAATATTTTTCCATCGCCGACATCTCCGGTTTGGGCAGCATCAATAATAGTCTTGGCAATACGCTCAACATCCTGGTCTCGGACAACAATCTCAATTTTTATTTTGGGGAGGAGTTCTACTTTATATTTTTCTCCCCGCCACTGCTGCACTACTCCTTTCTGTTTGCCGTGCCCTTCGATTTCGCTGATCATAAGCCCGGCGCAACGGGCATTCTCTAAAACGCGCCGCACGCCATCTAATTTCTCTGGCCGTATAATTGCCTCTATTTTTTTCATGATAACCTCCCTCACCTTTAGCCGTTTTTTGTCCCTAGAAACGAATACGCCGGTTTGCGTCCTAAGAATTCAGGATATGCGGAATTGCCGTGTTCCCCTATATCAAGCCCTTCTATTTCTTCCTGCAGGCTTACGCGTATGCCTAATGTCGCTTTTAAGACCGCCCATGTAAGCAATGAGACGATAAAGGTATACGCTGCGGTAGAGACAACTCCGGTAAACTGGGCAAGCAGCAATTTGGTACCGCCACCAAACAGCAGGCCGTTTCCGGTGGCAACACCGGTTATTTTGTCCTGGGCAAAGATCCCTATACAAAGCGTACCAAAAATTCCATTCACTAGATGGACTGATAGGGCGCCGACAGGATCGTCTATCCTTATTCGGTCAAAACCGATTACTGCCAAGACTACCAATATGCCGGCAATAAGCCCGATAAGTATTGAGCTGCCAACGCTTACAAACGCGCAGGGGGCCGTAATAGCTACTAAGCCGGCAAGGCAACCATTAAGCGTCATCCCTAAATCCGGCTTCCCTAAAAGCATCCATGAAATGATAGTCGAGCTCATTACTGCAGCAGCTGCTGCAGTATTCGTAGTAACGGCTATATGGCTGATTGCCAGAGGATCCGCAGCCATGGTCGAGCCTGGGTTAAACCCAAACCATCCGAACCAGAGAACGAACGTGCCTAGCGTCGCAAGCGATAGGTTATGGCCAGGTATGGGGTTTATATTTCCGTTGTGATATTTGCCGAACCTAGGGCCTAATATCAATACACCGGACAGCGCAGCCCAACCGCCTACGGAATGGACTACCGTAGAGCCGGCAAAATCAAACATCCCTTTCTGCGCCAGCCAACCTCCGCCCCAGATCCAGTGACCGATTACCGGATAAATAAACATAGTCATAATAAAGGTAAAAAAGATAAAGGATTTATATTTTATCCTTTCTGCAACTACTCCTGAAACAATGGTTGCTGCTGTTCCGCAAAACACAAGCTGGAAAAAGAATTTTGCCCATAAAGGCACGCCTGTCCAGCTGATTGCAGAGTATACTCCTTGATACGCTAAGCCGGTTGCAGGCGAATTATCCAGGCCGCCGGCAAAGAATAAGCCCTTTAATCCCACAAAGGCGTTGCCGTCGCCGAACATAAGCCCCCAACCTAAAGCTAAGAATCCGAGCGAAGAGACTGCAAATACGATAAAATTCTTGGACAGAATATTCACGCAGTTCTTCATTCTTGCAAAGCCGGCTTCGACCATGGCAAACCCTAAGTTCATAAAAAATACCAGCATCGCAGTCACAAGCACCCACATTGTATCTAACGCTACCTTAAGCTCCATATCACATCCCTCCTTTGTGAATTTTAGAATGCGTAACTAAGGTATAAACCGGTATAGAATCGGTTCATTTGGTTTCCGTTATTTTTATCGCTTAAACTCCCCCATGGCAGCGAGTAATTAATAGTGGGCTTGCAGGATAAATTCTTTGCAAGAGGGATACTAATCCCTGCGCCAATTGCAGCGTCGCCGCCTTTTCCCCTGTAATACTGTTTATTGTTATGGCCGACGTGGCCGTTTATATCTAAACTGCAGGTGTATCTGCCTATTTTGGCAGGCAGGCTATACGCTAAATTAAGCACAGTATAGCTACCTTCGCCGCCACCATCCTCTTTCCTGCCATAATCGTAGTAGTAATATATTGAAGGCGACAAAAAGAACTTTGGAACGGCTATTCCCGTATACCATTCGCGGCTAAATCCCCTGGGAGCTCCATCGCTAGGAGTCGCGTCAGGGAAATCGTAATAGGTATGGCCAACAGAGACGTCAAAAGAAGGAAAATTATAGGTGTAATCAAAAATGTAATCTGTCTCGGACGACTTGAGGGC
>QZKA01000027.1 GCA_003598135.1 Candidatus Omnitrophota bacterium
TGTCAAATGAACATCCGTGACTCCGAAGTTATCTCAGGTTTACTACGAGCTATGAACTACGAGCTCATTACTGATTCCGATACCGCTGATGTCATTCTTTTTAATACCTGTTCTGTCCGTCAGCACGCCGAAGATAAAGTTTGGTCAGAAATCGGCAGAATTTCTAAGCGCACAACGCACGACGCACAACGCACAACGAAACGTCCACTCATCGGCGTCATAGGCTGCATGGCCCAAACATATAAAGACGAAATCTTCAAGCGCGCACCTGTTGTCGATTTCGTAGTCGGCCCCAGCGATATTGCCAAAATCCCTACTATAATCACTGAATTGGATAACGCACAACGCTCAACGCACAACGCGCTAATTCTTGAACGTAAAATCTGGGAGACCGATGGCCAGGCCCGCCCCGAAGAGATTTACCGTAGCGGTTTTTATGAAGACAAAAACCATGCCTATGTAGTCATTTCGGAAGGCTGCTCTAATTTCTGTTCTTATTGCGTGGTGCCGTATGCGCGGGGGCCTTTGCGCAACCGCGAGTATATGGATATTCTCGATGAAATCAAGCTCGCGCTTGAGAAAGGGATAACTACAATTACGCTCCTTGGCCAAAACGTCAATGCCTATGTTGATAAAGACGTTAGTTTTGTTAAGCTCGTTGAACTCGTTAATTCCGTTAAAGGGTTAAAAGAGTTTAGCTTTGTTACCTCTCACCCAAAGGATACTTCAATTGATTTGTGTAAGGCAATGGCAAAGCTGGATAAATTAAAAAAATACCTTCATTTGCCTGTGCAATCCGGCTCCGACAAAATTCTGAAACTGATGAACCGCGGTTACACAAAAAAAGACTACCTTGACCTGATTGAAAATTACCGTACAATAGTAAAGGGCGGAAAGCTTACCACTGACATCATGGTCGGCTTTCCTTCGGAAACGGAAGTCGATTTTAAAGACGTTTACGACTTGGTCAAAAGAGCGCAATTTGATGCCGCTTATATCTTTAAATATTCTCCCCGGCCGCATACGCAAGCTTCACAATGGCCAGATGACGTGACTAAAGAAGAAAAGGGGCGCAGGCATAGTATGATTCTTGACCTGCAAAGAGAAATTTCGCGGAATAAAGGCAAGCGAAAGAAGGCCACGCAATGAGAGCGGATTTTGAGAAGAGTAGGGTAGTGGGCACCATATTGGCTTGCGCACTGGCAACCGTGTTGTTTTATGCTGCGCCCGTGTATGCGCTGAACCTTGAGCGGACACGCTACTATTTTCTGCGTGGGGATTACGCTGATTGCATTAAAGAGGGCGAAAAGGCCTTGGCAGGGATCCAGGGCGTTTCAAAAGGAGTTGACGAGCTGTATTATCTACTCGGCCTGAGCTATTTAAAAGACGGTAATTACCTTCGGGCAGTTGATATCTTTGAGATAATCCTTAATGAATGCGGTGATAGCAGGTATCAGGGGGAAGCAACGCTGGGTATTGGTGACGCATATTTCCTTAAGGGCGATTACATAAAGGCAAGGCAGCATTACGAAAAGATGCTCGATGACCCTAAGGCGGTGACGCATAAGCCTGCGGTGTATTACCGGCTTGCCCTGATTGCCACGAAAACCAAAGATACGCAGAGTAGTAAGCAATACGCAGGCTTGCTTAAAGAGGAATTTCCCTTTAGCCTTGAGGCAAGGCTCAACGGGGAATTTTGTTCGCTGGTTGATTGTTACTATACGGTGCAGGTTGGTTCTTTCTCGAAAAAGGAAAACGCCCAGCGCCTGACGCGCGAATTAGTGAAAAAAGGCTTTGCTGCATACATGGAAGAGGCTAAATTGAACTTTAGAGTGCGCGTGGGCAAGTTAAGCACGCAGGAAGAAGCAAGGGGCCTTAAAGAAAAACTTTCCAAGCTTGGCTACCCCACTAAGATTTATCCTTAATACAGGGTCCCCTTAAAGCCTGCAAAGTATGGAAAAAAACAGGTCATCCCGCAAAGACGTAAAAGAAAAGATCTTTTTTCTTGTCGGCCCTACTGCAACCGGAAAAAGCAAGGTTGCGATAATCCTGGCGAAAAAACTCAAAGCCGAGATTGTCTCCTGTGATTCCATGCAGGTCTATAAAGGCTTAGACATCGTGACCTCCAAGCCGGCCCTTGCTGACAGGAGAAAAATATCCCACCATTTAATTGACGTTATCAGCCCCAAAGAACAATACGATGTGTCACGCTATCGCCGTAACGCCATGAACGCTATTGGCAAGATTTTACGTAAGCATAAAACCCCGCTTTTTGTAGGGGGCACCGGCCTTTACATGTCGGTGGTCATAGATGGGATATTCAAACACAAAAGTGGAAATAGCCGGATACGTGCCAAGTTATACAGGGAAGCAAGTCATAAAGGAAGCACTCAATTATTCGAAAGATTGGTAAGGGTTGATCCTGAAGCATCTGCCAGGATCCATCCGCATGACCTAAGGCGCATTGTCAGGGCACTTGAAGTATTTGAAGCAACAGGACAACCGATTTCAAAGCTGCAAAAACAAAGAGAGGGGCTAGCAGGTAAGTATGAAGTTGCCTGCGTTTGCCTAGATATGGAAAAGCCTGCGCTTTACCGGCGGATAGAGCAGAGGGTCGACCACATGTTTAAAGCAGGGCTGGTTGAAGAAGTTAAGAAATTGTCCAGAGGCGCGCTTAGTAAAACCGCTTCTTTAGCACTGGGCATCAGGGAGGTGCAGGGGTACCTTAAAGGCCTATACGGATTGGATGAGGCAAAACAGCTGCTTAAGCGCAATACCCGTTTATACGCCAAAAGGCAGTTAACCTGGTTTAGAAAAGACAAAAGGATAAAATGGATTAAGATTACCGCCGGAGATTCGGCATACGGGATCGCAGGCAAAGTTATTAAACTGCTGAGGAATATATGCAAGAAAAAGCGCTGTTAGTTATTATCGATTTGCGTTCGGAGAAAAACCGTTGGCCCTTTGAGGATGTTGCGCAGGAACTTAGAGAGCTGACGCATACCTGCGGCGTTGAAGTAGTGGATACTATTGAATGCGTCAGGGATAAGCCTACTCCCAACCTTTTTATCGGAAAGGGGAAAGCAGAGGAACTTCGCTCCTTAAGTCAAGAGTATGAGGTAGACGCGGTAATTTTCAGCCATGACCTTTCCGGAACACAGCAAAGGAATCTTGAAAAGGTACTTGAGAAAAAGATCGTTGACCGCACCCAGATGATCTTAGATATTTTTGCGCTCCATGCCAAAACCCCTGAAGGTAAAATGCAGGTTGAGTTAGCGCAATTACAGTACCTTATGCCAAGGTTAGTCGGTAAAGGCATACTCCTTTCCCGCCTCGGAGGCGGCATAGGGACGCGCGGCCCGGGAGAACAGAAACTTGAAATTGACCGGCGCAGGATCCGCCAAAGGATTGAGAAGCTCAAAACTGACCTTGAGGCGGTAGTGCTTCACCGCCACGTAATCCGCAAGAAGAGAAAAGCCAAATCTCTATCTCAGGTCGTTCTGATCGGTTACACCAATGCAGGCAAGTCTACTTTATTAAACAGTCTGACCGATGCAGGCCAGTCTGTGCATGACGGGCTCTTTACCACGCTTGACCCTTTATCCAAAAACTTAAAGCTTCCCAACGGAGAACACGTTGTGCTTTCCGATACCGTAGGTTTTTTGAATAATCTGCCCCATCATCTTATAGAAGCCTTCAAGGCAACCCTTGAAGAACTTAAAGATGCCGAGCTTTTGGTACATGTGCTGGACGCAAGCCATAGCCGTGTATACGACCATTATAAGGCAGTGCAAGAGGTATTGCGTCAACTCGGAGCAGAAGACAAGCCGATTATTACCGTGCTGAATAAAATAGACCTGATTGATGATGAGGTCTGGCTTTCCCGCCTGAAAAATGACTTCAAAGGGGCGATAGGAATTTCAGCAAAATATAACCGTAATACAGGGCTCCTTTTGCATGAAATCCAAAAGAACCTGGTACCCCGCATGGAATATCACGAGATCATAATTCGCTATGACACTATGGAACTACTCGACATTTTCTATAAAGAAGGTAAAATATTAGATTCGCAATATCTCCAAAAAGGCATAAAAATAAAGGTTAACATCCCAAAAATTATATTCGATAAGTTGTTGCAAGGCAAAAAGATAGAAATAGTTAATTAGAATATCTAATTATTTTTATCTGAAATACTTGACAAATTAGTTAGAATATGCTATAGTTGTTGCAGAATAAAGGAGGAGTAATGCCCCTCTTTGATATTTCTATAAGCCCGGACGAGCCGGTATATGTTATCAGCGTGGTCAGTAAACTTGTTGATTTGCCGGTGTGGACTTTAAGGCAGCTTGACAAGGTAGGAATTGTCTGTCCTAAAAGGGCAGGAAAAAAAAGCAGGCTTTATTGCTTGAGGGATATTCGAAGGCTTGAATACGTCCATTATCTTATGCAGGAAAAACACGTGAACGTTAGCGGCGTTAAGATCATTTTAGAAATAGAAAAAGGAAAATGATTTTTTTTGACTTTTATTTAGCACTTTGGATATGAGACTGCTAATTATATAGGTAAAGAAAGGGATGCTTCTATGGATATTAACAAATTTACCGTGAGTTTGCAGGAAGCCTTGCAGAGCGCGGTTAACCTTGCGAAAGAATCGGGCCATCAAAAGGTAGGGCCTGAACACCTCTTTTATACATTTCTGAGGCAGGAAGATTCTGTGGTGGTAGAAGTATTGGACCAGCTTGGCGTCCCGATTTTTTCACTTATACAGGCTGTTGAGAGGCAGATGAAAGAGCTTCCTGTTGTTTCAGGCAGCCATCAGGTGTATTTTTCCGATGCATTAGCTCGCCTGTTTGATTCTGCTGAATCCGAAAGAAGAAAACTCAATGACGAATTTCTTTCTTCCGAGCACATCCTTTTGGCGCTGGCTTCAGGCGCAGATAATGATTCAGCCATATACAGGGAATTAAAAAAGCGCGATATCGATACACCGAAATTATTGGAAGCGCTTCGCAAGATTCGGGGAAGCCAGCGTATTACAGACCAGAACCCAGAGGATAAATACAAACCGCTTGAAAAGTTCGGCAGGGATTTAACGGAATTAGCCAATCGCGGCACGCTTGACCCTGTCATCGGCAGGGACGATGAGATTAGAAGGTTGATCCAGGTGATTTTGCGCCGTACCAAGAATAACCCGGTATTGATCGGCGAGGCTGGGGTAGGCAAGACCGCTATTGTCGAGGGGCTGGCGCAGCGCATTATTCAGAAAGACGTACCTGAAGGGTTAAAAAACAAAAAAGTTATCACGCTTGACCTTGGCAGTCTTGTGGCGGGAGCTAAATTCCGCGGCGAGTTTGAAGAGAGGCTCAAGGCGGTGTTAAAAGAGATCGAGTCGAAAAATGGACAGGTCATCATTTTTATCGACGAACTGCATACACTAGTGGGAGCAGGCGCAGCCGAAGGCGCAGTGGATGCCTCCAATATGCTAAAGCCTGCCTTGGCAAGAGGGATGCTGCGCTGCATCGGTGCAACCACTCTGGATGAATACCGAAAGTATATCGAGAAAGACGCAGCACTGGAGAGAAGGTTTGCGCCTATTTACGTTGACCAGCCAAGCGTCGAGGATACCATTGCGATTTTGCGTGGCCTGAAAGAACGTTATGAATTATATCACGGAGTACGCATAAAAGACGGTTCGCTGATTGCTGCCGCACAACTTTCCTCCCGTTATATCACGGAGCGGTTTTTGCCTGATAAGGCAATAGACCTTATCGATGAGGCAGCAAGCCGTTTGCGCATGGAAATTGATTCAAAGCCGCAGGAACTCGATGAAATCGACCGCAAGATAATTCAGCTTGAAATCGAACGCCAAGCACTGAAGAAGGAAAAAGACAAGGTTTCGCAGGAACATCTGTCGGTTTTGGAAAAAGAGTTGCAAGAGCTGCGCAGGAAAAGCGAAGATATTTCGCAAAAATGGCAAAAGGAAAAGGGGCTGATCGTCCAGGCGCGCAAAACCAAAGAGGAAATCGAAACAGTCAGGAATCAGGAGAAAGAAGCTGAAAAGAAGGGCGAATTGGCAAAGGTGGCAGAAATCCGATACGGGACATTGCGCGAACTGGAGGAGAGGCTAAAAAACATAAACCAGAAACTCGTTGAGATGCAGAAGAAAGGTTCCTTGCTTAAGGAAGAGGTCGACGAAGACGATATCGCCGGCGTTGTTGCGAAATGGACCTCTATCCCTGTGACCAAAATCTTGGAAGGTGAAACTCAAAAGCTTCTGAAAATGGAAGAAAGGCTTAAGGTGAGGGTTGTTGGACAAGATGGGGCAGTGGAAGCCATTTCTGGTTGTATCCGGCGTTCCCGCTCGGGGCTGGGGGATGAAAGTAGGCCGATGGGGTCGTTTATTTTTCTTGGACCAACCGGAGTAGGAAAAACCAAACTCGCAAAGTCATTAGCCTGGTTTTTGTTCGATGACGAGAATGCTATTGTCAGGCTCGATATGTCAGAATATATAGAAAAATTCAGTATCTCTCGCCTAATCGGAGCGCCTCCGGGCTATGTAGGCTATGAAGAAGGCGGCCAGCTTACCGAACGGGTGCGGCGCAGGCCTTTTGCGGTTATACTCTTGGATGAGATTGAGAAAGCGCATCCGGATGTTTTTAATATCCTGTTGCAGGTCCTTGATGACGGCAGGCTTACTGACGGGCAGGGAAGAACGGTGAATTTTAAGAATACGGTAATTATCATGACTTCAAATATCGGAGCTGAAATCCTTCAAAAGCATGGTTCCATAGGTTTTAAGGAGGGTAGAGACGAAGACGCGTATAAAGATATCAAGGCAAAATTGATGGATGAGGTCAAGCGCACCTTTAAGCCGGAGTTCATCAACCGCGTCGATGATATCTTAATCTTTAACCCCCTTTTAGTCGAAGATATTCATAAGATCGTGGATATTGAGCTTGCGCAGGTCCATAAGAAGTTAGGCCAGCAGGGGATCTCTCTGGAAATTGCCCCCGAGGTAAAAAACTTCATCGGACATAATGGTTTTGATCCGCATTATGGGGCGCGTCCACTGAAACGATTAATTCAAAAGAAGTTAGTTGACCTTCTGGCAGTGCAGGTGCTCTCAGGAAGGATTAAATCCGGGAGAAAAGTACTTGCGAAACTTAAGGATAACGAAATTGTGTTTGCTTAATATTGACAGAAGCAAAGTTTCTGTGATACAATCGTAAAGCTATGGTGAAGATAGTCAACCAGGAAGATCGGCGCAACAAGGTTATGGCATTTACCGTAAATGCCTATATCACGGGTGGACAGCCGGTGAGTTCTCAGGTGCTTGCTGAACATTTTGGCTTGAGCTCTGCCACGATGCGCAACATACTGGCGGAACTCGAGGAAGAGGGTTACTTTTACCATCCGCACACTTCTTCGGGAAAGGTGCCAACAAGGAAAGGCTACCGTTACTATGTCGATTTTCTTATGTCGCAGCCTGAACTTTCGGAAGACATAAAACTGGCGATTTTCAGCGGCTTAACCGGCAGTAAAAGTGAGCATTTTGACCTCGAGGAATTGCTTGAGAAGACATCAGATATTGTCGCGGAATTGACCCATTATACATCTCTTGTGTGGCTATCGTCGCTTAAGGGCAGAATTTTCTTTAAGGGGCTGCGGAATATGGCTAGGCAGCCTGAATTCCGCGATGCGAAAAAACTTTCTCTTCTACTTGAACTATTGGAGGAGAGGACAAGGTTACTTGAATTACTTAACCAGGAGTATGAGGAATCTTATAGGGTCTATATCGGAGAGGAAATAGGTAGTTCTCTCGGTGAGGAGTGTTCCCTGGTAGTTTCAGCGTATCATAAGGGAAAACGTGATGCCGGCAAGCTTGCCGTATTGGGGCCCTTAAGGATGAGTTACGAACAGACAGTCGCTACCCTGGCGTTTGTTTCGTTCACGTTGAATAAACTCCTTGAGGAGGTAAATTATTAAAGATATGGAAAAAGAGAAGGGAAAGAAAGAGAATCACGAACACGAAAAAGAAAGCGCACAACTTCAAGCGGCGCAAGAAAAGACCATTACTATCAAAGAAGACGAATATAACCGGTTAAAAGAAGAGGCTGCCAAAGCTTCGGAATACTGGGATAGGCTTTTGCGGTTGCAGGCAGATTTTGAAAACACTCGTAAGCGGCTCGAGCGGGAAAAGGCGGATTTTATCCGTTTTGCAAACGAAGGCCTTATTTCGGAATTGCTTAATATTCTTGATGACCTGGAGCGCGTTGTTGAGCTAGCCCAGGCAAAACATGAAGACCTTCCTGCGTTCTTAAGAGGCGTAGAGATGATACTGGTACATCTGCATGAACTATTGAAAAAGAGCGGGATCAAGCCGATTGAGGCTAAGGGCAAACTATTTGATCCCCATTACCACGAAGCGATGATGCAGGTTGAAGATAGTGCTATTGCGGAGAATTCCGTTGTTGAAGAATTACAGAAAGGTTATCTGTTACACGACAGAGTGATTAGAACGGTAAAGGTTAAGGTGTCGAAGAAAGATAGTCAAGGAGAAGAGAAAAAATGATACGTCGTATAGTAGAATGGTTTAATAAACGTAATAAAATTAAGTCATTTGTTTCAATCTTTGTATTTATATTCGTAAATGTTGTTTTGTTATTTAAAAATTTACATGCTGTACAAAAGACGGCAAATAATAATACAACTAAAGAATATGAAATTTGTAGCGTAGCTAATTTCAATGAAGATATCTGCCAAAATAACTTTTTTAACGCAAGCATTACACCAACAACAAGTTGTATAGCAATAACGCAAGTTCAGGTATTGTAATTAGTTTATTGTCCCTCGCTTAAACATTTGGAAATCTCTTCGAGATTTTCTGTGTGGGCTCGGGATCAATTCGCGCACATAACTTACTCACACTTTCAGTGTTCGTAAGTTATGCGCTCATTGAAGGAGGGTAGTAAAAATGGCTAAAGTGATCGGAATTGATTTAGGGACGTCTAATTCGGCTGCTGCGGTTATGGAAGGCGGCAGGCCGGTCATTATCCCTTCGGCAGAAGGGGCAGGGGTTGCTTCCGGCAAGGCTTTTCCCTCTTTTGTGGCATTCACCAAAGACGGACAGCGCTTGGTAGGAGAGCCGGCACGGCGCCAGGCAGCAGTAAATCCTGAGGGGACTATTTTTGCCGCAAAACGCAAAATGGGAACTGATCACACATTCAAGGTTTTCGACAAAGAATACACCCCGCAGCAGATATCCGCGTTTATCTTGCAGAAGATAAAGCAGGATGCAGAGGCGTATCTTGGGGATAAGGTGGAAGAGGTGGTGATTACCTGCCCTGCGTATTTTAATGACAACCAGAGGACTGCTACTAAGGATGCAGGCGAAATTGCAGGCCTCAAGGTGTTGCGTATCATCAATGAGCCTACTGCAGCTTGCCTTGCCTACGGGCTTGAGAAATCACAGAAAGAACAGAAAATCATGGTTTTTGATTTAGGAGGCGGAACGCTGGATGTGACCATTATGGAGATGGCGCAAGGCGTCTTTGAAGTAAAATCAACGTCTGGGGATACACAGTTGGGCGGTACAGATATGGATAACCTGCTTATTGAGCATATCGCCAGCCAGTTTAAGAGAGAAAGCGGCATTGACTTACGCAACGACAAAATGGCGATGCAGAGGCTGCGCGAGGCAGCGGAAAAAGCCAAGGTTGAGCTTTCTTCGACGCTTACGACGGATATCAACCTTCCTTTTATTACTGCCGACGCTTCAGGGCCAAAGCATCTGACTATGTCGATTGCCAGGGCAAAACTTGAGGAGCTTGTTTCTTCGATTATTGAGAAATGCCACCATCCCCTAGAGCAGGCGCTTTCAGACGCAAAACTTACTCCTCGTGATATCGATCGCATCATTATGGTTGGCGGACCTACGCGTATGCCTATTGTCCAGAAATTCCTTGAGGATTACGTGGGCAAGAAAATCGAGCGCGGCATTGATCCGATGGAATGCGTGGCATTGGGCGCAGCCATACAGGCAGCGATTATCAAAGGCGACATGAAGGACGTTTTGCTTCTTGACGTAACGCCTCTATCGCTAGGGATTGAAACATTGGGAGGGGTATTTACTAAGCTCATTGAGCGCAATACCACGGTGCCTACAAAGAAATCCCAGGTTTTCTCTACTGCTGCTGATAATCAGACCGCAGTCACTGTGCGCGTGCTTCAGGGAGAACGGCAAATGGCTGACGATAATGTTGAGTTAGGAAGGTTTGACCTGGTCGGAATTCCTTCTGCACCACGCGGAGTGCCGCAGATAGAAGTTGCCTTTGATATTGATGCCAACGGCATCGTGCACGTATCTGCTAAGGATTTAGGTACAGGTAAGGAGCAATCCATAAGGATCACTGCACCTAAAAAACTCTCTAAGGATGAAATCGAGAAGATGGTTAAAGAGGCGGAGAAATTTGCTTCGGATGACAAAAAAAGGAAAGAGGAAGTAGAAACCATCAACCAGGCTGACAGCCTTATGTATGCGACTGAAAAATCCCTTAAAGAATACGGGGATAAAATCAGCCAGGCAGAACGGGGTGAAATAGAATCACGGCTCAATGACCTAAAGACTGCCATTAAGGATAAGAATATTGACCGCATAAAGAAAACATCTGAGGAGCTTACCAAGGCTTCGCATAAACTTGCAGAAGAAGTCTATAAACAGGCTTCCGCAAAACAACAAAAAGCAGGCCCGAAGGATACGCAGGCAAAAGGTGAAGATGCTCAGGAAGGCCCTTCTACGGGCAGCGGCGCAAAAGAAGAAGATATTATTGACGCCGAGTATAAGGAAGAGGACGATAAAAAATAACTTAGGTGCGTTCAGCGTCATGCGTACGGCGTTCCGCGCTCAGTACCGAACGCATAACGCTTAACGCCGAGCGCACAACGCATATAGCACTCAATACTCCGTACCCAATACTCATTACTAAACAATGTCTACAAAACGCGACTATTACGAAATATTGGGGACCCAGAAAAGCGCTACGCTTGAAGAGATAAAAAGGGCGTATCGTGAATTAGCTTTACGCTATCATCCTGACCGCGTATCCCAAGACCAGAAAAAAGATGCTGAAGAGAAATTTAAAGAGATTTCCGAGGCATATGCGGTATTGTCTGATTCCCAGAAGCGGGCCCTCTATGACCAGTATGGGCATTCCGGTATTGATCAACGCTATGCGTACGAAGATATATTTAAGGGAGCTGATTTTAGCAGTGTTTTTGAAGGGCTTGGCGATTTCGGGCTGGGTGGAGGGTTATTCGATGAGATTTTTCAAGACTTAGGGTACGATATTTTTGGAAGCAGCTCCAAGGGCCGTTCCGGCCGCAGGAGGCGCGGAAGGGATTTACAGATAACCGTTGCCATTACGCTGGAAGAAGCAGCTACAGGCATTGAGAAAACAATCGCCGTACCAAGGCATGAAGTATGCCCTGCCTGTTCAGGTACAGGAGCAAAACCGGGAACAAAAAAGGTAACCTGCCTGCAATGTAAAGGAACGGGACACATTGTTGTCTCAAGCGGTTTCTTTCATCTTTCTCAGCCCTGTCCGCGTTGCGCAGGCCAGGGGTCAGTAGTGCAGGCACCGTGCACTGAATGCCGTGGAGAAGGTAGAATTAAGGTCACCCGCAGGATTAAAGTCAAAATCCCCAAAGGCGTGGATAATGGCTCGCACTTAAGGATCAGGGGGGAAGGAGAGGGCGGTTCAAGCGTAAGCGGCGATTTATACGTGATTATCGAGGTGAGGGCGCATCATGAATATCAGCGCCATGGTAACGATATAGTGGTAGAGAAAAAAGTAAGCTTACCCGTGGCAGTGCTCGGAGGAGAAACCGAAGTACAGACGCTTCATGGCAAAGTCAAAATGAAGATACCTTCCGGAACGCAAAGCGGCAGCATATTCCGGATTAGAGACAAAGGGATGCCTGAGATCCACGGCCGAGGGTTTGGGGATGAGTTGGTTAAGATTGAAGTTGTCATACCCGCAAATCTCAACGCACAGCAGCGTCGCCTTATGGAAGAATTCGCCCGTGCCTGCGGCGAAGACGTTGCGCAGGCCGGAGAGGGTTTTGGCGAAAAAATAAAAAAAGTCTTTAAGTAGCGTTCTTATTGCAATAAAACGTTGACAAACCGCAATATTTCTTTTATTCTTTAAAGTTACCGCAGATTTCATTCCTAGGATCTCTGGCGGGAATCTACATGATAAGGATTACTAACTATGCCTACCTATGAATACGAATGCAGTCATTGCGGGCATCGCTTTGAAGTTTTTCAAAGTATCAGCGCAAAACATATAAGGTCTTGCCCTAACTGCAAAAAGTCAGTTAAGCGCTTGATCGGCCCGGGCGCAGGCATTATTTTTAAAGGCTCAGGTTTTTATGCTACCGATTACCGTAAGAAACCGAAGAAAGACGAAGTCCCAAAAAACAGAGAATGCCCTAAATCCAAAGATGGCTGTAACGCCTGTTCGGCTAACCCATGACAGAAATAAAGCCGTTTCGCGCCATAGTATATAATCAGGAAGTCATCAAAGAATTATCCAAGGTTGTATGCCCTCCGTATGACGTTATTTCCCAGGCCAAACAGAATTATTATCACGGCCTAAGCCCCTATAATTTCATTCATATCCTTTTCGGTAAGGATGTCCCTGATGAAGACAAGTATCGCCGGGCTGCCGAGCTTTTCCAGAAGTGGCAGAAGGAGAAAATCCTGGTGCAGGAAGAAAAGCCCTGCGTTTATTTTTATAGCCAGCAATACAGGATTAGGGGAGAAAAGAAAACCCGGTTCGGCTTGATTGCGGCAATGAGTCTTGACGAGAAAAGGTCGTCTGTCTACGGCCACGAACATACCCGTGTTGAGCCGAAAACAGACCGCCTCCATTTATTGCGGAAAGTGAAGGCAAACTTAAGTCCTATATTCGTGTTGTTTTCAGATAAAAAACGAGTGATTCAAAAATGTTGCGACTATGTCCAGGACAAGGAGCCTTTTATCGAAGTTGGTGACGATGAGAAAACCGTGCATAGGGTCTGGAGGATAGAGTCTGACTCTTTACTGGAGAAGATACGGCAGGCAATGCGGACAGAAGACTTTTTTATTGCCGACGGCCACCACCGGTATGAAGTAGCGCGTGCCTACAGGGAAGAGATGCTTAAAAAGCATGAACCTCAAAATCAGGAAGGAGAGTTTAATTATCTGCTCTCGTATTTTACCAATGTTGAATCGCATGGATTAAGCATCTTGCCGATACATCGTTTGATTACGCTTAGCCAGAAGATAGAGCCACAAGAGATGCTTCAGGGTTTAAGGGAGTATTTTCATCTTGAGGAAATAAAAGATAAGGCACGGTTCTTCTTTTTATTGCAGAAAGCCGGTAACACCGAACATGTGGTGGGTATGTATCTTGCACATACCTTTCATCTTTTGCGGCTGAAAAACATAAAAATACTTGATAGGCTAATGTTGGAAAAACCGGTTGAGTACCGCAGGCTCGATGTCTCTATTCTGAATAACATTATATTCAACCAGATTCTTTCCTTTTCACCCGAAGAAAAAGAAAAGATTACCTATGGTATTGATCCCGATGAGTTCATACAGACAGCAGATGAGGGAAAGCGTAATGTCGCGTTTTTTCTTAATCCCGTGAAAGTACAGCAGATTATCGCAGTTGCCCTAAAAGGCGAAAAGATGCCGCCGAAATCCACCTATTTTTACCCCAAGGTGCTTTCAGGGCTCCTAGTACATACGCTTGAGGAATAAAGGTAAAGCCATATGGCGATTTTCGGTAAACCAAAATATACTATTGTACGGTTAAAGAAGAAAGAAATGCCCGATGGCTTATGGGTGAAGTGCGAAGAATGCTCGCAAGTCCTCTTCAATAAGGCCTTGGATGAAACGTTAAGAGTTTGTCCTAAATGTAATTACCACTTCACGTTAGATGCCTACACAAGGATTAAATTTCTGCTTGACGATGGTTCTTTTAGTGAGCATGATAAGGATATGCTTCCCTGTGACCCTTTGCTTTTTAAGGGGCCGAAAACATACAAAGAGAAACTTGCACAGGACCAGTCAAGTACAGGGCTTAATGAAGCGGCAGTGACAGGGGAAGGCTTACTGGAAGGTAAGAAGGTAATTATTGCGGTGACCGATTCGCGGTTTATCATGGGTTCTATGGGATCAGTGGTTGGAGAAAAAATAACCCGCGCTATTGAAACCGCTACAAAACACAAGCTCCCCGTAGTTATTGTTTCCGGATCAGGTGGCGGCGCCAGGATGTATGAGGGGATGTATAGCCTTATACAGATGGCCAAGACCTCTGCAGCTCTTTATTATCACAGCCGTCAGAAACTTCCCTATATTTCCGTACTTACCAACCCGACCATGGCAGGCGTGATGGCTTCTTTTGCAGGGTTAGGCGATGTGATAATCGCCGAACCCAAGGCGCTAATTGGTTTTACGGGCCCTCGCGTCATTGAGCAGACTATCAGGCAAAAACTTCCTGCAGGATTCCAGCGCTCCGAGTTTCTTCTTGCTCACGGGTTGATAGATATGATCGTGGACCGAAGAAAATTAAAAGGGACAGTCGCAGAATTACTTGATTTTTTAGTTAGTGGTTGATTTTTTTGCCAGGGATTGCTATAATGGTTTTGTTGTTTTTATGGGCGCATACCGCGCATGGTTTTTTAGGTGAAAGTAGAGGTAGGAGATGGCTCAGGTAAGCCTTAAGAATGTTTCGAAAATTTTTCCCAATGGTACTAAAGTCGTAGATAATTTGAGCTTAGGAGTCGAGAGCAAGGAATTCATGGTGTTGGTAGGCCCTTCGGGATGCGGTAAATCTACCACGCTTCGCATGATTGCGGGACTTGAAGAGATAAGCCAGGGAGAGGTGTATATCGGCAATCGCAAGGTAAACGATATCCCGGCCAAGGATCGCGACATTGCAATGGTCTTTCAGAATTACGCGCTCTATCCGCACATGACGGTATTTGAGAACATGGCGTTTGGGCTCAAGTTAAGGCATTATCCCAGGAAAGAGATTATTCAGCGCGTCAATGAAGCTGCGGATATCTTGAGCATCAAGCATTTGCTTGGGCGAAAACCCCGTGAGCTTTCTGGCGGAGAGAGGCAGCGTGTGGCAGTAGGAAGGGCAATCGTACGAAAACCAATGGCTTTTTTGTTCGACGAGCCGTTAAGTAACCTTGACGCAAAACTGAGAGTGCAGATGCGCACCGAGATTCATAAGCTGCACATAAGGCTTCAAACTACGATTATTTATGTAACTCACGACCAGGTTGAGGCTATGACGATGAGCAATAGGATTGCGGTTATGCGCCAGGGCGTGATCCAGCAGGTGGCTGATCCTATCGAGGTGTACGACCATCCGAAAAATAAATTCGTTGCCGGATTCATCGGATCTCCTCCGATGAATTTTTTGCAGGGGAGGATTATAAAAAAAGACGGACGCATGTATTTTGATGAGGGCAAACTCCAGGTAAAGCTCATTGAGGATATGTACCCTAAACTGTTGTCGTATGTCGGAAAACAGGTGATTTTAGGGATTCGGCCGGAAGATATTTACGATAAGCTCTTTGTTTCGGAAGCCCCCCCCGAGAACATCGTCAGGGTCAACTGTGAAGTATACGAACCCATGGGTTCGGAGGTATATCTTTATCTTAATACAGGAAAACACACGTTTATTGCTCGTGTTGGAGCGCACGATAGACCGCAGGTAAATCAGGATATGGATCTGGTGTTTGACATGAGCAAGGTGCACTTTTTTGATAAAGATACCGAAGAAACGATCATCTAGCTATAAAGTCTACTATAAAAATTTTCTCAGGTACCTGGAGAGAATTTTTCCCCTACGGATAGTCTTTTTTACCCTCCTTCTTTTCTCATTGTACTTTCTTGTTCCGTTAGTACTGGCATTTAATTACCGCACGGTCCCCGCTTTAGTCCTGGCGATTTTTTACACAGTCAATAGCATGCTCGTCATCTATCTTTTTAAAGCCAATTCTATCGTACTTTCGCGATTGGGAGCACAGAATGAAAGCCTGCAAGAAGCCATTAATGTTTTAATCGACCAAAATGCCAAAGAAGAACAGAGTGCGTTAGCTATTCGGGAGAAAATCGGTCGCTACAATACCCTCAAAAATATAATTGAGGATTTGAACGAAAATTTGAGTTTAGATTACGTAGCCAATAATCTTGCCAACATCACTTTTTCGCTGCTTGGCCGTAACAAAGGCTGCTGTCTCTTGTATCTTATGGATACCAAAAACCAGAAGCTTACTTTGTTTAAAACTAAAAAAGAGGACAGCGGCTTGGTCATAAAGGCAAAGGAAGGGGATATATTCGATTATTGGGTGTTACGGCATACCAGCCCTTTGTATATTGAAGACATCAAGAAGGATTTTCGTTTTGACCTGGAGAAACTTAAAAACCAAGATTTAAGGCCCCTGTCTTCTCTCATCGCCGTTCCTTTTATAAGCGAAAATCAGTTCCTGGGAATATTAAGACTTGATAATTCGCAGCCGCATTCTTATTCCCAGGACGATTTGAGGTTTCTGCTTACCATATCTGACATAGGGGCATTTGCCATTGAAAACGGCCAGCTCTACGCCAAGACCCAGAGCCTGGCAATACACGATGCCTTGACCTCACTGTATACTAAGGCATATCTCCTGGAGCGCCTCAAAGAGGAGTGCAAGCGAAGTGTGCGCCAAAACAGGGCTTTTTCCTTTTTAATGCTTGATATTGATTACTTCAAGAATTACAACGATGAGTTTGGCCATACCGCAGGGGATATGGTGCTTAAGGGTTTGGCTCAGGAACTAATAGATTATTTTTTCAAACACAATGCCATTATCGGCCGTTTCGGCGGGGAGGAGTTTTGCGTCATTCTCCCAGAAACAGAAAAGAAAAAAGCACTTAACTATGCGGAAGAATTCCGCGCAAAGGTCCAGCAGAAGAAGGTATTGTTAAGAAGACAAGAAACCTCTATTACCGTATCTATCGGCATTGCCGAATTTCCCATTGATGCGGTTGATGAAATGGAGTTGATCTTGAAAGTCGATAGGGCAATGTATGAAGCAAAACGCAAAGGCAGGAACAGGGTAGTGGTGTCACGATGAAACAACAACACGCAAAAGCCAGATGATAGTCTTTAAAAATGCCCTTTCTTACGTCGCGCTCGTATTCCTCACCACATGGCTTTTTCTTTGGCTTAGAAAAATTTTAAACAGGAGCATTACGTATATCACCAAAAGGCACCAGCATTTTAAAAACGAATATGCCCTCGTAGTTGCGCAGAATGATGCGCTTAAGCAGAAAGACGCTGATTTAAAAAGTGCACTTGGGAAGATTATTGCATTATACGAAAACGCCAAACAGATATTCAAATACCTTGAAGAAGAAAGGGTTTTTACAGAATTTAAAGACCATCTTTATAAATATATCGAAATACGTGATTGTCAGTTTGTAAAAGGAGAAATTGATATTTCAAAATTCAAGGAATATATCGTGTTGCCCCTTGAGATCAATAAAACAGTAATGGGTTATCTTGTTGCCGACGGCATCCGTGATGTTGATAACGAAACATTCCAGATTTTAAGCCAGCAGTTCCTCTTGGCAATTAAAAGGGCAATTTTGTATCAAAAGGTAAATGAACTTGCGATTACCGATGGGCTCACCCAGGTATTAAGCAGGAGGTACTGGTCTGAGCGGTTTAGCGAGGAGACCGAGCGATCCAAGAAACTGGGGCATACGCTTTCCTGTCTTATGATAGACATCGATCATTTTAAAGAATACAACGATCAATACGGCCACCTCGTGGGGGATATTATATTGAAAGAGGCGTCCAAGACCGTGAAAGAGAACGTCAGAGAGATAGATATCATGGGAAGGTATGGAGGCGAAGAATTCTGCGTGATTCTTACCGAAACAGAAAAAGAGGATGCCAGTTTTGTTGCCAACCGTATCTTGCAGGCAGTCCAGCAGCGCAAGATAGCGGCCTATGATGAAACATTTAAAATAACCATCAGCATAGGAATAGCCATGTTTCCCGAGCATGCGCAGGAATGCAGTTTGTTGATAGATAAGGCAGACAAGGCCTTGTACGAGGCCAAGAGATCAGGGAGGAACAGAGTCTGTGTGTACCACGGCGAATAATTATATGTTGCATTTGGATGGGTTTTAATATACAATGGGAAAAAATTTATGAAACGTAACATGATTATAGGCATAGATTTAGGCGGGACCAATTTAAAATTGGCTTTAATGGACAGGAGTTTTCGGATTAAGGCCAGGCAGGTATTTAGTACCGCAGGTTTTTCGGAAAAAGAAGACTTAGTCACAGGGATAGCAGTATCCGTTAATCGTATAATCGATGATAACGGTTTACGGAAAGCCCATATTATGGGTGTCGGTTTAGGATTGCCGGGACCGGTTAACTCAAAAAGCGGCCTGGTGCATTTCTTTCCTAATATCCCCGGCTGGAAGAATGTTAGGCTGAAAGCTGTTCTCCAAAGAAAGATCCGTCTGCCCGTATTTATTGATAACGACGCCAACCTTATGGCTTTAGCTGAACATACAATCGGCGCTGCCAGAGGGATGCAAAACGCTTTATGTATTACGCTTGGCACCGGGGTAGGGGGAGGCCTCGTGTGTGAAGGCAGCATTTATCGTGGCTCGACATATGCTGCGGGTGAAATTGGCCATGTCCCGGTGAATGAAAAGGGCCCAAAATGTAATTGTGGCGGCATTGCCTGCCTTGAGGCGTATATAGGGAATAAGCGTATTGTCAAGGCCGCAAAAGCCGCCTTTAGAAAAGATATATCGCTTGAAGAATTGAGCGCGCGTGCGCAAAAAGGCGATGTAAAGGCTATACGCGTATGGCAGATGGTCGGCAGGTATCTGGGCATAGCGCTTAGCGGAGCTGTGAATCTCCTTAACCTTGATGTGATTGTAATCGGCGGTGGAGTTGCGAATGCCGGCAGCAGTTTATTTGATGAGGTCAGGGCGGTAGTGAGAAAGAGGGCGATGAGTGTCCAGGCACGCCATGTAAAAATAGCCAAGGCCAGGCTTGGTAATGATGCAGGCCTATTAGGCGCGGCAATCTTAGTGCAATCGCATATCGGTCGCAGACGGGAAAAAAACCAGGCAGGATTTTTTAGATGAAAATTTTTATTGATAGTGCAAATATAGATGAAATAAAAGAAGCGAATGCCTTGGGGATAATTGATGGAGTGACGACGAATCCTAGCCTGATTGCAAAAGAAAAACGGGCTGCCCTCGCAGTACTCAAAGAGATTTGCAGCCTTGTGCACGGGCCGGTAAGCGCTGAAGCAATCAATCTCGATGCCTCGGGTATGATTGAAGAGGCAAGGCAGCTTTCAAAAATCGCTCCCAATATCGTGGTGAAAATCCCTTTGATACAAGAAGGCATTAAGGCGGTGAGGGTTTTATCCGGCGAAGGCATCAAAACCAATGTAACCCTTTGTTTTTCTCTGCCTCAGGCTCTTATTGTTGCCAAGGCCCAGGCAGAATATGTTTCTCCTTTTGTGGGCAGACTCGACGATGTGTCTCATAATGGCATGGATTTAATACGGGATATCAAACAGGTCTATTCGAATTACCATTTTAAGACACAAGTAATTGTTGCTTCTGTGCGTAATCCGCTTCACGTAGTAGAGGCAGCTAAGATTGGTGCAGATATCGCAACTATCCCTTTTAGCGTGATTGAGCAGCTTCTCAAACACCCCCTGACTGATATAGGAGTAGAGCGGTTTATCCAGGATTATAAGAAAATACCCAAAGCTTAAAAAGTGGCCATATGATAAGACGTAAGGCAACCCATTTCGTTTTCATTTTGTTATGCATACTATCTGCCGCAGTTGCTTCGGCGGAAAACGCGCTTAAAGAGAATGTTGCTGATCTAGCAAAGCCCTCGCCAGTAAAGAAAGATATTATTGTGAACGGAGACATCGTTGAGTATTCCATCGAGACGAGCGAAGTGAGCGCGAAAGGCAATGTCTCGGTTATCTATGGCGGCGCGACGTTAGCGTGTGATTCGCTGACAGTCAATACCGTTACCAAGGAGGCCAAGGCAGAAGGCAACGTGAGGATCGAGGATGCGCAGGGTATTATCAGCGGGTCAAAGATGCTATATAATTTCCAGGACAAAACCGGCAGCATACTTGGTTCTCAGTTTAAGTCCGATCCTTATTTTGGAAAGGCAGCGACGCTTAAGAAGGTAAGCGAAAAAGAATTTATGGGTGAGAGCGGTTACGCTACTACCTGTAGCCTCAACCATCCGCACTACCGGATCCAGTCCAAGAGAATAAACGTCTTTCCGAAAGACAAAGTACAGACAAGGCACGATACCTTTTTTCTGGGCAATGTCCCTCTGCTTTATTTACCGAGTTTCAACCAGAGCTTAAAAGACCCCATGATGCATGTGAGGGTGATGCCGGGAAAGCGTAAGGAATGGGGTGCGTACGTGTTGACCGCAACCAGATACAGCCTGGCTGATAACGTAAGCGGTAGGATTTATCTGGACTACCGTGATAAGCTGGGTGTAGCAGAGGGCTTTGGTGCAAATTATACGAGTCCCTGGTTCGGTAAAGGCGACCTCAAGTATTATTATACTCACGAGCGGGCGACTAATTTGCCGCAAAATACTCCTAATGAGTTCGAAAGGTACCTCGTCCGCCTGCGCCACAAATGGGATATTGACCAAAATAGCCAGCTCACTTCCGAACTATATAAGATTACCGATTCCAAACGGGCGATCCTGGGAAGCGATCATAACTTCTTGAAAGATTATTTTTATCGTGAGTACGAAAAGGATGCACAGCCGTTATCCTATGCCCTTTATCACCGTTCATTCAATTACTCGAGCCTTGACGTCATGGTCCAGAAGCGCCTTAACCGCTGGTATTCGCAGCTTGAGAAGTTGCCGGAAGTAAAATATAGCCTGCCGAGCCTTCAGGTCGGTCAGACGCCTTTATATTTTGAAAATAATATGTCCGCAGCCAACTTCAATTATAAATACGCCGTCCCTTCAGCATCGGCAAATGACGTGAGTGTCTTGAGGTTCGATACTACAAATAAAATCTTTCTCCCTTCCAGGATTGCATTTATGCAGTTTACTCCTTACCTGGCCAGCCGCCAGACTTTTTATGATAGGGATATCAACGGTTCTTCTGTTGCTCCCAGGACTGTTTTCTATACGGGGGCAGACATAAGTACCAAGTTTTACCGTATCTATAACGTCAACACCAATTTTCTTAAGCTTGACCTTAACGGCTTGAGGCATGTGATTACACCGACAATCGGATATGCCTATACGCATAAACCGACGGTGAACAGTGTAAGGCTTAATCAGATTGACGCGGTTGATGCCATTGGCAAGAGCAATGCGGTTTCATTTCAACTTTCGAATAAATTGCAGACAAAGCGAAAAGAGGTAAACGTTGATGTGGTTGATCTATTGGTAACTACCGATTATAAATTTTATGCAGTAGACCCAGCTTCCGGCGATAAAAGCGGAGGGAGTTTTTCTGATTTCCTTATGAAGATGAAACTTTTGCCTTTTTCCTGGATGCGCATGGATGTGGATGCCACCTATAAGCCTCAAGGGGATTATTTTTCCGAAGTTAACCCCAGCCTCTCCATGGAATTCGGCAAAGAGCGTTCGATTTCGTTCGGTCACCGGTATTTAAGGAAAGGCGGCAAAGAAATGACTTTTAGTAGTTCATGGCGCCTTAACCCTAAGTGGAAGCTCGGTATGTATGAACGGTATCAAATTGCCGATCTGCTTGGTAGTACGAAAGGCCTAGCAGAGCAGCAATATAGCGTTACCCGGGACTTGCATTGTTGGGAGATGGAAGTGAATCACACTACCAAGAAGAACGAAGGCAGCACTATCTGGTTAATTTTTAGGCTTAAGGCATTTCCGGAAATGGAATTTAACGTTAATCAATCGTATCACAGCCCGCAATCTGGCTCACAGTCTAATCCATAACACATTAGAGGCCATGGAGAATTTTGTCAGACAGTTCAGGGACAAGGTTAAGAAGAAACAGCTTAAAATCGGGGTAGTGGGCTTAGGGTATGTGGGCCTACCATTGGCTATAGAGTTTGCAAAGAAGGGGTTTTCAGTAACCGGCATAGAAGTCGATACAGACAGGCTCTCTAGCCTTAAGAAAAAAATATCGTATATTACCGATGTCAGCACCGTCGAATTACGCTGTGTCGTTGACTCTGGCGCTTTAACCGCTACTTGTGATTTCGGTGTCCTCAAGAAGATAGACGTAGTAATTATTTGCGTGCCGACCCCTTTAAAGAAAAAATACCTTCCTGACATCTCCTATATCAAGACCGCAGTCAGGGCTATAGCCGGGCATTTAAAAAAGAAGGCCCTGGTTATTCTAGAGAGCACCACTTATCCAGGCACTACCGAAGAAGTGATACGCCCATTATTTGAGGCGCGGGATTTAAGGCACGGCAGGGATTTTTATCTCTGTTTTTCTCCTGAAAGAATAGACCCTGGCAATACGGTGTTTCCGGTGCATAAAATCACCAAGGTGGTAGGCGGCATAGATAAGACCGATGCGTACCTCGCAGGATTAGTGTACGGCACCATTATTGAAAAAGTCGAATTGGTTTCTTCGGTCAGGGTAGCTGAATTCGCCAAATTACTTGAGAATACCTTTCGGCTCGTCAATATAGGCCTTATCGATGAGATAGCCATGATGTGCCATAAGATGGACGTTAAGGTCTGGGAAGTAATCAAGGCAGCCAAAACCAAGCCTTTTGGCTTTATGCCTTTTTATCCCGGGCCGGGTGTAGGCGGCCATTGTATTCCTAAGGACCCGCTGTACCTTTACTGGAAGGCAAAAAAATTCGGTTTCAGCTCGCGTTTCATAAGACTCGCTTCTGATATCATTTCCTATATGCCGGCATATGTTACCTCAAGAGTCGCAGACTTATTGCGCAAAAAAAACAAGTCTCTTCAGAAAGCAAAGATTTTGGTAGTTGGCGTGACATACAAGAAAGATATAAAGGACCTCAGGAAATCGCCCGCGCTTGATATAATCGGGATATTGCAGGAGAAGAGATGCGCAGTTTCGTATTACGATCCGTTAATTCCCTATTTGAAATTTAACGATATCGACCTTATTTCAATTAAACTTACTCCTTCGGCCATTAAGCGTTTTGATTGCGTAATCATTGCGACTGACCATTCCCGCCTAGATTATGCAATGATTGCAGGGAACGCAAAGCTTGTGTTTGATACCAGGAACGTGTACAACAACCTTAGCGCAAAGAATATTTTTTTGTTATAATAAAGGCACGGATATGCAAAAGCGCTCATTTACGCTCGTTGAAGTAATGCTGGTAGTTACGATAATCGCCGCATTAGTTGCAATTGCCATCCCGCAGCTTTTACGCATGCGCATAAACGCAAATGATGCAGCTGCGCAGACTACCCTCAGGACAATCGCAATTGCCTGCGAAGATTATGCCTCGGCAAACCACGGTAACTATCCTTCTGAGTTCGGCGCCCTTCTTAATTCTACTCCTGCATACCTCAATGAAAACTACACCTCCCGAAGCAGGCAGGGTTATAATTTCAATTGCAGTGCGCAGATGAACATGGTGGGATATAATTGTAGCGCAACGCCTGTTGCATGTAATATGACCGGTGCAAAAATTTTCACGATTACTACGGGAAGCGTATTGACCAATACCGATTGTGCGCCGTAGCTACTAAAGGAGTAAGGCATGAAAAAAGGCCTAACACTGATAGAGGTATTTGTGACAACGGTTATTATTGTGATATTGTTTTCAATCGCAGTGCCCCGCCTGCAGCGCATGCGGATTAACAGTAACGAGGCTGCTGCCAGGGTTATTGTCCAGAAAATATCCGTTGCTGCTGAGACATACGCGTTTGCGCATAATGGAGTGTATGCGAGCAATATAATAAATCTCACTTCTTCTACTCCAAGATATCTTGAGGAAAATTATTCCGCCAAACCCCAGCACGGTTACAATTTTGTTTACTCGTCACCAGATATTCAGGGTACGGGTTATTCGGCGACCGGTATCCCTGTATCCTGTAACAGAACCGGGACCAGGGTTTTTGTGGTTACTACGAATAATACGACGCGTGCAGCATTAAGTGTCTCAGGCTGCATTTGACCCGCCTGTCTTGACAAACCCAGATATGCGTGGTATACTTTTAATTGACAATTTGGTGTAACTGAAAAAGGCAAACCATTCGTAAGAATGGGACGGGTCTTTACCCGGCTTAGCGTATGTCTTTATCTATAAAGCGTAAGCCGCAAAACTAAAGGGCCCCTGAGCCGAAAATGAAGCAAGGCTCTTGAGGGTAGCCAGTTGCCAGTTAAAAGAACTCGAACCTATTCTTTCCCTTCTTAAAAGAAGGGGGGCAGTATTTTGCCTGAGTGGAGAATAGGTTTTTTATTTTTAGAGAAATTTTGCTTGACAAGAACGAAAGGAGGTGATATAAAGTTATAAATCAGGGGACTGGCAGGAAATCTTATTCTTTGGAACTCAATGAACAGCAATAAGTTATAATTTAGCTAGTATAAAACTAGTCATAAAGAATAAGAGAGTAATGCCCTAGTCAATCATACCTAGAAAGGGGGTATTGGAAAGATGAAGAAAGGTTTTACGCTCGTAGAAATCATGATTGTTGTAGCCATTATCGCATTGTTAGCAGCAATCGCCATACCTAACCTGTTGCGTGCAAGAGTAAATGCCAATGAATCCACCGCACAGGCTACGCTTAAGACGATTGCAACCGCAGCTGAATCTTTTGCTTCGGCGAACGCCGGCGCATACCCAAGCAACATGTCGGCTATGTTGACCGCTAATCCTGCGTATCTAAACGAAAACTATACCAATGGTACGAGGCAGGGATATAATTTCACCTGTACCTTTACTGCAACTTCGTATGTATGCAACGCGACTCCTGCTACCATTAACCAGACAGGTACCAGGTCGTTCGCCATTTGCACGGGTGCGGTTATGAATACGTCGGCAGTTGGTAGTGCTACAGCTCCTGCGTGTCCGTAGTTTTTTATACCACAGCCTGAGGATTTTCCCCGTACCTACTTTTTAGTAGGTACGGGGCTTTAATTTTATGCGGGCAGCTAAAAGTATACCCGTTCTTTTTAATATCTAAATTTTCCTTTAGCAATAAATAAAATAGAATACTATTGTATTCAGAAATATTTATGATAAAATAGTTTTATTCTTAAGGAGTGCGTGTATGTATCGTGACAACAAAGGATTAAGCCTTATCGCCGTAATGATCAGCATCGCGGCGGTATCCTTGCTTTTAAGAATCGCAATAGGCCAGATCATTAAGATTAATATTGCGCAGAATGAAGCTGATGCTTCTAATACTATGAAACTGATTTCAGCTGCGCTTGAAAATTATGCCAAGAATTACAAGGATGCATACCCTTCGAACCTGTCCGTCCTTATTGAAACAACGCCGCCGTACCTTGAAAAAGATTTTACCAGTTTTGAATCGATAAAGGGATACGAATACAATTGTGACAGGCTTGATCCTTTGGGTTATAACTGTCTGGCATCTCCTGTGAAATGCATGCTCAGCGGAGAAAAAAGCTTTACCATCATTACAGGAGGAATTATTTCTTCGGAAGATTGCCGCAGGAGAGAGTAAGATGAAGCCTAGGGGTTTTACTCTGGCAGAGCTTCTTCTGGCAGCTGCGATTTTGGCGTTTGCGTTGACTAGCTTGCTTGTTCTTTTTGTAAATTGCCTGTTTCTGAATGAAAATAACCGTAACTCAAGTATTGCCGTTGGCCATGCACAGTATGTGCTTGAGGATATCAAGAATACAGCGTTTGAGTTGATGAGCTCAAGGATTCAGAACGGTACCTGGAGTTGGAGCAGTACGGTGATAGAGTCTCGGGGCCTTACGCCCTTGAGGAATGAACTTATCACTACTTCCTGTTCAGGAACAGACCCTTTGGACGTACGGGTGAGGGTGTTCTGGCAGAGCAAGGGCCAGACCGCAGGGACGAAAAACGTTACCGTAGAAACCTTATTTAGCAGATAATGCCATGAACGGTTTTACGCTGATTGAATTGCTCTTGGTGGCGGTGCTTTTTGTGTTTCTCATTAGCGGGATCTTTTTGGTGTTGGATGTAGGAGAGAAAACCTGGAATTATGATTTGGGAATCCTGGATTTGCAGCAGTATGCCCGTAATGCGATGGACGGAATGGTGAGGGAGCTAAGACAGGCGCGCTCCAACAATATCACTATTACGAATATTACCTTAAATAGTACCAGAATCGATTTTAAAATGCCTTATAATGCCACCAATACCACGGTGAGTTATTTCTTAAACGGTACTCAGATTATAAGGGAGCAGCCAACTGGATCGAATTGCGTCTCTGTGTGGGATGGGAACCGCTGCAGGATTCTCGCCCAGAACATTACGGTTCTTAATTTCGGACGTTCTGGCAATGTGGTGGATGTACAATTGAGGGCGGAAAAGTCCGCAAGGGGAAGATGGCTGTATTACCCTTTAAAAAATAATCCTGCCAACGTAACCGAAGTGAGATTTTTGAAAGAACGGGTAAGGTTAAGAAATGAATAAGAAGGGCATTGCCTTGATTCTCATTTTTTCCACGATCGTGGTATTGACTGCGATAGGCGCGGCAATAGTGTTGCGCAGTGTAGCAGAGCGTGCCTATGTGCAGCAATATATGGAGTCAACCCAGGCATTCTGGCTTGCTGAAGCAGGCATCAACAGGGCTAAAAAAGAATTACGCAGTACGTATAGCGCAACAGGAACCGATATCTGGCAGGGTAATTTAACTTCAGTGCCCGGCGGCTACAATGTAAGTGTAGCGGATGTCTCTATTGACGGAAAACCATGCAAAAACGTTACTGCATACGGGTATGTCCCCACAACTGCTCCTTACAGGGCGCGACGCGCCATTCAGGTCATTATCAAGAAACAAATTCCTGGCGGGTTTTATGATAATGCCATCTATACTGCAGGAGATTTGGATATCAATGGCGATTCATATAGCGTGACAGGGAACATCCTTTATGCCGGAGATTATGAAGTTGAGCATGATAATATCAGCGGAACCGCAACTCAGGATACCAGCATCAGCCCTTTGGCTAGGTTCGATTTTACACAACTAAAAGTCTTGAGTGAGGCGCAAGGGAATTTTTATGATATCACCCGGATTACCCGCGTGGAACATAAACAGGAAACCTTTCCTTCAACCTTCTGGTACACGCGCGCAGACGATGGTGTTGACAATGATGGCGATGGTACTATTGATGAGGTAGATGAGTGGGTGCCGAATATCCTGTATCTCGAAGGAGATTTGACGCTTAATGGTAACATCGGGACAATCGGTGGCTTTTTTGTGGTAGTCGGCGATGTGATTACTGATCCTGATGATACAGAGGATATGACCATTAACGGCAATGGTACGATAGACGGGGTGATTTATACAAGGGGCGAGTTCAGGATAAACGGCGGCGGCGGGAATCTAAACGTAAACGGCGGAATATGGTCCGGTATTGAGGCAAGGATTAATGGTAATGCCAATATTGCCTATAACCAGGCATACATGGATTCTATTGAAGGGCTCAATATTGAGCCCGATATCCAGATAACAAACTGGAAGGAAAGCATAAATCCTTATAAAATGTATCTTTAAAGGCAATCCGATGAAATTACCTATAGATATTTTCGTAAAAAAGGGCCCACAAGCGAAAGCCAGGGTTACTTTAGGTTTGGACGTAGGTTCAAATTCCATAAAGTTCGTAAAGTTATTGCAAGATAAGGATGCGTTCCAGCTTGTATCGTATGCCTTAGAAGAGAAGCAGCTTGATCTGGAAGAGGTATTCAAGAAAATAATCGATCCCAAAGACTTAAAAAGGCCGGTTACTATTTCTGTATCGGGTGCTCCTACCATCATGAGGTACGTGTCGTTTCCCAAAATGAACCAGCAGGAATTAAAGCAGGCCCTTAAATTCGAGGCACAAAAGCACATTCCTTTTTCAATCGCCGAGGTCAACCTTGACAGCTGCATTTTGAAACAAGACCTGCCTGATAACAAGATGCTGGTTTTGGTAGCTGCGGTTAAGAAAGAACCGCTGGAACAGAAGCTCAGGGTTTTTAAGGAACTGAACCTCCTGATACATTTTATTGATATCGATGCCCTTGCGTTGATAAATGCGTTTACCTTTAATTATGCAGATACCGATGTCCTTAAAGGGAAGGCAGTAGCGTTGCTTAATATCGGGGCGCTTGAAAGCAACCTCGATATCCTTGAAGACGGCGTTCCCCGTCTTAGCCGGGATATACACATAGGGGGTAACCATTTTACCCAGAAGCTTGCCGATATCTTTGGCGCCGACCAGAAAGCAGCGGAAAAAATGAAGCTGTCCCCTGATAAGGAAAAAACCGAACAGATCAATGCTGCGGCTGAAAACGTACTCGTGCATCTTGCCAAGGAGTTGCGCAGCTCTTTTGATTATTATGAAAGCCAGAGCGTTTCTTCGGTAAGCAAGATTTTCCTAAGCGGAGGCTCGAGTCTGTATATGAGCCTCGGTTCTATCCTTACCACAATGCTGGGAGTTCCCGTTGAAAGATGGGATCCGTTTAGGCGGATTATTCTACCGGATTCCGCTGATATGTCGCAGCTTAAGTCAGTAGCAGGCCAATTCGCGGTAGCAGTAGGCCTGGCATTGAGGACTTAATAATCCCTATGATAGAAATTAACCTTTTACCAGAAGAACTGAAGGCGAAGGCGAGAAAAATCCAGGCAAGCGAAAAATTCCAATATATCGTTTACGGGATTCTTGCGGTGTGTGTGCTTTTCATTGTCTTGCATGTTTTCTTTGGTGTAATAGCAATCGCAAAGGGCGTGCGTCTGAATTCTCTTAAGGCCCAAGGCAAAAAATTACAGCCGCAACTGAAGGCCTTGGAAGATTTCAGGAAAGAGAACAAAGAGCTCTCAGCCGAAGAGAAGGGTATGCAGGATTTAGTTGCCAAGAGAATAAACTGGGCCGAAAAACTAAATTTCTTAAGCCGTGACCTTATCATGGGGACCTGGTTTAGGGAGTTATCCGTAACCCCTAAGGAATTAATTATAAAAGGAGCCGCGGTGTCTTTAGAGAAAGAAGAGCTGAGGCTTCTTGATAAGTTTATAGAGAACCTTAAGAAAGACGAACGTTTCTTTAAGGACTTTACCGCAATAGAATTGAAATCCGTAACGCGAGCACTGATCGGCAACTATGAAGTGGTTGATTTTACGCTGGTAGTGCCTGCGAGAGAAAGATGATGAATCTACCCGAATTAGACATAAAGAAAATAGCGGTTATTGTGCTTTTTTCTTTTGCGGTCCTCTATACGGACGCGGCTTTTTTGTTTAAGAAACAATTCAGTTCGTTGCGCGCAACCGGCAAGAAGATCGAGCAGTTGCAAAAAGCCATAAGCACCGTGAGTAAAGAGCTTGAAAAAATGAACGAAGAGAAGGCAAGGGCAAAGAAGGAAAACCAGGGCGGAGGCAAAACACTCATTTCCGAAGAGCAGATACCATCACTTTTGCATATCATCTCAAATTTTGCCAACGACAACAAAGTAAAAATCATGCAGATGAGGCCGGTAAAGGACACGGCGGTTCAAAGCCCTGGCCCGGGAACGCAGATTGCGCTCTCCATCATTATGGATGTATCTTGTTCGTATCACAATTTTGGGAAATTCATTAACGATCTGGAAAATGCTGGTCAATTTATGGCAATCCAAGAGATGCGGATTATGAACCGGCCGGATACAGATTTAGAGCAGAGTATATACCTAATACTGAAGACCTATGTCAAAAAATAACATTTTTGTCTTTATGCTTGCCTTAGGTTTGTATTCTTGCGTGAACTGTTTTGCGCAAAACGAGACCGTTTCTGTGCCGGCAGTCGTGCCTACGCAGGAAAACGCTGCAGAAAATAAATTTGTCTACGATGCCCAAGGAAAACGTAATCCCTTCATTGCGCTGGTTACTTCTGACGGGCGTTTGCTTAAGATTTCCGACGAACAACAATCCGGCGGCTTGACGTTGGAAGGTATTATCTACGACGAGCAGGGGATATCGTTTGCGATGGTGAATGGCTCTGTGGTAAAGGTCGGCGATACAATAAGTGGTTATCAGGTGCTTAAAATAGAATCAAGCCGAGTTATCTTTATTAAGGACGGGGAGCCTTTTATGGCAGAATTAAAGAAGGAGGAATAATGAAGCCTATTGTGAGGGTGAGGACAAGAATATTGCTAATTCTTTTCGGTTTAATGATAACTTTTGTTGTGCGCAGTTCTCTCGTTGCTCAAGAATCCAATGCTACATCTGTGCAGGGCAAGGATAATGAAACTGCTGTGCAGGAGCAGGCGGAGGCAGGAGAGGTTTTTGGGAATACTGCTGAATCTCCAAGCGAAATGTCGCTTAAGGCCAATGGGTCAGCGGCACAGAAAAACGTGACACTTGATTTTAAAGATGCCGATATCCGCAACGTCCTGAAAATTATTTCTTATAAGGCAGGCGTCAATATCGTGGTAACCCCGGATGTGGTCGGTAACGTGAATATGCGCCTGGTGGATGTCCCGTGGCAGAATGCACTGGATACCATTGTAAAGACCTATGGGTTCGGGTATGAATGGCTTAACGACCGCGTGATTATGGTCTCTACGCTTGCGCGGCTTGCAGAACAGAGGAAGTCGCAAGAAGAGGCGATGGAGAAAGAGCCGCTTGATACAGACACCTTCGTTTTGAACTTTTCTTCAGCCATAGATATCAAAAATGTCCTGGACAAGCTGCTTTCCGCAAGGGGAAAGATTACGGTAGAGAGCAGGACTAATACCCTGATTGTGACTGATACCAAGTCTACGCTATTGAAAATCAAAGAGGCAATCCAGCGGCTTGACAAAATGACTCCCCAGGTTATGATTGAGGCAAGGATTATTGAGACAACGCTTGGAAGTTCTGAAAAATTAGGCATTGATTGGAACCTCAGGGTTGCGTTAAGCGGTCCAAAAAGGCCGACTACCTGGCCTTTTACAGGAGAAATAAAGGGAGCAGGGTCAAAATATTTTCCCAAAACTACGGTTCCGACTTCCCTTGTGAGGGAAGCAACTACGACGTATAGCGAAACAGGGGCCGTGGTCGGTACGAGTTATTCCGAAAATACCTACCATAGCCTTGTGGCTGGTTTTCCGGATGTACCTACGGGCCTTTTTACCTTCGGTACTCTTGACATGACAGGATTACAAGCCGTACTTGAAGTTTTAAAATCAAGCTCTGATACAAAGATAATTTCTAACCCCCGGATTACTACCTTGAATAATCAGGAGGCAAAGATCTTGGTGGGTAAGGTCGTGCCGATTCCCAAATACGAATACAGCAAAGAGACGGGAGCCTTGAGCATATCAGGCTATGAAGATAAAGAAGTCGGAGTAAAGCTTATTGTAACGCCCAATATCAATGAGCAGGAGTATGTTACCTTGAGTGTTAAGCCAAGCGTTGAGGCTATCATTGGTTCAACCGGACCCAACGGAGAAAGGCCCGTGATTTCAACCCGAAGCGCTGAAACAAATGTTATGATAAAAAATGGGCAGACTCTCGTGATAGGGGGCTTGATTTCGGAAGATAAAATAAAGTCAAAGAATGGAATCCCTATTTTGGGCAGCCTGCCGCTTTTAAAGTACCTATTCGGCAGGAAAGAGGACACTATTACCAAAACAGAGATGCTTATTTTTATTACTCCGCACATCATAAGAGAAAAGAAGCCTTTGCTTGAAAAAGCCGGCTCAGAAGGAATACCGGCGGTATCTCCTACTGGTGCATAGTTCTGATTTTATACGATTTGGAAGGGCGCCTTTCTAAACATGTACGAAATTTCTTTCAGTTTCACTAAAAAGGGCGCAATGAGGTTTATTTCTCATCTTGATCTGTTACGTTTATTACAGCGTGCATTACGCAGGTCAGGATTGCCCTTGAAGATGACCGAAGGATTCAGCCCCCACCCCAAACTAAGCATTATCAGGGCATTAAAGCTTGGACTTGAAAGCGAAAATGAAGAAGCGAAGGCAGTGCTTAGGGAAGTAGTTGAGCCTCATCAGGCAAAGGAATTACTCAACACACAGCTGCCCGAAGGGATAGAGATAGTAGCCCTTACCGGAAGACAGAATAGCGAGAGGGCGTAAAGGATATGGCAAAAGAAATACTGATTAATATTGAACCTCGACAAAAGCGCGTTGCCATAGTAAATAACGGCAGGCTGGAAGAGTTTTATATCGAACGGCCTAGCGATAAGACTATTGTCGGGAATATTTATAAGGGCATTATTGAAGCAGTAGTGCCGTCTATAGGAGCGGCATTTGTGGATATCGGTTTACCCAAAAAGGGTTTTTTGTACCTTTCCGAAATAGAATCCGCATATGAATCCTCCGATTCTCCGTTGTCAAAACCCCAAGAAGTAAAAAAGGGCCAGGAGATTCTTGTCCAGGTAGTCAAAGAGCAATTCGGTACTAAGGGCCCCAGGATTTCTTGTCACACTGGCCTTGCGGGTAGGTATTTGGTGATGATGCCGCAGGATCAGCAGATAGGTATTTCCCGCAGGATAGAAGACGACGAGGAAAGAAGGCGGCTCAGGCAGATTTTAGCGGAATTGCGCCTTCCAAAAAATATAGGTTTTATTGTCAGGACTGCGGCGTTCGGCATGTCGAAAAAAGAGCTCTTAAGAGACGCGCATTTCCTGATCAAGTTGTGGAAAAGACTTGAGAGGACGATGCGCCAAAAAAGGCCACCTTCGCTTATCTATGAAGAATATGATTTGAGTTTCAGGGCTATCAGGGATTCTTTCACCGAAGACGTTTCCAAGTTGATCGTAGATTCAAAAGACGAATATTACCGTATTATGCGTTTTGTGAAGACTTTTCTTGGGTATCTTGCGCCCCGTATAGAATTATACAAAGGAGATGATCTTTTTATCAGTAAAGACGTTGAACGGCAGGTAAGCCGGATTTTTGAACCTATGGTGCACCTTAAATCGAAATCGTACCTGGTAATAGAACCCACTGAAGGGCTGGTAGTCATAGATGTTAATAGCGGGGGGTTCAAAGATAAGATTAGCCAGGAAGACGCAGCCTTCAAGGTTAATTGCGAAGCGGCAACTGAAACAGCGCACCAGCTCAAGCTACGTGACCTCGGCGGTATAATCGTTATTGATTTTATCGATATGGAGAAAGAAGGGCACCGTAGGCACGTGCTCGATACCCTTAAGCATGCCTTAAGAAGCGACAAGGCTAAATACGATATTTTGGGGATCTCAAAGTTCGGCTTGGTAGAGATGACCCGCGAGCGCATCCATAATACGGTGCAGACCCTTTCGTTTCAGGCTTGTCCATATTGCCAGGGAAGGGGTAAGGTCAAATCGGCACTTACCGTATCCATTGATGCGCTTAAGGAACTGAAGAAGTACCTTAAAGAGAAAACCCATAAAGAGGTAAGCCTTTTTCTAAACCCTGTGGTAGTGGATGAAATACTCAAACACAAGGAGCACATCAGGTTCATTGAGCGCAAATTTGGCACAAAGGTCAACCTTATCTCCAATCCTGCCTTACACATCGAAGACATCAGAATATCTTAAAATCGCACAGCAGATTATATTGATTACCTAAAATTCCGCTTCGCTGAATTGCGGGGCTTTTGAAAAATGGTTAATCCCGCTATTTTTCAGGAGGCAATTTTACTTGATTCTTTGATTTTATGGTGTATAATTAAACTTCAGACTTTTTAACCGTAGTAAACCCCCAAGGAGGATGGAAAATGTATGCAATAATTGAAGTTGGCGCAAAACAGTATATCGTAAAAGAAGGCGACTCGATTGAAGTTGAGCGTCAAAAAATAGAACAACATAAAGATATTATTCTTAAGAATATTTTATTGATTTCCAATGATAAGGAAACAAAGGTCGGCCAGCCTTTTTTAAAGGACGCAACAGTCAAAGCCACGGTTGTAGAGCACACAAAAGCCGAGAAGTTAATCTCTTTTAAATACCGCCGGAGAAAATCCTCACACTGGACAAAAGGGCATCGCCAGAGGCTAACGAGGCTTACAATCAAAGAGATCAAGGCAAGCTGATACAATTGAAAGCTGGTTTTCGATGTTCATTGATAGCGTCAAGATTTACGTTAAGGGCGGCCGCGGAGGAAACGGCTGCAATAGTGTATACCGGGATAAGTTAAATCGTCGAGGGTTCCCTGATGGAGGAAGCGGCGGGAAAGGCGCCGATGTAATCCTTAAGGCCGATAGGAACTTGCGCACCCTGCTTGATTTTAAGTACAACAGGCATTTTTACGGCTTAAAAGGCAAGGACGGCTCCAGTAAAAGAAAAAAAGGAAAAACCGCCCCGGATTTATCCGTGAGGGTTCCTTGCGGGGTAGTCGTCTTAGACGCGGCAAAGAACTGTATACTCGGAAGTCTTGAGTATGACGGCCAAATGCTCGTTGTTGCTTCAGGCGGTAAACCCGGCTTGGGGAATCAGCACAACCGCGATGCAACAAGCGGCGAACCCGGAGAAGAGCGCGAGCTCCTTATTGACTTAAAGCTTATAGCGGATGTCGGGATCATAGGGTTCCCTAACGCAGGCAAATCTACCCTGATATCGGTAATTTCTGGGGCTCATCCGAGAATTGCACCGTATCCCTTTACTACAAAGACCCCGACTTTAGGTGTAGTCAAAGTTGCCGGCGGACATTTTGTAGCGGCAGATATACCCGGTCTGATCGAAGGTTCTCATTCTGGCAGAGGCCTAGGAGACCGTTTCTTAAGGCATGTTGAGCGCACAAAGCTGCTTGTGCACCTGATTGATATTTCAGGATGCGAAGGCAGAAACCCGCTTGAAGACTATCGGATCATTAAAGATGAGCTGCGTAGGTATAGCCCGGAGTTAGCCAAGAAGCCGCAGATCCTTGCCGCAAACAAAATGGACCTGGGGCAGGCAGCAGGAAACCTTAAAGTTTTTAGGAGCAAGATACGTAGGGTGATATACCCTATTTCGGCATTGAATAAAGAGGGGCTCGATGAGCTTATCAACGCAATCAGAAAAAAATTATAAAAGAATCGTAATCAAGATTGGTAGCAGCCTGTTTTTTAAGGACTGTACACAGCCGGATTTCAGGCTTTTTCATGCAATCTCCTCCCAGATTCAAGAGTTACTCAAGGATGGCAAAGAGGTAATATTGGTTTCTTCCGGGGCGATTGCCCATGGAATGTATCTTTTGCACCGCCAAGAAAGGCCAAAGGAATTGAGCCTGCTTCAGTCAATGTCAGCAATCGGCCAGAACGCGCTCATGAATGCATACGCCGGCGCCTTTGAAGATTCAGGGTATCATGTTGCACAGATTCTTCTGACCTGGGATGATTTCGCTGATTCCGAACGTTATCTTAACGCCAAGAATACCATATTGTCCCTTTTGAAACTAAAAGGCGTGCCGATTATTAACGAAAACGATACTATCTCAACCGAGGAGATCAAGTTCGGCGATAATGATCGGCTTTCTGCGCTTGTGGCGGGACTTGTGTTTGCGGATCTCCTCGTCATACTTTCTGACGTCGATGGACTTCTTGATAACGAAAAAAAGGTTATAAAAATCGTGAAGGAAATCACGCCTCAGATTAAGTCGCTTGCCTGCCCTACGGGCAAGAAGGTCTGCGTTGGAGGGATGGTGACTAAGATTGAGGCGGCAAGAATTGCAATTGATTCGGGAATTCCGTGTTTGATCACCAATGGCAATATCGAAGGCAGCATTGTATCCGCGGTCAGAAACCCGGGAGGGAGCGGCACTTTATTTATGCCGAAAAAAGGCCTGAAAGCAAAAAAGCGGTGGATCGCCTTTAGCGCAAAGACGAAAGGTAAAGTTATGGTTGACGAAGGCGCGCAAAAAGCGCTGCGAGGCAACAAAAGCCTCCTTTCCGTCGGCATTATATCCTGTTCCGGTAATTTTGAGGCCGGGGATATAGTCTTTGTTGCCGATAAGGACGGGATACTCTTTGCGAAGGGCAAAATTGCTGTTTCTTCGAAACAACTGGAAAGGATTAAGGGGAGCCGTTACCACAAAGAGATAATTCATCTGGATAACATAGTCATTCTATAGAAGTACGGGATTACGCATGGAACTTAAAAAATATCTTACCACAATAGGGAAATTGGCAAAAGAGGCGTCATACGGGGCAATGTGTCTTTCGACCAAAGTAAAAAACTTAGCTCTTAAGGATATGGCAAAGTCTCTCTGTGCGCATAATTCCGCCATCTTGAAAGCGAATGCCAGAGATGTGCGCGCAGCGTTAAAAAAGAAACTGCCATTACCTCTTATCGACAGGTTGCAATTGAATGCTAAAAGGATTCGCGTAATGGCTGATTCCTTAGCTGAAATCGCAACGCTCGACGACCCTGTGGGGGAGGTACTAAAGGCTTGGCGTAGGCCAAACGGCTTATGGATTCATAAGGTGCGCGTGCCCATAGGCGTTATTGCCATTATTTATGAATCGAGGCCGAACGTGACTTCTGATTGTATCGGGCTTTGTGTGAAATCCGGCAACAGTGTTATTTTAAGGGGCGGAAGCGAAGCGATGCATTCAAACCTGAGTATTTACGCAAGCATCAAAGGGGCCTTGAAAAAGCACCGTATTCATGAAGGCATGGTTAATATGGTTTCGACGTGCGACAGAAAAGCGCTTGATGTGTTGCTTAGGCTTAATGAGTACATTGATTTAGTAATGCCTCGGGGTGGCGAAGGACTAATTAAACGAGTGATGCAGATATCGCGCATCCCTGTGATTAAACATTATAAGGGCATCTGTGCGGTCTATGTCGATGAATCGGCGGACGTAAAAATGGCGAAAGAGGTTTGTTTCAACGCAAAAGTTCAGCGTCCGGGCGTCTGCAATGCGATGGAAACTATGTTAGTGCACAGAAGGATTGCGAAGAAGTTTCTTCCTTCTATGCTTGCCGATTTCAGAAAGGCAAACGTTGAGATACGCGGCTGTCCGTACACGAGGAGGCTTTTTAAGGGAGCAAAAGCCGCAACTCAGGCAGATTACCGGACTGAGTTTCTCGGCTTGATACTTAGCGTCAAAGTGGTCAAAGACGTAGCTGAGGCAACCGCACACATCAACACCTGCGGTACGCATCATTCGGATAGCATTATTACCGAAGATTACCGTAATGCCCTCTCATTTTTGAGGAACGTTGATTCGGCCTGCGTCTATGTGAACGCCTCTACCCGCTTTACGGACGGTTATCAGTTTGGTATGGGTGCAGAGGTAGGGATTTCGACCGATAAGTTGCATGCCCGCGGGCCCATGGCCCTGGAAGAATTGACGACCTATAAATATATGGTGTTTGGCAAGGGCCAGGTGAGGACTGAGTTAAAATGAAAATTGGTATTCTTGGAGGGACGTTTAACCCCATACATCTGGGGCATCTTATTCTGGCTGAGGAGGTCAGGGAACAGATGAATCTGGAGAAAATAATTTTTGTTCCAACGTTTCTGGCGCCTCATAAAGATAACTCCAATGTTGCTTCAGCGAAAGATAGGCATGAAATGATTACACTTGCCATCCGCGGGAATAGACATTTTTCTGTCTCTGATATCGAAATTGCCAGAAAGGGCCGTTCTTATACCATTGATACGCTTAAAGAGCTGGTAAGGAGGTTTTCTTCCGACGAATTATCGTTTATCACCGGTTCTGACCTGTTGAATTACCTCGACGAATGGAAGGATTTACAGGATATCATCAAGTTGGTGCGATTTATTGTCGCTACAAGGCCGGGATACCCTTTGGAAAAGATTCCTTCCTATATCGATACGGTCGAGATCAGGGCAGTAGATATTTCTGCGTTTGAAATACGTAAGCGCATACAACAACGTCAATCATTTCGTTACCTTGTTCCTGAGGCGGTGTATGCCTACATCGCCAGGAAAAGATTATATTCCTAAAGAGATGAAAATAAAAATCGCAGCTTCAATACTGTCGGCAGATTTCAGCTGTTTGAATGAAGAGATCAGAAAGGTAGAAAGTGCAGGCGCGGACATGCTGCATATTGACGTCATGGACGGCCATTTTGTTCCTAACATTACCATCGGGCCTATGGTGGTTGAGGATATCCGTAAATCAACCGCCCTTCCGCTTGATGTGCATTTGATGATTGAGAAGCCACAGGATTTTATCGATGACTTTGTCAAGGCCGGCAGTAACCTTATAACCGTGCACATCGAAACGGTTACGGAGAGAAAGGCCAGAGAGATAAAAGAGAGATTGCAGAAGAAGGGTGTGCGGCTGGGTATTTCGCTTAACCCCTTAACTGCGCTACATACGATTGATAAAACGCTTGCGTTTGTTGATTTCGTGTTAGTGATGTCAGTCAATCCCGGTTTTGGTGGCCAGGAGTTTATCGGGTCAGTAGTCCCGAAGATTAAAGAGCTGCGTTCGTTTTTTAAAGGCGACATTGCAGTGGATGGCGGCATTAATGAAACGACCGGTAAACAGGTGGTGGCAGCGGGTGCTTCGATTTTGGCTGCGGGCTCATATATTTTTAAATCAAAAGATTATGCGGATTCAATAAGGAGATTGAAATGTCAGGCGTAAAGAGAGAGATCAAGTTCGGGACCGATGGCTGGCGGGGGGTTATCGGCGATAATTTTACTTTTAAGAATGTCGGGAGGGTGGCCAAGGCAGTTGCTGATTATTATAATCTCAAGGCCCGAGAACATAGCAAGGCCTGCGTCCGCATAGCTGTCGGTTATGATACTCGCTTCTTGTCTGAAAAATTCGCACGCATCGTCAGTGAAGTGCTTGTCCGGGAAGGTATCAGTGTTATTGTATCTAACCGGTCAATACCCACGCCTACTTTAAGTTTCGCCGTAGAAAAAAGGAAACTCACTGCTGGAATTATGATTACTGCCAGCCATAATCCTTGCGAATACAACGGCATTAAGATCAAGACTGCTTCAGGTGGAGCTGCCGGAATAGAGGTTACCTCTGAAGTCGAAAAATTAGTCGAGAGGCCCAAGAAAGCAGGATGGATAGGTAAGAACGCAAAGATAGAAGAGGCCGATTTTGTCAAAGACTATATCCGGTTCTTAAAGGGCTACATTGATTTTGAAAGACTGCGCAATATGAAGTTTAGGGTGCTTGTGGATGCGATGCACGGAAGCGGAAACAGCTTTATCGCAGAAATCTTGAAAGGCTCTCGCATAAAAGTAGAATTCATTCGTTCCGACATCAATCCTTCATTCGGAGGCTTAAGGCCAGAACCGGTCCTTGAGAATCTCGCTCCCACGGTCGCAAGGTTAAAGAAAGACCGTTTTGACCTTTGTTTGGTTTTAGATGGGGATGCAGATAGGATAGCTGCCTTTGCGGGCAATGGTGAGTTTATTTATCCGCAGAAAATATTGGGTTTATTGACGTTGCATTTGCGCCAGGACCGTAAGATGTCAGGAGGGGTGGTAAAGACGATAGTTGGCACTAATATGATTGATGCGATTGCCAAAAAATTAGGTTTGCCGTTATATGAAACACCGGTAGGGTTCAAATATATTTCTGAATTAATGGTAAAAAAAGAGATTCTTGTGGGTGGAGAAGAAGCCGGAGGCATGGGTTTTAAAGGGTACATTCCTGAAAGGGACGGCAGTCTTGCCGGACTTTTGCTTCTTGAAATGATGGCGTACCGCAAAAAGAATATGCTCGCCATCTTGCGCGAAATGGAAAAAGAGTTCGGCAGGTATTATTACTGGCGCGATGATTTAAAGCTCAAACAGTCAAAGGTTAATGTTCGTAATTTTAAAAAGATAAAACGGATCTTAGGGCAGGATGTTGTTTTAGTCAAAGACTATGACGGAGTGAAATTGATCCGACAAGATACTAGCTGGCTGATGCTTAGGGCTTCAGGCACTGAGCCGATTGTCAGGGTCTACGCGGAATCAAAGAGCCAGGCGACTTCCCGAAGGCTGGTTGAATTCGGTAGCAGATTGATTAAAAATGTTTTATAATATAGTAAGATTTTTTCTCTTTATTCTCTTGAAGTTGTCATGCAGGATCACTGCAACCGGCAGGGCATATATACCGAGGAAAGGCGGGTTCATCCTGGCAAGCAATCATACCAGCTACCTTGATCCCATGGTTCTGGCAGTTACCTGTTTTCGTAGGCTCAATTTTATGGCCAGACATGACCTGTTTATTAATCCGCTGTTTGCTTGGCTTATTAGGCAGCTCGGCGCTTTTCCGGTGAAACGTAAGACTACAGACTTTTCAGCCTTTAAGGAAGCTATCCGGAGGCTGCGCAGGGGAGAGTCTTTAGTTATTTTTCCCGAAGGTACACGCCAGGGCGAAGGGGTTCTCGGCGATCCCGAAAAGGGGGTAGGGCTTTTGGCAGCAAAGCTCAATGTCCCCATTGTTCCCGTTTTCATACATGGCGCAGAGCGCGTGTTGCCAAAAAATGCACGTTCTCTCAATGCATCGAAAATCTCTGTATATTTCGGCAAACAAATATTTGTAGAAAGGAGGACGCCTTATCAGGAAACAGCTCAGATGGTTATGGAATCCATCAGGCGCCTTTCATGGTCAGTATCAAAATAGCCACACACACAGGATTTTGCTCTGGAGTCAAAAGGGCAGTTCAGTTAGTTCAACAAAGTCTCTCCACGCATAAGGGTAGCGTTTATTCCCTCGGTCCGGTGATACACAATCACCGCGTCATGGAAATACTTAAGCACAATAAGCTGCGTATTGTCAGTTCTATCGACAATATCAAACCCGGCGCAACGCTTATTCTTCCTTCGCATGGGAGTTCTCATCTTACAGAATTCAAGGCAAGCCAGAAGCGTTTGAGGCTAGTCAATACCATGTGCCCTTACGTTTCTCTGGTACAGAAGATTTGTGCAAAGCTTAACCGTGACGGCCTCCAGGTGCTTATTGTAGGAGATAGGGCGCATCCTGAGATTAAGGCGTTGCTTGATATCGTCCCTACTGCGCGGGTAATTACACGCATGAAAGAAGTCAGGGCGAATATTTTTTCGGGCAAGAGGATAGGGATAATTTCACAAACCACCCAGTCCAGGAGGTTCTTTATAGACGTCGTTAACAGTATCCTTAAAAAAAATCAAAAAGTATCGGAAGTCCATATATTCAATACCATATGTTTGGATACGAGTCGTAGGCAAGAGGAGGTGAAAGAATTAGCGGGTTTGGTCGATGTATTGCTGGTGATTGGTTCTAAGTCCAGTGCTAATACTAAACGGCTTTTGGTAATCGGCCAAGCCATCAATAAAAATAGTTATTTAGTCGAATCAGAACGTTCTCGATTCCCCGCCGTTATCAAAAAGGCCCGCCGGGTGGGTGTTATCAGCGGAGCTTCTACGCCCAGCTGGCTTGTTGAAAAGGTGGTAGAGAAACTAAAAAAATACGGAGGAAACAAAAAATGAGCGAAACTAAAAGTACCCTTGAACAACTGTACAATGAAACTATCAAGATAATAAAAGAAGGCGAGGTGATTAAGGGTAAGATTGTATCCGTCAGGAATAAAGACGTCATTGTCGACGTGGGTTTTAAATCCGAAGGAGTTGTTACTATCACGGAGTTCAACACAAGCGAACTTCAGGTAGGTAGAGAGATAGAGTTTTTTGTCGAATCCATAGAGGATGATTCGGGCTCGATAGTTCTTTCCCGGGAGAAGGCAAGCCGCATCCACGGCTGGGGAAGTGTTATGGACTGCTATAATAAGGGGGACCTTATTGAAGGCAAGCCCATGAAGAAGGTCAAGGGAGGGTTCTTAGTGGATGTGATGGGGATCGAAGGGTTCCTGCCTTCTTCGCTTTCAGCGTTTAAGAACGTGGCGGACAGGGACATACTCAGCAAGCCCTTTAAGTTTAAGATCATCAAGGTGAATAAGCTTAGGTACAGCGTGATTCTTTCCCGCAAAGAGGCGGCCATGAAGGAACGGGAAGAAGCAAAGGAAAAAATATGGCAGGACCTAAAAGTAGGGAGTATCTATCCAGGATTAGTTAAGGCAATAACCGATTTTGGGGCTTTTATTGACTTAGGCGGCGTTGACGGGCTTCTTTACATTACGGATATGTCCTGGTCGAAAATCTCCCATCCTTCAGAAGTAGTAGCGGTAGGAGACAAAATCGAAGTACTGATATTGAATGTAGATAAGGAATCAGGAAAAATCTCGCTTGGCCTGAAGCAGCGTTTCCCTGATCCATGGCAGGATATTGAGACGAAGTATAGCGTAGGCGCTAAAGTAAAAGGAAAAATTGTCAACATTGTCCCCTACGGCATATTCGTCGAAATCGAAAACGGCATCGAAGGATTGATTCATATCTCTGAGATTTCCTGGACAAAAAAGATTAGCAACCCGGTTGAGCTCTTTGCAATCGGAGACACCATTGAAAGCCATGTCATCAGCATCGATAAGGATGCCAGAAAAATAGCCCTGAGCATCAAGCAGCTTGAGCAAAATCCATGGCAGGATATCGAGGGCAAATATACCAAAGGCACACGGGTGCATGGCAAAGTCAAGGGGTTTACTAAATACGGGGTCTTTGTTGAGCTTGATAATAGTATCGAAGGCATGGTCCATATTTCGGATATTTCTTGGACCAAAAGGGTAGTCAACCCCCAGGATATACTTAAGAAAGGGCAGAAAGTAGAAGTGGAGGTTTTGTCAGTTGATGCCCAGAATCAGCGGATTGCGCTTGGCCTAAAACAACTGCAGACTAATCCGTGGCCTGAGATCGCGCAAAAGTATCCCTTAAACAGCACTGTGGAAGCGGAGGTGTCAAATATTACCGATTTCGGCGTATTCGTAAAGATCGAAGAAGACCTTGAAGGCTTGATTTTCGCCAATGAGATCAACCAGGAGCAGCTGAAACAATTAAAGCCTCAGGATAAAATCAAGGCCAAGGTAATCAAGGTTGATACCGAACAGGGCAAAATTGGGTTATCGGCGAAAGTTGAAAACGTATAGCCTGATTGGGTAACGAAAGAGGGCCTGGCAATGAAAAGTGCGGAAGAACAGCTTAAGATAATTAAACGCGGGACAGTTGATATTATTTCTGAAGAGGAACTGTCGCAAAAATTGAAGAAATCATTGAGGGATAAACGTCCGCTGTGCATCAAAGCTGGTTTTGACCCTACTGCGCCGGATATCCACCTGGGCCATACGGTGCTGCTGAATAAATTGCGGCAGTTCCAGGAACTGGGCCATACGGTGTATTTCTTGATAGGAGATTTTACTGCGCGTATCGGTGATCCCTCGGGCCGCACCCAGGTCCGTAAACCCATGGGCAGGGTTGAAATAGTCAAGAATGCCCTTACCTACAAAAGGCAGGTCGGCAAGATCCTTGATTTGCGCAAGACCAAGGTCGTCTTTAACAGCCGCTGGTTTGAAAGAATGCGCCTCGCTGATTTTTTGCGGCTCACTATGAAGGTGACTGTTAGCCAGATGATTGCCCGCCAGGATTTCAAGAAGAGGCTTGAGAATAACCAGGATGTTTCACTTCTTGAGTTTATGTACCCTGTGTTGCAGGGGTATGACTCGGTAGTGGTACGCAGCGATATAGAACTAGGCGGGACCGACCAGATTTTTAATTTATTGGTAGGCAGAGACTTGCAAAAAGATTTTGCGCAGGAGCCCCAGGTAGTCATTACGCTTCCTCTCCTTGAGGGGACCGACGGCCTGCAAAAGATGAGCAAATCACTGGGTAATTATATCTCTATCAACGATAAGCCCGGGGAGATATTCGGGAAGATCATGTCTATCCCAGATGAATTAATGCATAAATACTACACCCTCCTGACCGATGAAGACCTTGAGCAGATAAAGCGCCAGCATCCAAAAGAGTCAAAAGAAAAGCTAGGAAAGCTTATCGTAAGCAGGTACTATTCTCAAAGGTCAGCGCAAGCCTGCGCAGAAGAATTTAAGAGGGTATTTACGCAGCGAAGCATTCCCGAAGAAGTAGAGGCCATAACCTTAGACGCAAATACTTCAATACTGCAGTCAATGAGTGCGGCAAAAGTTGTGAAGAGCAAAAACGAAGGCAGAAGGCTTATCAGGCAGAATGCAGTCGAGTTCGATGGCAAGAAAGTGACTGATGAGAACATGCTGATCACCCAGCCGGGAATATTGAAGGTTGGAAGCCGTCAATTTCGTAGAATAGTGATAAAGAAAAAGAGCAGCACTTAGTTTTTTATGAAGGAGGTTTTATGGGGCGATTCTTGGTAACCGGCGGTGCAGGCTTCATCGGATCGCATATCGTGGAGAGGTTGCTTAAAGAAGGCAATTTTGTAAGGGTTCTTGATAATTTCTCAAGCGGTAAAGAAAAGAACCTTGCGTTTACTAATGAGTTGTCAGCTACGAACTACGAACTCATTCGCGCAGATATCCGTGACTTTACAGCCTGCCAGGACGCCTGTAAAGGTATTGACTATGTACTGCACCAGGCAGCGCTGCGGTCTGTCCCAAAGTCGCTGCTCGATCCTTATGTGTACAACAGTGTGAATATAGACGGTACGTTGAATATGCTCAGGGCTGCGCATGAGAAAAAAGCGAAGCGGTTTGTCCTTGCTTCCTCAAGTTCGGTATACGGAGATATTGATGTATTTCCCGAAAAGGAAACCGATTACCCTCAATTGATTTCACCTTATGCGTTAACAAAGCTGGCGGGCGAATATTATTGCCGTATTTTTTCTACGATCTACGGCCTTACGACTGTCTCGTTGCGTTATTTCAATGTTTTTGGTCCCCGTCAGGCAGTAGATGATGAATATGCGGTAGTAATCCCAAAATTTATCACCTGCATGCTTAAGGGCGAAGAGCCTCCTATTTTTGGAACGGGCAAACAATCGCGTGATTTCACTTATGTTGATAATGTAGCGGAGGCAAACATATTGGCCGCGACTACGCCGGGAATACAGTGTGAGGTTTTTAATGTTGCCAACGGCAAGGACCACTCGGTGCTTGAGCTCGTCGATACTATTAACAAAATCCTCAATCTCCGCATAAAGCCTTTGTTTTTAGATAAACGCCCCGGAGACGTATATAAGACTCTTGCGGACATACGCAGCGTTAGGAAAATACTAGGGTTGCGTATGAAGGTGGATTTTGTTGAGGGACTGAAAAGAACAATTGAGTACTTTAAAAATGTCTCGGCATAACTTCGCGATACTTTTAGCTGGCGGGCAGGGAAGCAGGTTCTGGCCTTTAAGCCGTACCTTAGAACCAAAACAGTTCTTATCGCTACATGTCAATGGGAGCCTTTTTGAGCAGACGGTACTACGAATCCGCCCTCTTATCCCTGCCGAAAATATTTTTATTGTTACTTCGCAGCTCTACCGATTTCAGGTACTAGAGTATATTGCTGTATTGAAAATCCCCGTGGCCAACGTTATATTCGAGCCGGAAGCGAAAAATACCTCTGCTTCCATTTGTGCGGGAGTGCAGCTTGTTTATGCCAAAGACCGGTTGGCGAGAGTTTGTGTGTTGCCTTGCGATCACCTCATCGGGAAAAAGAAGTGGTTTTTGTCGTTGTTGCAAAAAGCCTTTCGCGTATGCGAAGATTCCCTTGTCGTGTTTGGGATCCCGCCCACAAGGCCGGCAACAGGTTACGGCTATATTAAGGCGGCTCGAGAGCCTCTGCACAAGAGCAGGGTAATGGTATACAGGGTAGAAAGGTTTACGGAGAAGCCCGATAGAAAAACCGCACAGGGATTTCTAAAAAGCGGCTTATTTTTTTGGAACAGCGGTATCTTTGTGGGCTCAGTCTCGGTATTTTTGAACGAGTTTAAAACACATCTGCCTGCGCTTTATTCCCAGCTTCGCCGTATTCAACAGGCTCAGGATATTGAGAAGGCCTGGAATAGGGTTCAAGCGGTGTCATTTGATTACGGAGTCCTTGAGAAATCACGCAATATTCTCATGCTTAAGGCGCAAGGGTTAGGGTGGTCTGACCTAGGCAGCTGGCAGGCCTGGGATGAGCTCCTCAAAAAAGACAGTCAGGGAAACTCACTCGGCCAGGACGTGATCAGCCTGAAAAACAAAAACCTGACTGTCTTAGGCAAGAATCGCCTTGTTGCCGCTATCGGCCTCGAAGATATAATCGTAATAGATACACCTGATGCGCTTCTGATTACGAAAAAAGACAGAAGCGAAGAGGTCAAAAAGGTTGTTGATGTTCTTAGGCGCACAAAGAGGCAGGAGCATTATTATCACCGCACCGTGAAAAGACCATGGGGAAGCTATACGGTTCTTGATATGGGCAGGGGGTTTAAAATCAAGCTCGTTGAAGTAAAGCCGCGCAGCGCGTTAAGCCTTCAGTACCATCGTAAGAGAAGCGAGCATTGGGTAGTGGTGGAGGGGCAGGCCAAGATCATAAAAAGAAAAAAAAGCATTTATCTTAATGCCAATGAAAGCACCTTTATCCCTTTATCTTGTACTCATCGGATTACTAACCCCAAAGATACCTGGCTTAGGATTGTTGAGGTACAGGCAGGCAGTTATCTTGAGGAAGACGATATCGTGCGATTAAAAGATTATTTCGGAAGGAGCTAAACGATGCAAAAAATTGCGGTGATAGGGGCCGGTTACGTCGGCCTTGTGACTGCGGCCGCTCTTGCGGAAACAGGCAACAAGGTGCTGTGCGTAGACAGCGATACGGAAAAAATAAGAAAACTAAAAAATGGGGCAATTCCCATTTATGAACCGGGCCTTGAGAAAATCATTTTAAAAAATAAGAATCTCAAAAGGCTTCTCTTTTCAACCAACATTAAAGAGGCTACCGTATCAGCACAGATTATTTTTATATGCGTAGGCACTCCGTCTCGGCATGACGGCAGTGCTGACCTATCGGCCGTACAAAAAGTAGCGCAGGAAATCGCCCGGAACATGAAAGAGTACAAAGTAATCGTTGAAAAAAGCACGGTTCCCGCAGAGACAGGAGAAAAGATTAAGCATACAATAGAGATGAATAATCCAGGAGGGGTTGCGTTCGATGTAGTCTCAAACCCGGAATTTTTACGCGAAGGTTCGGCAATGCACGATGCCTTCCATCCGGACAGGATTGTGATCGGGGTAGAGAGCGAGCGTGCAGAGAAAATAATGCGGCAATTGTACAAACCCTTTAAGGCACCCATTGTTGCTACTAATATTAATACTGCTGAATTGATAAAACACGCCTGTAATTCATTCCTGGCAACCAAAATCTCTTTTATCAATGCGATCTCAAACATCTGCGAAAGAGTTAATGCCGATGTGGAAAAAGTAGCGCTCGCTATGGGCCTGGATACGCGTATCGGCAAGGAATTCTTACAGGCCGGCATCGGGTTTGGTGGTTCTTGTTTTCCCAAGGATGTAGATGCTTTTATATACCTGGCAGCGCAGAAGGGATACGATTTCGAGCTGCTTAAAGCCGCCCGTAAGATAAACCAAGAGCGCAAGGACGTGCTTTTAAAAAAAATTGAGGAGGCGCTCTGGATTATCAAAGATAAAACCATTGGCGTCCTTGGTTTGAGTTTTAAGCCGGACACCGATGATATCCGCTCATCGGTTGCCATTGACATAATAAAGCTTTTGCTTTACGCCGGCGCAAAAGTGAAAGCCTATGATCCTAAGGCTATGGAGAAAGCAAGGTCGCAGCTTAAGGGCGTCATATTCTGCGCCAACCCTTATGAGGTTGCCCGCAAGAGCGATTGCGTGGCGATTCTGACTGAATGGCAGGAATTCAGAGAGTTGGATTTGAAAAAAATCAAAAAACTCTTACGCCAACCGGTAATCATTGACGGGCGAAATATGTTTGAGCCGCAGCAGATGCATGCAATGGGTTTCGTATATAAAAGCATCGGACGGAGAAGAAAATGAGGCTACTCATTACTGGAGGCTCAGGGTTTATCGGCAGTCATTTGTGCCGCACGCTGCTTGCGCAGGGAAATACCGTCATTTGCGTGGATAATTTTATTACAGGGGATAGGGACAATATCAAGGATTTAATCGATAATCCTTCTTTTGTCCTGATAGAGCATGATATTTCAGAGCCCCTGAAAATTTCTGAAAAACTGGACTGGATCCTGCATTTTGCATCTCCTGCTTCGCCGAAAGATTACCTGAAGCATCCTATCAAAACCTTAAAAGTAGGGACCTTAGGGACACATAATTGTTTGGGAATCTCCAGGCTCCATAATGCCAGGTTTTTCCTGGCATCTACCTCTGAAGTATACGGCGATCCCGCGATAAGCCCCCAGCCGGAGGAGTATTGGGGTAATGTCAATCCCGTAGGAGTGCGTTCCTGTTACGATGAAGCAAAAAGGGCAGCCGAGGCATTGACGTCTGCGTATCGTAGGGAACATAATATCGATACCAAAATAGTCAGGATATTCAATACCTACGGCCCTTCGATGCGGCTTGACGACGGAAGGGTGGTATCAAATTTTATTTACCAGGCTCTTACAGGAAAGAATCTAACCATATATGGTAAAGGAGACCAGACACGTTCATTTTGCTACATCGACGATTTGGTTGAAGGCATACTGAAGTTTTTAGAGGTCGATTACCCGGGTCCTCTGAACCTTGGGACGGAATTTGAATTTACGATACTAGAATTGGCAAAACAGGTGATCGAGGTGACAGGGTCAACTTCAAGGGCAACTTTTTTGCCGCTTCCTGAAGATGACCCCAAACAGCGACGGCCTGATCTTTCCAAAGCTAAAAAATTACTTACGTGGAATCCGCGCATCGGCATCAAAGAAGGGTTAGAGAGGACAATCCCTTATTTTAGAAAAAAATTGGGCAGTTCTTGATATCGTTTTAAAACAAAAGAGGCAGGCAAATGAAAGGGATTATATTAGCAGGTGGTAAAGCGACACGTCTCTATCCCATTACCAGGGCTGTGTGCAAACAATTGCTACCGGTCTATGATAAGCCGATGGTGTATTACCCCCTTTCATTGCTCATGCTTGCCGGCATCAAGGACATTTTGTTGATATCCACTCCTGAGGCGCTCCCCCGTTTCAAAGACTTGCTTGGCAACGGTTCAGAAATAGGGATCAAAATACGTTTTGCTGAACAACGAACGCCAAGAGGCATAGCGCAGGCATTAACTATCGCAGAGGGCTTTATCGGAAAAGACAAAGTATGCCTGGTGCTTGGGGATAATGTATTTTTCGGGCAGGGTTTATCCTCGCTTTTGAAAGAAGCAGTACGCCAGAAAGAAGGGGCAACTATTTTTGGCTATTATGTAAACGACCCTGCACGCTACGGAGTAATTGGGTTCGACCGTAAAGGCGGGGTATCTTCCATCGAGGAGAAGCCCAAGCGGCCAAAATCAAATTACGTGATCACCGGTATTTATTTTTATGATCATCTTGCCTGCAGCATTGCCAAGGCGCTGAAACCGTCGCAAAGGAAAGAGTTTGAGATTACCGATGTGAATAGGTATTATTTAGAACGCGGAAAGCTTAAGGTAAAATTGCTGGGTAGGGGGTATGCGTGGCTTGATATGGGAACGTACGAGTCCCTAATGGAGGCATCAGAGTTTATTAAGACGATGGAACAGCGGCAGGGTGTCAAGGTCGGCTGCATCGAGGAAGTCGCCTACAAAAAAAGATATATCGACGAAAGGCAATTACGTAAACTTGCAAAAGAAATACCTACCAGCTACGGTGACTATTTAAGGCGGTTGCTAAAAAATGAATGAAAGAATACTGATTCTGGGGAATGGGTATATCGGACAGAGATTGCATGAGGGCTTGGGGTGTGAGGTTTCTGAGCGCAAGATTTACTCGTTAGCTGACGCAGAGGAAGAAATAAAAAAATTTAAGCCCGCAGTCTTGATTAATGCAATAGGCTATATTGGTAATACGGTTGATGACTGCGAACAGGATAAAGATAAGGCGCTTATGGCCAATGCCTTTGTCCCGCTTATTCTCGGCGAAGCCGCAATAAGAAACCACATCAAGCTGGTCCATATAAGCAGCGGCTGTATTTATCGGTTCGATTACCTTTGTGATGACCCGATTGCGGAAGAGAAGGTCCCGGATTATTTCGACCTTTTCTACAGCCGCACAAAGATATATTCGGAGCAACCCTTGCTCATTCTTTCGAAATCATACCCGATTTTGATAGTAAGGATACGTGTGCCGCTTGACAACCGCCCCCACCCTAGAAACCTGCTAGATAAACTCATCAAGTATAAGAAAATTATCGATGTCCCCAATTCGCTTACCTATGTGCCTGATTTTATCCAGGCAATGAAGCACCTGCTTAAAGTTGATGCCCGGGGTATTTATAACGTAGTGAATAAAGGGAGCTTAAAGTACCCAGACCTAATGTATGTGTATAAAAAATATGTACCCGCCTTTGAGTATGAGGTAGTGGATCTTAAAAATCTTTCGCTTAAACGCACTAATCTGATTATGTCGTGCGAAAAACTTGAGAAAACGGGATTCAAGATGAGGAATATCAAGGATGTGTTGGAAGAATGCGTGAGGGAATACTTAAACGCCAGGGGATCAACTCGATGAAAAGAGAGAAGTTATTGATTACCGGGGGGGCTGGTTTTATCGGGAGCACTTTCGTGAAGGAAGTTTTACAGGACGGCTTTACCCTGCCTGTTGTAGTAGATAAGCTTACCTATGCCGGCGACCTCTTGAGGTTGCAGGCAGTAAAAGGCCGTTATGTATTTTATAAAGCCGATATTATCGACAAGCAGTCCCTTAGGTCTGTTTTTAAAAAAGAGAAGCCGCACGCCGTCGTACATTTTGCCGCAGAGTCGCACGTCGACAGGAGTATCAGGGATGCGAGTACTTTTATAGAAACGAATGTCCGCGGAACTCAGGTGCTTGCTGACGTGGCTAGAGAATATAATGTTAAGAGGTTTATTCATATTTCAACCGACGAGGTATACGGAGAAATTAGAAAAGGGGGTTTTCCCGAATCGCATCCACTATGCCCGAGTTCGCCTTATTCTGCAGCAAAGGCAGCAGCTGACTTGTTGGTGATTTCTTATATCAGGACGCACGGCTTTCCGGCTATTATAGTCAGGCCCAGTAATATTTATGGCCCCTGGCAATACCCGGAGAAATTAGTACCTTGGGCAGTGCTGTGCCTGCTTAAAAAGCAAAAAATTCCCGTTTACGGCAGGGGGCAAAACATAAGGGAGTGGCTTTTTGTAGGCGATTGCGTTGCCGGAATACTTGATATTTTAAAAAGGGGCAGAGCCGGAGAAATCTATAATCTAGGTAGTGGTGAGGAAAGAAAAAATATGGAGGTGGTACAGGCAATCCTTACGCAGGCGCATAAGGGAAGGTCCTGGATTGTGTTTGTGAAGGACCGGCAAGGCCACGATATCCGCTATAGAATGGATTCCCGTAAGATACGAAAAGAACTCGGATGGAAGCCGTCATTGGATTTTGAAAAAGGTCTCAAAGCAACGGTTGAGTGGTGCCTGGATAACAGGGAATGGCTTTTGCGCAAATGGCGTTATATCGCGCCATTTTATCATAGAGAATAAATGTGGCTTGTAATCGGTTCTCTGGCGGCTTGTTGTACCATGTTTGCCTTTATTCCGCAAATCATCAAAGTCGTAAGGACAAAATCCGCTAAAGACGTAAGCGCTATTACCGTCTTACAGCTTTCTTTCGGGGTGACTTTGTGGATAGCCTACGGCATACACCTTAAAGATGCGGTGATTATCGTTGCAAATAGCATTACCCTGTGCAGTACTATTGTGCTTTATTTGCTCTATTTAAGATATAAAGAAGGAAGCCGGCACTAAAAGAGGCCTACGGGGTTTTGTGTTACCATAGTGCGCATCTTAAAAAAGAAAGCATAGACGACGATGTTTTCACTTGGCAAATTCTTTAAGGGCGGTGACGGGTTTGGCCGCAACGTGCTTGTGGTGTTCTTCGGTACTTCCCTGCTCAGTATCTTTAATCTTCTTTATCAGCTCCTTATAGCGCACCGGCTCAGCCCTGTGGATTTCGCCGTATTTAATTCTTTATTATCCCTGTTTCTCATATTCTCCGCTCCTTTGCTTACCCTGCAGGCTGTAACTGCAAAGTTTGCCGCTGAATTTGCCGCACGCAGCGAGGTCAATAAAATCAAAACCTTATTTTCCGGGCTTCTTTTAAAGAGCGTGCTTTTCTCCCTTGGGACTTTTTTTGTCTTTCTTGTATGTGCTCCCCGCATTGCCTCAAGTTTAAAAATACCCTCTTATGGGCCGGTGTATATGCTTATGTGGTTGGTTGCGTTTGCATGGATTCTGCCCGTATTATTGGGCGGCCTCCAGGGGCTAAAAAAATTTAACTGGTTCGTATTTTCTTCGATAAGCGGCGGAGGGCTGAAACTGGTTTTGGCATTTGTATTCATTAGTTTTGGCTTCGGCATAAGCGGGGCGCTCGGCGGATATCTGGTCGCTACTATCGTTACTATCCTTATTGCAATGGTTGCGCTGCGGTCTTTTATCGTTGGGAAGGAGCAATGGGTTTATGTACATTTTAAGGAAATTTACAGATATTTCTTCCCCCTCATTATCAGTAACCTCTGTTTTACGGGGCTGGTGAATAGCGATATGGTGTTGGTAAAATACTATTTTAGCCCTGAGAAGGCAGGCCTTTATTCCCTATCTCAAATGGTCGGAAAGATTTTTTTATTCCTTCCGATGGCTATCAGCGTAGTCATGTTTCCCCATGCCAGTTCCTTAAACGCCAAGGCGCAAGATGCCCGCCCCGTTCTGAATAAGTCGCTTTTATATGCCACGACCTTATGCGTCGCTGCAATCCTTTTTTATAACCTTTTCCCGGAGCGGACGCTTATTTTACTTACAGGCAAGATTTACCCGGAGTCGATTTTTGTTGGAAGGCTTTTCAGTGTTTCCATGACCGGCTTTGCATTATCTTTTCTGTTAATGAATTATTTTCTCTCCGTTAAGGACCTGCGTTTTATCAAATTCATTTTTATAATTGCGGGTATACAGCTATTGTCGATTTTGATTATTCATCGCAGCCTCGCAGAGGTCCAGTATATTCTCTGCGTGAGCGCGCTTGTACTTTTTTCATCGTTATTCATATTATCCAGGAAGAGTTCGGCATGAAGAACCTGACAACAGAAAAAGTCTCTATTATCATGCCTGCGTTTAACGAGGCAGAACATATCGTCAATAGCATCAGAGAGACTGCCAAGACTTTTCAGGAATTTGGATGCGCCTGGGAGTTGATTGTTATTGATGACGGTTCCACCGATTCTACGTTCGAATTGGCAAGATCCCTCTGTAGCGAATTCCCCGGGAATCTTATCGTGAAGAAAAATGCTCATCGAGCCAGGGGAAAAGGGCGAGCATTCAAAAAGGCGTTTCATTATGTAAGTGGTGATTATGTTGTTTTTTTGGATGCGGATATGGACCTGCATCCTATTCAGGTACAAACGCTCTTTGATATCATGAGATTCGATAATGCAGACGTGGTTATCGGTTCAAAGCTACACCCTAACTCGATCGTAAATTATCCAGGGCATCGTCGGATAATGAGTCTTGTATATTATTACCTCATTAAGATCTTGTTTAACTTGCCTTGCCGCGATACCCAGACCGGGCTAAAATTATTCAAGACCGAGGTATTACGTAAAGTCTTTCCGCGCCTATTAGTCAAAAAATTTGCCTACGATTTAGAAGTTTTGGTAAATGCGCACCATCTGGGATTTCAGATTGCTGAGGCCCCTATAAAGCTTAGTTCTCAGAGGAAGTACGGAAGGATAGGCCTCAGGGCCGTATGTGCCACTACTTGGGATACTCTGGCTATATTTTACCGCATGTATGTCTTGAAATATTATGACCGTATCGATTATCATCGCCGTAAAAACCTGGCAAAGGAATTTAGAAGAATGCGTCGTTAGGTGCATTGAGCTGTCGCAGAGCAATTTTGAAATCATCATCTTGCCCGACGAACCTTTCTCTTTCGATTTATTGCCAAGGCAGGCATCTGTTCCTATTGCGATTATCCCCACCGGAAGCGTGACTCCCGCAAAAAAAAGAGATCTTGGTGTTACGCATGCAAAAGGCGAAATACTGGCATTTTTGGATGATGACGCCTATCCCGACAAAAACTGGCTGGTAAACGCAGTGAGGCATTTTCAAGACTCCAAAGTTGCGGCTGTTGCCGGCCCAGCAGTGACACCGACAACTGATTCGATAAAACAGAGGGCAAGCGGGGAGGTGTATTCCTCGTTTCTGGTGAGCGGCAGTTACGCCTACCGTTATTTTCCGAATCGACAAAGAGAAGTTGACGACTATCCGAGCTGTAATTTCCTGGTCCGTAAATCCGTAATGGAAGAGATAGGGGGGTTCAATACCAATTTTTGGCCGGGTGAAGATACCAAGCTGTGCTTAGAGATAACGAAGAAACTGCATAAAAAAATCACCTACGATCCGAAAGTCCTGGTCTTTCATCACCGCAGGCCCTTGTTTATTCCTCATTTAAAACAAATTGCAAGTTACGCATTGCATCGCGGCTACTTTGTAAAAAAGTACCCTGAAACTTCTTTAAGGGTTGCATATTTTATACCAAGCGTCTTTCTTGCTGCGCTTGTCATCGGCGCAGTATTTTCTCTATTCTTCCCAGCCCTAATCAACATTTATATTGCTGGCCTGCTATGTTACTTCGTACTTGTGCTCTTGGAAGCTATACGTAAAAACCCTCGTTTGATTTTTTATGTATTCCTTGGGATAATCCTGACGCACCTGACATACGGAGCTTATTTTATAAAAGGCTTATTCCGAAAAAGGCTCCCGGAGGAGGAAGAATGAAGGTCATTATCTCATACCCTCCGCTTGATGCAGCGAAAGGCTGTCCGACTCTCGGCCAGAACAGGCAGTTCCAATATTTTAAAGACCCTACCTTTATTTATCCGGTAGTACCGGCACAGGCCGCCACATTACTTAAAAACTCAGGTTTCAAGGTAATCTGGAATGATTGCATTGCCTTGGGCTGGACATATGAGCAGTTTCTAGACTTCGTAAAAGAGGAAAAGCCTGACTTAATCGCCTTTGAGACCAAAACTCCCGTAATCAAGCAGCATTGGCAGATTATCAATAATATCAAACGACTTTCGTCAGCCGGCTGCCGTCCGTGGATAGTGCTCTTCGGCGACCACGTGACTGCGCTTCCCGAAGAGTCGTTTCAAAATTCAGAGGTTGATTATGTTCTTACCGGAGGCGATTACGACTTTTTGCTGCTTAACCTGTGCAAATTTCTATCTTCTCAACTCAATACTCAATACTCAATACACAATACATCACTAGAGCCCGGAATCTATTATCGCGAACATAAAGAAGTAAAAAACACCGGAAAATTCCAGCTCAATCATGACTTGAGCCAACTCCCTTTTATAGACCGTGATCTTACAGGCTGGGAAATGTACGCGTATCAAAACGGAAACTATAAACGGACTCCGGGGACTTATATTATGAGCGGCAGGGATTGCTGGTGGGCGCGCTGTTCTTTTTGCTCATGGCCGACTCTCTATCCGTCGTTTAGGGTAAGAAATATAGATAATGTATTGGATGAAATAGGCATGCTTTTGGAGCGTTACAAGGTACGCGAAATAATGGATGATACGGGATGTTTTCCTGCTGGGGATTGGCTTGGAGATTTTTGTTGCGGTTTGCTGAAACGGGGATACGAGAAGAAAATGTACATAGATTGCAATGCCCGGTTCGGCGCTCTGAGTAAGATTGATTTCAAGTTAATGAGAAAGGCAGGGTTTCGTTTGTTGCTATTTGGCCTTGAGTCCGCCAATCAAAAGACACTCGATAGAATAAATAAGAACGTCAAGGTAGAAAGAATGATCGCCGATTGTCAGAATGCCTCCAGGGCAGGCCTCTTTCCACACATCACTATTATGTTTGGCTATCCCTGGGAATCGTTCGAAGATGCATCCCGAACGCTTCAATTGGGGTCATGGTTGTTGAAAAAGGGATATGCGTACACTATGCAGGCGACTATTGTCATACCATATCCCGGGACTCCTTTATTTCAGGAGTGTAAAGAAGAGGGATGGCTTAAGACCGTTGATTGGGATAGGTATGATATGAAAGAAGCAGTGATGCGTATTCCTTTTGCCGAAGATGCGATGCGCCAGTTGGTACAAGGCATGTATAAAGTCTCTTTCGGCCCTGAGTTTATCGCAAGAAGGTTATTCTCAATCAGAGACACGGATGACGTAGCGTATTTCCTCCGTGCTGCAAAAAAAGTGCTCGGGCATATTTTTGACTTTAGGAATAAAAAGTCATGTAATGGAAAAAAGCAAGTATAGCTATTCAGTCGACGGACATAACCGGCTTCTGATAAAATCCCCAGGAAGCAAAAAAGCTGTTTCCCCCAACGGACAATTCCGGGTAACCAGAGATAACGGACTTTCGTTTTGGCTCAATGAGCCTCCTTCCTGGAGAAAAGAAAACAACCTTCCTAAGAAAATTACTTTTACCGGAACCTGGCAGCTGGATGAAAAGAACGGCCTGGAGTTCATTCTGGATAAAAGCAGATATCAAAATGCAGGAGAGAAGATTAGCTTTAAAGGCAAGCTCTTTGCGGTTGACGGAAATTCTGTCGCCTTTTCGATTTCCAGTTATAAAGAAGCGGCTTTGCGCTTGAGCCGTATCCAGACATTCAGGCTTGCCGGCTTATGGCAGGCAGATAAATATAACCGCCTCAATTTTATTATCAGCCGGAAATTGCATTCTGATACGCTTACATTTGAGGGCGGCTGGCAGATCAACAAAAACCAGCAGATTGTGTATATATGCGAGAAGACAGGCCTCAAGAACAAAACCAGGATTTCTGAAGAAGTGGTATTGCGGGGTTATTGGCAGATAGTAAATAATAGAAGGTTAGTATATATACTTTCCCATAACGGCGATTCCTGTCTTGAGTTCCGCGTCCAGCTCGAAACACCTAATCTCTACCCTCAAAAGGGAAAAATAAAGTTTCGTCTTGGAGTAGGCCTTAAAAAGAACAGGCCACCTGTGCCAAAAACTATTTGTCTTTACGGAGAGTGGAAGTTTTCCCACAAGTGGGGGTTAGTTTTTGCAATGGATTACGGGGCAGGAACAGTACACAACATTGAGTTCGGTTTTACAGTTGCAGTACATAACGCAGACAGTATTTCGGTAAGTTTGACAAACAAACAAAACGAACCCCTTGGTATTACGGTTACTTTTACGCATCGTTTTTTAAAAGAACATGGCGCGCAAGGTTTTATCCGGTTAAAACCGGAAAGGAAAAGGTCGGGCCTGGAAGCAGGATTTACTTTTCCGTTTTAAAGCCATTTCTGCAGCATAAAAAGCTTTTAAAAGTTCATAACGTATGGGATAATAATAAGTTAAATACCTTTTAAAACAAAGAATCTTTTAGAAAAATGCGGCTGTACGGTTAATAGGGATAAACAGGCGCGTTGCTGGTTTATAATAAATTTTGCTTTGTAGAGGAGCCTAAAGTGAAAAAGATTAATTTAGGGATAATCGGGTGTGGGCATTGGGGGCCGAATTATGTGAGGAACTTTAGTACGATGCCTGAAGCAAGAGTTGTATGGGTAAGCGACCTGAAGGAAGAAAGGCTCACGCATATCAGGCAATTGTTCCCTGGCGTAAAGGTTTCCAAGGATAGTAATCGCGTCATCAACGACGATACAATTGACGCAGTAGTGATTGCTACCCCGACGGTTACCCACTACAAAATGGCCCTACGGTGCCTGCAGGCGGGTAAACACGTGTTGGTTGAGAAGCCGATGACTACCGCTATCAAGGAGGCAGAAACACTCCTCAGTCTTGCCTCAAGGTGCAAAAAGACGTTGATGGTAGGCCATACCTTCACCTATAACAGTGCAGTGCAGGCAATAAAGGAACTTATCGGCCAGGACAAATTGGGCAGGCTTTACTATCTCTATTCTTCGCGGACCAATTTAGGGCCGTTACGCAGCGACGTGAATGTGTTATGGGATTTAGCTCCGCATGACGTCTCTGTATTTTCTTATCTGCTTGGCTGCCTGCCGGTCAAAGTAAGCGCTCAAGGCGCATCTTATTTGCGCAAGGGTATCGAGGACGTGGTGTTCATTACGCTCTACTTCCCGCGTAATATAATCGCCGGTATACATCTTAGCTGGCTTAATCCCCGCAAGGTCAGAGAGATAACGATTGTGGGGAACAAAAAGATGCTGGTGTTTGACGATCTCAACACTGCTAATCCCATTTATCTCTATAGTAAAGGAGTTATCCGTAAACAGATATCTCTTCCTTACTACGATACATTCGGTGAATTCCAGTATATCATCCGCGACGGTGACGCAACTATTCCTAAGGTGGCAATGAAGGAGCCTCTTACGGCTGAATGCCGCCACTTTTTGGAATGCGTTATGACAAGAAAAGAGCCCCATAGTAGCGGCAGGGACGGCTTAAATGTAGTACGGGTGCTTGCAGCTATCCAGAGTTCCCTGGAAGATAAAGGCCGCTTAAAGGAGGTGCGTTAATTGAAAACAGCAGCCAATAAATCAGGAAGAGTTCGGTTTGGAAAGGATTGTTTGATTGACGAAGGAGTAATCTTGGGCTATCGTTCCGGCAGAAAGGGCTTGACCGGTATTTTGGTTATCGGCGCAGGAGCCCATTTGCGCAGTGGCACTGTTATTTATCAATCGAGCATAATAGGGAATCATCTAGAGACAGGCCATAATGTCGTAATCAGGGAACAGAACCATATTGGAAATAACTTTGCAATCTGGAATAATTCAACGGTTGATTACGGCTGTAAAATAGGAAATAATGTAAAAATTCATTCTAATTGTTATATAGCCCAATTTACCGTTCTTGAAGATGATGTATTTCTTGCGCCAGGCACTAGCATAGCCAATGACCTTCACCCGGGCTGTGACTTTTCTAAAAAGTGCCTTCGCGGCCCGACTATAAAAAAGGGAGCGCAGATAGGGGTCGGCTGCACCCTGCTTCCTTATGTTACGATTGGGGAAGGGGCCTTGATTGGCGCGGGCAGTGTAGTAACCAAGGATATACCTGCGCACTCGGTTGCCTACGGGAACCCAGCCAGGGTAGCAGGCTCTGCTTTTGATCTTACGTGTAGATTCGAATTCACCGATAAGCCTTATCGCGAGGCGACCAAGGCTAAGCGTCGTAAGTAATATTTTAGAATTCTGGCCACACCTTGGACTAAAGCAATAGGCGGTAGGCGCATAACGGCAAATTCTCAACACCTTCAAAAATTATTTGATTGTACTATGCCTGAACAGCCGGTTGTATTAATTAATCCCCCAAGCCCTTTTTTGATTAACCAAAAAAGCTTTTCTCCGCTTGGCATACTCTATCTTGCCGCCGAATTGGAAAAAAATAACCTACCCGTGCGGGTTGTCGATTTGGCGGACTCAGAGAATGATATGGAGGCGGCCTTACGTTCGTATTTGGATGCCGAGCTATTTGGTATCAGCGCAACAACCCCGCAATATCCTTATGCAAGAGCGATAAAGGATGCGATCAAGAGAGCGCACCCTGAGGCGAAAGTAGTATTGGGTGGCGTTCATGGAACAGACCTCACTGAAAAGTGTCTTAATGACGGGTTTGATATCGTGGTTAAGGGAGAAGGTGAGAAGGCAATAGTTAAGATCGTGCACGATTTCGCAACGCATTCCCTTGATTACAGGACTTTGCAATTGCCTTATGAAAAAGATATGGATTCTTTGCCTCTTCCTGCGCGGCACCTGATTCCCCTGAAGGAGTACGGTTATGATATTGATGGTGTACCTGGGGCAAGCGTTATTACCAGCAGGGGCTGTCCGTATCATTGCGTTTTTTGTTCAAAAGGCGTCTGGGAACAGGGGGTAAGGCTTCATAGCGTTGAGTACGTCGTAAGGGAGCTGGTCTCAATCATACAAAACTATACGATTAGCCATTTTCTTTTCCTTGATGATGCCATTAATATTGATAGAAACAGGTTGGTGCGGTTATGCACTGCGATAAAACCGCTTGGAATAAAATGGCGTTGCTATGCGCGGGCGGATTTTCACGCCAAGGGTATGCTTATTGCGATGAAGGAAGCAGGTTGCGTGGAGATAGGTGTGGGCATTGAGAGCGGTTCGCAGAAGATATTAGACATCGTAGGCAAAGGGAGCACTGTGGAAAAGAATACCAGTTTTGTTAAAGAATGCAAATCTGTTGGCGTGGCGGTGAATGCCTTTGTGATGATTGGGCTACCCGGTGAGACGCATGAAACGGTCGAAGCCACAAAAAAATGGATAGGAGATGCAATGCCGGATAAGTTTGGTTTTAATATTTTTATGCCTTATGCTGGCACTCCGGTCTGGCGCAACCTAGAAAAATATGATTTGTGTATCGCAGATATTCCCGAGGAACATAGCTGGGTAAAGGGCAGGCCAGGCCAGCACCATTGTTATGTCTCGACAAACGAGTTGAGCTCTAGTGAAATCTTAAGGTTGTTCAACGAGTTGTTTGATTATTACACACAATTGTTACATTGGAGGCCCGGAGTAGGCAGGGTAAAGCAGACTGTCCCGGGTAACACAGTATGCTGATAGGCGCGTTGTTGTTTTTTGTGGGGTATCTGTTTCAGTGCTGGCCGCGGTTTTTTAACCCTTATTTCGGGGTGGATGTATGGAGGAATCTTTCTATCGCCGATGAAATCAGAAAGTATAAGCGGCTGCCCAGGCGCAATCTTCCCAAATATATGTTAAAGGGGCCGTTTGACTATCCGCCGCTGCTCAATATATTTCTGTCGCTTTTTTCTAAAAAGTGGCTAGAAAAATACCAGGGTTTTATCGCGCCTCTTTTTGATGCAATCACCGGATTTATCCTTTTTTCATTCACCCTTTTCCTTACGAGAGAAGTCGCAGTTGCGCTCCTGGCGCAGCTTCTTTTTGTTACTAATCCCCTTGCAGCTATGGAAAACGCAAGCCTTACTGCGAGAAGCCTGGGTAATTTGACTTTTTCATTGACATTCCTTTTTATTATTCTTTTCACCGTATTCCATTCATGGGCCTATTTTCTGTTGGCAATCATTTTTGGATTTTTGGTGATTTTTGCCCAGAAAATGGCATCCCAGGCCTTGATTATGATATCCGTTATCTTTATGCTCTTCAGAATGGATGTTTCCTATGTTCTTATCGTTTCTCTAAGTATACTGGTTGCACTCTTATTGGCAGGCGATTTGTATGTCCGGATCGCCAGTGGACATCTTTCTGTGCTTAGATACTTTAGAAAGATTCTTGATAATCGCTATGCGCATCAGGTATCAGGCAATATTGCATTAAAAGGCGGGAATGATTTCATCGATAAAGTTAAGTCTTATGTGAATAAACAACCGTTTTTGGCAATGCTGGCCAGTGCTCCTCTTGTCACCATGGGGTTGGTGCTGTCCTTGTGGGGACTAATTTTTATACCGAAGAGTTTTTCGATACCCCCCGAGCTTTATCTTTACCATATATTGTTTCAATTTTGTCTATGGCTAATAGTACTGTATTACTTTGGGATTCTTACCGCGCAAGTGCGCGCTATACAATTTTTAGGCGAGGGCATGAAATACTTGGTCTTTGCAAGTTTCCCTGCTTCTTTTATCGTGGCATACGTGTCGTTTTATGAAATCCGGTTAAACGCTAATTTCATTCCTTTAGTGTTTAGTTTGGTTGTTGTCGCAATGAGCGTAGCCCAAACGGTTTTCCTTCAGAAGAAAGGGATCGTCAACGACCGGCAGCGCACCCTTACCCCGGTTTTGCGGCAAGTTATGGATTTTTTACAGAATGAGCCTGGCGAAATCCGTCTGGCGACTATACCTTTTTCGCTCTCGGATATCATTGCCTATTTTACAAAGTGTAATGTTTTTTCATCCGATTCGGCGTTTGTCTTGGGCAATGATCCTGCGTATACTGACTTTTATCCGGTGTTAAAGAGGCCGCTTGAAGAAATCCTAAGCGTCCACAATATCAATTATTTGCTGATAGATAAGAACTATGTGAACCCTGAGGCTTTGCAACTTGCGGCGGGCTCAAAGATTGTCCTTGAGAGAGAGAACCTGTGTCTGATAAAACGCTAAATACCAATTTCAGAGTTTCGTTATTGCGGTGTCAGTCAGCAAAGCAGATACGGCAAAAGCTATATGCGGCCCTTGTTTCTTTTTCGGATATTTTTCCGACCTCTAAAGATGCGCATATCCTAATCAAGCCGAATTTAAACAGCAACATGAACGCGTTAACAGGCAATACGACTGATTTGAGGCTACTGGATGCGCTTTTAAGCTACTTGCGCGATCAAGGGTATGGCGCTATTACGATAGGGGAAGGAACCAGTAGCGGCTTTCATAGAGAAAAAATCAATATATTCACTCGTCTTTGCATTGACAAGCTGGCTAGGCGCTTCAATGCGAAACTGCTCGATCTTAATTATGCCCCTTATGAGTATGTCGAGTTTGAGCACGGGGAAAAAGCAGCCGTGGCTCGAATATGCAAGGAAGCGGATTTTTTTATCAACCTTCCTAAATTAAAGACGCATTTTGAGGCCCTTCTTTCTGTGTGTTTGAAAAATATGATGGGTGCGTTAGTGGGCCTTCCCAACAAACAAAAGACCCACCGCAGCCTTTTTAAAAATATTCTCAATCTCAATAAATTCGTAAAGCCGCATTTGCACATTATTGACGGCCTTATTGCCATGGAGGGCACAGGTCCTTCATCAGGGACTCCGATCAAGACTGATGTGGTGCTTATTGGCACCGATCCATATCTGTTGGATTTAGCGTGTGCTAAAATCGCAGGCTTTGATTATAAAGAGATTCCCTATTTGAGGTTGGCAGAAGAGCGAGGCATCATTAATCAAGATTATTTAAATTTTGTTGAAGCGTTTATCCCTAAAGAAGTTATCAGGATTTTCAAAAGGCCACACGTCAACTCGCTAGTCAGGTTCGTTAATCATCCTAATTGGCAGTATAGTTTTATCAAAATAAGGCTATCTCCTTTAGTGAATAAGCTGTTTTCTTTTAAAAGCTTTGGGAGGCTGCTTAATGCGGCAGGCCTACGCCAGGATGTTTTTGACAAGCAGGATTTGTGCCTTAAGGATATCTATTTTGAGGCCTCGTTGTGCGATAACTGTAAAAAGTGCCAAGCCTATTGTCCGGTTGGTCTTGTTTTGCCTGAACAGTTACATCCGCTGCATGAACAGTGTATCGGCTGCCTTTATTGTTTTTTGGTCTGTCCTAAAAAGGCAATCAAAATAAAGGGAACCCTTGGGTTTTTTAAGGAGCAGTTAAAACGTTACGACAACATTACGCGCTCAATAGCATAGCGCAAGGAGCCCGGAGATGATTAGAATAGGCGTAATCGGTTGCGGATACTGGGGGCCTAACCTTATCAGGAATTTCAGTGAAGTCAGGGACGCGCACGTGATCGTCTGTGCAGACGTTAGGGAGGACCGCTTACAATTTGTAAAACAAAGATACCCGGCTGTTGAGGTTACGAAAGATTACAAGAGGCTGTTGCAGCGTAAAGATATTGACGCGGTAAGCATTGCGACGCCAGCGTCAACCCATTTTTCTCTTGCGCGCGAGGCCCTTTCGTACAATAAGCACGTGCTTATAGAAAAGCCTATGACTAAGACCTCAGGTCAAGCAGAAGAGCTTATACGAGCGGCAAAAAGCAAGAAAAGGGTTTTGATGGTCGGCCATACCTTTGAGTATGCGGGAGCAGTGCGCAAGATCAGAGAGCTCTTGAGCCGCGGGGAAATCGGCGATATCTTTTATTTTGATTCAACCAGGGCAAATTTGGGCCTTTTCCAGAAAGACGTCAATGTTATTTGGGACCTTGCTCCTCATGATCTCTCTATTATGCTCTACGCACTCAAACTGCATCCTGTTCGGGTACTGGCGGTAGGAAGCGCCTTTGTCAATTCTTCGATAGAGGATATTTGCTATATAACTTTGTTTTTTCCTAAGAAGATCATCGGGCATATACATATTAGTTGGCTGGCGCCTGTCAAATTTAGACGCACGGTTATTGCGGGGAGCAGGAAAATGATCGTATATGATGATGTCGAGAATATTGAAAAGATAAAGGTGTTTGAACGCGGAGTCACGATTAAAGAAAACAACGGGCCCAAAGGGATACTGGAACGCCAGCTCTTTTACCAGATGGGAGACGTTTGGAGTCCCCGGATTGACACTCAGGAGCCCTTAAAAATCGAATGCGAGCATTTTATTGATTGCGTCAAAAAAGGCAAGACGCCTTCCAGTGATGGGAAAAATGGCCTTGAGATCGTGAGGATTCTGGAGGCGGTGGATGAATCGCTTAAGGAGGGCGGGAAAATAATAGATATTTAGATGGATGGACGGCTAAACCAGAAAGAACAAGTAGGTGTAAGTATTATTCTGCCCGCTTTCAACGAGCGGAATAACCTTAAAACGGTGGTTGAATCCGTGATTGCCTCTGTTGCTTGCGCTGTGAATACGTACGAAGTTATCATAGTTGATGACGGAAGCAATGACGGGACCGGTGAAGTGGCGCGTTTATTGACAAGCCTGCCAAATGTAAAGTTTTTTCGGCACGAGGCCAATTTGGGGATGGGTGAGGCGGTCAAGACAGGCATCCGTCACGCTGTGTTTCCGATAGTAATGGATATCCCTTGCGATAATCAGTTTAATGCGAAAGATATTTTGTCATTTATCGAAAAAATTAAAGTCGCCGATATCGTGGTGGGGTATCGGATCAATAAAGCCCAGGGATTCAGGCGGAAATTTTTTAGCGGATTCAATATCCTGCTGCTTAAGGTACTTTTTGGGCTCAGGCTTAAGGACCCTACATGGGTGAAAATGTGCAGGAAACAAATTTTTGACAGCATCGGAATAGAATCTAAAGGATTTTTCTGGGAGACGGAAGTTCTGGTAAAGGCTAAGAATCAAGGGCTAAGAATCGAAGAAGTGCCCACGACCATGCAGCCAAGGCTTAGCGGCCAGTCAAAGGGAAATAGTTTTTTTAGGGCTGTTGATGTATTGTTCTCAATGTTACGCTTGAAAACTGCTTTTGTATTTTCAAATTTTCCGAAGAGATGAAAGTTGCGCTAATAAACCCTTCAGTACAAAAGGTAATCGAACGTCGCTATGACAGGCCGGTATTTCCACACTTGGGGCTTGGCTATATTGCCTCTTATTTGCGTAAGCGTGACGTTGATTGCCATGTGGTAGACGCAAAGATGGAAGGCTTAAGTCTTCCTGGGCTTTTGGGGCGCTTGAAAGAAATCAGGCCGCATTTAGTCGGCTTGACATCTATGACGCACGAAATAGGCAGTGTGCATTGCGTTGCCAAGCGGATAAGGGAATTATTTCCAGATGCCAAGATTGCTTTGGGTGGAGTGCATGCAACTTTCTTACCCGCAGAAACTTTGCGTGATTATCCAGAATTTGACTTTGTAGTTTCCGGGGAAGGTGAAGAGACTTTTTTTGATCTTTATAACACGTTATCCTGCGGTAAACCGAACGTAAGTACTGTTGCAGGCTTAAGTTTTCTTGAGGGTGGTACTATCAAAACGAATCCTTCCCGGGAGAAGATCTACAATCTTGATGCTCTGCCTTTTCCTGACTGGGAAAATTTTCCTGTGGCAAGGGAATATCCGGTGATGACAAGTAGGGGATGTCCGTTTGAGTGTATTTTTTGCGCCAACCCTAACGGAAGGGTCTTGCGCGCGCGTTCCGCTGAAAGTGTAGTAAGTGAGTTCGAATGGGTAGTGAATAGGTTTCATCCCCAAAGGATTGTTTTCTGGGATGAAGGCTTGACGTTTGACCGAAGGAGGGCAGAAGCAATTTTTGATGCACTGATTAAGAAAGGTTTGCAGAAGAAGGTAAAATGGTATGCTCAGACCCATGTCTTGAGTGTCGATTACCTTCTTTTTAAAAAGATGAAAGAGGCAGGTTGTGTTTCTATCGGGTTAGGGATTGAGTCTGGCAATGAAAAAATCCTATCCCGCCTTCAGAAGAAGACAAATATTGCAAAGATTAAAATGGCCGTCAAAGATGCCAAAAGAGCGGGCTTGCCGGTTGAGGGGTATTTTATTTTTGGCCATCCCTATGAAACGAAAGAAACCGCCATTGATACCATTCGGTTTGCAGTAAAGCTTAACCCCGAATATCCTGTATTCGGTATTATGGTTCCTTATCCAGGCACCGAGGTCCTGCGTATGGCTCAGAAGGGAGAAGGGGATTACCGTTTGCTTTCAAAAGATTGGTCTGACTATAATAAACAACTGGGCCATGCACTTGAGCTTGCCCATTTGAATCGCCGCCAGCTTGAGCTATTTCAGCTTAAGGGATATATATATGTGTTTATCTGTAACTTAAGACTAATAAGCCTAGTGAGGTTCTTTTTTAAGTACAGAAAAGAAGCGGTTGCCTTTATGAAAAAAATGCTGTTACGAAAGGAAAATCATGGACCTGAGGCAATTTAACCCCTTAAAGGTATTAAACCATTGGGAGACGCTTAAGGTGGTTATCGAAGGGAAGAACCCTTATCCGGTCTCCTGCGAAATTGACCCGAGCAATATCTGTAACCATAATTGTATCTGGTGTATTAATGACCGTTTTAGAAAGTCGAACAAAGCAATGATTCCAAAAGAGTTAATGTGTAGGATCATTAAGGAAATTGCTGCGTGTGGCGTAAAGTCCATTGCGTTTACGGGCGGAGGAGAGCCGTTAATGAACCCGGCAAGCATAGAGGCTATTCAGTTGACGAGACGAAAGCGGATGGATGTCGGAATTGTAACTAATGGCGAGCTTCTCGATCCTGAGAAATGCCGGGTTATTGTGGATAATTGTAGTTATGTTCGTATAAGCCTTGATGCCGGTACCCGCAAGACGCATACCGTTGTCCACGCGCCCCTTAACAAGCGACAGGATGTGTATAGAAAAATCCTGGACAATATAGGTTTACTCGTAAAATACCGGCAGAAAAATAAAAGGAATATTACGATAGGGATTGGATATTTGGTAAATTTAGATAATTATCACGAAATAGCCAGGGCTGCGAAATTGGTACGGGATTCAGGTGTTGATTATATGCAGATCCGTCCTGCATTCATGCCTGGAAAGCAGCTTTCCGAAAGAATCCGTTTTGAGGCAGAGCGTTTGATCCAAGAAACTCTTGCGTTATCCGATGGGCGGTTTTATGTGTTTCCGATTCTGCACCGTTTCGATGAGGTAATAAACCTTGACCGTGCATACGACCGTTGCTTGGGCCACGGCCTCGTGGGAGTAGTTGCGGCAAACGCAAAGATGTATATCTGCTGTCAGCTAAGGGGGGAGGAGGCATTTTGTATCGGCGACCTGCGCCGGGCATCATTTTCTCAAATATGGAAAGGCAAAAGGAGGAAGTCAGTAATTAAGTCGATAAACCTCGACCGTTGCCCTCCTTGTCGTTACAACAAATATAACGAAATCTTGGATTATCTTGCGAGTGAAAATAAGACACACAAAAATTTTCTATAACGTATGGAACTAAAAGGAAAAAACATTCTAGTTACCGGAGGTACGGGTTTCCTGGGCAGCTACATTGTCCAGCGTTGCCTTGATGAGAAGGCGCGGGTGCGGGTTTTTTCTACGGGAGCGCAGCTAGACAATATAAGGCATCTTTTAAAGAACCCAAGGCTGCATTTTATCGCATCTGATATGAGCGATGCTGCTTCTTTGGGGAAGGCGGTGAGAGGGGTTGACCTGGTGTTTCATTTCGCCTCTTTTACCAAGACCCAAGAATCGTATCAATACCCCATGAAGGATTTCCAGACCAATGTGGTGGGCTCGATGCTTCTTCTGGAGGCGATGAGGGCTCACGGAGTGAAACAAATTGTTTTTGCTTCTACGGGAAAGGTGTATGGCCAGCCCCGCTATTCCCCGGTGGACGAAAATCATCCTATCAGCCCCCAGGAACCTTATAGCGTAGGTAAATATTCGATAGAAAGGTATATCTTGCTTTACCACAAGCTATACCAGATGAATTACCTCATACTAAGAATATTCGGCATTTATGGCCCCCGGCAACTCCCTAAACCCGGTTCTCTGGTGGGTGTGATCAGCATCCTCGTTGAAAATATATTAAAATACGGGAAAGTTGACATTTATGGCAACGGCTCGCTTAAAAGGGATTTTCTTTATATCGATGATTTTGTGGAATTTTGCTGCGCTCTCATAAAAAGAAACCGCTGGCAGCATATACTCAACGTTGCTTCCGGAAAGACTGTCGACCTAAACGGGGTCTTAAAAATCATCTCCAAGGAAATTTACCCCGATACATTTAAGGTTAATTATAAGCCTTCCTTAAAGAGCGACATAGACCTTTGTCCGGATGTTTCTTTATTAAAGAAAATTTCTTGCTACAAACCTAAGGTAACCCTACGGAGCGGGATCTCTCGCTATATAGCCTGGTATAAGGACATAAAAAGACATGGATCTGCAGCAGTTTAATAGCTACAAAATATTAACACACCTGGGAACGATTCGTAAATTCTCAAGGGGCAATAATCCCTTTCCTGTTTCCTGCGAAATTGACCCGAGCAATCTATGCAACCATGATTGCCTCTGGTGTTATTTCGTTGACAGCCGTAAAGGCACCAGGACAAACCTGAAAAAAGAAACCCTGCTTAGTTTAATTGATGACCTGGCTAAGGGAGGCACTAAGTCTGTTACGCTTACCGGGGGAGGCGAGCCCCTGGTCAATCCCGCCACGATGGAAGCCATTGCCAGGACGCATGCAAAGGGAATGCGCGTCGGCCTGGTAACCAATGGCGGGCTCTTGGATGAAGGAAAAAACAAGGTTATTGTTTCTTGCTGTGATTTTGTCAGGATAAGCCTTGATGCGGTTGACCGGAAATCGCATAGTAAGTTGCATAAGCCGCATAACCCTACGGCGGATAATTTCGAGATGGTCCTTAAGAATCTTTCTTCTTTGGTGGCACTGCGCAGGAAGTTACGAAAAAAAATAACCATAGGAATCGGTTTTCTCGTACATAGCGATAACTATAGAAAACTTTCATCTTTAGCCTCATGGCTTAAAAAAGCGGGCGCGGATTACCTGCAGATTAGGCCAATCTTTATACCGGGAAATGAGGCGATTACCAGGGTTTGGGTAACTGCCTATAAAGAGATCCGCAAGGCAATTGCCTTGACAGATCGTTCATTTTATGTGTTTCCCATAAAGCAGCGCTACGAAGAAATTATGAGCCGGCATAAAAATTATAGTTGTTGTAATATTCACAATTTGTTATCGGTTGTTGGTGCTGATGCAAACGTATATATGTGTAGCCTATTCCGTGGTGATGGCCGGTTCAGTTTTGGCAGCCTTTATGAGAATTCGTTTGCTGAAATCTGGAACGGCAAAAGAAGGAAAGAGGTACTAAGGTCATTTGATATCAGAAAGTGTCCGGCGTGTCGTTATAATACGTATAACGAGATCCTCCAGTATGTATTGAACCCTAAGAAGCCGCATGCAGAATTTTTATGATGAAAATAGCCGATATAAAGGCGGTCGTAGTAACCCATGTGACTATTTCAGAGCCTTCTTTGGCTGAAGTATACGGCCAGTGTCACGCAATAGCCGACTTTTTAAAAGAAAATGCGCAAGAGCTACTTTTTATCCGTCATCCGCTTAACGGAAAATTTTGCTCCCGGGCAGAACGATTCTCAAAAGATACCGTTGTCCCAACTGATACGGGCAAGAATACTGCTTCGGGGATAATGAGATACATCGCCGATGTTTTGACTACCCTGAAGGTAACATACTCGTCAAGCAAAAGCTGGGATGTGTTCATCGGCGTAAATAGCCTTAATGCATTCAGCGGAATTCTGCTTAAGCGGATGAAGAAGGTAAAGCGGGTTATTTTCTATACTGCAGACTACGTTCCGTTACGTTTTAAGAACAGGATTATGAATTCAACATACCATTGGTTTGATAGGTTTTGCATAAGGAACGCTGATTTTGTCTGGAATATTTCTCAGGCCCAGGTTGCGATAAGGCGTACACAAGGCGTTTCAGATGCGCACAATATTCATGTGCCCCACGGCATAGATACGGAAAAGATAAAGCCCCAGCCAGTTGAGAATATAGACAGGTTCAGCTTTGTTATCGCAGCCAACCTTACCCGGGCTTTCAATCATACGCTTATTCTGGATGCATTTAGCGAGACGGTAAAACGGATACCTCACGCCAGGTTATTTATTGTCGGTACAGGTGAGTCAGAACAAGAGATTCAACATTACATCAATCTAAAAAATATAGAAAATTCAGTTTTTATGGAGGGTTGGATGCCTCATGAGAAATTACTCGCTTTTCTATCGCGCTGCGGGGTAGGGATAGCCATTTATACTTCTGAGTGCAGTTGGACTAATTTCTCCGATTCTTTTAAAACCAAGGAATACCTCGGTTGCGGCTGCCCTGTTATTATTTCCGGCGCCCAAGGCGCCATTAGTGAGGCGAAAGAAAGCAATGCCCTTATCGTTGTAGAGCAGACAAAAGACTCCCTCTCGCAGGCAATGTTGAAAATGCTGCAAGACGAAACGTTCTATATGCAATGCCGTAAGAACGCAATTAATTTCATGAAAAACCTTGATTGGCGCGCGATTTACGGGCGCAGCCTCAAGTTTCTTAATTCAAACTAAGGATATGGACACACGCAGGGTAGTTTTATTCAATGCGCCGGTCTGCCAAAGCAAGAAAGACGAGATAGAGGAGGGTAATGAACACTTGCGTATCGGCATCGCTTCAATAGCGGCATATTTGAAAAGCAAAGGTGTTTCAGTCTTGATGATAGATACCGAAGATTTACCCAGCATTAAAAAGATGCTACGGGTCTTCTCTCCTCAATTCGCCGGACTTCCGGCATATACCTGCGAGGTGTATGATACCGCTAGAACGGCTAAGATGGTGAAAGAGATAGTACCAGAGTCCAGAATTGTAGTAGGAGGCCCGCATCCTAGTGCGCTTCCGGAAGAGACGCTGCGCGAATTTCCCGTGTTTGATCTGGCCGTTATCGGTGAAGGGGAAAAGACTTTTTATGAAATCGTGCGAGGGGATACGCGGATTGAGGAGCTCAAAGGGGTTGCATATGCCAGAAACGGTTCAATTTATGTTAATCCTAAAGCGGGTCCTTTAGAGTCTCTGGACGCGCTTCCGGATCCGGCCTGGGACCTCTATAACCTGGTTCGTTATAAGAAAATTTTTTGGGGTAAAACACGCAATGCGTTTAAAATTGTAAAAGATAATGATATGCTGTTTCTGCCAATTGAGAGTATGCGAGGGTGTCCTTTTGAATGCCTCTTTTGTTTCCGTTTAAATGACAGGAGCGTACGCTATAAGTCACCTTTGCGGGTAGCAGAGGAGCTAGAGCGTGGCATCGAACAGTTTAATGCAGGCAGGTTTTATTTCGTTGATCCTACTTTCGGTATCAATAAGCAATACACACTTGAATTGTGTGATTTGATAGTAAAGAAAAGGCTGCAGGAAAGAATCGGCTGGGAAGTAAGCTCAAGGGTAGATGTGATGGATGAGGAATTATTGAAGAGCATGAAAAAGGCAGGGTGCGATACTATCGGTTTCGGGATAGAATCAGGCAACGATGACGTCCTTGAACATACAGGAAAGCATACGAATAAAAAGATGATCCTTGATGTCATAAGACTTTGCAATAAGATCGGGATAACCGTAGGCAGCACTTTTATTTTCGGCCATCCGCATGAGTCCAAGCAAAGAATAAATGAAACCATCAAATTTGCAAGGAGCCTGCCTATTGCTACCGCAAGTTTCGCTATTATGGTCCCTTTCCCAGGCACAAAGATATATGAAATGGCCAAACAGGACCTCGGAGGATTCAGGATTCTGACAAAACAGTGGGATGCCTACGGCAAACAGGTAGGGATGGCTATGGAATTAGAAAATGTTCCCCAAAAGGAATTATTAAAGTTGCAAGCCAAGGCATACATTTATTTTTATTGCAGTTTTCGCAGGATTGCATTTCTTTTGCGTCATCTTACGTTTGCAAGGGCGCTGTATGCTTTTAAAAGATCCTTGTTTTTATTACGCGTTGATAAAAGATCTTAATAGTGCTTTTAACGAAATACTATAATGAAGGGAGATTAAAATAGTATGCTTAAAATAGGAATAATCGGGGCAGGCGGTTGGGGCCAGAATTTGGTGCGTGTATTTAGTCAGCTTCCGAATGCGCAGGTCTTAAGCATATGCGATTCTAATGCAAGCCGTTTAGAGTTCATAAAATCAAAATATCACCCTTTAAAGAGCGCTACGGATTATCGCGAGCTTCTTAAGGACGCCGAGATTGATGCAGTGGTAATTGCAACTTCTGCGGCGAGCCATTTCCCGATCGCCAAAGATGTACTCACGCACAACAAGCATGTATTTGTAGAAAAGCCGCTGGCCCTCTCGTCAGCTGAGTGTGAAACGCTCATTACGATGGCTCAAGGCCGGCATTTAACGCTGATGGTAGGGCATACGTTCCTCTACAATCCCGCTGTCCGCAAGGCTAAAGAATACCTGGAAAAGAAATACTTAGGAGACATTTATTATATTTACACGCAACGGCTTAACTTAGGCATAGTCCGCAGGGACGTGAATGCGATGTGGAATTTTGCTCCTCATGATATTTCTATCATCATGTATCTTTTGGATAAGCTTCCTTCGGCGGTTTCTGCCCGAGGGCTTTCCTATATCCAGGAGAATATTGAAGACGTGGTATTTTTGAACCTCGATTTCCCCGGAGGCGCTTCCGCGCATATCCATATCAGCTGGTTGGATCCGAATAAAACGAGAAAGGTAACGATTATCGGCAGCGAAAGGATGATTGTCTACGATGACATCAACTCCGATGCCAGGATCCAGATTTACGACAAGGGGATTACGAAAAAGGCGAACGTCTCTCTTGAAGAATTCAATTCCTACGGCCAGTTCCAGCTTATTCATCGCGCAGGAGACGTGCTTATCCCTAAGGTAGATACCACAGAAGCGCTGCAGACAGAAGCTGAGCATTTCGTCGATTGTATCATCAATAAGAAAAAGCCGCTTTCTGACGGGACTAATGGCCTTGCGGTCGTAAAGATCCTTGAAGCAGCAGACAGGTCCATAAAGGCAGGCGGCACAGTACAGCAGGTTACCTGGAGGTAGCAAGATATGAAGGTCGCATCGATTATCGGGACAAGGCCTAATTTTATCAAAGAATATTCCATTAATCGCGCCTTTAAGAACAAGGGCATTAAGGAAGTCATTATTCACACCGGTCAGCATTACGATTTCGCTATGTCCAACATCTTTTTTAAGGAACTCAATATCCCCCAACCCGATTATATTGCTGAAATACTAAAGGGGCGGCACGGGCAGGAAACCGCGGCTATGCTGTCTTTTATAGAAGATATCTTAATTCAGGAAAAGCCTACTCTCACGCTTGTCTATGGTGATGTGAATTCGACCGTTGCCGGCGCTTTGGCTTCAGCAAAGCTTAAAATCCCCGTAGCCCACATAGAGGCGGGGTTACGGACTGAATCCAGGCATAATCCCGAGGAAATCAACCGCAGGGTTGCTGATACCCTTTCATCTGTTTTATTTCCGCACATAAAGGAGGCATATGATTCCCTCCTTAATGAAAGTTACCACAAGGATGATGTTTTTTTGGTAGGGGACGTAATGTTAGACAGCCTCACCAGGGCAATAAAGGAGTTTTCGATAAAAGTAACGAAAGGAGACTATCTCCTTGTGACTCTTCACAGGGAAGAGAACACCGATACGCGGCAGCGCCTGTCGAATGTTATCGATGCCCTGATTGAGTGTAAAGAAAAGGTCAAATTTCCTGTGCATCCTAGGACTGAAAAGAAGCTGCGAGAATATAAACTTTACGAAAAACTTGCCCGTGCGCCCTCAGTTGAGATTTTGAAGCCGCTAGGCTACGTTGATTTTGTCCGTTTGCTCGCTGGTGCAAAAAAGGTGCTTACGGATTCGGGAGGAGTAAGGCGTGAGGCATACATGTTGAAAAAGCCGGTGATAACCCTGATTGATATAATCTGGGTCCCGCGCATGGTAGAGATCGGCTGGAGCAGGGTGGTTGATGTTGATAAGAAAAAAATTCTTGATGCTATCCGTACCCATGACCCAAAACTAAATACTTGGGAAAATATCTTTGGAGACGGTAAGGCATCAGAGAGGGTCGCTGACATTTTAATGAAAAGGTACGGGTGAAGCATGAAAAAAACAAGACTTTCTGTCGTAACTCCCTGCTACAACGAAGAAGATTCTCTTCCTATGATATTTTACCGCTTTGATCTGTTAGAAAGGCTTATGAATGACTCTGCCTACGATATCGAGTTCGTCATAGTTGATGACGGAAGCCGCGATAAGACCCCTACAATGCTGGCGTTAAAATACGGCAATAAGCAAAACGTCAAGATAATTACACATCCTACTAACAAAGGATTCGGCGCTGCCCTTAAAACCGGGCTGCGTGCGGCAAGCGGTGAGGTGGTGGTAACTATTGATGCAGACACCAACTATGACCACGAGGAGATTCCGGAAATTCTTGAGCATCTGTCTGAAGGGGTAGACGTAGTGACCGCATCGCCTTTTCATCCGGAAGGTAAATGGAATTATCCTGTTCACCGGTTTATTCCTAGCCGTACCGTAGTAGCGCTGTACAAGTTCGTATTAAGAGGCAAGGCGGATTTTATGCATACTATGACCAGCGGTTTCCGGGTGTACCGTAAGTATGTCCTCGCAGATATTATGCCCGAAGCCAATGATTTTCTAGCCACCGCAGAATTGCTTGTCCGGGCATTGCTTAAGGGTTACCAGGTGAAGGAATATCCTACTGTGTTATACGAAAGAAAATTCGGCGTATCGAAACTAAAGACTTTTAAGACCACAATGAGCCATTTACGCTTTATGTGGAAGATTTACAGGGGGAAAATCCGATAACTATGTGCGGTATCTGTGGCATATACCATTTTTCGGGCAAAAGGGTAGATAAGGAATCTCTAGTTGCGATGAGGGATATTATGATCCATCGCGGTCCGGATGGGGAGGGTTTGTTCCTTGAAAAAAATGTGGGCTTGGGCCACAGGAGACTAAGTATTATCGATATTTCAGGTGGAGCCCAACCGATGTTTAACGAAGATGGCTCGATTGTTCTGGTTCTTAACGGAGAGATCTACAACTACCTGGAACTAAAAGAAGACTTAAAAAAACGTAACCACGTATTTAAGACCTACAGCGATGCCGAAGTAGTCCTGCATCTTTACGAAGAATATGGACAAAACTTCCTGCCGTATCTAAATGGAATGTACGCGTTTGCGCTTTATGATAAAAGGAAGAAAAGGCTGTTTATGGCCCGGGACCCGTTCGGGATAAAACCCCTTTATTATAAAAGGACCGGCGAAGGATTGCTTTTCGCTTCAGAAATCAAGGCATTGTTGCAATACCCGGGAGAGCGGCCTTGTATGGATAAGGAAGCATTGATGGATTATTTGACCTTTCAGTATGTGTTAGGAGAAAAAACTTTTTTTAAAAATATCAAAAAAATACTTCCCGGGCATATGGTAGTAATTAACAATAGCGAATTCAGCATGAGTCGTTTTTGGGACTTGCCGGCGCAGGAAGAAACAAATCTTAGCGAAGGAGAGTGTCAAGAAGCGCTCTTATTAGCCTTGAAGGATTCAGTAAGGATTCAGCTGCGAAGCGACGTGCCTGTGGGGAGTTACTTAAGCGGCGGTATCGACACATCTTCAATAGTTTGCTTAGCTTCCAGGCATTTAGGATATCAACTCAAGACTTTTACTGCCGGATTTAAGGAGGGGGGGGTGTATGATGATACGGAGTTCGCGCGTGTAACCTCCCGATACGCCGATACGCGACATTATGAAATTTTTCCGACTTCCGCTGACTTCAGTAATTCTTTTGATAAAATAATATGGCATTTGGATGAGCCTGTTGCAGCCCAAGGGATATTTCCGCAATATATGGTCTCAAGGCTCGCCAGTGAAAATGTAAAGGTGGCTTTGGGAGGCCAGGGGGCAGATGAAATTATCGGAGGGTATACCCGCTACTATTTGCTCTACTTAGAAAGACTACTCCAAGAAAGGATAAGCGGAGTAAAAGACAAAAGCATTTCTTCCTTTCCTTTAGAAGGCGCTCTTTCGAATATCTCACAGTTGACAAGATATATCCCTCTCTTGCACTATTTTTTTAAAGAAAATTTATTCGGTCCGGTTGAAGAGAGATATTTCAGGTTGATTTGCAGGTGCGAAAACTTAAATAGCATTTTGTCGGAAGAATTTTTGCAGGACTCCAAGAATTATTCTCCGTTTGAAAGTTTCCTTGAGGTTTTTAAAGGAGGCGGATATACTCAACTGCTTAATAGGGTACTGCGCTATGAAACAAAAGCGTGGCTTCCGGCATTGCTTCAGGTAGAGGATAGGGTGAGCATGGCTTGCTCTCTGGAATCACGGGTTCCGTTTCTTGATACGCGTATTGCCCAGTTGATTTTCGGCATGCCGGTCAGCATAAAGTTCAAAAACGGGCAGACCAAATCTATCCTGCGCAAAACCGTAAAAGGAATTATTCCTGATGCAATCGATGAAAGGAAAGACAAAATAGGGTTTCCGGTCCCGCTTTTTAAATGGTTAAAAAACGACTTAAATGATTTTCTTCATGAGAGGGTTGGCGATACTTGTTGTCTCAATGGAATTTTTAAACCCGCTGCCATTCATAAGATTATTGAAGGCAGTCGCGAGTTTGACCGTGATGTCTGGGGCATTATGTGTCTGGAATCATGGTACCGGCAGTTTTTTCTTTAAAAAGAAATGACCATATTTATACAAACTTCCGACGATGCGCAGGATTTAAAATATGTAGCATTTATTTGCGAGACATTTAAACACGTTACCAAGACGGCGGTTGAGTTCAGGTTTCGAAAAGAAAACGATCCCATAGAATCGCAAGATTGTCTTATCAATTACGGGTTGCCGCCGAAAGAAGGCTGTATCAATATCCCAAGGGTGCGCTCTCGCATGCAGGAAGGTTATTGTTACGGCAAGTGCGATAGTTCATTCTTTACCGATGCGCGCCTGAGCGATACCGCACTACCCGTATACCGGCAGCTTCTCAGTAACCAGCAGGTCAGGGGTAGCGTAGTTTTTTCTGAGGCAAGCACCAAAGCGCCCTTAATTAGCAGCGCAGGCAGCGGGACCAAGGGAATCAATGTCCATTTCGACTTTTTTTACAACATCTTTTGTTTTTTGGGGAATATCCCTGATATTGCCTTTGAAGAGAAGCACGGGATTGCACACTCTTACGCAAAATTTATACGCCGAGATCAGGCGTTTTACGGTAAACCTTGGGTCAATTATTTTTTTATCATATTTCAGTCGTTGATAGAAGCGGTTTCAGGTAAAAGCCTTGATTGCCAAAAGTCGCCTCGCCGTTTAGGTTTTCAGGTTCTTATGATGTATGATGTCGATGCGATAAGAAAGACGCCGATCATGCAGGCAAAACAACTTTTGTTTATTGTCATTAACCTTTTCCGATCCCTTTTTGAAATGGATTTTAAGAAATCCCGTGAAGAGGGGAAGCGTTTTTTTCGCTTTATTTTTTTTCGTTGTAATTATTTATGTTTTGAAGTAATTGCCTCAGGTGAGGAGTCGTTAAAGGTCCCTTCAATATTTAATATTTATCAAAAAATTAGATACGGGAGGATAAAGAAAATAAAAAGCCTGATCTTTGACCCCGCATATGATATTTCCAAAGAAGCGGTTTTAAAGGATTCGATTAAAATGTTGATTCGCAAAGGAAAAGGTATTGGGTTGCACTCAGGCTATAATTCCTATGCCTCAAGCGGTGAACTGTTATTACAGAAGTCCATGCTTTCTCGGACCCTAAATTATTCGGTAAGGGGGTTACGGCAGCACTGGTTGAGGTTTTCTGTTAAGAATACCTGGAAAGCGCAAGAGGAGGCAGGGTTTTTGTATGATGCCAGTTTTGGTTTTAACGATGCGATAGGGTTCAGGTCCGGGCTGGCGCATCCTTACTTTCCCTATTCGCACGAAGAAGGGAGAAGTTACAGGATTTTGGAGGTTCCGCCTGTATTGATGGATTCAACGCTCATGCATTATGGCAATCGTACAGAGGAGAGTGCATTTACAGAAGCGGTCTGCGTGCTTAAAGAGGTGAAAAAATTCGCCGGAACCTGCGTGATGGTTTGGCATCAGGAATCTTTCTGTCGGGATTATGGATGGGGGAACCTGTTGAAACGAATCCTTGGCTGGGTTGCCGATAGCGGAGGCAGCTTTATTTCAGAACAAGAGCTACTATCGCAATACAATCTTTTACATTAAAGGGCTCCATTGAAAACAAAGAATGTATTAATACTGGATGGCTTTACCAAGCATTCCCTCCCCTTTGTTCGGTCCCTGGGAAAAGAGGGGATCAGGATTACCCTCGGTTCTCCGGTGAAGTACCTGTCATTATCTTTTTATTCTAAATTCGTAAACAGGTTTTTCAGGTATCCCGAACCCGAAAGTAATCCCCAAGGCTTTGTTGAAGCCTTATTAGAAGAAGTCAAAAAGACCCATTATGACGCTATTTTTCCTTTAAGGGATGCTTCTACGTATCTTGTCTCCCGCCATAAGAAAGAGTTCCTCAAGCATACGAATACCGCTGTTGCCGATTTTAATCAGATGGAGATCGCTTCAGATAAATCTAAGACTATAACCTTTGCGCGAGGGCTGGGCGTAGCAATACCCGTAACAAAAACTATCGATGAACAGGGTTTTTCCAGCCTTTGCGATTCAGACTTTCCCGCGGTTTTGAAGTTACCGATGAAATCCGGAGGGGTAAGGTATGTAAACTCAAAGAGTGAGTTTCTCGGAGCTTTCAGGGCATTACGCAGCGAAAAGAGCGTTCTTTCTACCGGGCGAGTGTTGTTACAGGAATATATACCCGGACAGGGCTATGGCTACTTTGCGCTTTGTGACCAAGGCAGGGTTATTGCGCATTTCATGCATAAAAGAATCAGGGAGTATCCGGTAACTGGCGGCATCAGCGCGGCAGCCGAAAGTGTTTACGAAGATGGCCTGAAGTCTATCGGAGAATTAATCTTGAGCAGGCTACGGTGGCACGGGGTTATCATGATGGAATTCAAGCGCGATGCGCGCGATAACTCTTTTAAGCTTATGGAGCTCAATCCTAAATTCTGGGGGTCACTGGATTTAGCTATCGCCTGCGGGGTGGATTTTCCTGTTCTTGCCTATCGTCTTGCAACGCAGGAAGCATTAATTCCCCCTTTAAGCTATAACGTGGGAACGAAATTCCGATGGCTTATTCCGTGGGAGATCCTGCATGTATGTGCGAAGCCCGCTTCTCTGCCGGCTTTTATACGTGATTTTAAAGAAAAGAATGTTTTCTATGACATAGACTACCGGGACTTAAAACCTAACCTTTTTCAATGGCTTCTATTTTTAGGGTATGCGCGATACTATAAAGGCAAGCTGAAATTCCCTCACGGAAGGCCGCCATGTATACGGTAGATTTTCATATTCATTCACGGTACTCTTTCGACGCGCTTTCTTCCATAGACGGATTGCTCTGCAAAGCAAAGAAGTGCGGTTTAGACGCAATCGCGATTACCGACCACAATACGATACGGGGAAGCGTTGAGGCTGCGCGAAGAAACACAGACCCGGGATTTTTGGTAATCTGTGCTTCTGAGGTTGCTACGGAATTCGGGGATATGATCGGTTTGTTTCTCAATAAAGAAATCACCTCGCGAAAGTGTGCTGATGTAATCGAGGAAATAAAAGGGCAGGGTGGAGTAGTATTGATTCCGCATCCGGACTTACGCAGGCTGCCGTTATCCATTCTTAAGTCCGCCGATTTGATAGAACTTTACAGTGCCCGCAGTCCTGCGAAAGAGGAATTACGAATTGCGCAGATTGCCGAGGAGTGCTCTTTGATACCTGTAGGAGGTAGTGACGCGCACTTTGTTTCCGATGTGGGTAGCTGTCTGAATACGTATGAGGAAAAAATAGCCAACATGGAATCGCTTAAAGCGGTCGTTACCCGCAGTGCTCCCGATGTCAAGATACTGAAGAAAGCGTCGTTTCTTAAATTTTGCGCCAGCCAGCTCATAAAGCATATTAAATCATGAAAACGCAATTATGGGACAGCCTTATTAAGGTTTTGGGCCGGGTGATTGCCAGGTACTATTTAAAAAAGCCTTCATTTGAGTATATTATTTCCACTCGCTACCCAAGCGCATCCGCGTTTTTTTTAGACTCCTTGAATCAATTGATGAGGGGCTTGGGTTCAACGTTTGTGTTTGGCCTGACTACCGTGACGTTTGAGTTGACAAATGTATGTAACCTAAAATGCTCTATCTGTCCGGTAAATTCTGGAATGAAGCGGAAAAGGGGCCTTTTTCCGCTCAAGGAGTACAAAAGAATAATTGATGCAAATCCTCTTATAAGAAGGGTAGGTTTGGTAAATTGGGGGGAGCCGCTTCTGCATCCGGAATTCGTAGAATTTATTACGTATGCTTCTTCTAAGGGCATCCATACGTCAACCACGACTAATGCAGTATTACTTAACGAAGGCAAATGTAAAGAAATAATAAGTAGCGGGTTAGATATTATGAGATTTTCCATGGATGCAGTCGGAAAAGAATACGAGAAAATACGAGGGCATAATTATCTAGAAGTAAAACAGAATATCGAGCGCTTCATAGAATATAGGAACCGAAACAACCCGCGGATGAAGATTGAAATAACCGCAGTGATTGGTAATGATAACGAAGCGGACATCGGGGCGCTTAAAGAAGAGTGGAAAGGCAAAGTCGATTTCATCAATTTTCAACCGTTGTTGTTATTCCAAAAGCATTCAAGGCAACAGGCGTGCAGGGAATTATGGAGGAGCCTCTACGTGCTCGTTGACGGAACCGTTATTCCCTGTTGCGCTGATTATGAAGGATTGCTTGATGTAGGGAATGCGTTTACTCAGGATTTAGAGAAAATATGGAACGGCAGGCTGATTCGGGAACTAAGGCGCGGGCATTTATCTAGGAGGTTTCAAGCTACATGTGCTCTTTGCTCGGAATTTTCGTCCAGCCGGATAGAAAGCAGGTTTCAATAAGATATGAAAATTTTGCTTATTTTTCCTCCGCTTGTTCATAAACAGATATATGACCTTCCTGAGTTTGTTGAAAATGAAGCGTCTTTGCATCCTCCTTTAGGCTTAATGTCTTTGGCTGGCTACCTGCAACGCTTCAGTAGGCATGAAGTGAGGATCCTTGATGCCAATGCGCAAAAAATGGAGTATCGTCAATTAAGTCAGGCCCTGCAGGAATATGGGCCGGATCTGGTAGGGATAACCGTAAATACCACCTTTTTATACGATGCAGCGTTAACTGCCAAAACGGTGAAGGAAGTAGACAGAGATATCCATGTCTGCCTTGGCGGCGCCCATGTGAATTTGTATCCAAACCAGACCATGCGCCTGGAAGGGGTTGATTCAGTGGTGGTAGGTGACGGAGAATTATCCTTCATGAAGTTGGCCGATTCTCTTAGCGAAGAAAAAAATGGGTCAGGCATTGACGGCGTTTTCATAAGTAAGACAGACAGAGATAAAAAAATAAATCCCATGAATCCTGCCTATTATATCGATGACCTCGATTCTTTGCCGTTTCCTGCGCGCGGCCTGGTAAACCCACAAGATTATTACTCGGTTTTTTCTTCAGGAAAGACAAAATTGATGACTTCACTCGTTACCAGCAGGGGGTGTCCTTTCAGGTGTTCTTTTTGCCAGCTGCCTTTTGAGAAACTCAGGATGCGCTCCCCAAAGAATGTTATTGAAGAAATAGAAGAGTGTGTCGAAAACGGTTATGCAGAATTTGATATTTACGATGACACATTCAATTTTTCCATAGACAGGGTAATTGAGATATGCAAGCTTATTTGTGAGAAGAAGTTTAAGATCGAGTGGTCATTCAGGGGAAGGGTGGATAGGGTTAATAGAGAAATGTTGCAATGGGCAAAAAAGGCAGGATGCAGCCGGATTCAGTTCGGAATTGAGTCTGGGTCACAGCGGATATTATCCGCATACAACAAAGGAATATCCTTAAGCGATGTCTATGAGGCATTCAGGCTTATGCGCCAAGTCGGTATCGCTTCTTTTGCCTATTTTATTGTGGGAGGGCCTGGTGAGACACTGCAAGATTTCGAGGAGTCGCTTACGTTGATTAAAAAGATAAAGCCCGACTACATCACCTTTTCCATCTTAAAACCGATGCCCGGAACAGCCATATACGACTTAAGCCTAAAAAAAGGGTTACGAAAAAATGATTACTGGGAGGGGTTCGCACGTAATCCTACAAAAGACTTTATCCCTCCGCTATGGGAGGAGAACTTTACTCTTAGTGAATTGATAGCGTTGCGTAACCGTGCGCTGAGAAGTTTTTATTTCCGCCTTTCGTATATCGCACGCAGGGCAACTACTATAAAGAGCCTCAATGAACTAACGAATATGGTCAAATCGGGAATTTTACTTTTTAGGGATATCTGCGTAAGTCCGATATTCAAGGCCTCTATACAACATGTTAAGAAAACTTAAAAAGAGGATCGATAGTTTTATCGCCCATCCTAACTCCCAGGACGAAGGAATATTTTCGCTTCTGTGGCAGGCAATGCCATATTACGTCTCGAGGAAGGGCTTTAGCCTTTTCCCTAAAATAATTTATCTGGTTGTCAATAGCGTCTGCAATCTTCATTGTAAAATGTGCGATGTGGGAATGAATGATAAGGAGACCTATTTTTATAAGAACATGGTGGCAGATGCGCGCCAGGAACTCGACCCCACCCGGCTTAAAGCACTTTTTGAAGAAGTAAAAAAGTTCAAACCGCTTATTTCCATCACCTCAACCGAGCCACTTTTGTACGGTCCTTTGCTGGAAGTCTGTGAATATGCTACAAAGAAATGCGGCTTAAAAGTTTCCATAAATACCAACGGACTGCTATTGGAGGATATGGCAGAAGGACTTCTTCGTGCCGGAATTACAAGGATTGTAGTTTCACTGGACGGGCCGCCTGAGGTTAACGATATGATACGCGGTTTTTCCGGTGGTTTTAACCGCGTTTTGGCCGGAATGCGCAAAATCGACCGGATTAAAAAACAGAGAAAGCTGCGATACCCGCGTTTTGCCACTATCCATGTAGTCACCAATTATAATTATGATTCGCTTGACCGCATCCCGGATTACTTCAGCGGTATTGACATAGAAAAATTTATTTTTTCGCATATGACATTCATTACGCAGGAGATGGCTGATGCCCATAACCGCATATATGCGCATATCTATCCCATTACGCACTCCTGTATCGGGGGAGGGATTGATCCGAAAAAGGTTGATGTTGAGGTACTCTGGGACCAGCTTAATAAGGTCAAAAGAATGCTTAAAAATAAAGCATTCTTCAGCCCGACAATGGATAAAGAGGATTTGCAGAAATACTACCTTGAGCCTGATAGTTTTGTCGGCGGACACCGTTGCTATATTCCCTGGGGGGTAAGCCAGATTACTGCCAGCGGCGATGTGATTGGCCTTACCCGCTGTTTTCATTACCCGATGGGCAATATATATGAGAATAGCTTTAAGGAGATATGGAACGGAGATAAATTGAGAAGATTCAGGAAGGATTTACGCGCAAAAGGTGCTTTTGTTGCCTGTAGCCGTTGCCGCGGAGTGTTATAGAGATGCGCGAGCTTTCTTTGGTTATTCCTTTATACAATGAAGCAGATAATATCAGCGAATTGATTGAAACACTATCCCGTGCGTTGGATAAAGAGAAAATAGATTACGAGCTTGTGCTTGTGGATAATGGCTCATGCGATGCGACAGGAGACTTGATTGAAAAATACTCAAGGACCAACAATCGCATACGTAAAGTAACAGTGGTTAAGAATCGTGGCTATGGCTGGGGGATTATTAAAGGCCTGGAAGGGGCTTGCGGTGAGTATCTCGGTTTTATGTGCGGAGACGGCCAGATAAAGCCGGCAGATGTCGTAAAGGTATATAGAAAATTAACAGAAAAACGCCTGGATTTATGTAAAGTCAGGAGGGTTTTCCGGGAAGACGGGTTGCAACGTAAAGTCATATCGTTTTTCTATAACGCGATTTTCGGCGTTCTTTTTAAGGCACACACCGATGATATAAACGGCACCCCCAAGATATTTGCGCGCCGCTTATATGAGGCGCTTAAGCCCGTTTCAAAAGATTGGTTCATCGATGCGGAGATCATTCTGAAGTGCGCGCAATTGCGCGGTAAGGTTGGGTCAGTACCGGTAACATTCTACAAGAGGAAGTGCGGCTCAACCAATGTGGGGCTGGCTACGATTATGGAGTTCCTTAAAAACATTACATTATATTATTTCATGCCGGAGAAATTCAGAAGGGAACATGGAGACGTCACTAAAAGGCTGTAGAGTCCTGGTTACGGGCATAAACGGTTTTATCGGCTCTCATCTAGCGCGGGAGTTGATTGCGACCGGAGCAGAGGTAAGCGGTCTTATCAAACAGGGTGCTGATTTGTGGCGGATCAAAGATATAGTCGGTAGAATCGCGCTTGAAAATGCGGATATACGCGATTATGCGCAGGTGCAGTCTGCAATAAGGAAAGCATGTCCAAGAAAGGTGTTTCATCTTGCAGCGTATGTGAATGTGTCCAGGTCATGGGAGCATTCGCGGGAAATGATCGATACCAATCTGCTCGGAACGATTAACTTGTTGCATGCCCTTGAGGCAGGAGCGTGCGACTGTTTCATAAATTCGGGCACCTGCGAAGAATATGGCGATAATACAACTCCGTTCACAGAAGATCAATGCCCTAATCCGGTTTCTCCGTATTCCGCTTCCAAAGCTGCAGCTACCCTTTTCTGCAGCATGATTTACAAGACCAAGAAAGTTCCAATTGTGACGCTTAGGCCTTTTTTGACTTACGGCCCGCAACAAATCAGCAATATGCTTATACCCTACGTGATACAGAAAGCACTTTTAGGCCAGGATATAGAGATGACCAAAGGAGAACAGACAAGGGAATTCAATTATGTGACGGATATTGTTGACGGCTATATCCGCGCATCCGTTACTCCGCAGGCCTTAGGAGAAGTTATCAATATCGGGAATGCGAAAGAGTATAAAATAATCGATGTAGTAACGATGATTTTAAAGATGCTGGGCAATCCGGTAAAACCAAAAGCCGGCGCACTTGCGTATAGGCCCGGAGAAACCATGCATTTTTATTGCGATAATACGAAGGCGCGTACGATACTTAAGTGGAAGCCGAAAGTGCCCCTGGAGGAAGGATTAAAGAAAACCATAGAATGGTATCTCGCCCGCAAAGACAGGAAAGCCCTATGACCAAAAAAACTATTCGAAAGGCTGCATGCCTAAAACAGGTAATAGAATATTACAAGCACTCTCATGCAAAGAAAGAATTTGTTCCCGGAAAATCGTTGGTTCAGTATGCCGGAAGGGTGTATAACGAAAAAGACATGTCCGCGATGGTCAGCGCAGTGCTTGATTTCTGGCTCACCTACGGTGAGTATGCGATGCAATTCGAAAAATTGTTTGCCCGCTTCCACGGCGTTGAGAACGCAATCTTAACCAATTCCGGTTCTTCGGCAAATCTTTTGGCCATTTCTGCTCTTCTTGCCAGGAACCTTAAAAACGGCCTTAATCCTCAAGATGAAGTCATTACCCCAGCCCTTACCTTTCCTACTACCGTAGCACCGATTGTCCAGAATAACCTGGTTCCGGTATTTCTGGATTGCGAAGTCGAAACATTAAATATCGATGTAACTTATTTGAAGAAGGCATTATCGCCGAGGACTAAGGCTGTGTGTATTCCTCATACGTTGGGTAATCCCTGCAATATGGCCGCAATCACCGATTTTTGCAGGAAGCATCATTTATTCCTTATCGAAGACACCTGTGATGCCCTTGGTTCCAAATATGGCAAGAAACTGGTAGGGACGTTCGGGGATTTAGGGACCTTTAGTTTCTATCCTGCGCACCATATCACCTTGGGCGAAGGGGGAGCGGTGATTACCGCAAACCCGCAATTAGCGCAGGTCCTGCGCTGTTTACGTGACTGGGGGAGGACGTGTTCTACGCATTGCACCAGTTGTAGGTATGCAGATAAGAGAGACGGCCATTGCGCATTCAGGTTTTCTCAAAAAGGAAGCCACGCAATGCCTCGCGATTATGATAAGCGCTACGTCTTTTCCTATATCGGCTATAACCTCAAGCCACTGGATATCCAGGCAGCCTTAGGAATAGAGCAGCTCAAAAAATTCCCCTCTTTCAAAAGAAAAAGGATCGATAATTTCAACTCTCTTTACAAGGGCTTACTGAGATACCGGGAGTTTCTGATCCTGCCGCGTAACGAACGCCACGCAGAGCCTGTCTGGTTTGCGTTCCCTATAACCGTCCGTAAAAATAAGTGGTTTAACAGAAAAGAACTGGTGCTTTTTCTTGAGCGTAAAAAAATCGAGACCAGGATGATTTTTGCGGGGAACGTATTGAGGCAGCCAGGCTTCAGGCACATCAGGCACCGTAGTATCGGGGTTTTGAAAAACAGCGATTACGTGATGGAGCAGAGTTTCTTTATCGGCGTATATCCCGGCCTCGGCGATACCCAAATCAAGTATATACTTGAACAATTCAATCAGTTTTTTAAAGAAAAGGCCCTTGCGTGATTATTGCTTCCGCGAAATTTAGAGTCTGCTTTATTGTCGTGGCAATAGCAGCAATTTCATTTTTATATTACAGTATGCTTATCGACTATCGGGCCATTGATGCCAACGGCGACAATATGTACCATGCCTATATGGCAAGAACGGTTTTTTCAAAACAGCCTTTTTATATCCCACTGATTAACTATTTTTACCGCAATGATTCCCTTCCTCATGCCGGATACGATTTCCCGCCGCTATTTTCCCTGCTTTTGGGGATAATCTATAAAATTTTCGGGGAAAATTATTATTACGGGATCTATTTCAATGCGTTTGTTGCTTCAGCGTCGCTGATTCCTCTGTTTTTGATTGGCAGGCGCTTATCGGGAAATACAGCAGGTTTAATCGCTTCGCTTGCCCTTTCGCTCAATCTTTTCTGGTTGTTTAGTATCACCAAAGGGCTCTTAGAGCCGCTTTTTGTCTTTTGTGCGATGTGGGCAACGTACTTCCTTTTTTTATATGGAGAGAAGGAAAGAAGAAGCGCATTAATCATATCGGCCTTTTTGTCTGGACTCGCATATCTTGCGCGCTATAACGGGCTGGTATTGGTTTTCGTGGCTTTGATATATCTGTTAACTACCCGCGAAAAACATATCAAAGAACGCCTCAAAGAGTCAGGCATTCTTATCGCCGTTTTTGTATTGACTGTCTTTCCCTGGTTGCTTAGAAACTACGTAGAGTTTCATGACCCATTTATGTATGTCGGTAAATATTTTATGTGGCTTGAGTTAGGCGTACCAGGCCATGCGGTGTGCAAGGAAGTCCCTAGCTTTCGCCTCTATTTTGATACCCATACGGTTTTTGATTTTGTAAAACGGTTTTTTGATTCTGCTCGATCGAGCTTTCCGGAGCTGAATAGGACCTCCAATTATTTCTTGCTTATTGTCCTGCATCAGGCAGTATTCGGGGTTAGGCGTTTCTTTAACCGGAAATTCCTCTTTTTCTACCTGTTTGTGTTTTTCGGGTATTTGTTCGTGATGTTGCATCCGTTCGCGTTGGATCCCAGACATTTTTTGCCTTTTTACCCGTTGCTTTATTTAGGGGGGAGTGTGTATGCGTGCAGGAGCGTTTCGTATTACCTTATGCAACGCAGCCTCTTTAATTACCTTAAATTAACTATCCTACTGGTATGTATTGTTTTTTCTTTAACTTCCCTGGTCGGGCAATACCGGAAAGATTTTGATATGCTTTATCGCTCTTATCCGTTCAGCAGGATGGCGGAAGAATTAGGTGGCTGGGTTAGCCGCTATACAAATACAGAAGACGTGATTATGATGCAATATGCAATGGTCCCTTTATATTATTCAGGCCGTGGCTCTGTGACTGCGCCAGCCCTTGCTTCACAAGAGGATATCGACAATCTTGTAGATAGGTACGGGGTGACTTACTTTGCCGATTTATTCTATGATGGGCCCTTGCCGAGCGGTTTCCTTGAAGTGCAAAGATTCCGCTATAAAGATCAAGTGATAAAAGTATTCCATAAGGAGGGAAAAAGTGGCGCGAATTAAAAAAATTTTAGAAGGAGCGGCTTCGTTTTTGCAACGGTATCCAGTAATGGTTATTATTGTCGGCTATATCCTATTGAGCAGTTCTTTCTATAATGTCGGTTTCCCGATGGACGACGAGTGCTTCTCCATTAACGTCTGTCGTAGGATCCTTCAGGGGGATATCCCGTATAAGGATTTTCAGTTGCACGTAACACCCGGCTCTTTCTACCTGCAGAGCCTGATGTTTAAGATATTCGGCCAGGAATTGATAATTAACAGGATTACTACTACTATTGTCGGAGTATTCATCGCTCTTTTATTGTATTACCTTTCGCTGCGCATTATGCCTCCTGCGTTTGCCATCTTTTCGAGTGCCGTGTTTGGTATCTGGGGAACGATTCATTTAAATTTCCTCTGGTACAGCTGGTATGCGGATTTATTTGCTCTCCTTGCCGTTTTATTTCTATTGCGCTACCTCGCACGTAAGGGGGCCTGGGATGTTTTTCTCTGCGGCATCTTCATAGGGTGCACATTGTTATGTAAACAGAATATCGGGCTTTCAGCGTTCCTCTCCGTAATAGTCGGGTTATCGTTAATTCGCATGTTGCAAGGAGGTAAAACGCCGCTTCTAAAGAGGGAGGTAATTTCTTTAAGGGAGCTTTTGCTTGTGGGCGGGGGTATGGTAATTGCGATACTGCCATTCGTGGTATATCTTTTCTGGAATTCAGCATTGAAGAGCGCCTTTGTATGGCTCGTGCTTAAACAGCAGGAGGTTACTGCCAGCCCCATACGCCTTTTGTATCTGCCGTATGAATTTACTCATAGCTGGAAGTATCTATTGGGTATTTCGGCTGTGTTAACGTGCATGTTCCTGTTTGTTTCGTTTGCGCTTAGGCTAAAGGAAGAAAAGTCGCTCTGGTCAAAAATAGAAGGCGCTCTTGCCGCGCTTTTTATCGTATACGCAGTGATTTACTTGGTTTCTGCCGGAAACTGGCTCACTAAGATGTTTATTTCCTCGGTATATTATGCATTCATTTATATTCCATATTTCCTGGTCGGATTTGCCGTCCTATATCTTTGGCGGCTATTGCGCCTAAAGCGCCCTCTTGCAGGCGAGACAAGCGCACTTTTGCTATTGGTCATCTTTGTTGTACTCCAGATTTATTTCGGCCTGCTTAATTCAAGCGATCTTATTCATCAGATTCTTGTATACCCCCCGCTATGGATATTCGTTAGTTTTCTATTATTCAAAATGTACTCATGGGAAAGCCGTGATCCGATAAAGAAGAAAACTTGGCTCTATTTTATCGCCGTATTGTTATTTCTCTTCATTTTCTCTGGCGTACGCATCGCCTACCGGAAGATGGCGCTTTGGTATTACAGCACTCCCATTAAGGTGTTTAACCGGTCGCTTGATATACCGAAAGCAAGGATGCTTAAGGTGAGCCAGACGAATAAAGATACCGTTGAACCCCTGGTTGCGTATATCCGTGCGCATACCGAAAAAGACGAGCGGATATTCGTCATGTCCTTCGATACGATCTTTTATTTTTTAACCGACAGGAAGAGTCCTTCGTATTTTGATAACGTGCTTCTTACCTATGTCCCTTATTATGAACAGCCGACAATAATACGCGACCTGAGAAAAAATAAGGTGAACTATGTAATCGAAAGAGACCAGAATTCAAGCGCATATCCCGTTAAGCAGTTTTATCCGCTTTTGTATCAATACGTAAAAGCCAATTATCATCAGGAAGCGGTATTTGGGAATTTTATTATTTTACGGAGAAATACCGATAGATAGGCTGCATTAGTTATGGCGAATGTATTATTAATCAACCCTGACCCAAAGTCGATTCATCCCCGCTACCCAAGCGCACTTTTGCCTTTGGCGGGAGTGCTTCGTTCGAACAGTCACCGTGTTGAGATATTTGACGGGCAATTCCAGGATTGCAGAAATATCAAATTGGCAGAATATGATGTTGTCGGGATAACGTCCCTCACTGGCCCACAGATACACAGCGCTTTGAAAATTGCCCGCTGGATAAAAACAAAGGCCAAAACACTGCCTCTTATCTGGGGAGGCGTGCATTGTTCGCTAGTGCCTGAACAGACTGCCGCGCATGAATTAGTCGATGTGGCAGTACGAGGGGAAGGGGAAGAGTCCTTTTTAGAGCTAATAGAGGCGATACAAAAACGGCAAAGCTTAGAAATTGTAAAAGGAATAACATTTAAGCAGGATGGAAAAATAGTTTCTACTGCTGAAAGGGATTGTATCGAACTGGATAAGCTGCCCTATCTTCCGTTTGAGTTATTGCCGAATTTTCATAAATATTCCAATATCAAAAGGAAAATAATGTATTTTCAGACCAGCAGGGGCTGTCCTTATTCCTGCGGTTTCTGTTATTCTAACCGGGTACATAAGGGCCGCTGGAGGGCTATGTCTGCCGAGAGGGCGGTGGAAGAGATCAAATACATATGCGATACCTTTCATCCCGAAACCATTTCGTTTATCGACGACGAATTTTTCGTGGACCAGAGAAGGGTTGGTGAGATTTGCCAGAAGTTGATCGACGCTAAGGTTGATATACAATGGGGTTCCTCCGGAAGGTATGACCAGGCGTATAAATATACAAGCGATTTTCTCAAGCTCCTCAAGGCAAGCGGCTGTGTGGGGGTGAGTTTTGGCGGTGAATCCGGCTCTACCAGAGTCCTTGAATCGATTAACAAAAGAATTACGGTTGAGCAGATGAAAACCACCGTTGAAAAGTTTAAAGAAAATAACCTCTTTTCTACCGTGAATTTTATGTCGGGTTTTCCCGGAGAAAAGAAAGAAGATATTTTTAAGACATTTGATCTGATCGATGAGCTCACCCGGATTGATCCCGGCTTGATGGTGAACAGCATTAGTGTGTATACGCCTTTTCCTAATACCCCTATGTATAAAGAAGCGCTAGAGTATGGCTTCAGGGAACCTCGGTCTTTAGAGGAGTGGGGCGAATTCTTCTACAATGACGTAAGTAATTTGCCATGGTTAGAAAAAGAGACGAGAAGCTTATTAAAGACTATCAGTCTGCTTACTGAATGCGAGTTCAACAGAAAAGGGGCATTTAAATCAACCAGGCTTTTTGAAGATAGTCCGATAAAGAAAATTGCCTATACGGGGCTTTCTTTTTTAGCGAAGTGGAGATGGAGAAACAGGAATTTTCGTTTTCCTGTTGAGTGGCGGCTTTTGGATGCAGGGCTTAGGTTCATTAAGAGCGGAGAGAGATAGGCGTGGCTAATTTTCTCAAAAAAAACAGAAATCTGATCAATATTCTTTTCCTTTTTATTATTGCCGTAGTCATTTATAGGGGCGTTTTTTCCCCGGGCGTTGCGGTAAGGACTGACCTTTTTTTACCGACTTCTGATTGGTTGAAGGAGCAAAGCAGCCATCCTTGGCTGTGGAGCTTTGAGGGGGGAGGCAAATATATTGCTGCCTATGAGTTGCAGCTTTTCCCTTTGTACGCCTTATGGAATACGCTCCATGAGAAGCTCGGGCTGCCGATTGACTTGGGTAGGCGTATAGTATGGATATATGTTTTTATCGTAGTGGGGATTGTATCTATGTATGCGCTTGGTAAAAAACTCACCCAGAGCAATACCGCCGCATTTGTTTCTGCGTTGTATTTTATTGCTTCAATAATGAATATCTGGGCAATTCACGGTTCCTGGATACAGGGTGCGGCAGGAATGTCTTTTGTGCCGTTATGTTTTTTATTTTTCTTGATGTCTCTTGAAGAAAAAGAGAAGGTAAGGGCGTGGTTGCTTGTTATGGCAAGTGCGCTGTGTTTTACCGTAATCGTCTGGTATGAACTTAAGATCGCCATGCTCATGTTTGCGTTGCTATGCGCGTTCTTTATTTTTTATTCGGCCAAAAATAGCCATAGGGTTATGCCGCTTGCGTTACGGTTCGGCATTTTTTGCCTTGGCATACTCGTCTCTAATGCCTGGATTATTATTCCCACTTTTCTGACAGGATTCTCCGGCATACCTGAATCCGCATCCCAGTCGGCATATATTGTCAAGGCAGAGAGCCTCTATTCCCTCTATTTCATTCCGCAGGTATTTATAACACACGGCGTAGTTTTCTTGCCTCTGTTGAGCATATTGGTATTTTTTGTGTTTCTGCCTCTTTTGTTCGCCTCTTCCTTATATGTTATCTATTTTTCCTTAACCGCGTTATTACTTATGGTTCTTTCTTCTGCGGGGAGCGGGCCGTTTGGCTTCATATATTTATTCCTCTACCGATACGTTCCTTTTTTTGTAGCGTTTAAAGATACCACCAAGTTTCTTCTTTTTCTTGTTTTTCCCGTTTCCGTACTTTTAGGGTTTTCTGCATTCTTTATGGAAACCAGGCTTATAAAGAGGCTATCCCACCGTATTAAATATCCGGGTGCCTTTACGGCGATTATTTTTTTATTTTTGTGCATCGGCGCGATTTTTCCTGCGTTGTTCGGGGTAAACCCCTTTTCTAAGGACAAAGCAGGCTCGATCTTATCGCCACGGCCTATCCCGGAAGATATGTCTTTTCTTTATGATTGGGTCAAGGTCCAACCTAAGGATTATAAAATGCTCCTGTATCCCGGGGCAAGCCCGTTTCAAATTATTGATAACCGGCACCCGGGGCTGGGCGCGCTTTATTATACCTTTAGCCCTGCCAAAGAACTATTGATGTATTTCTGGCTCAACCCCTATAACCGCTTAAGTGTAGTGAGGAGGGGGCTGACTAACCGCTCTGTAGAAATGCTTAAGCTTATGAACATCAGGAATCTGGTGTTTTACCCGGAATACGAATATATGTGGGGAGTGATCCCCGGAATCGGAAGCCAGAAAAAAGCCGTCTCTGTATTTAAAGGGCAGCAGGGATTAAGGAGATTAAGTTCTTCCGAAGGGCTGGCACTGTATGAAGTTGATACACCGATGCCGCTTTTATACGGAGTATCGAAAATCGATTACGCCGTAGGGGGCAGGAGTATTTTTTTGCCGCTTTTTTTGCTCGATTTCGATTTTACGCAGCGCGCGCTCCTGTTCAACAGCCAACTTAAAAACAAATTCATGGAAATAGGGGAGAGTATAGATGCAGTGATTTTTTACGGCAAAGACATAGATGATCTTGCCATTTCTGCTTTGGAAGACCGTTACAAGATGGGCCTTTGGAATTATGCACGGTTTTCAAACGGGGTAACGCCGACCGATCAGCGGCCTTATAATATCTGGAATACAGACGATACGGGTTGGGTTAAATATTATGCGCCTTACTGGTTGATTGCAGAGGGAGAAATCCAGGAGGGCCGGCACCCGGGGTTAGTGAAAGCCGGTTCCGAGAATGCCGACATGTTCCTGAATTTTGATGTCCCGAAAGAAGAGGAGTATGAGGTATGGGTAAGAATGGGTATCGGGCACAATATATGGGGTCCCGCAGGAGCGAATGAAATTTCGTTCCACCTGGATTATTTGCTTTTGGGTTACGTGGCTGCCGAGAGAAAGAATTGCACGGGATTAAAATGGCTAAAAATAGGAAAAGCAGATTTAACCGCAGGCACTCATAGCTTATGGATAAGGAACCGCTGCGGGATCAATGCAATAGACCAGGTTGCGGTAGTCCCAACATCCGCCATAAGGAAGCATTACGATAAAATACTCTCTATCTTGAAAGAGAAAAAAATCATCTTTTTGTTTGAAGCGGAAAGGAATTTCGTCCCTGATATCCAATCGGACTGGACAATCGAATTTTATAATGGCATTGCGAGCCAGGGTTATGCGTTGGCAACGAAAAAGCGAAACGCAGCTATACGCTTGAAGGAAAAAGACAGGGAACAGGGGACTACACTTCTAAAGATCCCTCATGCAGGCCGGTTTAACGTGAAGCTGCGCTTGCGCAGCCAAGAGCGCATGATCCTTACAATTAAGGTTGACGGAAAAAAAGTGCATTCTGCCGATATCCCCGCGTATCGGGAGTTTAGCTGGTTTGAGTTGCCTGCAATATTTTTATCAGAAGGGGAGCATGACTTATCCATTGAAAAGCAGGGAAATGGGTTATTTGCGCTGGATTGTGTTGTCGTTTCATCCGAAGATAGTAAGGCAAGGTTGGGCTTTTCAAAAAAAGGGACCGGTAATGCCCGCAATGATTTTTCCTGGAAGGCTGAAAAAATAACGGAATTCCGGGTCCGGCCTGGCAAGGATACCCGGTTCATAGTGCTTAATACTAATTACAATCCCGATTGGAACTTGAAGGATTCAAGCGCCTTCTCTGAACGCCCTCTATTAGTAAATTCATGGGCTAACGGGTTTTTAGTAGATGGCCGCACGAGCCAAAAACAGGAATTAACCCTTATATTCCGGTTACAAAGAGATATTGACAATATATGGCGTTATTTTCTTTTGTGCGTGCGTATCTTGGCAATAGTTGCATGTGTGGGCATTTTAATTTTGATATATGAAAAATTCCTTAAATCTAAATAAGCACTACGCGGTTATACTTCTTCTATTGCTTATAGTTTCAGGCTCTGTGTTGAGATTCTATAAGCTCGGCTCACCTACTTTAGACACGGATGAAATTTCAAGTGTGCTTTTGTCAAGAAGAGATATGAGTAAGATAGTATATCGTAGTTGGCATCCTGGTTCTGTGGATGATCTCGCTAAAGTTGAAGAGCCGCCGTTTCCTTATTTATTGATGCACGCATCTTTAAAAATCAATGATTCTGATACTATGGCGAGGTTGCCATCCGCAATTCTTGGGATTGCAGGTATCTTAGTGATTTTTGTTTTAGCTAAACAATGGTTTAACAAAACAACTGCACTATGGTCTAGCTTCCTGTTAACCTTTTCGCTTTATCATATTTTTTATTCTCAACTCGCAAGAGGATATGCAGGATTCCTTCTTTTTGTAATGCTCTCTTTTTATTTTCTTCTGCGATACACTCATCATCAAAATCGCGTTAATCTTATGGGGCTCATTCTTTCCAACGCAGGTGGGATTTATTTCCATTATGCGATGCTGCATGTGATTATTATTGAATCGGTAATGTTTTTCGTTCTTCCTTTCTTTGCTGTTAACTCACACAGAAGACCGAAACCTTTATTGAAATCATTTCTCATGATGTGCGGAGTGTTTTTTGTATTGAGCCTCCCCATTTTTCCTTCGATCGTTTCTACGGTCCGGGGCCGTCTTGGAGGGGATACACTCGCTTTTGAATTCAACCCTGCTTATTTAAAAAACGTATTGTGCAGATACGGGGCAGGAAACGGAATTGCTTTTTATGTCTATATTTTTTTCGCAGTCGCAGGAATTTTTATGGGTCTAAAGAATATGGATAAAAGAAAAAGTATTTTGGCCCTTTTATTCTGGTTATGCATCCCGTTTTTGTTAATTGCTGTTACGGGTTATAGGTATGATTTCCACATCCGCTATTTTATCTACGCATTCCCAGCTTATATTTTGTTTGTAGGAAACGGAATTTCTTCTGTTGGGGGGGTAGTCGCCAGAAAATTGTCCGATGGTAAGGGCAAAGTATTTTTTTCGGTTATTACAATATTCCTTTTTTTAAGCTTGAGCATCGTTCCATTAAGGTTGTATTATAGTATGCCGGCAAAAATGACAGACTGGAAGGCCATTGCCCGTTATATCGCAAGAAACTATTCCCCGGATAAAAGGGTGTATATTGAGAGTTCATTTTGTGTTTATGAGCTCGGGTATTATCTAGATAAAATTGCTCCCGGAGTAAAGCTGTATACGGTTGACGGAGACAAGGCAAAATTTATGCAGGTATGTTCCGAGAAAAAAGATAGCATTTGGTATGTAGACAATAGCCCCGTGTTTGACTCCTTAGTGTTTCGATATTTTGATACGCGGGTAGAATTCGTTTCGACTGTTTTTTATGAGCTGGGGAAAAGGGAATTAATCGATTGGGACAAAAGCTGGTTTAGCCAGGCAAATATCAGGCGCTATTTCCCTTGCATTTACCTGAATTCCGCAGAAAAAGGAAAGGGCCGGCTATGAGGATGACTATATGGTTCATCGTGAAAGCCGCAATAATCTTTTCTGTGTTTTTTTATCTTGCGGGCCAGTCCGTTTTCGATGTTAAGGAATACGAATTTTTTGAGAAAAGGCAGATGATTGAGTTGAATGAGTCCGAGGTAAGCGTGGAGCATGATCTTCGAAAGGACGATTATTTTGTAAAGGTCAAATACGTAAAGCCGCTTTTACTAAAAAACATCGCTGTAAATGGAAAATCCGACGGCTTGGTTGGGTTGGAGAAGAAGGGAAAAGACGTTATCAATAACGAGGCGTTCTATGTCCCTAAGGGCCTTATCCGGGAGGGTAAGAATATTTTGACTTTTTCATTTAGCGAGAAATCAGACTTTAAGGCCGACCTGTTTCTGTCGAATTACCGTAAGAAGATAGGCTCAGGTATCTATGTAGTGTTTAACGAAGACAGGAAACCAATACAAGAATCCGAACGGGAAAACAGTTTTGTCTTTATCATAGCGTACTTCTTCGGGCTTTCTGTATTTGCCTGGCTGGTTTGGAAAAATTTTTTTGCTGCTGCGCACCGGCCGATTATGAAACAGTTTACATCTTTATCTATACCTTTTTTTATGATGCTCTTTTTGTGGGTTAATAACATTTTTAATTTCTACCGTATTTACTTTACCCAAGGCTGTTTCTTTGCGTTTGCATTTTTTACTGCCGCCGGCTGGTCGGTTTTTATAAATTTTGAAAAATTAAAGTATGTTTTTTCATTTCCGCGTCAGCGACAATATTCTTTTAAAATAGAGTTGCCTGCGCGCGTGCGCTTTTTCCGGGTTAGTATCGAGCATATTTTTTTCCTCCTGTTTTTCCTTGTTTTGTTTTTTTCTTCCATTTTTATCATTCTTGGAATGAAAGAAATTGCGGAAGAGTTCGCTAAACTTACAACTATTTTTTTGGCAACTGGCATTTGTATAAAAACGGCAATGTTTTTTAAATCCGAAGAGCCTCAATGAAGAAAATTCTGATAGTCGTTTTGATTTTTACTGGTTTAACGGCAGTAATGACGTTTCCTCTTATTAAGGGCCTCACATCGTCTTTCCCCGGGTTCCATAGTACCGATGAACCGTATGGCGTGTTGTGGTATTCCTGGTGGCTTAAGTATTCTTCGCTCCACGGCCTTGCTTCTTACGCGTGCCCGGTTATTGCTGCGCCATTCGGTGTGGTTCTTAGCCAGGCTCCTCAGTATCCCTTAAACGATTTTATTACCCGTTTGTCCACTATTGCCTTTGGGGCGGTAACGACCTATAATTTAGCGATTCTGTTTAGTTTTGTCCTGGCAGGCTTGTGTGCATACTTCCTTGTATATCACATAACCAACGATTTCTTTGCTTCTGTGTACTCAGGGGTCATCTACTCTTTTTTGCCGTATCACTTCGCAAGGGCTTGGCAACACCCGAGCCTTGCCCAAATCCAATATTTCCCCTTGTTGCTGTTATCGTTATTCCTGCTTAAAGAAAAAAGCAACAGGGCAAGTGTAGCGCTTCTGGTGCTAAGCCTTGCGCTCAGCGCGCTGTCTAGTTATTATTACCTTTATTTCTCGTTGATTATTATCGGAGTTTATGCTATGTTCATTGTTATAATTGAGAAAAGAAATTCGCTTCATACATTAAAACTATTATTGATTTGTTTGGTGCTGGCCTGCATTCTGCTTATGCCTTTATTATACCCGATTTTAAAGACGAGCCTTTCTCCGCATAAAACCGCCTCGATGGTCGCAGGGGGTTATATCAGGCCCTTTGAAGACCTGTTTGCCCAATCTGCCAGGCCCTTAAGTTATCTCTTGCCTGCAAGCGTCCACCCGTTATTCGGCCGTTTTACCGAGCGGTTTGTTGGTTCTCCGTTGTACGGCATGAGTTTTACCGAGCATACTTTGTATCTGGGGCTGACTCCGTTTTTTATGGCCTTTATTGCGTTCCGGCAATGGCGAAGAAGGCGCAAGGGGCCCGTAGAAAACCGTGCCTCTGCGTATATCGGTTTTTTTGCGTTACTTGCGTTAATGGCCTGGCTTTTTTCCCAGCCACCCTGGTGGAAGATAGGCGGGTTAAAGCTCTACATGCCCTCAGTTTTTATGTATCGGGTACTTCCTATGTTCAGGGCGTATTGCAGGTTCGGTATTGTAGTAATGCTGGCAATAGCGGTCCTTGCGGGGATCGGCCTTGCGCTCATCAGGGCAAAATGCAGGTCATCGCGCATCAAGGCCTTCATCGTAGTAGTTGCCTGTGCTGCGGTGCTTTTTGAATTCTGGAATTACCCGCCCCTTAAAACCATCAATGTATCAAGCGTACCCGCCGCATATCTGTGGCTCAAAAAACAGCCCGGGGATTTTATCATTGCGGAATATCCGCTTGATACGGAATCACCCAATGAGTTGTATAAATTCCATCAGACGGTGCATGAGAAAATGATTATTAACGGAACGATACCGAAGACCTTCGCACATAGGTTTGCTCAGTCTATCGCACAATTATCGAATATTCGTACTACAGCAACACTGTACAGAATGGGCGTTAAATATGTGGTAATCCATCGAGAGGCTTATTTAAAAACCGGCCTCATTGAGCAGAAAGAAGAATTAGGAAGGATTCCTTCCAATCCCGCATTGAGGCTTGTTAAAAGCTTTCCCGGCCAAATGTGCCCGGATAAGGATATCCGCTGTATACTTGAGCCGGGAGTGATAGATATATACGAGGTAATGAAGGCTAATACGTCTATGGGCAGGGAGAAAGCGCTATGAAAGTAGTTATTTTATGCGGCGGAAAAGGCACGAGAATGGGGAATGAGAAGCTGCCAAAACCGTTATTTCTCATAGGAGGAAAGCCTATATTATGGCATATCATGAATATGTACGACCATTACGGCCTTAATGATTTTATCCTCTGCCTTGGTTACGAAGGCCATAAGATACGGGATTACTTTTCGGGTCACAAAAAATGGAAAATTGCTTTTGCGGATACCGGCATTGAAACAAATACCGGAGAAAGAATCAAGAAAATCGAACATCTTATACGCTCAGAAGTATTTTGCGCGACATACGGGGACGGTGTTAGTAATATTAATGTGCATGCATTGCTAAGGGCACATTCGGTTCACAACAAGATTGCCACTATTTCCGTGGTAAAGCCGCACTCTCCTTTTGGAATTGTCGGGATTGATTCTCATACGCAGACAGTGACGCATTTTGAGGAAAAGCCGGTACTCGACCACTGGATAAACGGGGGTTTTTTTGTATTTAACAGAGCGCTGTTCGGGTACCTTAAGAAAGGCGATGTGTTGGAAAGAGATACTTTTTTAAGGCTGCTGCGCAATAAGCAGATAGCAGCGTTTAAGCATGACGGATTCTGGAAATGTATGGATACGTATAAGGATAACCTGGAACTGAACGAATTATGGAAACGGAATGTTGCGCCATGGAGGGTATGGTAAAAAATGAAAAATATATGGAAAAGAAAAGTAATAGTTATTACGGGCGCAAACGGGTTTCTCGGCTCTCACCTTGTAAAGAGGGCGCTTGAGTATAACGCTAAGGTAGTGGTATTGATCAAAGAGGACATTCCGCTTTCATTATTCAATATTGAAAAGCTTTATCGAAAGGCGACGGTAATCAGGGGAGATTTAAAAAACCGCAGGCTTATTGCTTCGCTTTTTGCGAAGAATAAGGTCAGCCTTTGCCTGCATATAGCTGCTCAGGCTATTGTCGGGATAGCAAATAAATCGCCGCTTGGGACCTTGAGGACCAATATTGAAGGGACCTGGAATATTCTTGAGGCGGCCAGGGTGTATGGCGTAGGTGCGATGATAGTGGCGTCAAGCGATAAGGCCTATGGTGAACACGAGAAGCTGCCGTATAAGGAAGATGCCTCGCTTCTTTCCTTGCATCCGTACGATGCATCGAAGGCCTGTGCGGATATACTAAGCCGGACTTACGCGCATACGTATGCGATGCCTATCGGGGTTAGCCGTTGCGCCAATATCTATGGTCCGGGGGATTTCAATTTTAGCCGTATTATACCCGATACCATGAGGGCAGTTATTAATGACAAGAATCCGGTTATCCGCAGTGACGGCACCCCCCTAAGGGATTATGTGTTTATTGTGGATATCGTAGATGCGTATTACCGTTTAGCACAAATGCTTTACTTAAGGAAGATTGATTTCGGCGAGGCATTCAATTTTGGAACCGGAAGAGCGATACGCGTATTGGATCTGGCGAACAAGATCATCAAGGTATCCGCAAAATCGCATCTGTCGCCTCGCATCTTAAGCAAGGGCAAGATTAAAGGAGAAATCGAAAAGCAATACCTTTCAAGCGGGAAAGCTAAAAAACTGTTGGGATGGAAAGCAAAATATAGCCTCGATCAGGGGGTCAAAGAGGCATATGCCTATTACAGGGATTTTTTCAAGAAATAACCGGACCGTGCATACCACTACATGCCTAAAGAAGCGCGTAAGGGAGGGGAGTTGATGAGGAGAATAATTTTTGCAATCTTTGCTCTGGCGATCGCAATGTTTTTATTAAGCAGCAAAATGAACAATGACCCTGCCGCGATATTGTCGGCTTTGTCCAAAAAGAACGCATCCGGGTCAACAGAATTAAAATATAAGCTTTATTTACTGGGAGTTGTCCCGGCCGGAGAAGCGTTACTTACCGATAAGGGGGAGGTAGAATTTAATGGTAAAAAGGTATACCATCTTCACGCGGTGGCTGAGAGTTCGCGCATATTCTCGTTATTTTTTCACGGGAGGGCCCAGATGGATTCCTATATTGACCCTGCGACTATGCTGCCCGTTGCCTTTATGCAAAAAATAAGCCTTTCCGGAAAACCCGACACGGAGAAAGAAGTAACGTATGACCAGGTACATAACGTGATGACGAGCGCCGGGATTAAGAGGGAGATCCTGCCCCGTACCCACGATGCCCTTTCCCTGGTATTCAGCCTCAGGAGCGTCGATTTTAGTGCTACAGACACCATAGAGTTCAATGTAAACACGAATCAAAAGAATTATATTTTAAGCGGAAATGCGCAAAAAAAAGAATTGCCGGTTAATCATGGGATTATTGAAGTTGTCCAGGCGAAAGTCCAGATCAAAAGGCGCGATGGCAATCCATACCACCAGTCTTCGGTCGAAATGTTCGTATGGGAAGCAAACAAAAAAATCCCATTTTTAATAAAAATTTCTGCAAACGGCATCCCCATTACGGTGAAGTTGGTAGAAGCGCGTTAATTCCTATCTCGGGTTAACAGGCGCGTAAAAAAAAGAAAGTAAGGGAATAGCTCCAATGATGCTTCTGTTTTTAATGAACGCCATGGTAGGGCTTAGCGCCTTTTTTTTGACATATAAGGTGCTTAAGCTCGGTAGTGCAGGCGATTCATTGATTGCGTTCATAGGCATATATCTTGCGCAGATTGTTTCTACGCAGTGTATGTTAGGATTGCTAGGCGAGCTGTATCTTAGCAATCTTATTTTCATTAACGCGTTAGTTTTATTGGTTGTTACCGCGTCTTGCCGCCGCAAAGGCTATTTTTTCAGCAGGCCAGGTTTTAAAAGCGCGGGCTCCGGGCTCTTAAAACATAAAGCTATATTGCTTGTTTTTTCCATACTAGTAGGATTTGGGTTAATCAAGATGGCAATCAATCTGGCGAATCCGCCTTTTGGTTGGGATAACTTGAATTACCATTTTACTTTTCCCGTGGAGTGGCTAAAAAACGGCAACCTCAATAACCCGATTACCGTATTTGATGAGCCCGGCCCCACGTATTATCCTCTTAATGGAAGTTTGTTTTTTTTATGGCTCATATTTCCATTACGAAATGTCTTTATCGCTGACCTAGGCCAGATTCCTTTTTTTGTCCTTGCATTTTTGTCAGTCTACGCGCTCGCGCGTAAATTAAAACTGAAACAACAATGGTCTTTTATAGCCGCCTGCCTGTTCAGCCTCATACCGAATTATTTTAAACAACTCGAAGTGGCTTACGTCGATGTAATGGTCGCAGCGTTGTTTTTAGCATCCCTCAATGCGCTTTTTATCTTGCGGGAAAACTTTTCCATCAAAGGGACTATACTATTGGCGATTCCGCTCGGCTTGCTCATCGGGACGAAAACCATCGGGCTGCTTTATTCCTTGCTGTTAATTGTACCTTTTGTGTATATCCAGTTTGTAAACAGGAAAAATACGCCTTCTTTAATTGCGCACCTATTGACTGCTTTTGGCATCATTATGATTCTTGGTGGTTACAGCTACCTAAAGAATTTTGTCGATACAGGCAATCCTTTATACCCCTTAGAAGTGAAGGTGTTCGGAAAAACCATTTTTAAGGGCGTGATGGACTTTTACACTTTCCGCGCGCATACGTTGACTGCTGATTATAGCCTTGCCAAAATCCTCTTTCACGAGGGCTTAGGTTTGCAAGGAGCATTATTGGTCTTTCCCGCAACAATCCTCGCATTGCCTTTGGTATATGCAAAAAAACGCCATAGCTTTGGGCTTGCGCATTTCTACTTTTTAGTTTTACCGTTGTTGTTATTTTTTATTTTTCGTTTTCTGATACCCCTGGCTAACGTTCGTTACCTTTATGCCTTATTCGGTGTAGCGGTATTGAGTGCAGTATATATTTGTAAACTCTATGCGTTGCCTGAAAAAATTTTCTTTGCGTTAGCCGGATTATGCGCAATTTCATCGATCCCGGAACTTGCCAGCCGCATGGAGCTCATTGCGGGGATAATGGCGACCGCTGTGGTATTTTTTAGTCTGCCTTTTTTGGTTGAACGCGTCTTTAATGTAAATTGGTTGAAACGGCCCCTGGTGATTTATACCTTATGCCTTTCGATATTCATACCGATGATGCTTTTGGAGAGGAATTATTCCGCTTACGAATTCCAGCGGTATGGGCGCATGGTTAAGTATTCGGGTTTCTGGCCGGACGCTACAGAGGCCTGGTATTGGCTTAACGAGCATACCAGCGGTAATGCCATTGCGTATGTAGGCAGACCCGTCCCTTTTCCGCTATACGGAACGGGTTTTAAGAATACTGTCTATTATGTGTCAGTCAATGGAATCGAACCGGCAAAAGTGCATTACTATTCCGGGAGTTTCTATCGATGGAGTTATGATTTTTTGACGCTGCATAAAAATCTTGAAGAGCCGAACAATTATAGAGGGCATGCTGATTTTGCGACATGGTACAATAACCTTCGCAATAAAGATATAGGATACCTATTTGTATATTCACTGCATCAGACAAAAGAGACGGTTTTTCCTATAGAAGAACAGTGGGCAAAGACGCACCCCGAGAGCTTCATTCTCGTTTTTAGAAACAGCACAATACGGATTTATCAGCTGAATTGGGCTGGCGGAATAAAATTATTGAGTACGCAGTAATTCTTTTGAAAGAGAGGGCAGGAGACGATGCCGAATACCTTATTGTCGGTCGTGGTCCCCGTATATAACGAATCCGGGACAATCGAAAAAATTATTGAAAAAATCAACGCAGTCGATATTGATAAAGAAATAATCGTGATAGATAATTGCTCAAATGACGGTACGCAAGATGTGCTTCAGCGTATCCTAAGGGCAGGCATATTTAGCAATATCAGGGTTATTTATCATTCTTGCAATAAGGGCAAAGGAACTTCCGTGAGGGAGGGGATACAAGAGTCGAAAGGGGAAATAGTTGTTATACAAGACGCCGATTTTGAATATAGCCCTCAGGAATACCATCTCTTGATTGCCCCAATACTTGCGCGCAGGGCTGATTTAGTCCTGGGTGCCCGTTTTATGAAAGGATATACCGGTATTGTCGCCCACCGGCTCGGGAATAAGCTTTTAACCGGGTTCTTAAACCTTCTATTCGGCAGTTCCCTCAATGATTATGCGACCTGTTATAAGATGGCACGCAGGCAGGTTCTTCTTGATCTTGATTTACGTTCATCAAGCTTTGAAATTGAAGCGGAGATTATCTGCAAAGCCCTTAAAAAGAGGCTTCGCATCGAAGAGGTGGCGGTTTCTTACTTTCCCCGCAGCTACGCGGAAGGAAAAAAGATACGATGGAATGACGGGATTGCGGCATTTTATAGTATTCTCAAGTACCGGTTTACGAAGGGGTAATGATGGGCAGGGCCGTAAGATTATTCGATTCTATTCTTTTACTGTCAATCGTGATTTTGCCTTTTTCCATGGCAATCGCGAATGCGCCACTCAATATATTCAGCGGCGTAATAGTTGCCGCCTACCTTTTAAAAAAGGTAGCCTTGAAACAGTCAATGCGCCTGGATTCAAAAGTGGCCATCCCTTTGGTTATTTTCTTTCTTATAACCTGTATTTCAATTGCAAATTCCGTTGATATAAAGGATACCTTAAAAGGCGGCATAGGCAGACTTCTGTGGTATATATCCATTCTTTTTATTCTTGGCGAAAGCATCAGTAATGCAAAATTACTCAACAAAATATTTATTTCCGTAGTTTTTAGCCTGTGCCTGGTTTCAATAAACGGAATTTGGCAGGTAGCAGTCGGCAAAGACTTTATAAGGGGATACGAACCGATAATAAATATAGGGTTGGTGCGCGCCACCGCATCTTTTCCGGATGCCAATGTGCTGGGGACCTTCCTGAGCGCGCTTGCGCCTTTGTTATTCGGCCTGACGCTTTATTATTACGAAGGCCGGAAGAAGGCGTTGCTTGTTTTTCTTTCTTTTCTTGTAATAGTGGGGATAGTAATAACCTACTCCCGGCCTACCTTGCTGGCAACCTTTATCGTCTTTTTGTTTTTCGGAATCATAAAAAAAGACAAAAAGCTGCTTTTTATTTTGATTATCATTTTGTGTGCCGCTCCCCTACTTGCCCCCCGTTCGGTAAAAGACTGGGTCCGTTCAAACAACTATAATCCATTAAGGGTTATGTGTAATGACGATCGGATAGCTATTTATCGCAACTCTTTTAATATGATCAAGGCGCATCCCTTCTTAGGCGTTGGTGCAAATACCTTTATGAAGAATTACAGGCACTATAAGGAAAAACCTGAGTACCTCAACCAAGTAACCTCAGATTACTGCTATGCGCATAACAATTTTTTTCAGATGGCAGCAGAGATCGGCCTGTTTGGTTTGACTGTTTTTATCTGGTTTTTATACAATCTATTTAAATCCCTTTTCAAGATACACGCTTGCCTTAAAGATAATTATTTAAAGATTATCTGTCTTTCCCTTATTGCCTCATTGCTGTCTTTTTTAATAAACGGGCTTACGGAAAGCAGCTTTTATTCTTCCAGGATCGCCGTGATCTTTTGGTATTTTGCCGGCATGTGCCTGGGTCTTAAATCCTTTATTCCGAAAGATGCGATTCGATCCTAAGCAGGTAAAAAACATTCTGGTAGTGCGCAATGACCGGTTCGGAGAATTCCTTTTGAATATTCCGGCGTTGCGCGCACTCAAAGAAACCTTCCCCAGGGCGGCTATTACTGTCGTAATAGACCCGTATGTAAAAGAACTGGCAAGAGGGATAGAATATATTGATGCGGTTATAGAATGGAAAAAACAGAAGCATGCGTTTATGCATAAATTAAAACTCATCAGGCTCTTGCGTAAGAAAAAAATCGAGATAGCGGTAATTCTTAATCCTTCCAAGGAATTTAATCTAATTGCCTTCCTTGCCGGCATACGCATCAGGATAGGCTACGACCGAAAGTGGGCTTTTCTGCTTACACACAAAATGAAAGATGAAAAGTATTTGGGGCAGAAGCACGAAGTCGAATATAATTTGGACTTGGTAAAGCCAATCGGCGCAGAGACCAGAGACAGGTCCCTTAGCCTTATGACAAACGAAGATCTGGCGTGCAAGCTTTTTAAGGGAAGCGATTTAAGCGATAAAGAAATGCTTGTCGCGTTGCATCCCTTTACCAGTGACCCTTTTAAGCAGTGGCCCTATGAACGCTTTAGGGCTTTGGCCGTGCGTATTGCCCAGCAATGCAAGGTGAAGGTCGTCGTCGTAGGAGGAATTGAACACTTCCAATACAGTCTTGAGTTATTCAGGGATGTTCCAGAAGGAATTATTAATTTGACGGGTAGGACAACACTTGAGCAGCTTTCGGTCTTGCTGACAAAATGCCTGGTGCTGATTACCGGCGACAGCGGGCCAATGCACCTTGCCTGCGCGGTCAATGCACCGGTCATAGCGATCTTTCGAAACGATGTCGTTGCCAAGTCCCCAATACGCTGGGGTCCTTGGGGCGAAGGCAATACGGTCATACAAAAAAGCCTACTTGCTGATATTAGCGTAGAAGAGGTTTTTGCGGCTGCAGAGGCACTGATAAATGAAAAACGTCCTCTTCATTAACCCTTTCGGTATAGGAGATGTGCTTTTTACTACTCCGCTCGTACATACCTTGAAGGAGAGTTTTCCGGAAAACAGGGTTGGGTATCTTGTTAATAAGCGTAGTGCTTCTGTGTTACGGGATAATCCTTACGTCGATTCAGTATTTATTTATGACAGGGATGAGTTTGAAAAGTTGCGCAGATCCTCGACTCTGGAATGGGCCAAGAAGGCATTTTTGTTGCTGCGCGCAATACAGAAAGAACACTATAACCTTGCGCTTGATTTCTCGCTAAATACGCAATACGGTTTTTTATCCTGGCTTGCAGGGATAAAGGAAAGGGCCGGTTTCGATTATAAAAAAAGGGGAATGTTCTTAACGCGCAAGATTAGCCTGGATGGCTTTGTTAATGCGCATATGGTGGAACAGTATGCCTCCCTTTTGCGTATGGTTGGAATAGAGCCCAGCTACAGAAAGCCTGAAGTATATTTGAACAGGCTTGCTCAAAATAAGGCCGATGCGTTGCTTAGCGGTTCAGGCATAAAAGAAGGCGATATTTTGGTAGGTTTATTACCTGGAGGTGGGCGGAGCTGGGGGAAAGATGCGCGTGTAAAGCAATGGCCTCCTGAGCGGTTTGGCCAGTTAGCAGATAAAATTATTGAAAATTATCACGCAAAGATTATAATAATGGGCGACTCTGAAGAAGAAATGCTCGCTAAGAAAGTTAAAGAGAATATACGTTATGGCGCTCTCGACTGCACAGGCAAAACGTCCGTCGTAGAATTAGCTGCCCTGATAAAGAGGACGTGTCTTCTGGTATGCAATGACGGAGGGCCTTTGCATATTGCGGTCGGGCTTGGGGTAAAAACGGTTTCTCTTTTTGGGCCGGTTGATGATGCGGTGTACGGGCCGTATCCTCCCTCAGGCATGCATATCGTAATGAAAAGCCAGATGCCCTGTCGCCCCTGTTACCGCAATTTCAGGCTTTCCCGGATATGTACGCAAGGCAGTGATTGTCTACAGGAGATAGGTGTTGAGGATGTGTTTGAGAATGTAAAGAAACTTCTATGAGGAGGCGAAATGAAGATTCAGTTTTCCAACTTGCACGTGCAGCATGCACAGATACGTAAAGAAATAAACCGCGCAATAAAGACCGTTATCGGTAAAAGCAACTTTATATTAGGCGAAGAGGTCAGGTTGTTTGAGGGGGAATTTGCCCGTTTTTGCGGGACAAAATATGCGGTGGGGGTCAGTTCTGGGACCTCGGCGCTCTTTTTGGCCCTGAAGAGCCTAGGGATAGGGCAGGGGGATGAGGTAATTGTGCCTGCATTTACCTATATTGCCACTGCCTTTGCAGTTTCACACACAAACGCACAACCCGTATTTGTTGACGTTGATGAGCGTACGTACAATATCGATATCGATAAACTTAAAAAAGCAATTACCAATAAGACGAAGGTCATTATACCAGTGCATCTTTACGGACAGCCGGCGCAAATGGGCGAGATTATGAAAATTGCCAAAGCGCATAACGTAAGAGTCATTGAAGACGCAGCGCAGGCTCACGGTGCGGAAATCGAAATACCTCAAGGGGCAGGCTGGGTAAAGACCGGCAGCATCGGGGATGTCGGTTGTTTCAGTTTTTATCCTTCAAAGAATCTAGGGGCCATGGGCGACGGAGGCATGGTGGTAACTAACGATAAAGAGATTTATCAGAAAATTGCCATGCTCAGAGACTGCGGCAGGCGCTCAAAGTATGAACACCTGGTGCTTGGCTATAATTCGCGTTTGGATACCTTACAGGCAGCTGTTTTACGCGCCAAATTAAAGAGGCTTGACGCCTGGAATAAGATGCGCCAGAAAGCAGCTGTGGTTTACAATTCGCTTTTAAAAGACTGCGATGTGATAGTGCCTCATGTCGGGCCTTCAGTAACGCATGTATATCATGTCTACGCCATAAGGACGAAAAAGCGCGACATGCTTTTTCAGGAATTCGCAAAAAAGGGAATCGGCGTGGTAATACATTACCCTGTGCCGCTCCACCTGCAGAAAGCGTATGCGCAGCTGGGGCATAGAATAGGCGACCTGCCGGTTTCGGAGAGAGTCTCGCAAGAGATCATTTCTCTACCGATGTACCCCCATCTTAAAGAAGCAGATATCAAAAAAGTCGTCAAGGTTATTAAATCTGTCCTTTAAAAAAATTAAATTTGAGGGGTTTGAGCCGGGTATAATCCATAAAAGAAGGAGAAGTGCAAAAATGAAAATACTGGTTACCGGAGGAGCTGGTTTGGTGGGAAGTCATTGTGCCGAATTTTTTGCGGCATCAAACCCCAAGAACAAAGTAGTGGTTTTGGATAACTTGATGCGTTCGAAGATTTTCGGCTACGATAAAGCTTCTGTTGAGTTCAACTGGAATTATCTGAAAAAATTCAATAATATAGAACGCATCAAAGGCGATGTGCGCGATGACCGGGACGTTGCCCGGGCAATAGGAAAGGGAGTGGATGTAGTGATACACACCGCCGGCCAGCCAGGGGTCCCTTCGAGCGTGCGTATGCCAAAGGAAGATTTTAGCATCAATGCCTTCGGTACCTTAAACGTCCTGGAAGCTGCGCGCAAGAAATCAAAGGATACCGTTGTTTTATATTGTTCGACGAATAAAGTGTATGGAGAGAATGTAGATAAAATCGCACTCGTAGAGCGCGAAAAAAGGTTTACCTTTAAGGATATACCCGGCGTAAACGAAGAGATGTGTACTGACCTGACCGGCCATACCCCATACGGCGTTTCAAAGCTTGTCGGTGACCTATATATCCAGGAATACAGCTACATTTATAAAATGAGGACGGCGGCCTTTCGCATGTCCTGTACATACGGTACGCGCCAGTTCGGCTTTGAGGACCAGGGCTGGGTAGCCTGGTTTATTATTGCTACGCTTTTTAATAAGCCGATTACGATTTACGGAAACGGCAAGCAGGTGCGCGACATGCTTTATGTTGACGATCTTGTGGATGCTTTCAACCGTTTTATCCAAAGCGATTTGAAGCACGGGCTTTTTAATATCGGAGGGGGTCCAGAGAATACCATTTCCCTGTTGGAATTCCTTGATGAGCTGGAGAGGCTGACCGGTAAGAGGCCAAAAGTCAACTTTTCAGACTGGCGGCCTTCAGACCAGAAGGTATACATTACGGATACCTCAAAATTACAAAAAGCCCTTGGTTGGAAGATAAAGACGCAAGTCAAAGATGGCATCAGGAACCTTAAGGAGTGGGTAGCTGCGAACGCAAAGTATTTTGCCTGATTAAAACGTAAGGAATTACAAGATGCCGGCTGCGAAAGAAAAAACAATACGAGCGGTTTTTCTGGACCGCGATGGAGTAATAAATGAATACCCCGGCGATTACGACTATGTGAAATCGCGGCAGGAATTCCGTTTCCTTCCAGGGGTTTTTGACGCGTTAGGGCTTTTCTGTGCAAACGGATTTAAAATTTTTATTATTTCCAACCAGGCTGGCGTTTCAAAAGGCCTCTATTCACAGGAAGATCTTGATCTGATAACTAGAAATATGCTGGATGCACTTTCAAACCGGGGTATTGTAATTGCAGGCGTGTATTACTGCACACATAGTCCTGAGGAAAATTGTGGCTGCCGAAAGCCCAAGGCCGGTATGATAGATGCGGCGCTCGAAGATTTAAGGAGGCAGGGGCTTGCTGTTGATATGAAGGCAAGCTATTGTATAGGCGATTCCCTGCGCGATATCGAATTGGGCAAGAATAAAGGCCTGCGTACCATTCTCCTTTTTTCGGGCAAGGAAAAGCCGGAGAATATGGCACAATGGGGTAGCGCTCCAGATTGTACTTTCCCCGACCTGCTCAAAGCCGCACGTTCTATAACAGAAAAATAATATGGTAAAGATTATATTCGCGCATGCCTCAGCCGGGGCAGGGCACCAGAAGGCAGCAGAGGCCCTCTATAACTACTTTGTCGGGCATCCTTGCGGTTGCCAACTGCAGCTAATAGATATACTTAACGGAGTTGACCCCTTTTATCGTTTTAGCTATTCCCGCGGTTACCCGTTCTTAATCAATCATGCGATTTTTCTCTGGCGGTTCGGATTCTGGCTTACTTCTCAGAAACGTTTTGAAGGAGCTGTACAGAACTTTACCCTACTTACTAACCGTTTCAATACTTCAAAATTTGCCGATTTATTAATACGCCAGGACCCGGAGTATGTAGTGTCTACTCATTTCTTAACCTCTCAGGTATGCGCGGATCTTAAAAAACATAACCGTATTCATTCAAAACTGATCACTGTGGTTACCGATTTTGACGTGCATCCTTTTTGGGTAAATGATGATACACATCGCTATGTCGTTGCTTCTGAATATACAAAGGAACGCTTGAAAGCTCAAGGAATTGATGACGCGCAAATTTTAGTCTATGGCATACCGGTTGATCCAAAATTTCTATTAGAACACGATAAGGATGCGTTGCGTGAGAAATTCAATCTAAAAAAAGACAAGAATACCGTACTTGTGATTACCGGGTCTTTCGGGCTTGGCCCTTTGGAGGAAATTGCCGACCTTTTGTGCGAGGAAACCCAGGTGCTGGTTGTCTGCGCAAGAAACAAAAAGTTATACGCCAGGCTTACTGCAAAGGGTTACGCATCGGTTAAGGTATTCGGGTTTATAAATAACGTGGAAGAGCTTATGTCTGTTGCCGATATAATAGTTACCAAGCCAGGAGGCATGACTATTGCTGAGATCCTTACAATGGAGCTCGTTCCTATATTTATTTCTCCCATTCCCGGCCAAGAAACAGGAAATATAAGCGCAATGGCACATTACGGGATCGGATCTATTGCCGAGCGCACGCATGATGTCCTACAGATTATCAGGGAGTATAAAAATAAGCCTGATAAGTTGCGGTCCGCAAAGGAACGCATTCAGAAGATAAAAAAACCTTTCGCAGCGATGGAGTTGTATAATGAAATATGTAAAGGTTGTGGTAGGGCTTGCGGTTGAAGGCCCTTTTGATTACCATCTCTGCGAAAAGCCTAATTTCCCTCTTAGGGCAGGAATAAGGCTTAAAGTACACTTCCGGAATAAAGTAATGACCGCCTACGCGGTTGGCTTTTCGCAACATTCCGATATTCAGCAGACAAAACCCGTACTCAAGCTTATCGACCAACTTCCAGTGTTAGACAGCTCAATGCTGGCGTTGACGCAAGGCCTGGCGCGTTATTTTGCCTGCTCCCGGGGTGAAGCAATTGAAACGGCGCTGCCTGAGTCTTTAAGAAAAGGAAGGCCTGTGAATTTGCATACATGCGCCCAGGCATCAAGGCGCAGTTCTTCAAAAGTTACACTCGTGCATGCAGCTGAGCGAGAAGCCCGTTGGGAGGTATACCTTGCCGCTATCAAGGAAACTTTAACTGCTGGCCAATCGGTAATAGTGTTAGTGCCTGATGTGCAGGCTGCTATTGAGGCACAAAAACGCATAGGGTCAGAACTTGCGCTTGAGCCAGTCATTGCATACCGCAAAGAGCCCCAAGAGTTCACGCAGTGGATAAAGATACACGAAGGAACAGTAAAGGTCGTGATAGGGGCGCGTTCGGTCATTTTTTCACCCGTGCCTGACCTTGGCCTGATCATTATTGACGAAGAACAGGATTCTGTCTATAAGCAAGAACAGGTTCCGCATTATCATGCGCGTGAAGTTGCGTGGATGCGTGCCAAGATTCAAAAGGCCGACCTTTTGATGGGAAGTGCTTCACCTTCGCTTGAAATGATGCATCTTAAAGATAAAAATGTGATTGCATATACCTATATTCCGCGCAAAGATGCCTACCCTCAGGTCAACGTAATAGATGCCAAGCATTTTGTAACCCACAGGAAAAAATTCGGGTCGGTTATCTCAAAATATGTTGAGGAATCAATCGCAGAGGAGCTTGCTTCCGGCGGGAAAGTGCTTATTTTCCTGAACAGAAAAGGATACGCAACTTTTGCCTATTGCCACAAATGCGCAACAGTGGCGAAATGCCCGAGGTGCAATATCAACCTGGCCTATTATTACAAGGATAACTCGCTTGTATGCAACTATTGTAATTTTAAGTTAATGCCTGCGCCGAGGATTTGCCCTCATTGCAATGAAGGGTATATGCGGTATTCCGGGATGGGTACTGAGCGAATGGAAAGCGAACTTTCCCGGCTTTTTCCCCAGGCCCGGATAAGACGGCTGGACGAAGAGGCCCAAGAGCGCGATGCGGATATCTATATCGCTACCCAGTCAGTAGTCAAATACCGGGAATTGCGTTTTGACTTGGTGGTAGTTGCTGCTATTGATAATTCCCTGAACCGTTTTGATTTTCGCGCAAGCGAAAAGACATTCAGTCTTTTAACCGGCCTGTCTTCCCTGGCAAAGAAAAGGATGCTGATTCTTACCCGCATGCCCCATCATTACTGTATCAGGTCATTGGCAGAAGGAAATCACGAACTATTTTATAAAGAGGAGTTGCGTTTCAGGAAACAGCTTGGTATGCCGCCTTTTAAGCATTTTGTAACGGCCAAATTGAGGGGAAGGGATGAGGTGAGGGTGCAGGAAGCAGCAGAGAGGCTTTTTGATGAGCTCAAAAAAAACACCCTTTCCAGAGTCGTAAAAGTACTTTCGGTATCTCCCTGTGAACGAAAAAAATTACGAGGGAATTTTTACTGGCAGGTGCTCTTAAGTTCCAAGCGCGTACCCGCGCTCGTCGAATTTTTGAAATCACGCTTAAAAAAAATGTCATTTTCAGGTATAATTGTAACTGTTGATGTGGATCCATTGTAGTCTAAACATAAATATCAAATGCACAAAATCCCTGCCTACCCTGCCTACCCTGACTGCCCTGACTGCCGTCAGGCAGGCGTCAGGCAGGCGTCAGGCAGGCAAATCACAAATAAGCACCAAATCCCAATGACCGAATCATCAAAACAGGCACGTTTTGGTTATTGGACCTTTGGGTATTTGAATTTATTTGGTATTCGGAATTTGTGATTTGGTATTTATTTGTCATTGGCGCTTTGGTATTTGTTATTGAATTATTGAACGAGGTTATTAGATGGACATAGTCTTCTTCGGTAGTTCACAATTCGCCGTCCCTTCGCTAAAGGCGCTGCTTGCCTCAACACATTCCCTAAGGTGTGTTGTTACCCAGCCTGATAGGAGAAAAGGGAGGCATTTGTTTTGTTCTCCTACAATTGTCAAATCCACTGCCGTTGCCCATAACATAAAAGTCTTTCAACCGGACCAGGTCAATTCAGGAGCCTCGGTCAATTTTCTGAAGGACCTACACGCAGGCCTGTTTGTTGTCGTATCTTACGGCAACCTCTTGAGCGAAGACATACTGGCGATACCCGTACATGCTGCCATTAATATACACGCCTCATTGCTTCCGGCTTACAGGGGCGCAGCTCCTATAAACTGGGCCCTGATACGCGGAGAGAATGTTACCGGCATTACGATATTTAAATTAGCGAAAGAAATGGACGCAGGCCCCATACTGGCCAAGCGAGAAGTGGCTATTGATGCGGATGATGATGCCTCAATCTTGGAAAATAGATTAGCTGATGCTTCCGCGCCATTTCTTTTGTCTGCCCTCGATTCGATTGAAAGTGGTAAAGCAGCTTTCTTTCCCCAGGACGCACGAATGGTGACGCTTGCTCCAAAACTAAAAAAAATTGACGGCTTGATCGAATGGCAAAAACCTGCTGAACAGATCCACAATCTCGTTAGGGGGTGTATCCCCTGGCCGAGCGCTTTTACGTATTATAAAGGAAAGCTTCTAAAATTATATAAGACTGCCGTGCTGCCCTTTACCGCTTCACACGCAAAGGCCCTGCCAGGCGAGGTCGTCGCCGCTTCTAAGGCAGGGATTGAGATTGCCTGTGGTTCAGGCGCTATTATGATTCTTGAATTGCAGATTGAAGGAAAGCGTAGAATGACAGCCGAAGAGTTTATTATCGGCCATAAGGTTTGTATCGGAGAAACGTTTTACAAAAAATAGTTGCGACATTGTTTAGATGTGGTATAATCTTGCTGTTTGTTTCTCGTAAGACTTACTACGGATATCGCTCATGCCTGAATTAAGAAAAGATCCTATTATCGGACGTTGGGTAATAATTGCTACGGAAAGGGCCAAACGGCCTGACCAGTTCCAAAACCTTTCTCACGATGCTCCTCAGGAAAAACCCTGCCCTTTTTGCGAAGGCAAAGAATCAGAGACCCCTCCGGAGATATATGCCGTAAGAACAAGAGATGGCAGGCCTAACGGCCCGGGTTGGGAAGTAAGGGTCGTTCCCAGTATCACTCCTTTCTTGCGGATCGAAGGCGACCTTGATCGGACCGGCCGCGGCCTCTATGATATGATGAACGGCCTCGGTGCCCACGAAATCATTATTGAAACTAATAAGCACATACCGAATATCGCCGATCTGGAAAACGAACAGATTGCCAGAGTAATTACCTGCTATATTAACAGGCTGTTGGACCTTGAAAAAGATACAAGGTTTAAATACGTACTGGTATTTAAAAACCACGGCTGGATTGCTGGCGGAGGAAGGGTAAAGCATTCAAGATCTCAGTTGATCGCCACTCCCGTTAATCCTAAAAGGGTCAAAGAAGAGCTGGTAGGCGCTCGCCACTACCACGAGCTTCACGAGCGCTGCATCTTTTGTGATTTAATACAGCAGGAGATAGCGCAAGAGGAAAGGATAATACTTGATATAGATGGATTTCTGGCGGTGGTGCCATTTGCTTCGCGTTTTCCTTTTGAAGTCTGGATCCTGCCTAAAAAACATAATTGCGATTTTACGTCACTCCTTGAGCCTGAGCGGCGGGAACTGGCTAAGATACTTAAGAGTGTTTTGCTGAAACTGAAAATCGGCCTGAATGACCCGCCGTATAATTATATCATTCATACGGCTCCTTTCAAAAGGCCGAAGTCAGGATATTGGAAGACGGTGGATGAAGATTTTCATTGGCACATCGAAATAACGCCGCGTTTGACGCGCGTGGCAGGTTTTGAGTGGGGGACGGGTTTTTATATTTGCCCGCTTCCGCCGGAACACGCTGCAAAGTTTTTAAGAGAAGTCAAAATCGACTGACCATATGTCTGAATTGAGAAGAGATCCTTTGGTAGGCAGGTGGGTTATCGTTAGCACGGATAACCCTACGTTGCCTCAGGGTTACGAATACGAGCCGCATACCTGGAAAGGGGGCACGTGTCCTTTCTGTTACGGCAACGAATCAATGACGCCTCCTGAAATCGCGGTGATCAGAGAGCCGGGTACCGGTGCGAATACTTCTGGATGGCACGTCAGGACCGTTGCGAATAAGTATCCTGCGCTACAGATTGAAGGTGATTTGAACCGGACCGGGGTAGGTATTTATGATATGTCCAATGGCATCGGCGCCCACGAGGTAATCATTGAGTCGCCCTATCATAATAAAGACCTTTGTGACCTTCTGAATCCCGAAATAGAAAATGTAGTATCGATGTATTGCCAGCGTGCCCTCGACTTGATCAAAGATAGAAGGTTTAAGTGCATCCTGGTATTCAGAAATTTCGGGCCGGCTGCAGGCGCCTCATTGGAGCATCCTCATACCCAGATAGTAGCGCTGCCGATGGTACCCAAGAACGTAAAAGAAGAATTGGTAGGGGCGCATAATTATTTTGACTATCGCGAACGTTGTATTTTCTGCGATCTCCTCAGGCAGGAATCGCAGGAGAAGGAAAGGATTGTGGTCGAAAACAAGTACTTTTCCGCATTCTGCCCGTTTGTTTCGCGTTTTCCTTTTGAAATCTGGATCCTGCCTAAAAAACACAATTGTTATTTCTGCCATATGACTCAGGATGAGATACCCGCCCTGGCAGCCGTATTAAAAGAGGTTTTGATGAAACTTAAAACCGTATTTCCGAATCTTTCCTATAATATGATTATTCATTCTTCGCCGATCAATGGCGAGGACAATGTAGATAGCTATCATTGGCATATCGAGATTATGCCCAAATTGACGCGTGTGGCAGGTTTTGAGTGGGGCACAGGTTTTTATGTGGTGCTTACCCCGCCGGAAATAGCCGCAAAATACTTAAAAGAAGCGAAAATCAGCTAATCAAAACGCAATTCAAACATTGCGCTAATCCGTTGCACATCATTAGAAGGAGGTATGAGAAATGGCAGTAAAAGTCGGCGTGAATGGTTTTGGGAGGATCGGCAGGTTGGTATTCAGGGCAGCGTTGGCGAAAAAAAACAAGGAATTCGAAATCGTCGCGGTCAATGACTTGCCGGTAGGGACAAAGACGCTTTCGCATTTATTAAAATACGATTCTAACTTCGGGACGCTTGATGCAAAGATCGAAGCTGCGCAAGACGCCCTTATCGTAAACGGTAACACCATTAAGGTCCTCAGTTTTAAGAGTCCTGCCGAAATCCCCTGGAAGGATTACGGCGTTGAGGTCGTGATAGAATCCTCCGGTGTTTTTACAGAAAGGGAGAAATGTATTGGTCATATTAGTAGTGGAGGAGCAAAAAAAATCATAATTTCCGCTCCTGCCAAAGGTGATGACGCGACGTTTGTGTTGGGGGTAAACGAAAAGAACTATGACCCCAAAAAGCATCACATAATTTCGAATGCCTCATGTACTACCAATTGTCTTGCGCCACTGGCTAAGGTACTTTTGGATAATTTCGGCATTAGAAGCGGTTTAATGACCACTATCCATTCGTATACCAATGACCAGCGGATACTTGACCTGCCGCATAAAGATTTACGCAGGGCACGCGCAGCTGCCGTCTCAATGATACCCACTTCAACCGGGGCAGCCAAGGCAATAGGCCTTGTGATACCGGAGCTGAAAGGAAAAATGGATGGATTGGCCATACGCGTCCCTACTCCTGATGTCTCGCTGACGGATTTGACCTGTGTTGTGGAAAAAGATACTACAACCGAAGCGGTTAACGAAGCCTATAAGAAGGCATCTGAAACCACCGGCCTTAAAGGAATTCTGCAGTATCTTACTGAGCCCCTAGTTTCGAAAGATTTTTACGGGTCGAATTATTCCTGTATCTTTGATGCAGAGCTCACCAAGGTAATCGACTCAAGGCTTGTCAAGGTCATGGGCTGGTACGATAATGAATGGGCCTATTCATTAAGGGTAGTAGACCTCTGTGATTATATTATCAAGAAAGGTTTGTAGCGTAACGCAGGACCGATTCACTTTAAAAAGGGGCGGAAATGATACTCCGCCCCTTTTTACTTGACACTATGTGGATTATTTCATTAGTGATTATTGGAGTAAGCGGGGTAAGCGCGCAGGTCCTGTTGTTGCGGGAATTGCTGGTGAGTTTTTTCGGGAACGAGCTTACTCTCGGAATGATTCTTGCGAACTGGATGGTAGTAGAGGCGGCTGGAGCCTTGGTAATCGGCAGGATTATTGAACGTTCGAAGAATCCTTACGGGGTATTTATTATCCTTGAAATTGTTTTTTCTATCGGGTTTTTGTGCGCGCTCTATTGTGCGAGGGTGTTTAAAGTCTTTATGCACTTTCCGGCCGGGCAAGGATTAGGGTTAATTTCTATTTTTTGGGCAGCCTTCTTAATACAACTGCCGGTCAGCTTCTCTCACGGCGCCCTTTTTAGCGCTGCGTGTAAAATACACTCCCTGCGGGTTAGAGATGCGGCCAGGGGAATAGGAAGCGTATATACATGGGAGACGATTGGCACGGCATTGGGGGGCCTTTTGGTCACTTATGTATTTGTGCCCCGGCTTAGTTCTTTTGCTATTGCCGGATGGATAGTGCTGGCAAACTTTTTTATTTCCCTAGTTCTATTGCGGCATATAGGATTAGGCCGTTTGCGCATCGCGGCTTTTTTTGGAGTTTTGGCATTATCCTGCGCATGTATCGTATCGCAAGGTTTTCTGCAGAAGTCTTCGATACAGGTACAATGGAGGGGTGATGAAGTAGTAGTGTACCGTAATTCTATCTATGGCAATATCGTGATTACGGAGAGAGACTACCAAAAGACGCTTTTTTATAACGGAATCCCTGTGATTGCCATGCCGTATCCTGACGTTGCGTTCGTTGAGGAATTCGCAAACCTTCCTTTGCTGCTTCACGGGCACGCGAGAAAGGTACTTGTCATCGGAGGGGGGAGCGGCGGGCTTTTGCATGAAATCCTGAAATATCCTATCCTAAGGCTCGATTACGCAGAGGTTGACCCCGAGATCATTACGCTTTTAAAACGATATGCGTCTGATTTGGTTAGGGGTGAGTTTTCCGACCCAAGAGTAAAGGTTATCAACAAAGACGGAAAGTCGCTTTTGCTGAGTGGCCTTGACCGTTATGATGTGGTAATTGTCGCGGCTCCCGAGCCCTCTGACTTAACGACAAACAGATATTTTAGTGAAGAGTTCTTTATTTTGGCGAAAAAGAAACTTAATCCTTCAGGACTCCTGGCATTGAGGCTCCCTGGTTCGGGAACATACCTGGATAGAAGCCTAAGGGATCTTAATGCCTGCGTGCGTAACGGCCTTCTAAAGATATTCCGCTATACGAAGGTTGTACCAGGAGAATCCAATTTCTACTTTTCTTCGGATTCGCCCAAGCTGGCAGAAACGAGCTCTGATGATATATGGAAAACGATACAGCTGCATAAGATCACTACCAATACCCTGACACAGCCGTTTCTTAAGTATAGACTAGACAAGCAATGGGTAGAATGGTTTGATCAGTCAATGCAGGGAGCAACAACAAAGGTCAACAGCGACTTTATGCCTATTGCCGTTTTGTATGCCCTTATTCGTTGGAATAAACAATTTTCTCAAAACGGCCTGAAGCTGTTTGAAGAGATTGGAAATTTTGACATAGTATTCGCCGGGGTAGCTATCCTGTGCATTGTTTTTGTTTTTTCAATCCTATTCATTCGCAGGAAGGCAAGACCGATGCCGCTTGCAGTAGCTTATGGTATTGCTACTACAGGCTTTTTTAGCATGCTCTTCAACCTTATACTCATATTCTGCTTTCAGGCATTTTTTGGTTATCTTTACCGATTGATAGGCTTGTTAATCGCGCTTTTCATGGGGGGCATTGCGTTTGGCAGTTTTTTAACGAGCAAGAAAAAAATTCTTGGTACAGATAGCCTTCGGGCATTTCTGTCTGTAGAAATTGCCATACTTTTATTTTCTTTAATCATGGGTGTCGCGTTGAGAGTTTTTGTCGGGAACGCCTCAATCGCAGCAGCTATTTTTATTGTAAGTTTTTTCCTTACCGGTCTTCTCACTGGTTGCCAGTTCCCGCTGGCAAGCGCGTTATGTGTAGGTAATAATGCTACAGCCGGCTCTATTGCAGGTTTCGTGTATTTCTTTGACCTTATAGGAGGCTGGTTTGCGGGAATTTTAGGAGGCGTTGTTTTATTGCCGTTGTTAGGGGTATTTAATTCCTGTATAGCTATAGTTATCCTTAAGGCAGGCAGCCTTATCCTGTTTGCGATTTCTGGGAGCGCGTGCGCAAAGAAGAAACCGTTTTCATGAAATAGCCTTAAGGTACTGGAAAATTTACAAATAAAGAGTATATTTTAATTGAGTACAGGAAGCAAAATGGGAAATAGAAGCAGCAGCTTTACCGTGCTAGAAAGAGGAAGGCTTATGCATAACGTGCTCAAAAGGGTTTTTAGCTATTTGCTGGTCCTTTCGTTGATCGGCCTTATTACCGCAATTACTGAGGCAGCGGATAAGATAGGGCTGGTACCTTAAGGTTTTTTAGTTTTTACAGTCAGTTAATACGGCAGGATGCTGAGTTCCTGCCGTTTTTATTTTCCGCACTATACACCGCAGCAAGAGGTCGAGGCTAAGGTTGAGGTTAAGCAAGGCTTAGGTTAAGAAGTTAAAGGCAGGCAGGAATTTTGTGCATTTGTCATTAACGTACCACCCCCACACAATACTCTATACTCAATACGAAAAGATTGACAATTTTGCCAAAATACTATATAGTAAAATCTCTGTTATTCTTGATCGGACTTTGAATGGAGGCATGCAATGAACAAGATGACCGTAAAAGATGTTGATTTGAAAGATAGGATAGTTCTTATGCGCGCAGATTTTAACGTGCCGCTTGATTCCAGTCTTGCCATTACCGATGACACCCGTATACGCGAGACATTACCGACAATCAAATATATTCTTCAAAAAGGCTGTAAAAAACTCATTCTGATGAGCCATCTTGGCAGGCCCGATGGAAAGAGGGTGGATAAGTATAGCCTTAAGCCTGTTTCTGCCCAGTTACAGGTTTTATTGGGAGAGCCGGTAAAGTTCCTTGACGATTGCGTGGGCGAAGATATAAAGAAGGAAGCCCTGTCCGCACGTGAAAAGGTGGTATTGCTTGAGAATCTGCGTTTTCACGCAGAAGAAGAGCTTAATCAGGACGTATTTGCGGCTAAATTAGCTTCTTTGGGAGAGTTATTCGTGAATGATGCGTTTGGGACTGCACACCGCGCCCATGCTTCTACTGTAGGGGTGACCAAATACCTGAAATCAGTCGCAGGTTTTCTTTTAGAAAAAGAGATCCAGTATTTAGGCAATGTGGTGCAGAGTCCTGCCCGGCCCTTTGTGGTCATCTTAGGAGGTGCCAAGGTTTCTGATAAGATAGGGGTTATTGAAAATCTGCTGCCTAAGTGCGATGCTATTTTAATAGGCGGCGGGATGGCTTATACTTTTTTGAAAGCTAAAGGGGTTGCTATTGGTAATTCAAAACTAGACAAGGATAAGCTTGAGCTGGCGAAAAATCTCCTTGAAAAGGCCCAGGCCCTGAGGAAGGTGATCGTACTTCCGCTAGACCATGTAGTGGTCGATGCAGTGGATCCCGCAGCGAAAATTTTATTTTCGGGTGAAAGTATTCCTGATGGCAAAATTGCAGTGGATATTGGCCCTAAAACAATAGCTTTATTTAAAGAGAAACTTTCTGTGTCAAAGACTATTGTCTGGAATGGTCCGCTTGGGATATTCGAAATGGCGCCCTTTAGCAAGGGTACCGAGGAGGTCATGCACTATATTACTGCGCTTAAAGCAACGAGTATTATAGGAGGAGGGGATACTGCCGCAGCAGTCGCGCAATTTAAGCTTGTGGATAAAATGACCCATATTTCAACAGGCGGGGGCGCTAGCCTTGAGTTTCTGGAAGGTAAGGTATTGCCGGGTATAGCTGCGCTTTCCGATAAATAGCATGAGAAAAACAATTATTGCCGGTAACTGGAAGATGTATAAAACCATTGCCGAATCAATCGAGCTGGTAAATGGTTTAAAAAGGGAGTTATTTGCCATAGACAGCCAGCTGGTAGATATTGTTATTTGCCCTCCGTTTTCGGCGTTAAGCGAAGTCGTAGAGCTACTTATTGATTCCGATATTAAGATGGGCGCCCAGGATATGTTTTGGCAGGAAGAAGGTGCTTTTACCGGAGAAGTCTCTCCGAGCATGCTTAAGGATGTAGGGTGCCAGTTTGTGATAATCGGGCATTCCGAACGAAGGCAATATTTTAACGAGACAAACGAATCGGTCAACAAGAAGATCAAAGCGGCACTTATGTACGGATTAAGCCCGATTATGTGTGTCGGGGAAACACTCAATGAGCGCGATGCCGGCAAGACCTTTGTAGTGCTTAAGGACCATGTGCATAACGGGTTGGTTGGAATTGACGCAGAATCTGCTCAAAAAATAATTATTGCTTATGAGCCGGTGTGGGCGATTGGAACTGGTAAGACTGCTACTCCTGCACAGGCGCAAGAAGCTCAAAAATTTATTCGCGAATTGCTTAAAAAGCTGTATAATACTTCTGTCGCCGAAAATATAAGGATTCAGTATGGCGGAAGTGTGAAGCCTGAAAATGCAGCTGAATTAATGGCACAGCCTGATATTGACGGTGCCCTTGTAGGCGGAGCAAGCCTTAAAAGTGATACGTTCTCGGCAATAATCAAAAACGCAAGCGGGGTGAAGAAATAATGAGTATCGTGATCGCAATACATGTGGTAGTTTGTATAGGATTGATCATCGTAGTTTTAATTCAATCAGGCAGAGGAGGAGGGCTTGTTGAAAGCTTCTCGGGCATAGAGTCTGTTTTCGGGACTAAAACCAACGCATTTCTTACGCGGACTACCGGCATATTGGCTACGCTTTTTATTCTCACGTGTTTGACCTTGGCGTTTTTATCTCTTAAACAGAGCAGGTCTCTTATGGGCAGAGTTGCTGCAGAATCACGCCATGCACAGGTAGCAGTTCCTACAAATACGAGTGCACCTGCGGCTGAGGCTAATGCGTTAGTTAACGAAAAAACAAGGCCTGACGCCGGTTCGCAGGTAACGCAGGAAAATACAGCTCGCACACACACAACATCTTCCCAAGAACAGGAACCTATTCAAAAAGAATAACAGGGTTGTATGTTTCTATCGTTTGTAGAAAAAACTAAACTACCAGTTTTTGTGGTAGTTTTTTTATTCTTTGCGGGTTCTGAGGGTATTGCAGAAGACCGGGGAGATGCATTTGTAGTTGGTTCCATTTCGGACGCAAGAACACTTTTACCCATTATTGCCTCTGACTCGGCATCCCAGGATGTATGTAGTATGATTTTTAACGGGCTTGTCAAATACGACAAGAATCTGGACCTGGTTGGTGATTTGGCTCAGAGTTGGGAGGTGAAAGAGGGAGGGCTCGTGCTTGTGTTCCACTTGAGGAGAAACGTGTCCTGGCAGGACGGCCGCCCCTTTACCGCCAAAGACGTAGAATTTACCTACCGGCAATTAATTAATCCTTCAGTCAGGACACCTTACAGCGGAGATTTCGAGAGAATAAAAACTCTTGAAGCACTTGATGATTATACGATAAGGGTGACTTATAAGGAGCTGTTTGCGCCTGCGTTAAGCAGCTGGGGCATGTTCATTATTCCCAAGCACATTTTAGAGAAGCAGGATTTAAACTCGTCAACTTTTCAGAGAAAGCCTGTAGGTACCGGTCCCTATGTATTTAAAAAATGGAAGTCTCAAAATTATATCGAGCTGTTATCGAGCAATACGTATTTTGAAAAAGTACCTTTTATCAGCCGTTATATTACCAGAGTTATCCCTGATGAGTCCACCATGTTCCTGGAACTTGAGACAGAAGGACTGGATGCTGCAGGGATCAGTGCCCTGCAATACAAGCGTCAGACCGATACCGATTTTTTTAAGAAAAAATACTACAAATTCAGATTGCCGAGCTTTTCTTATCTTTACCTCGGGTACAATTTAGAAAGAGGGTTGTTTAAAGACCGCAGGGTTCGAGAAGCATTAAATTACGCAGTGAATAAGCAGGAGCTCATTGATATGGTGCTTTTGGGTTATGGCAGTATTGCCAACGGTCCGTTCGTACCCCAATCATGGGCTTATGATGCCCAATTTCCACCGGCAGCTTTCAATCAGGCTAAGGCGCGTTCGTTGCTTAATGACGCTGGCTGGAAAGATGATAACTTCGACGGAATCTTGGAAAAGGATGCTGTGTCTTTTGAATTTAGCATACTTACCAATCAAGGGAATGAAGAGCGTATTAAGGCTGCCCAAATAATCCAGAAAAGGCTTAAAGAGGTAGGAGTACGGGTAAAGATAAAAGTTGTGGAGTGGAGCGTATTTCTTACTGAAATTATCAATAAGAGGGATTTTGATGCAGTGTTATTGGGGTGGTCTCTGTCCCGCGATCCGGACAATTTCGATATATGGCATTCATCCAAGATAAAGCCCGGAGAATTCAATTTTATAGGCTACAGGAATAAAGAGGTTGACGAATTATTGGTTCAGGCGCGCAAGACCTTTGACCAGGAAAAACGCAAAAACTGTTATTTTAAAATAAATAAACTTATTTATAGAGACCAGCCATGCATGTTTTTGTATGTTGCCGATAACCTCTTTGTAGTGCATAAAAGATTCAGAAATATCGAGCCTGGCCCAAGCGGTATCTGGCACAATTTTATTTATTGGTGGGTTCCTAACGTAGAACAGAAATATAGGAGTAAGAGTGCTATCGTCCCATAAAAAATGGAAAAGGCCAAAAGTATATGCTGACGTATATTGCAAGAAGACTGGCAGGTAGTATCCCTATTATTTTGGGGATTACCATGATTAGCTTTGCCATCATTCACCTTGTGCCTGGTAAGCCAACTAGTGCCGAGAGCGCGCTTAATCCAAAGGTATCCCTACAGGTGAGAGAGCGTATCGAAAAACTCTACGGGCTTGATAAACCTATTCACGTGCAGTACCTGGAATGGACACGCCGGCTGCTGAAGCTTGATTTTGGAAGGTCTTTTTCCGACGGCCGTCCGGTCATTGAAAAAATAACCGAGAGGCTTCCCGTGACAGTAGGCATCAATGTGCTTTCGATGTTTTTTATATTCATAGTTGCAATTCCTCTGGGGGTAAAGAGCGCCCGGTCGAGCGGGTCATGGTTTGATACAAGCGCTACCTTTTTTGTCTTTTTATTCTTTGCGGCTCCCACCTTCTGGGTTGCCCTGCTATTAATGCAGCTTTTTTGTATTACGCTTGGATGGCTGCCTATTTCAGGGATTACTTCTTTGGATTTCGAATATTTTACTTTTTCGCAGAAAGTGATTGACATTGTAAGGCATCTGGCCCTGCCGGTGTTTGTGTCCTGTATTACCGGGCTTGCTGCGGTGAGCCGCTATATGCGCACAAGTATGCGTGAGGCATTGCAGCAGCCCTATATTTACACTGCCCGCGCCAAAGGATTACCCGAACGCACGGTGTTGTACAAACATGCATTTCGCAATGCCATCCTTCCGATTATTACTATTCTGGGGCTTTCAATACCCGGTTTAATAGGAGGCAGCGTTATATTTGAATCGATCTTTGCGCTCCCCGGCATCGGAAGGTTATTTTACGAAGCCGTAATGATGCGTGATTATCCTCTCATTATGGCTGAGGTGGTCCTGGGGGCATTATTGACTATGGCGGGCAATTTAATTGCCGATATCGGCTATGCGTATGTTGACCCACGGATCCGTTACGCCAAGAAAGTGAGTTAAGCGAGAAAGGCATGAACAAACTTTTACTTGTAGGAATAGCAATTATAGGGTTTCTAAGCGCAGCAGCCATTCTTGCCCCTTTTATCAGCCCCTACGAGCCTTCCCTCATTGACTCCGCAAGCCTTCTTATGCCACCCTCATACGCGCATCCGTTAGGAACGGATGGCTTAGGTAGGGATTTATTGAGCCGTATTATTTATGGTGCCCGTATTTCTTTGGGCATAGGAATTATAGCTGTCGGTATTTCCCTGTGTATCGGCGTGATTGCTGGTTCTGTCGCGGGCTATTTCGGAGGCCTGGCAGATTCGATCATTATGCGCAGTGCCGATATTATGCTTTGTTTTCCTACATTTTTTCTTATTCTTGCTACGGTGGCGGTACTTGAACCTTCCATTATCAACATTATGGTGATTATTGGTCTAACGAGCTGGATGGGAATTGCGCGTTTGATAAGGAGCGAGATACTTTCTTTGAGGGAGAGGGAGTTTATTCAGGCTGCAAAAGCCATCGGCGCTTCCCATTATGGGATTATCTGCAGGCATCTGCTCCCGAATGCCCTGGGGCCAGTATTTGTAAATGCGACGTTAGGAATTGCGGGGGCTATTTTGCTGGAATCGGCTTTAAGTTTCTTGGGGTTGGGTGTACAGCCTCCCGTTCCTAGCTGGGGCAATATCCTTATCGAATCAAAAGCCACTCTTGGGGTAGCTTGGTGGATAACGCTTTTTCCTGGACTGGCCATTTTTGTTACTATACTTGGTTTTAATTTCATCGCGGAAGGATTAAGAAAGCACTGGGGTTACAATGCTTAAAATTTCTAACCTCCATGTACACTTTGACCTTGATGGCACTATTGTGAAGGCGTTATGCGGGGTCACTTTGGGCGTCAACCTCAAAGAAACCCTTGTAGTGGCCGGAGAATCAGGTTCAGGCAAAACAGTTACTGCTTTGGCAGTGACAAGGCTCTTGCCTGCGGCAGCACGCGTAACCTCGGGTGAAATCTATTTTAACGGAAAAAATCTTCTCTTGCTGGAAGAAGATGCGCTGCGTAAGGTCAGAGGCAAAGAGATCGCTTATATTTTTCAGGAGCCGGGCAGTTTTCTTAATCCTGTCTATATGGTAGGAGACCAGATTATGGAATCGTTTTTATTGCATCAGGGGCTTCCCCGGGTTGAGGCATTTGCCGAGACGCTGAGGCTTCTTGAGCTCGTAAAGATAAAGGACAGTCGCAGGGTCTTTTTTAACTATCCGCATCAGTTATCCGGCGGCATGAATCAGAGAGTTGGCATTGCCATGAGCCTTGCTTGCAGGCCGAAACTTCTTATTGCGGATGAGCCGACTACTGCGCTTGATGTAACCACGGAAACACAAATACTCGATCTGCTCTGTGAATTAAAGAGCAGTTTTGGTTTTTCCCTCCTGTTCATTACGCATAATCTTTCAATCGCCAGGCGAATAGCGGATAGAATCTGCGTGATGTATAAAGGCCAGGTCGTTGAAGAGGCCGATGCAGAGCGTATTTTTTGCTCACCGCAACATTTTCATACGAAGGAATTGATCCATGCATACCAAACGATAGGTACACAATGATTGTAAGGGCAGTGCATATTTCTAAATACTTCTCCATTGAAGGGGGCGTCTTTAAGCGCGAAACAGGCCTGGTCAGGGCCCTGGAAGACGTAAGTTTCTCGGTTGAGGAATTTTCTACGCTTGGCATAGTCGGCGAATCCGGTTCAGGCAAGACTACCCTGGCGAAGATACTTGTGCAGCTTATGGCCCCGACAAAAGGGGTCGTTGAGTTTGATGGTTCCAAGATTAGCAATTTCAGGAAAGATATGCAGATCGTCTTTCAGAATCCCTATGCAAGCCTTGACCCGAAGATGCGCATAAAGGACACACTGTATGAGCCCCTTTTGATCCACCGGCTGGCAATGCCAAAGCAGCTCAGAGATAAGGCCAGAGAACTGTTGGATGCGGTGGGGATTAACGAGGATGCGTTAGGAAGGTTTCCTGCTGAATTCTCAGGAGGCCAAAGACAGAGAATTTGCATAGCACGTGCGCTGGCCACCCAGCCTAAGTGTATTATTTTAGATGAGCCTATATCTTCACTGGATCTTACTATTCAGCTGAAATTGCTTGATTTGCTGCTGCGTTTAAAAGAGAGATTTAAGTTAACCTACCTTTTTATCAGCCATAACCTTAACGTCATCAAATATATGGCAGATTCTGTGCTCGTGCTGCAGGGGGGGCGCATTGTTGAACAAGGGGATATGCGTGCTATATTCGCCCACCCGTCGCATCCTTATACCGAAAGCCTTCTTAGGTCTGCTCGCAGATAATCCGAAAAATTTATTTGACTAAAATTGAAAATATGTTATACTTCTAACATTATGCAAAAAACCTATTTTCCAAAAAAAGAAGATTTCCTTCAAAAATGGCTGTTAGTGGATGTGGAAGGTAAGATCTTGGGCCGCGCAGCCTCCAAGATTGCGGCTATTTTGAGGGGAAAACATAAAAGGCTTTTTACTCCCGGTCTTGACTTGGGAGATAACGTGATCGTGATCAATGCTGCAAAAATAAAAGTTACTGGAAGCAAAGCGTCCCAGAAGGTATACCTGAGGTATTCCGGTTATCAGGGCGGGCAAAAAGAAGTAAGTTTTACGAATATGCGTGATAAGAAGCCGGCAACCGTCGTGAGGCTGGCAATACAACGGATGTTACCGGGTGGGCCGCTGGGGAGAAAATTAATCAAGAAACTGAAGGTTTATCCGGGCCAGTCGCATCCTCATGCAGGCCAGAAACCAGAAGTCTTAAAAGTATAAGCGAGAAAAAACATGGAAGTATTACAGAAATGGACAACAGTAGGCAGACGCAAGGAAGCCATAGCCAGAGTGCTGTTGATTGCCGGAAAAGGCGATATTGTGGTGAACGGCATACCCTATGCTGATTATTTTTCGAGAGAAACGGACCAGATTATCGTCAAACAGCCCATGAGGGTTACCAATACCATCCAGAAATATGACGTGGTTGCGAATCTTAAGGGCGGCGGACTCAACGGCCAGGCAGGTGCGCTCCAACTGGGTATTTCCCGGGCTCTCATGCTCGCTGAGCCTGAGTTAAAAGACATTCTCAGGAAAAACGGATTTTTAACCCGAGATCCCAGGATGAAGGAGCGCAAGAAATACGGGCAGAAGGGCGCCAGGAAACGCTTCCAGTGGACAAAGAGGTAGGAGGGTCTTAAAGAAGATTCACTCATTTTTGGTAGTTCTTACTGTCCCGCTCTTCAGGCGGGATTTTTTTTCTTCCGACGAGAAAAAACTTGACTATCGTAACGATTTGGCTTAGTATGGACCTATAGACGACGAGGTGTGAGATGATAAATGTGGGCATAGTTGGTGCGACAGGTTATGCGGGCGAGGAGTTGGTAGAGTTACTCCTTGGCCATCCGTACGTGCGTATAACAAGCCTTTCTGCGCTTATCGATAAGCCTCAGCCAATCTCTGCGCTTTTTCCGAGATTCTCACGGAAAATAAACCTGCTTTGTAAAAAGCCCGATGTCAAAGAGATAGCCAGGAATTGCGATTTAGTTTTTTTGGCCCTGCCGCATACGGCTTCCATGGATTTCGTACCGAAACTCCTTGGCGCGGGCAAAAGGGTAATCGACCTCAGCGCAGACTACCGGTTTAAGAATCTTCGCCAGTACACGAAGCATTATCGCGTTATACACAAAGATCCCGCACGGCTCAAGCTTGCGGTGTATGGGCTTCCTGAACTGTACCGGCAAAAGATTAAGGGAGCACTACTCGTTGCTAACCCCGGTTGCTATCCCACATGCGCAATACTTGCGCTTGCGCCGCTCGTTGCGTTTGATTCCATTGATACCACACGTATCGTTATTGACGCTAAGTCAGGCGTTACGGGCGCGGGCAGAAAAATTGCGCAGGATTTTATGTTTTCCGAATTATCGGATAATTTTAAGGCATACAAGATCGGAGTGCATCAGCACGCCCCTGAGATCGATCAGGAATTATCTAAGGTTGCAGGGAAGTCCCTTGGGGTGTTATTTGTCCCGCATCTTTTGCCCCTGAAGAGAGGGATCTTTGAGACGATATACATTACCATGAAGCCAAGATCAAAATGGACTACTACTAAGCTTCTCCAGGTTTACAGCCGTTTTTTCAAACACGAACCTTTTGTGAGAATCAAAGCGGAGAATGAATTTCCCGCCTTAAAAGACGTAACTGATACGAATTTTTGCGATATCGGCATAAGAGTGAAAGGCAGCACCGTAATTATCATTGCTGCGATAGATAATTTATTAAAAGGGGCGTCAGGCCAGGCAGTGCAGAATATGAATATAATGTATAATTTCGCAGAATCGACGTCATTGCTATGAAGATACACAGAAGAGCGATACTTCCCATAGGATATCTGGCTTCTGGGGTAGCAAGCGGTATAAAACGGTCAGGAAAACGTGATTTGGCGCTATTGTATTCAAATGCGCCGGGCAAGGCTGCCTGCCATTTTACCTCTAACACGATTATTGCCGCTCCGATACGCCTTAACAGGATCCATCTTAAAAAAACTAAGGCGTTTCAAGCGGTGATTATTAATAGTGGTAACGCAAATTGCTTTACCGGCAAAAAGGGCTTTTCTGACGCAGAGCGGATTTCCGGACAATTATCCCTCCTGCTTAAAATACCGAAAGAATCGATATTGAGCGCCTCTACGGGGATTATCGGCAGAAGGCTGCCTGCATCTAAGATGATCCGGTCTTTGCCGGGTCTGATAAAAGGCTTGTCTCAGGGGGGTATTGATGCGGCAAAGGACGCAATTCTTACTACCGATACATTTGCAAAAGCGATTACTGCCGAAGACACTATCGGAGGAAGCAGGGTGAGAATGTGCGGTATTGCGAAAGGCGCCGGCATGATCGCGCCCAATGTAGCTACCATGCTTGCGTTTGTCCTGACAGACGCGCATATTTCACAGAAGGCCTTATCCAAGGCTTCCTCCATTGCCGTCAATACATCTTTTAATTGCATTACCGTTGACGGGTGTATGAGTACTAATGATACCGTGGCGATCATGGCCAATAGCCAAGCCTGTAATGCATTAATAGGCACCAACCGTTATTTTGGACGGTTCTTGACGTTGCTTTCGCGGGTATATTTGGAATTAGCGAAAATGATTATTAAGGATGCCGAAGGCGCAACCAAGTTTATACAAATCAGGGTGACTGGCGCACGTAGTTTTAAAGAGGCAAGACAGGTTGCGCTATCGGTTGCAAATTCCAACCTCTTTAAGACCGCCATATACGGAGAGAATCATAATTTTGGGAGAATTGCCGCAAGCGTCGGTTCAAGCGGGGTCAAGGTGGCTGAACAGGACGTAAAGATATCAGTAAGTCCTCTACATAGAAAAACAATCGATGTCGAGATTTCGTTGCGCCCGGGGAAACATTCAGCGGTAGTGTATACATCCGATTTGACTCCTCAATATATTAAGATAAACGCGGAATATAACTAAAAGGAAGGCGGACGACATGGAAGAGGCCATCAAGAAAGCGGAAGTTTTGATTGAGGCGCTCCCTTACATTAAGAAATTCCACAAGAAAGTCGTCGTGATTAAGTATGGGGGGAGCATCTTGAGCGAAGACAGTATACGCCTGCGGGTGTTAGAGGATATTGTGTTCTTGAACTTCATGGGCCTTAAGCCGGTTTTGGTCCATGGGGGCGGGCAGAACATAAGCGAGCGCATGCGTGCTACGGGACGCAAGGCCGAGTTCGTCGATGGCATACGTGTTACCGACCATGAGACCCTGAAAGTGGTTGAGGAGGAACTTCAGAAACTCAACGATACTATAGTAAAAGAGCTCAATGAGTTGGGCGCCAAAGGTTTTGGTTTAAACGGTAAAGACAAAAGCTTAATCAAGGTCGTCAAGAAAAAAGCTGAAACTGATTTGGGATTAGTAGGGCATATCGTAGGAGTGAGCGCAGAGCCGGTTCTGGAAAGACTCAAAGAAGATGAAATTCCCGTCGTGCTTCCTATGGGTAAAGGAAACGATAAAACAAACTATAATGTGAATGCCGATGAGGCTGCGTCAAACCTTGCAGTTGCGCTTAATGCAGAAAAGCTGGTTTTGCTGACGAACGTCAAAGGTATTATGCGTAACCAGGAGGACAAGCACTCGTTTCTGTCGACCCTGAGCGTCGAGGAGGCAAAAGGGTTAATCAAGAACAGTATTATACAGGAAGGGATGATTCCGAAGGTTATGGCTTGTATCGATGCGCTGGAGAACGGCGTAAAGAAAACACATATTATCGACGCGCGTATTCAGCACGGTCTTTTGCTGGAGATCTTTACCGACCACGGCATCGGCACAGAAATAGTAAAGTAGGCTGTACCGATTTCCTGGCATAGAGAAAAACAGATGAACTTACCGCAGGTATTTGAGTCTTACAAAGAATATATAGTACCCAGTTATTCCAAGACACCTTTTGTGTTTGTGAAAGGAAAGGGAAGCTATCTCTGGGATATTCGGGGGAAAAAATATCTTGATTTTTTCCCCGGGTGGGGAGTCGGCAGCGTAGGCCACTGCCACCCTAAAGTAATGACGGCGGTAAGGGACCAGCTCAAAAAACTGATCTTTGTACCTAACAATTATTATACTATTGCGCAGGCAAAGTTAGCCAGGGAACTGAACTTCTGGGCGGGTTTTGCCTGTAAGGTTTTTTTCTGTAATTCAGGGGCGGAGGCAAATGAAGCAGCAATAAAGCTCTCGCGTAAATTCGGGCAGGGCCGTTATGAGATCATTACTTTTGAAAACGCCTTTCATGGAAGGACTCTGGCAACCATAGCGGCGACTGGTCAGAAAAAGTACCAACAGGGGTTCGAGCCGATGCCTGAGGGGTTTAAAAGTGTCCCGTTTAACGATATTGATACGGTAAAGAAGGCCTTTACCGATAAAACGGTAGCGGTAATGCTGGAGCTAGTACAGGGAGAAGGCGGTATCAATGTTGCCGATAAAGGTTTTGTGACACAGCTGCGAAAGTTTTGCGACGAAAGAAAACTGTTAATGATTATAGATGAAGTCCAGACCGGTATCGGCCGGACCGGCAAAATGTTTGCCTGGCAGCATTACGGCGTCGTTCCCGATATCTTTACCGTTGCGAAGGCCTTGGGCGGCGGTTTTCCCATAGGCGTGATGTTGTCAAGGAGTGAAATCGCTGATTGTCTTGGCCCGGGCATGCACGCTTCTACATTCGGTGGGGGGGCGGTAATTTCCAGGGCAGCGCTGGCAGTATTGCAATCGATTCAAAAGGAAAAACTGCTCGGTAATACCCAAAAGATGGGCGCCTACTTATTTGAAAGACTGCATCAGCTTGCTTCAAGATGCACGCGCATCAAAGAGGTCCGCGGAATGGGCCTGATGTGGGGAATAGAGCTAACACAAGAAGGAAAGGCGATAGTAGAAGAGTGCAGCAAGCAAGGTTTATTAATCAACTGTACGCATGATACCGTACTTAGGCTCATGCCGGCGTTGAACGTATCGAAGAAACAGATTGATAACGCATTGAAAATACTTGAGAATGCATTGAGAGGATAAAGAATGAACAAAGACCTGGTTAGTATAAAGGATTTATCCGCGAAGGATATCAATGGAATTTTCTCGCTTGCCTCGGAAATGAAAAAAAGGCCGTTTGCTTTTTCCCGGGCCCTTCGGGGCAAGACCCTGGCGTTGATTTTTGAAAAACCGTCTAACAGGACATACGTGTCTTTTCAGGTGGGCATGTATCAGCTCGGCGGAGACTCGATATATTTGGGCCCGGAGCATATTAAGCTGGGTGTGCGGGAATCGGTACATGATGTAGCGAAAACCCTAAGCCGTTATGTAGACGGAATTGTGATACGTACGTTTGCGCATGCAAAAGTGCTGGAGATGGCGCGTTATTCAAATAAGCCGGTAATCAATGGATTATCCGATTTTTCTCATCCCTGCCAGGCCTTAGCCGACGTCTTGACCATCAAAGAAAAATTACGCAGGCTAAAAGGGGTTACCCTTGCGTACGTGGGCGATGGGAACAATGTTTGCGTTTCATTGCTTTATATCTGTTCGAAGCTTGGTATTCACATGAAAGTTGCGACACCCTTAGGCTATGCGCCTGGTCAAAAGGTAATTATGCAGGCCAAGGCGTTGGCGCATGCAAGCGGAGCAAGGATACTTATTTCACACAATGCGCCTGAAGCGGCCAAAGGTGCTGACGTGCTGTATACGGACGTATGGGCGAGCATGGGCCAGGAGAAGGAGGCCGAAAGACGCAAGAGGATCTTTAGGGCTTTTCAGCTTAATTCAAAACTTGCTTCGTTTGCCAAGAAAAAAGCATTGATCATGCATTGTCTGCCTGCTCATCGTGGAGAAGAAATAACCGATGAGATAATTGACAGCAAAAATTCCATTGTATTTGACCAGGCGGAGAACCGGATGCATGTGCAGAAAGCCATTTTGATAAAATTAATGAAGGGATACGTCTATGTTAAAAAAGACTAAAGACGCAGGCACTATGAAGAAGATCGTACTGGCTTATTCCGGAGGCCTAGATACTTCTTGCGCAGTCCGATGGCTGAAAGAACGCGGATATGAAGTGATTTGTTTTGTTGCCGATTTAGGCCAAGGATTAGGCGAAGGAGAAGATTTCGGACAGATAAAAGAAAGGGCCATTGCCGCAGGCGCTTTAAAAGTTTATATTAAGGACCTTCAAGAAGAATTTATCGAAGACTTTATCATTCCTGCGCTTAAAGCCAATGCAATCTACGAAGGAAAATATCTTCTTGCTACCGCGTTGGGAAGGCCGCTCATTGCAAAATATCTGGTCGATATCGCGCACAAAGAAAATGCGCATGCGGTAGCGCATGGCTGCACAGGCAAAGGAAACGACCAGGTAAGGTTTGAAGTGACGGTTGGCATTTTGGATCCTAAATTAGAAATCATTGCTCCGGTCCGGGAGTGGGAGTTTAAATCCCGCGAAGAAGAGATGGAATACGCTGCGCTTTACGACATCCCGATAGACGTAACGAAGAAGAAGCCTTACAGTATCGATAGAAATATCTGGGGTATAAGTATTGAGGCAGGCGTATTGGAGGACCTGGACAAGGAACCGCCCGAAGACGCCTATCTTATTACGAAAGGCCCCACGAGTAGCGCAAGCTATCCTAAATACATTGAGGTATCTTTTGAGAAAGGCGTGCCTAAAAAAATTGATGGCCGAGCCTACAAATTAAAAGAGCTTATTATGGAACTGAACTCAGTCGGCGGATTGCATGGGGTGGGCAGAAGCGACGCAGTTGAGAACCGGCTTGTGGGTATCAAATCACGGGAGGTGTATGAAGCACCGGCAGCAACAATCATCTATACTGCGCATAAAGAACTAGAAAGCCTAGTGCTTGACAGGGAGTTGGCGCATTTTAAAGAGGAGGTATCACTGAAATACTCTGAGCTTGTCTATTATGGCCTTTGGTATGCCCCCTTAAAGAGTGCGCTTGATAGTTTTGTTGCGTATACGCAAAGACATGTAACCGGAACAGTGCGTCTGAAACTTTCAAAAGGAATGTGCGTTGTGGCCGGGCGGAAATCACCTTACTCGTTATACAAAAAAGAATTAAGTACGTACGGAAAAGAAGATAAATTTAACCAGAAACTTGCAAAGGGATTTATCGAAATTTGGGGGATGCCCTATCGCAGATAGCGCAAAAACCTATTGGGAGTGCTGAGATGACCAAGAAATTATGGGGAACACGATTTATAAAAAAAAGTAACCCGCTTATGGATAAATTTACCTCAAGTATTTCCTTTGACCAGAGACTGGCCAAGTATGATATTGCCGGTAGTATCGCTCATGCGAAAATGCTGCATAAGCAGAAAATAATATCTTCAAAGGACGCTGGCTTGATAGTGGGGGGTCTTAAGGAACTTGGCGCGCAAATCGGATCCGGAAGATTCAAGTTTGATGCAGGGGCAGAAGACATCCATTCAAACATCCAGGACGCCTTATTCAAGAAGATAGGCAACCCCGCGCTTAAATTGCATACCGCCCGTTCACGCAACGACCAGATTGCATTGGACATACGGATGTATTTGATGGAAGAGGTTTCAGGACTTGTCGCATTGATTGCAGTATTGCAAAAATCTATCCTGAATTTTGCCAGACGTAATAATAAAGTGATCATACCGGGCTATACGCATCTTCAAGTTGCCCAGTGCGTGCTTCTTGCGCACCATTTGCTGGCTTACCTGGAGAGTCTAGAGCGGGACAAGATGCGTTTAGTTGACGCCCAGAAAAGAATAAACGCAATGCCTTTGGGCAGTTGTGCACTTTCCGGGACCGGCTTGCCCATAGACCGTGAGTTTGTCAAGAAGGAGCTTGGATTCAAGACTGTCACCGCCAACAGCCTGGACAGCGTAAGTGACCGGGATTTCATTATCGAAGTTTTAGCGGATCTCTCGATTCTTTCGGTGCATCTTTCCCGTTTTGCGGAGGATTTGATTCTTTGGTCGACAAAAGAATTCAACTTTATCGATATCGATTTTTCATTTTGTACGGGATCAAGTATAATGCCTCACAAGAAAAACCCGGATGTGTTGGAATTGATCCGGGGGTATGCGGGTAGAATCCATGGGGATCTCTCAAACGTTTTGATCCTCATGAAGGGGCTGCCGCTTTCCTACAACCGGGACCTGCAGCTCGATAAGCCCCCGTTATTTAACTCCATTGATACGGTGAAGGATGTCCTTGGCATCCTTGCTGAGGTTTTTAAGTACATTGCTATTAATGAAGAAGCGGTAGCAAACAAGCTCATGGATGAATCCCTTTTTTCCGTAGATGTAGTCGAATACCTGATTAAAAAAGGCATTTCCTACCGGCAGGCGCACGATATCGTCGGCCGAATGGTAAAGAACTGCCTTGATAAAGGCAGAAAGATTTCAAGCCTTTCCACAGTCGAACTAAAAAAATATTCTCCGCAACTAGAGGGCGATGTGAAGAAAATACTTAATGCCTGGACTTCTGTAAGCCTCAAAACCTCTTACGGCGGTACAAGCCCGCGTTTGGTAAGGCAGCAACTAAAGAAATGGAGTAAGCGGCTCAATGCATGAATTTAGGTACCGCAGGAATACCCTTTATTGCGAAGATGTAAGTGTGTTTGATTTAGCGGACCGTTTCGGAACGCCTCTGTTTGTGTATAGTTATCATACCGTGATTGACCATTACGTCAAATTACAGAAGGCCTTTGGTCCAGCTAATCCCCTTATTTGTTATTCGGTGAAGGCAAATTCAAACCTTGCGGTTCTCAAAGCGCTTATAGATAAAGGCGCAGGCTTAGATGTGGTATCCGGCGGGGAGCTCTTTCGGGCTTTTAAGGCTGGTTGTCCTGCACAACGTATAGTATACGCTTCAGTCGGTAAGACTGAAGGTGAAATAGAAGAAGCAGTCAGAAGGGGGATTCTGTTTTTCAATGTTGAGTCTACTCCTGAGCTTAACGCCATTAACCGTATTTCAAAAAAATTGCGTAAAGTAACTGCTGTAGCTCTGCGAATAAATCCCGATGTCGAGCCGAAAACGCATAAATTTATCACTACCGGCAAGATCACCAACAAATTCGGCATCGATTTTGCCAGCGCAGAGTCACTCTTGCTCAAGGCGCACGCCTTTTCACATGTGACAATAAAAGCCCTTCATATCCATATTGGGTCTCAGATAACAGAGAGCGGCCCTTTTGTTTCTGCTATTTCAAGGATGGTCAGGCTTATCCGCCGACTAAACAACAGGGGGGTGCGCATCGAGTATTTGAATATCGGTGGAGGCCTAGGCATAGTCTATGACAAAGAAGCGCCGCAGACAGCTTCAGCCTTTGCCTCAAAGATTCTTCCACTCATAAAAGAGTCAGGCCTTAAAATTATTCTTGAACCGGGCAGGTTTATTGTAGGCAACGCAGGGATTTTAGTTACGAAAATCCTCTACGTAAAGGAAACGAGACGCAAGACCTTTTTGATTGTTGATGCAGGCATGAATGATTTGATCAGGCCTGCTCTTTATGACGCGTACCACCGGGTTATTCCCGTTAAGGTCAAAAAGAGCCGTTTGCATACAAAAGGTATTATTGCTGACGTTGTCGGCCCAATATGCGAGAGTGGCGATTTTCTTGCCAAAGACCGGAAGCTGCCGGCGTTGCATGAGGGAGAATACCTTGCGGTGATGGGTGCGGGCGCATACGGATTCAGCATGTCCAGCAATTATAATTCAAGGCGCAGGGCCGAGGAAGTGATGATCGTAAAAGACAGGGTGTTTGTTATCAGAAAAAGGGAGTCCTTGGAAGATTTGGTGAGAAATGAAAATATCCCGCCATTTCTATTAGGCCTTTAATTATGCACAACATCCGTTTCGTGAAAATGGTTGCTTCGGGTAATGATTTTGTCATTGCCGAGATGAAAAGGATGCGGGCTGATACTATAAGAACTATTGCCCGTGCGCTATGTCAGAGGAAAACCGGCATTGGCTCAGACGGCCTGCTTATCCTTGAGCCCTCCACGCACGCAGACATCCGTATGCGCATTTTTAACGCCGACGGGTCAGAAGCAGAAATGTGCGGAAACGGCGCGCGTTGTGTTGGGTTGTATATGCACCGTTTCCACAGGCGCAAGAGTCTGTTTACCATTGAAAGCAAAGCCGGCATCATTAACGCAGAAGTTTGTAATGATAGCGTAAGGATTAAGTTGACGGATCCCCTTGCGCTTGCGCAGGATGTCTTGCTTTCTTTGCAGAAGAAACTTAATATCAACTACATCAATACAGGCGTTCCGCATGTGGTTATTTTTGTCGAGGGGCTGGATGCCATTGACGTAGAAGTTATTGGAAGGCAGGTGCGCTATCACAGGAAGTTTGCGCCGGCAGGTGCGAATGTGGACTTCGTCGAGGTAGCCGGGCCTTCGCAAATAAAAGTGCGCACCTATGAGCGCGGAGTTGAAGGCGAAACGCTTGCGTGCGGGACAGGAAGCGTTGCCTCTGCCTTAATCTTTGCTATGAAAACCGGCGCCAAGAACAAGGTATATGTGCATACCAGGAGCGGGGAGTTGCTTACGGTATTTTTTGAAAATAAAAAAGGTTGTTTTCGTAACGTCTGGCTTAAAGGTAAGGCCATGATCGTTTTTTCCGGAACAAGTTTCATATAAAAAGGAGGAGTAAGAATGGTGTGGATACTTCTTGTGGCTATACTAGCTGCAGTAGCGTGGTTAATCTCTTCGTACAATAGTTTGATATCTTTGAGGAACCTGGCGATAAACGGCTGGAAACAGATTGACGTACAGTTGAAGCGACGCCACGACCTTATCCCTAATTTGGTTGAGACGGTAAAGGGGGCAATGAAGTTCGAACAGAATACCTTGACCCAGGTTATCGAGGCCCGCAACAAGGCCATAGCGGCTCAAGGGGTCGCTGAGAAGGCAGCCCAGGAAAATGTCTTGACCGGAGCCCTCAGGCAGCTCTTTGCGTTGGTAGAGAATTATCCTGATTTGAAATCAAACCAAAACGTAGGCAAGCTGCAGGAAGAGCTTGTTTCTACCGAGAACAGGATTGGTTTTGCGCGGCAGTTTTATAACGATATCGCGACAAAATTCAATACTGCATTACAGGTATTTCCCGCAAATATGATTGCCGGGATGTTTGGGTTTAAAGTGGCGGAATTATTCGAGATTACTGATAGTGCCGAGAGAGCGACGCCAAAGGTGGATTTGAACATTAAATGAACATCTACGAGCAGGCATTGAGTAACAGGCGCGCAACTTGGGTTATCAGTAGCGTGTTTGTTGGACTTTTTTTATTTATCGGATTTGGGTTTGATTATATGTACGGGGCAGGTTTTTCAGTGCCTGTTTTTACTATCGCGGCGCTTTTTCTGGGGATAGTATCTGCGTACAGTAGTTATGAATACGGAGACAGGTTCATTTTGTCTTCGACACACGCACAGCCTCTGGATTTAGACGATCCTGCACAAAAACAATGGCAGAACGTGGTAGAGGAAATGAGCATTGCAGCGGGTATCCCTCTGCCTAGGATATTCATAATCGAAGACCAGGACCCCAATGCATTTGCGACCGGCAAGGATCCGCAGCATTCTTCTCTTGTGGTTACCAAGGGCCTGCTTCAGTCATTGGATCGGGATGAGCTGCAGGCAGTGGCAGCGCATGAGATGAGCCACATAAGAAATTTTGACATAAGGGTGATGCTTATGCTCTCCGTGCTGGTGGGTGCAATGGCGTTGATTTCTGATTGGGCGCGCAGGGGGATATTCCGCGGTTCTCGGCGCTCAGGTTCAAGGAGGCAGGGGCAGGGCAATGCCGCATTGTTACTGCTTGTGGTCTGGCTGGTTACGATTATTCTGGCGCCTTTATTGTCTCAGTTGCTTGCGATGTGCGTATCGCGCAAACGTGAGTATCTTGCTGATGCTTCGGGCGCTGAATTGACCCGCCACCCTCTGGCGTTGGCACGCGCGCTTGAAAAAATAGATTCTCGCAGCGAACCCACGCGTTCTATTAATCAGGGGACTGCGCATCTGTGCATTGCCGATCCTAAGGGCAGATCGTTGAGCGCAAAGCAGGGCTGGGTTGCGGATTTATTGGCTACACATCCGCCAATCAACAGGCGCATTGAGGCACTTAAGCAAATGGCGTATGTTGCCTAAAGCGATGGAGGATTAAAGATGTTTAAAGGTTCTATTGTTGCGATAGTTACGCCTTTTAAAAATGGTAAAGTTGATGAAAAAAAGCTCAGAGAACTGATCGAATTTCATATTGCGAACGGCACTTCTGGTATTGTGCCTTGTGGCACGACGGGCGAGTCGGCAACACTGTCTTTTCAGGAGCATGACCGGGTAATCGAGGTTACAATTGAGCAGTCAAAAAAGAGGGTGCCGGTTATTGCAGGTACCGGCTCGAATTCTACCGAAGAGGCGATTATGCTCACTCGCCATGCCCAGAAGGCCGGGGCAGATGCCTCACTTCAGGTGTCTCCTTATTACAATAGGCCGACACAGCGTGGGCTTTATGAGCACTTTAAAGCGATTGCAGAATCAGTGGATATCCCGCTTATCTTATATAATATTGCGTCCCGGACAGGCGTGAACATTGAGCCCGAAACCATTGCCAGGTTAGCCAGGGAATGCAAAAATATCGTAGGAGTTAAGGAAGCATCAGGCAGTCTTGATCAGATGGCGCGCATAAAAGCCCTTTGCCCTGGTTCTTTCAGCTTGATTTCAGGGGACGATTCGCTTACCCTTCCCGTGCTAAGCATCGGAGGGACGGGGGTTATCTCTGTAGTAGCAAACATCGTCCCGAAAGATGTTGCTGAGCTGGTGGAGTCGTTTGAGCAGGGCAGTATCAAAAAAGCCCAAGCGATCCACTATAAATTACTTCCCTTGATCAAGGCGATGTTTATAGAAACTAATCCCATTCCCGTTAAGACTGCAATGGGTTTATTGGGCATGTGTGAGCCGGCTTTAAGGCTTCCGATGTGCCCTATGATGCCTGAAAATGAGGAGAAGTTGAAAAAGGCCCTGAAGGAGTACGGGTTGTTGTAGCAGAAAAGATGCTGTCTGCGTTTTGCGTTCGGCGTAGACCGTCGTGCGTAAAGGCAAAGCTAACGCTTAGCGCTGAACGCCCAACGCATCCAGGGAACAATGCTATAAAAGGTTAAGGTCTAGGTTAAGGCCCAGTAAGGCCAAGGCCTTAGGTAGCGAAGGTAATGACAAGTGCACAAAATCCCTGCCTGATGGCAGGCAGGCAAATGACAAATAAAATGCCAAATTCCAAGCATCCTGCCTACCGGCAGGCAGGCAAATCACAAATAAGCTCCAAATTACAATGAGCGAATCACCGAAACGGATATGCATTGGTCATTGGTCATTTGGACATTTGGATTTATTTGGAATTTGAGTTTTGGTATTTATCATTAGTAAAGGAGCAGGCGATGATTAAGCTAGGAATAGCGGGTGCATGCGGAAAAATGGGCAGGCGCATATTTGAGTTAGCTTCCTACGACAAGGCCTTCGAAGTTACCCTTGCTCTCGAAAGGAAGGGTACGCCTTTGATCGGCAGAGAATTGGGAAAGCTTAAGGTGTCTTCAGGCCCTGACGGAATATTCCTTATCGACTTGCTTATTGATTTTACTGTTCCGGATGCAACAGAGATGAATCTTGAGTATGTCGCGAAGTATCGAAAAGCCCTCGTTGTAGGGACGACCGGCCTTAATGAATCGCAATTAAAGAAGATAGAAGAAGTTTCTCATGTGGTGCCTGTGGTATTTTCTCCGAATATGTCTGTAGGCGTAAATGTGCTTTTTTCGCTTTTACCTGAGATATATAAGAGGCTTGGAAATGAGTATGGCATTGAAATAGTGGAAGCGCATCACAAGACAAAAAAGGACGCTCCTTCGGGCACTGCAAAAAAGTTCGCTCAGGTTTTATCCGAGGTAACGAAACAGGAAATCCCGGTGCATGCCGTCCGGTTGGGCGATATAGTAGGCGACCACACAATAATTTTCTCGGGGAATTCCGAACGGATAGAGATAAAACATCAGGCTCACTCAAGGGATTTATTTGCCCTGGGAGCTTTAAAAGCTGCAAAATGGCTTACAGGCAAACCCGCTGGTTTATATACCATGCAGGATGTCCTTTTTAAATAGCCAATTAATGTGCAGCGTTAAGAGTATACATTCTCACAAAAGGAAATACGCTATGGAATGGAGAACGAGCAGACGGTTAAATAAACTACCGCCTTATCTTTTCTTTGAGATCGACAAAGCCAAGAGGGCAGCGCTCAAGCAGGGCAGAGACATAATCGACTTTGGGATCGGAGACCCCGATCAGCCAACTCCCGCTTATATTATTGAGGCATTGCATCGTGCCTCAGAAGACCCGGCAAATCACCGCTACGCCCTCGACCAGGGCATGAGGCGCCTTCGTTCTGCAATCGAGGGTTGGTACAAAAAAAGGTTCAACGTGGATATCGACGCTGATTCAGAAGTTCTTCCTTTAATTGGTTCAAAGGAAGGAATCGCGCATTTTCCTTTGGCGTTTATTAATCCCGGGGACTACGCCCTTATTCCTGATCCCTGCTATCCTCCGTATAAGGGCGGCACTATTTTTGCCGGGGGAATTCCTTATCTGCTTGCCTTAAGGCAAGCAGATAATTTTCTTATCGATCTTAAAAAGATTCCTTCCGCAGTACTGAAAAAATCTAAGGCACTCTATGTGAATTACCCGAATAATCCTACCAGCGCAACATGCGGGACCGGTTTTTATGAACACATCATTGCGTTTGCCAGAAAACACAGGTTAATCGTTATTTCAGACCTTGCGTATTCAGAAATTTATTTTGACGGGGAAAAACCGCATAGCCTTTTAGAAATCGAAGGCGCAAAAGAGGTATGTATTGAGTTTCATTCTCTTTCAAAGACCTTCAATATGACTGGTTGGAGAATCGGTTGGGCCTGCGGAAACAGAGGCCTTGTGCAGGCATTGTCTAAAGTCAAGTCAAATATCGATTCAGGCGTTTTTTCGGCAATTCAATACGCTGGCATAGCGGCCCTTGAAGGCGCAGAGAAACATCCCCAGGCTATGCGCACGCTTTATCAGGAAAGACGCGATACATTTGTAACGGGCTTAAGGTCTTTGGGTTGGAATATTACTGGCCCATCCGCAACATTTTATGTGTGGGCAAAGCTTCCCGGAAGGAAAAGTTCAATTGGCTTTGCTTCCGAGTTGCTTAAAAGAGCGGATATCATCGCAACGCCTGGGATTGGTTTCGGAAAATCCGGCGAAGGGTTCATCCGTTTTGCGCTCACTGTCGATACAAAAAGAATAGAAGAGGCGGTTGAGCGCTTAAAAACAATATGGTAACCTCTTTTATAGGCATCGGCTCAAATCTTGGCGACCGCGCACGTTATATTACCGTTGCCATCAGGCAGCTTAAAACACTTCCTATAACCCGCGTCAGCAAGATATCGCGGATAATCGAAACCCTGCCTCAGGAAGGGCCAGCGCAGGGGAAATTCTTGAATTGTGTCGTACAAATCGAAACAGAATTATTTCCGTACCAGTTGCTGCAAGCATTACAAAAAATCGAGGCATCGTTAGATCGTGTCCGTACTGTAAAGAATGCTCCACGCACCATTGACCTGGATATATTGTTATATGCCGATATTAGTATGCATGAGGAAGCGTTGTGTATTCCTCATCCCCGGATATTAAGACGTGCATTTGTGCTTGGCCCCTTAAAAGAAATAGCCCCTGATGTGGTAAACAGGCTTTTGGGCGCTGGAGGGAAGTGGAACAATTTAAAACGAAAAAAAGCTATTGTAAAGAAGGTCAGCATGCGCCAGAGGAAAACAAAAAACAACAGGCAACGTTCATGAAAATTATAAAGAAGATAAACGAAATGCAAACAATGGCGCTTGGGTTTCGCCGCCAGGGTAAGTCTGTGGGGTTTGTCCCTACTATGGGTGCTTTGCATGCAGGGCATCTCAGCCTTATTAGGAGGGCGCGCACCGATAACGACATAGTAGTAGTGAGTATTTTCATCAACCCTGCCCAGTTCGGCCGTGGGGAGGATTATAAGAGGTACCCGAGAAAGTTAAGACAGGATTACCAATTATGCAAGAAGGCAGGCGTTGATTTTATTTTCTGCCCTTCTCCGAGTTCAATGTACACACAAGACTATCAAACGTATGTTGAAGTTGTACGGTTAAGCGGACCGCTCTGCGGAAGATTTAGGCCTGGTCATTTTCGCGGAGTGGCTACTGTAGTCGCTAAGCTATTCCATATAGTTGAGCCAACCATTGCTTATTTTGGCTTAAAAGACGCGCAGCAGGCGCTGGTCGTAGATAGAATGATGCAGGACCTAAATTTTCCGGTTCGAATCAAGGTATTGCCTATAGCGCGGGAAAAAGACCTACTAGCGATGAGTTCGCGTAATGCCTACTTGAATGCGAGGCAGCGAAAAGAAGCAGCTATACTGCCTGAGGCGCTGCTGCTTGCTTATAAACTGGTAAAACAGGGCGAAAGGAACGCTTCTGTCGTGATTAGGAAAATGAGGGGCTTGATAAGAAGGGCAAAGGATGCTAAGGTTCAGTATATTTCCATAGTGGATGCAAAGAAACTCAAGCAGCAAAAAAAAATAAAAGGAAGAATCTTGGTTGCGCTCGCAGTGTGGTTTGGCAAAACAAGACTAATAGATAATATGTTGCTTTCCGCGTAGAGGTTATTTGTATGATAAAGATTGGAATCGTCGGTTGTGGGGCAATAGGTTCGTCTTTAGCGCGTAGCATCGTGGGCGATTTTAAACACAAAGCAGCGCTGGCAGCTTGTTATGACTCCGACCCGCAGAAATCGAAAAACCTGGCCTGTACCCTACACAAGCATTCTTTAGTTGCCAAGAGCCTTGGTGAGTTGATACGGAAATCGGATTTACTTATTGAGGCGACGTGCATGGCTGCTTCTTTCTCTATTGCGCAGAAGGCGATAAGGGCGAAAAAAGATATCATCGTCCTTAGCGTGGGAGGCCTTCTTACGCATGCCGTCCAGCTTTCTATTTTACTCACAAAACACAAATCCCGCGTATATCTGCCGTCAGGCGCAATCTGCGGCATTGATGGTTTAAAAGCGGCGGCGTGCGGGCGAATAACCAAGGTCACCCTGACTACAACAAAACACCCTCTTTCGCTTAAAGGCGCACCCTATTTTAAAAAGAGAAAGATTGATCTTGGCCGCATCACTAAGGAAAGGCTTGTTTTTCAAGGCAGCGCCTTGGAAGCAATTGAGGCATTTCCCCAGAATATCAACGTTGCAGCCGTCTTAAGTATGGCTGGATTGGGCCCGCAGAAAACACAAGTCAGAATAATTGCTTCCCCCCGGTCATTAAAGAATGTGCATGAGGTGCGCATTGAATCTGATGCGGCAACAATTTGTACTCGTACTGAAAACGTGTTACACCCTAAGAATCCGAAGACGAGCTTTCTTGCGGTAGTATCAGCTTTGTCAGTTTTGAAACAGATAGTAAGCGGCTTGAAAATCGGGACCTAGCGTAGTTGATTAGGAAATAACAGGAACAAAATTCTTTACGAAGGGAGGTGAAAAAATATATGGCAGAAAAACTGATGAAAGTAGGTATCAAAAGACAGAAGGGCTACCTCTACTATGTCGATAAAAAAGGCGATGTCTCCTGCGCAAAAATGGCAAGAGGCAGCAAAAAAGGAGGCAGCCCCAAGAAGGTAGCAAAGTGCGGTATTAAGAGAAAACCAGGCTACCTTTACTTCATTGACAAAAAAGGCGATGTCTCCTGCGCCAAGATGAAACGAGGCGGCACAAAGAAGAGAAAGAAAAGATAAGAGGAGCATTGCGTTGACCATAAGCCCCTGTTGATAAAAACTACAGGGGCTTAAGGTTTACTTGGTCTTATGAAACTATCCATTCCGCTTAAAATCAGGGCTTTATTTTTTATCGCATTGCTATTTTTCGCGCTCAGAATCCACACCTTTTATCTGTCGCATATAAATAATGATGAGTTGATCTACCTGGGATTGGCTCTGAAAATTGACACGTCTGGCCTTAAGGTTTTCGACGGCCGTTATAACATCTATAACCTTGACTTAAAAATCGGCAAAAATTTTGTCGGTATAAAACCTACATCGGATAAGATGGGCACTTTGGCACAGCTCTTAAGGGTTGACGAGGGGGTAGAGTCGCTGCAATTATCCCACCACCCTCCGTTTTTGAGTTTTCTTCTTGCATTTTCGCACCGTATCTTTATGCCGGCCCGTATGTATGTAGCGAGTTTTAAGCGAATAAACACTGATGCGATATACGCACAATGGTATGCCTGCAGTATTCCTTTTTTTGCAAGCCTTTTGACAATTTTTTTGGTATATTTACTCGGCCGGGCTTTTTTTTGCGAGCGGGTAGGATTATTTGCCGCATTACTTCTTGTGATTACTCCCATTGATATGCTGACATCACAAAAAATATGGGCTGACAATTTAGTTGCCCTCTGTATCTCGCTTTCGGTTTACTCATACTGGCTTTCTCTTAAAAAGAACAGCATCACACTTGCAATTGTGTCTGGGGTATGTGCATGGCTGGCAATTTTAACAAAGCAATCGGGTATCCTTACCGTACCCCTGGTATTAGCATTGCATCATTTTTTTTATTTTAGAACCGGCTTTTCCCGGCTTCAATGGTTTTTTGAAAAAAAATTATTGTTTTTTCTCCTTGCGTTCGCCTTGCTTGCATCAGCCTGGGCAGCGATATATGTCAAACAGAACGGGTGGGCCGCATTGTGGCTTCACTATACCTCACAGTTTGCGTCAAAAGTAATTTTTCCGACTGATTTCATCAGGTTCGTAAATACCAGGCCTTGGTTTACTCACCTGGTGACGATTCCGTTTCAGCAGCCTCTTTATATCTTCACCTATGCTTCTTTCTTGTACTTGATTAGAGATAAATCGTATCGTCGACAGCTGTTTCTTTTTTGCCTCTGGTTTTTGGTTTTTCTTATTCCGGCAATGCTGATGCAGGATAAAGAAGAGAGGTATCTGCTTCCTGCCTATCCTGCTATTTCTTTGCTTGCGTCTTATTCTTTTATAAGGGCTTGGGATGTCATTTCCGCCCGTTCGGACCGCTCGGCAATTTTCTGGAAACGACTCTTTCTGGTCTTGTTGTGCATCGCGTATCTGCAGGCATTTATGACCGGTTTGCCCGCGGTCTTTGCCCGCGTCAATCTCATCCCTATTCCTGTATAGCTTGAGTTGTCGAATACTAAAATAACTATGAATGAATTTGAACACATCAAGATAAAAGGAGCAAGAGAACACAATCTCAAGAATATCGATCTTACCTTACCCCGTAATACACTTATTGTGGTTACCGGGCTATCCGGTTCAGGCAAGTCAAGCTTAGCATTTGACACTATTTATGCGGAAGGGCAGAGGCGTTACGTGGAAAGCCTTTCTAGTTATGCACGGCAGTTCCTTGAGCAATTACAAAAGCCAGACGTCGATTATATTGAAGGTTTGTCTCCTGCCATCGCTATTGAGCAGCGCACCGCCGGCGGCAATCCGCGTTCTACGGTGGCAACGCAGACCGAGATCTATGATTACTTCAGGCTTCTTTTTGCACGCATCGGAAAAGTCTTTTGTTACCAATGCGGCAAACCCGTAGAGAAACAGACCTCCCAAGAAATCGTTTCAAAAATATTGTCTTTTCCGTCTGGCGCAGAAATACAGGTACTATCACCGCTGGTCAAAGGCAGAAAAGGACAACATAAGGATATATTCTCAAAGATTCAGAAAGCTGGGTTTACGAAAGTGCGCGTGGACGGCGAAATCCTGCAGGTGTCTGAAAAGCCGAAGCTTCAGAAATACAAAGTACATACTATTGAGATCGTGGTGGATAGGCTTCAGGCGAGGCCCCAGATAAAAAACAGGTTGACCGATTCGATTGAGACCGCGCTTAAGATGGGCAAAGGCACAACAATTATTTCTGTAAAAACCGATGGCCGCCAAAAAGATTTTGTGTTCAGTGAACAGTTCAGCTGCCCTCACTGTGAAATTAGTTATGCGGAGATCGAGCCGCGCAATTTCTCTTTTAATTCTCCCTACGGGGCATGCCCCGAATGCAATGGATTAGGTACAAGGCTTGAGTTTGACCCAGACCTTGTAGTGCCGGATAGGAATAAATCCATCAGCGAAGGAGCGATTGCTGCTTGGAAGAGGGGCGGCAGAGGTTATATCCTTTACTACCGCTGGTTGGTGCGTGAACTTGCCTTGTGCATGGGGTTTGATTTAGCTACCCCTTTCAGGAAATTGAGTAAAGTCCAGCAGCAATCGATTCTTTACGGGACCCAGGCGTATGAAGTAAACGGTAAGCCGTTTGAAGGAGTGATTCCGCATCTTGAGCGACTTTTTCATCAAACTGAAAGCGATTATCTTAAACATGAAATTTCTCGTTTTATGTCGACGCTGCCTTGCCCGGTCTGTCACGGATCACGTGTAAGAAAAGAAAGTTTGGCGGTAAAAATACAAAATAAAAATATTTGGGATATTTGCCGAATGAGCATAAGAGAGGCGCATGATTTTTTATCAGGGCTTACGCTAGGCGATAAAGAAAAACACATCGCTCTCCAGGTGCTTAAAGAGATAATAAAAAAATTACAATTTTGCATCGATGTAGGGCTTGATTATATTACTCTGGACCGTAAAAGTGCGACGCTTTCCGGGGGAGAGGCACAACGGATACGCCTCGCCACTCAGGTAGGCTCCGGCCTGGTAGGGGTACTCTATATACTTGACGAGCCCAGTATCGGTTTACACCCTAAGGATAATTATAAACTGATTTCTACCTTGAAGGCATTGCGTGACTTGGGCAATACGCTGATTGTGGTAGAGCATGATGAAGTAACTATAAGGGAGGCTGATTTTGTAGTTGACCTTGGTCCGGGCGCTGGCAGGCACGGCGGAGAAGTGATGTTTGCCGGTCCGTACACGGATTTATTAAAATGTAAGGGTTCGCTCACCGCGCAGTATTTGCGCAACGAGCTGCGGATTCAGCCACCCTCGCAGAGAAGGCCATGGAGGGGCAAGAGGTGTATTGAGCTTGATGGCGCTAGGGAGAATAATCTTAAAGATGTCCGGGTAAAATTTCCTCTTGGGGTGTTTATATGTGTTACCGGAGTATCCGGTTCAGGAAAATCGACGCTGGTTCATGAAACACTCTTTAAGGCCCTGGCGAAGAAGCTTTACGGTTCAAAAGAAAAGCCTGGAGCGTGCCGCACGTTGCGGGGGACCGAATTGATCGATAAGGTTATTGTGGTTGACCAATCTCCCATAGGCCGGACCCCGCGCTCGAATCCTGCAACCTATACCGGCGTGTTCCATCATATCAGGGACCTTTTTAGCAAGTTGCCGGAATCCCGGGTGCGTGGGTATAAGCCCGGCAGGTTCTCTTTTAATGTGAAGGGCGGCAGGTGCGAGGCGTGCATGGGGGACGGGTTAAAAAAAATTGAGATGCATTTTCTTCCCGACGTATACGTAAAATGCGATGTCTGTAACGGCAGGCGTTTTAACGAGGCAACCCTGGAGGTCAAGTATAAGGGACGGTCTATTACTGAAATCCTGGATACTACAGTAGAAGAAGCGCTCGATATATTCGAGAATATTCCGCCTATACGAAATACCCTTAGCTATCTTTACGATGTAGGATTAGGATATATTCAACTAGGCCAGTTTGCTACCACTTTGTCGGGAGGAGAGGCGCAACGCGTCAAGCTTTCTTCGGAATTAAGCAGGCGCTCTACCGGAAAGACAATTTTTATGCTTGACGAGCCTACCACAGGTTTGCACTTTGCCGATGTCGAAAAGTTAATCGCTGTACTACAGCGTCTCGTGGACAAGGGAAATACGGTAATTGTCATTGAGCATAACCTGGAAGTGGTTAAATGCGCCGATTATATTATTGACCTTGGCCCAGAGGGAGGAGACTTGGGTGGAGAGGTAGTTGCCTGCGGAAGCCCTGAAGAAATATGCGAGAGCAAGGGTTCCTATACCGCACTATTCCTTAAGAAACGCATTGAAAAATGACGCGAAAGTGATATAGTAAAAGACTATGAAAAGATTTTTTTGTTTCGTATTAATGGTTGCATCCTGCGTGTTTGTGTTTACTTCGCGCGCAACATGCCAGACGAACAAGGAATCCGAGTCTTTCTTCGTAGCAAGCAAGGCATTCGACGACGGTTTTTACGAAGTATCGCTTTCGCTCCTTGGACGTTTCTTGAGCTCTTATCCAAATACCTCCAAGCTTCCCGAGGCAAAAATATTAATCGGTCGATGTTTTTTTCAGCTTGGCAAGTACCTAGAGGCCTTAAAACAGTTCGAAGAATTACTGAAGCTTCCGGGGATTGGGCTTTTTAAAGATGAGGTCTACTATTGGATTGCAGAAATCCATTTTCGTGGAAACGATTTTCCCAAGGCGTCAGCGTATTATAAGAAGGTGGCCGATGAGTTTCCAAGGTCGCGTTTCGTTGCTGCTTCGTATTATTCCTTAGGCTGGTGTTTGTTTCAAGAACAAAACTTTGCCCAAGCACTTGATTATTTTAAACTGGTGGCTGATCAATTTCCAGGCCAAGCGCAGGCTCAGGACGCTTCCTTTAAGATGATCGAGTGCCTTTTTAACCTCAAAGAATACGAGAAGCTAAAAAAACACATTGCCACATATCAATCGCTTTACCCCCAGGATAAATCGAAAAAGCCATACCTCTTTTTTTATCAGGCCGAAGCCGATTATTACTTAAATAATTTTGATGAAGCAATTAAATCCTACTCTTTTGCGCTTGAAAATACAACTGACGTAAAGATAAAAGATTTATCGAAATTGAGCACTGGCTGGGCTTACCTAAAATTAAAAAATTACGAAAAGGCAAAAGAAGTCTTTTCTGGGATTCAAAAAAATAATCTGGAAAGTAAGAATGCCGATATTTTGATTTTGGGCCAAGCAATCGCGGCATTCGAAACAAAGCAGTTCGAGGAAGCAAAAAAGATGTATGAAGCCTTGATCCAGTCTACGTTCGACCCTATGGTTTTGCTCCAGGCATACCTCGGGAAGGCGGATGTGTGGTATGGCCTTAATGATTACAAGAATGCCATCCAGTGTTATAAGGAAGCTTTGAGTAAAATAGGAGATGTTGCCGTTGCGAACGATATCACGGATAAGCTTTATTACGGGCTGGCTTGGTCGTATTTAAAGGAAGGAGAATTCAAGGAAGCGATTAACAATTTTCGTAAGATAGCCCAGAGTACGCAGGATAGCATTGTTAAAATCAGCGCGCTCTGTCAAATAGGGGATGCGTATCAGGATTCAGGCGATTACGGAAGGGCCAAAGAGACCTACGATAACCTTTTGAAAGAATTCCCGGAAAGTTTTTATACCGATTATGTACAATATCAGCTTGGGCTTACGATGTTGAAATCATCCGATTACGACGGAGCAATTATGAGCTTTATGGCCCTTAAGAAAAATTTCCCAAACTCAAAATTGCTGGACGATGCTTCCTACGCGTTGGGGTTAGCTTATTTCCAAAGAAAGGATTATACTGCAAGCAGGGAGAATTTTGAGAAATTTCTCGATGAATTCAAGGACTCAGATTTAAGGCCGCAGGCGCTTTATCTTTCAGGCACAAGCCTTTTTAATCTCGGAAAATACCAGGAAGCCATTGAGGCCTTTAAGGGGGTCACAAAGGCTTATACGCACGATGAAGAGCTTATTCAGAAAGCAGAATACGAAATAGCCGACTGTTATTACCAGATGGGAGATGAGAAAGAGGCGATGGCCCGTTTTACCATACTGCGCGCCAAATACCCTGATTCGAAATTGACAGCGGAAATCATGTGGTGGCTCGGGGAATATTATTACAGGCATAATGACCTTGCGCTCGCCAGGCGCTATTTTTCTTCGCTGGTCAGGGATTTTCCTGCAAGTAATCTGATTGCTGATTCCTACTATGCGCTTGGTTCTATTGAAAACGAAGTGGGTAATTACAAAGTCGCAATCGATTATTTCAAAAAGGTGATCGAACTTAATGTTTCCGATTTATCCGGACAGGCCGCTATCGCAATTGCCGATATCTATACGAAAGAGAACAATACGCAGGCAGCCATTGAGACCTACCAAAAAATTCTAAAAGAGTACCCTAACCTCATCGGCCTTATTTATCCGAAGCTGGCAGATACCCAATTCAAGGCCGGCAATTATGAAGAAGCGCTTGCCTTGTACCAGAAGTCCAGGGAGATCGTTCCGTTAAAAGAAATGACGTATATTCAGTTTAAGATTGCCGAAGCCTTGCAGGTTCAGGGCAAAATAGATTTAGCTATCGAGGAATATTTAAAAGTTCCCTATCTTTTTCCGGAGAAGCAGGAGCTTGTGGTAAAATCATATCTAAGGGTGGCAAAGCTTTACGAAGATAGCGAGAAATATAAGGAGGCGGTAAGTATCTACAAAAAAATTGAATCAATGGATATCGAAGAATCAAAATTTGCCAGTGAGATGATCGAAAAAATTAAAGCGCACCAATAAAAAAGGGGGGAGACTTAAATGGAACTGTACAGAATGAGCATATTTCAGATTTTTATCGCGGGCGGCCCGGTGATGTGGCCGATCCTCTTGTGTTCTATCTTTGCCCTGGCAATAATTATCGAGAAAATTTGGCACTTGCGCCGGGTAAAAATTGACACCAAACAGCTCCTGGATAATATTCTGGAGAAAATGAAGCGGCATCAAGTCAAGGAAGCCCTTGAGTCCTGCGATTCTACCACTAACCCGATAAGCAGGATACTAAAGGCCGGGATTTTAAAATATGACAGGAGCCGCCAACAAATTAAGGAGGCTATCGAGGATGCCGCGCTTTTTGAAGTGCCAAGGCTTGAAAAGAATCTTACTGCCCTGGCAACGATTGCGCATATTTCGCCTCTTCTTGGGTTGTTGGGTACAGTGACCGGTATGGTCAGGTGTTTCCAGACTATACAAATGAAAGCAACTACTTTTCATCCGGTTGCTCCCGGAGATTTAGCGGGAGGAATCTGGGAGGCGTTGTTGACTACCGTTGCCGGTTTAATTGTGGCCATTCCGACTTTTGTCGCATACAATTATTTGGTAAGCCGCACGAACAATTTTATACTTGAAATGGAGAAGGCTTCCACGGAGTTAGTGAATTTTTTGAGCGAATAAGGGAGGCAATCGATGAGATTCAAAAGGCACATGGAGCTGGAGCATGGTTTACGGCAGATCGATATTGCCCCGCTTATCGATATGGTGTTCCAGTTGCTTATTTTTTTCATGCTCACTTCAAGTTTTATTATGCAGCCCGGCATCAAGGTCCATCTTCCTGAGGCGGTGACTAGCGAGGTGGTCAAATACGAGAATCTAGAAATAGTTGTTTCAGGAGAAAACGTCCTTTATATAAACGGCAAAGTAGTCACGACGAGAGAGCTCAAGGTTATGCTTAAGCAACTTGCAAAGCGCAGTCAGGGCATTCTTATTAAAGCGGATAAGCGGTCTTCGTTAGGCAGGGTGGTAGAGGTATGGGATCTATGCCGCGACCTTGGGATTGCACAGATAAATATAGCAACGAACCAGGAGAATTAAAAGGGTCATGTTTAATTTGAGAAATAGCCTTTTTATTTCTTTTGTCGGCCACCTTGCCGTGTGGGGGATTTTCAGCTTTTCCTTCGGTGGGCTTCTTCAAAGGCCCCTGAATTCTCCTGTGTACTTTTGGGGGCAATTGCTGCATACTCTGGATATGCAGAATGATTTTTCAGCCGTTACTTCATCTCCAATCCAGATTAAGAAACAGGAGGGTTCGCGCTTACTTTTAAAAAAATCATTGGTTATCCCTAAAGACACGCAAAGCTATTATTTTAAGCCTGCAGCCAGGTTGGAATTTTCAAGCGGCAAGGTTGATTTTCATCCGGAGGCTGCCATAGGTCCGTATCCTTACAAGAAACAAGATACCATGATTATGCTTCATCCTTTACTTCCCGAATATTTTATGCTTTTATTTAAGGATAGGCAGTTGGTTAATATCGCCTTGGAGTTTAAAATAATAGAGTCGAAAGGACGCAGCTTCACTTTACTTAAAAGGAAGATTTCTTCAGGCAATCTCCAGGCCGATCTTTTGACGATGCGTTATATTAGCCACTATCTCTTTATCCAGGGAAAAAAATTCGCTGAGAATAGCTGGCAGACCATAACAATAGAGCTCTCAGCTTTTGAAAAACAAAAATATGATTAAGCTTGATTTTTCAGCCGGTATCTCGATTTACCTCGGTCTTTTCCTTGGCTGCGTATTCTTTGCCTGGTTGCTCAGCAGAAAAGAAAAAGATAAGGGCGCCTACCTAGATGAACGGTTAGTTTGGTTTTGTACGGTCTGCGCCTATACCTATTTTACCTCAAGGCATGATGTTATTTCTGTTTGTCCCCGGTGTAATAGCTATAATAAAAAAATTAGTTGATTTTGCTTTTTTTTGGTCTATACTATTTGTTTAGGGCAGAAACCATTTGATAATACGGAGGTAAAGATGATAACCGAAATCGGGATTGTAGCTGGTGATATATGGCACTATCTTGATCAGCACGGCGAAGTACTTCTTAGCGACTTGGTGAGAGGAATTGACAAACACCGCGACAACGTGTTAATGAGCTTGGGGTGGCTTGCCAGGGAAGGCCACGTTATCCTGCAGAAAATGGATAATAACGAGTACAGGGTAAGTTTGAGGAAGAATGGCTAACCAGCGCCTTTATGTTAATAAGGGTATGGTTCTTATCTTAGTGTTGGTCATGATTCTGATTGCGGTAATCCTTTCAAATGTCATTCTTACCATAATGTCTAATCAGGAAAAATTAACCCATCATAAAGTCACCAGGATCCAGGCTATTTATGCGGCTCAGGCTGCCGCGAATTACGCCATAGACAAATTCAGAAGAAATGATAATCCTGCAACATGGCCGCTTACCGGCACGTATAGCCGTACAATGTGCAGGGCAAGCTGTACCATAAATGAGCCATCGCTTCCTCCCGCAATAAAGAACGTTACCCTCATAATCAATAACAGCGTTTCTTTCCCAGGCACCCGCCAAATTACCGCTACCGTTTACTTCCAGTAATTCACACTCCTTGATAACTACCCCTTATTTTAGTTTCGCTCCCGAAAAAGAGATGTCTTAAGGCAGGGTCTAAGTAAGCATAAGTAAGTCTAAGTAAATCCTTATAAAAATTACTTGACAAAAGTAAGGTTATATGCTTTAATATGAACACAAGTAAGTTCTATGAGGGAACATATGCAGAGATTAATGAACATCGACGAGTTAGCTGACTATCTACGGTTGAAGAAACAAACAATCTACAATTGGCTTAATCAAAGGAAGATCTCAGGCATCAAAGTTGGCGGGGTCTGGAGATTCGACCGTAAAGATATCGATTCATGGCTTCAGTCCAGAAGGATAATGACTAAATCAGGGGACCACCAATGAGTGAAATCGGCATTTATTTTGGGTCAAAGCTCATCACTATTGTGGAAACAAAAGGCAGAAGGGTCATGAAGCATGTACAAATACCCCAGTCCCAGATCATCGGTGTCGGCTTTGAAGAAGAAAAAGTCCCGGAGGAGTTAAAGCTTGTTTCTGTGCTTAAGGAGACTTTGCAAAAAAACGAGTTCGACCAAAAAGAGGCGGCAATCTGCGTCTCGGGTAAGGACCTGATTATTCGCACATTCGATATGCCTTTTATCCCCGGTAACGAATTAATCTCTGCGGTAAATTTTGAAGCAAAAAAATATATTCCGTTTAAAATAGAAGACCTTATTTCTGATTTTCAGACTCAAGCAGACAAAGTAGGTAAAAGAAATTTTATTCTTTTTGTCGGAATAAAAAAGGAGACACTCGATAAATACCTTTCGGTTTTTAACGAGTTGAATATAAAGATCAGCGGTATGGAGTATTCGGCATTTAGTTTGTTGAGGCTGGTGCATATGGCCGGGATTAAAGAGAAGGGGATTATTTCCATTTTAGGGGTTGATCTAAAGGAAGACGACGAAGCAAACTTCCTTGTGTTAAGAAACGGCTTTCCTTTATTTAGCCGCGACATCATCTTTTCCGGAGATTCGCCTTTGACGTCTTTTGAGGGTATCCAGATCGACCCGGCTCTTAAACTCGAAAAATTAAAGGCCGAGTTACGTATTTCCCTCGATTTCTATAATCGTAAATTCCCCTCACAGAAAATTGATAGCATATTTTTTATATCGAGCAACGAATTTAAGGCAGAGCTTGAATTATATGTGAAAGAGAGGGGTCTTGTTTCTAAGTTTATCGATTCTGAGAAATTTCTGGGAAAAACTTCGACCTATTCGCTAAGCCTGCTTAAGGCCTATAGTTCCTCCTTAAGCCCGGCTATTAGGCCAAAAACTAGAATCGACCTTTTGCAGGCAAAATCAAAAGTCCAGCTAGCCCAAACTACTGCCATCCGTCATGGTTTTGCGTTTTCTTTGAGCGCTTTAAAAATTAACCCAAAAGCCGTATTTTTTGCCTTGGCAATCTGGGCTCTGCCTAACCTGTACGGTTATTATAAAAAAACCCCATTAAATAATGAATTACGCATGGTTACAGGCCAGCGTATCCAGATACCGGGAATCGGAGCTACGCTTAATTACGAAGCCTTAAAGCAAGTTACATTAAAGTACAATACGAAGGCTGCTGTAATCAATAAACTCCTGAACAACCAGGTATATCTTACAGAAATCATTGATGCCATTCCTCGCAATATGCCTAAAGGCCTATGGTTGGGAAGTTTAGATTTTAAGAACGATAGGGCAGAGAAAGACCGCCATGAACTGGTTTTGGCCGGATACGCGTATTTAGAACAGAGAGATAAAGAACTAGAGTCAATTAATGATTTAGCTTCGGCGCTAAAGTCGGACCCTGTGTTTTCGAAATATTTTAAATATATCGTCATTCAGTCTATTGAAAGGACAAGCGACAGGGATAAAAATAAGGAATTATCGACATTTACAATTTATTGCCGCACCTATTAGTTTTTTAAACAGCGGAGGCTTGTGGTGAGATTTAATCTTTTTGATGCCCTACAGAACCATAGTGCAGGTATCGTGATCGTGGCAATTGCACTTATACTTGCTCGGAACAGTTATGGCGGCCAGGCTCAAACAATAAAATCGCTCATCAACAGGATCGATTCGGAAAAAAAGAAAAATGAAGAGCTTTTACGTATTGAAAAGGCAAAGAAACTGACTGAATCTGCCCTGCAATTGATTAACCGAAAGAACCTCTCCATGGTCATAAATCATATAAACGATTTTGCCAAGGAGTCTCTTGTAACGGTCGCTTCCATCAGGCCGCAGCCTGAAAAGGTGTACGGGGATTATACCGTTTATCCTTACGATATGTCATTGTCGGTAAGCGGATACCACGCGCTAGCTGAATTTATCAGCCTTACGGAGAACTCCCAGGATGTTTTTATTATCGAAGAGCTAAGCATTAAACTTGATACGCAAAATGAGAGTTTAGGCAGAAGCCCAAGACTTGTCGCGGGAATGCGGGTGAATACATACTGGATGAACGAATAAATGAGAAACAATGCGTTTTTGATGATTGTTTGTGTGCTTATTGCAGTTTGCCTTGTGTTCCCGGATACCTGTTTTGCCAGAAAAAAGGCACCTAATTTTAATAACGAAACCATGCAAGTCCCAAAAGATGAAATAAAGAAAATCCCGGTGCGCTATGAGTCAGCTCATATGCGCGACCCGTTTTTGACTTATCTCAAAAAAGACATTCCAGTGGCGGCGCAAAACAAAACATCATCTCTCAAAGTGGCAGAGCCTCAACCTCCCGACTTGCAGGTTCAGGGCATAGTTACAGGTGGTCGGGTTACCCAGGCAATTATAAATAATAGGGTAGTTTCTGTTGGCGACCGGATTGAAGATGGCGTGCAGATTACCGATATCAAGAAAGACGGGGTTACGGTAACATACCAGGGCTATGCTTATTTTTATGCAACTTCGACTATTTTAGCCAGCGATTCAAACTTAAACCCAAAAGGAGAAAGAAGATGAAAATAGTAAAATCAAAGTGGCTCATAGCCGTATCCATTTTTATCCTTTATTTGGCTCCTCCTTTATACGCCTCTGGCCAGGAATTGCCTTTTGAGAAACCCGATGCCACGATTACCATGGATTTTCAGGATGCCCGCTTAAAAGACATATTGAAGATTTTTTCCATTCAGTCCGGCCTTAGCTTTATCGCCGCTGAGGACATAGAGGATAAACTAATGAGCCTATATCTGGACAAGGTGTCAATTAAAGACGCAATGGATAAGATCTTCAAAGCCAATAATTTGGAATACGAGCTTGACCGGGATTCCAATATTTTCATAGTAAGGAATTCAGGTAAGTCCCCCGTGCTGACAGTCACGAAGGTCTTTCGTCTCAAATACAGCACTGTGACAAGCGCAAACATGACAAGGGAAAGAAAAATTATCAAAAAATACGTAGAGCCAACATTGGCGGATTCTCAACAGGGCGGCAGTGGAGACGAGGGGGGGGAGGCAAAGGGGGGCGCAGAAATTCCTTCGGGAATCGTAGCATCCGTAGCTGCAATGCTTACCCAATACGGAAAGATTACCGAAGACAGCGCAACTAATAGCATAATAGTTACAGACGTTCCGTCAAATATGCTGGTTATT
>QZKA01000026.1 GCA_003598135.1 Candidatus Omnitrophota bacterium
ATGCCTCAGGCCTTCCTCCCCTAGCCCCTGAAATGCATAAGGAGAGGTGCGCGGCTTAAAGGCGCCTCCCCTCAATACCACGGCCCCTGCCTTTTTTGCTTCTTTGGCAATTTCATATAAGGTGTCTATATTTTCCACGGCACACGGCCCTGCCATAACCACTACTTTTTTATCCCCAACCTTCACCCCTTTGCCTACGTCCACCACTGAATCTTTCTTCTGGAATTCCCTTGATACAAGGCGGTATGGAGCAAGAACAGGAATTACTCGTTCAACTCCCGGGAATACTTCAAGCGGCGTAACCCGCAACACATCTTCGGGGCCGATAACGCCGATTATAGTACGCTCCGTACCCTTAGAGATATGCGGGGTAAGCCCGAGCTTCTTTACTTTCTCGACAAGGTGGTTAATCTGTTCATCCGACGCATCGGGTCTTAATACGATAATCATAGACTACCTCTCTTCTTATGCTACCTTTTTGAGGGCATTGATACATTTCCTATTCTCTGCCATCGTGCCGATGGTTATCCTGATGTAATCTTTGAGCCCGTATTGCTGCATGTCCCTTACAATCACTCCACGCGTAAGCATCTTTTTGAATACCTTGATTCCGCTTTTCTCTACGTTAACGAGGATAAAATTAGCTACTGACGGCACATAGGTGAGGCCGATAGCGTCAAGTGAGTCATACAAATACTGTTTGCCTGCCCAGATGGCCTTTTTTGTTTTTCGCAAGAACTCTCTGTCCTCCAGGCTTGCCAACGCAGCAGCCTGTGCGAGCGCATTCACATTAAAAGGCTGCCTCACCTTCTCCATGCAAGAGCAGAATTCCGAATTGGCAATCGCAAAACCAATACGCAGGCCTGCCAAACCGTACGCCTTGGAGAAGGTTTTCAATAAGATGACATTACGGGTTTTGTAATAGCTAAGGCTTTCGGGGAAATCATCCACATCGATAAATGTATCATACGCCTCGTCCAATACCACTACCACATCCTTAGGAATGGACTTAAGAAACACATCGAGTTCTCTCTTGTTCACATAGGTGCCGGTCGGATTATTGGGATTGGCAATAAATATAAGCTTGGTCTTCTTGTTAATTTTCCTACGGATGCCTTCCAAATCATACTTAAAATCTTTAAGGGCCGCGAGAATCACCTTCCTTGAGTTGACGCCTGCGATAATCGCATATTCAAGAAAAGTGGAAGCAGAAGTAATGATATTCTCATCTTCCTCGACGAATGTCTTTATGACTACATCAATGAGTTCGTCGGAGCCGTTCCCCAGCACAAGGTTAGAAGAGGAAACCCCAAATGTACGGGAAAGCTTTTTTTTAAGATAGTAACCGTAGCTGTCAGGGTAGCGATTCAGATCCTTAGAGTTTTTTAGGATAGCCTTCAGCGCCTTCGGTGAAACACCGAGAGGATTTTCGTTAGAGGCAAGCTTTATGATATCCCGCAAGCCCAGCTCCCTCCTGGTCTCATCGATCGGCTTGCCTGCTTTGTAAGGAGTTATCTTACGTATGATCTTTCTTACTAAACCCATGGTAAATCACCTTCTAGTCTGCAATAGGATAAGAGCCGAGCACTTTGAAAAATTTTGTCTTATGCTCCACTTCACCCAGGGCCTTTTTTACCCTCGTATCATCTTTGTGCCCATCAAGGTCAACGAAAAAGTAATAATCCCAAGCCTTTTTCTTAGAAGGCCTTGACTCGATCTTGGTCAGATTAATGCGGTATTTTTTGAACGATACAAGAATGTCGTAAAGCGCGCCTACCTTATCCTTTATAGAAAACATAACTGAAGTCTTGTCGCGCCCGGAACGAGGCACGTCATTTCTTCCAACCACCAAGAACCTGGTAATATTGTGCGGGGAATCTTCTATATGTACCGCAATTACTTTAAGTGCATAAATTTTGGCTGCCAGTAAAGATGCAATACAGGCGCTTGATTTTTCGCGCGACGCAATTTGTGCTGCGCGCGTAGTACTGCTCACTTCAATATTCTCTGCGTGCGGCAGATTCTCTTTCAGCCAGATCCTGCATTGGCCGAACACATGTGGATTGGAATACACCCGCTTTATCCCCTCTTTCTTGCACCTTGACAGAAGATTATGTGAAATGTCCAGAATGATCTGGGTTGAGATCTTCAATTCTGAATCAACCAGCATATCCAGGGTATGGTTTACCGCGCCCTCAATGGAATTTTCTACCGGAATCACCCCGTAATCGGCATTATCGCGCTCTACCTCTAAAAACACATCGTCGATACTGTGGCAAGAAATGTATTCGACCTGCGAACCGAACCGCTTCATGGCAGCTAAATGCGTGAATGTCGCCTCGGGCCCAAAATACGCAATCCGTAAAGGCGTATCCAACGCCAGGCTCGCAGACATTATTTCACGGTAAATCCCCTCAAGCGCACGGCGGCCCAACGGACCTTTATTGGCAACAGAGGTCCTCTCCAAAACTTCAATTTCCCTGTCCGGAGAATAAGCACTTTTTCCAACCTTACGCTTAAAGCGGGAGATATCCAAACTAATCCTGACACGCTGATTAAGCAAACGGACCAAAGAACGATCAATCCTGTCAATTTGTTGACGCAGATTCTTTATGTTCATTATCTTGCTCTCCATTTTTTCCCTCGGGTAAAGTTACATCCAGCGTATCGAGCTTTGGTAAATCCTCTAAAGATTTTAATCCGAAATGTTCCAAGAATTCTCTGGTTGTACCGAAACAATAGGGATTGCCTGGCGCCTTTCTCCTGCCGGTGATACGGATTAGGCTTCTCTCAAGAAGGGTACTTATCACTCCATCGATATTCACTTGGCGCAGTGACTCTATCTCAAGCCTAGTGACCGGCTGTTTATACGCAATAATTGCCAGTGTTTCAAGCGCCGGTTTCGATAATTTATCGCTTTGAGCGCCTTTATGTAGTTTCTTAAGAAACACTGAAAAATCGGGAGCCGATATCATTCTAAAGCCGCCGGCAACTTCATACACGCGTATCCCTCTCTTACTCAACTCATATTCGGCCCTAAGGCTATCAATCGACTGCCGAGCCAGATCTGCGTCAACGCCGAGCGTCTTTTTTATCTGTTCGATAGTCAACGGCTTCTCGCTTACAAATAACAAAGCCTCAATCGCTGACCTGATGCCATCTTCAGCCATACGGAATCACCTGAGTTTCTTTTGCCTGTATAACTCGTTTAACAATTCCTCTGTAGTCTGGATTGATTTTAGGGATTCCATGGCTTTCTTTATCATTCCAGACGCATCTGTCTTTTTATAACCTAACTGTAATAATACTGCCAATGCCTCTTCCTGAATATCTCCTTGCCCCAGGTCCTTCTGCCTGGTTACTTCATCCTTAATAAGGCCGAACTTTCCGACCTTATTTTGAAGCTTGGCAATAATTTCCTTTGCCCTCTGTTGCCCTATGCCAGGCAATGATTGCAAAAATGCCACATCTTCCTCATCGATAGCCTGCGCGATTAAAGAGATCGGCTTATTGAGGGCTTTAAGGGCACCCCGAGGCCCAATACCTGAAACCGTAATAAACGCTTCGAAAAACTCCTTTTCCACGTTATTCAGGAACCCTATCAACACAGGGACGCTACGGGATGGCTCCATGTGCTGATAATGATAAGTAATAAGGCTTATTTTTCCATCCTCACAAATACTTCCCTCAATGCGTTGCATCACGTACGCAGGAATCAATACCTCATAGACTATCCCTGCGACGTCCACCAGCAGGCTCTGTGGCTGTTTTTCGACTATTTTACCGCAGATGCGAGCAATCATACCCTGCTCCTTAACGTATGTGCATACGCAATCGCCAGCGCCAGGGCATCGGTGACGTCCGTATAACGGGGCAGTGTACGTAACCCTAGCATTGCGACAACCATTCTTGCTACTTGGAACTTTGAGGCATGGCCTCTGCCCACTACGGATTTTTTAACCCTCGTTGCCGCATATTCTATCAGGGGCAGTTTGCTTTTTGCACAGGCAAGACAAACTACCCCGCGCGCTTCTCCTAACAAATACGCTGTGGTAGGGTGACGGTAATGCGCATAAAGCTTCTCGAGCACCATCGCATCAGGCGCATGCTCCTTGATAAGACGTAAAACTCCTTCATGTATCCTTTCCAGGCGCTGCGGCAAGGATTCCTTAGGCGTAGTGATAAGTGCCCCGGCCTTCAAAAGACGCAACTGCGTATCGCTAAAATTAATGATTCCGTAACCGGTAATGGTTAAAGCCGGATCAATCCCGAGTATTATCATTTAAGAAGATGATATCTGATCCAATATCTCATCGGGAATATCAAAATTGGCATAGACGCCCTGGACATCATCGTGTTCTTCAAGGGCCTCGACAAGAGAAAGCACCTGCTTTGCGTCATTCCCCGAAAGTTTCACCGTAGAAGAAGGAATCATGGTTAACTCAGCGCTCTGACATTTGAACCCCTTTTTCTGAAGGGCAGTTTTTACTTGTTCAAAATCCTGCACTGAGCTAACGATTTCATAATTTTCGCTGTCCTGCTTCATATCCTCTGCGCCCGCCTCAAGCACCGTGTTTAACAAATCCTCCTCTTTTGCGTCATTTTTATTGATTAAAATGTAGCCCTTTTTAACGAACATCCAATTCACCGAGCCGGCTCCCGCAAGATTGCCCCCTTTCTTGGACATAATATTACGGATTTCAGCGGTCGTGCGGTTTTTATTGTCTGTAAGGGCTTCTATTATGATCGCTACGCCACCTGAGCCGTATGCCTCATAGATCACTGATTCATATACTACGCCTGGCAACTCTCCGGTACCGCGCTTAATTGCCATTTTGACGTTATCAGAAGGCATATTCGCTTCTTTGGCCTTGGCTATAGCGGTCCTTAACCTGCTGTTCGTATCAGGGTTACCGCCTTCTCTGGCAGCAACCGTAATTTCTTTAATTAATTTAGTATATGCCGCGCCTTTTGCCGCATCAGCAGCAGCTTTCTTATTTTTATTTGTTTTCCATTTTGAATGACCAGACATATTGTCGCCTCCTCTTTGTAAAACACAAGGTTAAGACTTAGGGTAAGGTTAAGGTCGAGTAAAATATTTCCTTGACCTAAACCTTAACCTCGACCTTTTATTTGTAAGGTTCCTATAGTGGGACAGGCAGAATAAGCCGAGTTTTGTGCCGATACGATTAACCGCATCTGGGTGATTATTTCTCTCGACTGAAAAGTTGCCTTATCAGCTCAAGCGGTATACCCAAGACTCATAACGCGCCGGGCCAGCGCTGGTCTCCTAGTCTACCTTACTCCGCGCGGGGTTTTCCATGCCAACCATATCGCTATAGTTGCGGTAGTCTCTTACACTACCTTTTCACCCTTGCCTAAGGCAGCCGAAGGCAACCCTAGGCGGTCTTTTTTCTGTGGCACTTTCCTTCCGCCGTGTAGTATGGCGGACTCTGTATTACAGAGCGCGTTGCCCTCTGGAGCTCGGACTTTCCTCCCCCGCCGTTTTGTTTCGCAAAGCGAAGCGGCGGGGGCAACCACCTTCTGCCTGCCCTAAATTTTCAAAGAATCCTAAGCATTCGCTTTCGCTACTGCCTGGTTTGCTAATTTATCCGCGCCTTTGTTTTCCTGACGAGGGATATTTTGAATTTCTACATCCTTGAACGCTGCAATCAATTGCACTGCCTGATTATATAACCCCAGGAGATTTTGGTTCTTTATTTTATATTCCCTCTTGAGTTGTCGGCAGAGAAGCTGACTATCAGAATGAATTTTAACCTTTTCTGCTTTCAGTATCAATGCCTGCTGCAGCCCGAATATAAGAGCCGTATATTCGGCTGCGTTATTGGTTCCTTTACCGATATAACTTGAAATATTCTTGATCGTCTCTCCCTTTTCGCAAATTACTACCCCTATTCCGCTTGGCCCGGGATTGCCCTTTGAAGCACCGTCTATATATATTGTAAGCTCTTTCATTTCAACCTACCAAAACCAAAGATACGCTATTCGGCAATGTATAATATGCGATTACAGACCTCGCAGGTAATAATGCGCTCGTACATTTTGATAAGGTTAATTACCTGCGGAGGCACGTACATATTGCACCCCTGACAGGTATTGTCTTTGACGCTGACAATGGCAAGTCCGTCTCGATTAAGCAAGATCCTTTCGTATTGAGCAAGGATGCGGGAGTCAATATGAGGAGCTATTCTGCCCCTTTCGGTTTCGAGCTGTGCAAGATTCGCTTCGATTTCCTTAATCCTATCTTGGACTTGCGCGATTTGCGCGTTGATCTTTTTTTCTTCCTCCTGAAGCTTTCTTTTCTTTTCCTCAATATTGCCTTTTTCTTCATCCATCTGGTCAAAAATAGTTAAAATCCCGTCTTCTATGACAGAGGCGTCGGCCTTGGTATCCTGTATCTGTTGTAACATAGTCTGATATTCTTTGTTCGTTTTGAGGGTATAGAGCTGCGACTGCAACTTTTTTACCCCTTCCTCTTTAGAGGCCAATTCCAGTTCTTTGTCTTTGCGTTTCTTCTGCAAATCTAAAAGAACTTTTTCTGCTTCGGCTACCTTGTTTTTGTTTTCCTCAAAAGTCGCCTTGAGTGCCTCAATCTCTTTCGGTCTCTTTTCTTTTTCTTCTTTAAAAGCGTAAATTTTTGTATCAACTACTTGCAACTGAATCAAGCTATCTAGCTGTTCTTTTAAATTAACGGATGCCACTGGCCATCCTTTCGTTTGAATACGAAAAATGGGCATTAGAGGACTTGAACCTCTGGCCTCTACAATGTGAGTGTAGCGCTCTAACCAACTGAGCTAAATGCCCCTAATGTCCTAACCTCCAAGCCAAAGTCTTACATTAATCTGGGCCCACAGGGGTTCTCCCGCTCCATAATTTTAATGGTCTGAGCGGGATCCCGTTTCTTGGGAATTAATAGTTGAAACGAAAGAACCCACACAACGCCCATATCTTACAACCTGGGCCCAGAAGGGTTCGAACCTCCGACCAAGTGATTATGAGTCACCTGCTCTACCACTGAGCTATGGGCCCCTCCTACAATAAGTTACGCGATTTTCTGATTATTACCGTCGAGTTGTGTCTTGTTTTGCGTTCCAGGTGCTTCATTATCCTTCAAGGTTACTCAACACATAATCACTACAATTTCACTACATCCCAAAAACCTGATAATTAACCTTTTGAATCCTCCCAAAAGTCACCCTTTTATTTTTCTTCAGAAGGGTAAGTATACCATAACTACATAAAGTCGCAAGATATTTTTTAGGAGGCGGCTGGAGCGTGGGATCGGCGGTCCTCGTGTTCCAGCCGTTTTGGAAGAAGGAAGCGGAGGAGGTGGCCGCTTCCTGGGGACGTCTATTGCTCAGTCGCCTTCTTATAAATCGCAAGTGCCATCTCTCGTAAGAGGTTCAACTCCCTGTCCTTGAGTTGCGAAATCTTGTCCTTTGCCTTCTCGAGCAGATATGCCTTAAATGCCTTCTGCCTGGCTTCATCCGTAGGCAGCCCCTGCTCTGCCACATATTGCACGGCCGCAATGAACAGGTCCTGCGAAGAGGCCCAGATATTCTGCGCGGTTTTGCTCAGGACTTCCTGTAAGAACGGTTGCGCCAAGGCCCAAAGCTTTTTGACGAAACTTCCCACTTTGCTGAACAAACCTTTTAACCATTTCCATAATCCCATTTTGTTACCTCCCTCTGTTGAGCCATCTCCGCAATGGCGTTTCTTTACGTTTTATAGGTTTCTGATTATCGAGCCTATCCTCGCCAGGCCAATTAATACTTTTTCTGAAAAAGAACCCATTCTTGAGCTTCTCTTGCCACCAATTACTTAACCAGCTCATTGTTTCCTTGCTTCCGCAATCAGACCTTTTGACTCCTGGCTAATCTTGAAATCAGGCAGTTTACTGGCTATCCTATCTACCATGAATGAGACGATCCTACGGCTCAGGAAATTAAGTTTAATCTTTCCCTGCTGCTCGGCCAGTGCGATCGCCTTCATGGCCAACGCCTTGCGTTCTGCTTTGTCGATGACGCCGTCCAGGGCCATCTTCTCGATGTCTTCGCAGATCGGCTCGGCGATTTTGGAAATTTCATGCATTACTCTCTTTAAGAAATACCATGCCGCAATAATTCCCCCAAAGCTAAGCTCTAATTTCATAGTATGCCTCCTTTACCAGCCGCGCACGCAGACATAAACCTGATATTGTTCTATGTAGAATGCGCAGGCAAGGTTAGCGTTAAACAACAGTATATCCCTGTGGCCCGGGCTGTTTCCGAACTGCTCAAAGACTATCGCGCGAAGCGTCTCCTGCGGGTTGCGGAAGAATCCCCTGACTGCGACTGCCTCCGCCTTGCCGGGCCTCAAATGCTCTGGCGCATGGCAGAGGCCTTGAACCCTGGCCATGTGCAGGCAGTGGAAAAGACAATTCTGGTTCTCCTCCCAATTATCCATCTTGAGAGGATGCCTGCCGTTTTGTGCGCGGAATTCGTTGATGATTGCATTAATCATTTCATCTTGCTAAATTCGCTTATCACTCCCCAAGCGATCCCAAGGATTCCCACAAGCAGCAGAGTGATCAGATACCATTGGTTTTTAACCTGCGTACACAGGCTGCTCATCTTGGTTTTAGTGCTTACGATAAACCCGGTTTCGGTATGGAAGATGCTGTCATCAACCTTATTGATGAACGCCTTGACGGTTTCGTTTAAGTTTTGCGCATCCCGGCATTGAGCAGTGTACGCAAGCTTGACCTCGTTGATCAGTTTGTGGGTCTCGTCTATCCTGGCGTGGATACGCTCAGCTGTCTGATCGTCCATTGTGCCCTCTATCTGTTACCTGGGTTGATGGATCCTACTATATATGCCTGTACACTCATCGTATCGCTTGCGGTGGAATTAACAGCTACCATGTTTATCCTGCTATAAGGAACTACGGCTGCATCCGGAAACCAGAAATAATAGGTGCTGTTTGAAGCTATCGTTTCTCCTGTCTGCAAGGTTGCGCCGCCGGCGATATCGTAAAACGTCATATTGATCCAGTTAGAATTGTCGTACGATATCTGCGGAGTGACGGTCAGCGACAAATTTGCTACGGCCCCTGATTCCACATACTTCACGAAGAATGCTGTTTTTTCGTTGATTAAAGTCAGGTATCCTGTCGTATTCGTCGCGGTAGTCACGTTGTTAAAAGTAGTATTGCTCAGTAGTTCGGCGTATCCCCCGAGTTGCTGAACGGCGGTTGCAATTTTCGGCTGGACGAAGGCAAACGCTAAAACCAAAACTACCAAATTCATTGCTACAAAACTCAATCCTTTTTTCATCTTACTCCTCCTCTGTTTTATGTACTCGATTAAAGTAATTATCAATCAAAGGTAAAACACTCTCATTCTTTAGACGCTTTGTAAAATATTGTCATTGTTCCAGTCGGCGAATTTGTTTTTGTCCAGTTGATTACAAATCCATCAGAATTGAACTCAAACACATATCCTATTTTATAGTTGCTAATCCCATCAAATAGATATAACGAATTGCTGGTATTGGTGGATAGGGTGTTCCCATATCCAAACACAGAATATCTGTTTGTGCCATCATCGTAACCATTAAAAAGCTTGAAATAATCGTCTCCGCGAGAACCCGAAAACATTACCATCTCAGGCGTGAACCCTACGCCAGTGATTGTTTGCGTTCCACTCGCAGAAGATAAATCGTGAGAGAATGAGCCTATTTTTCTCAATGATACTTGCGCATCGACGTATGCCTTCCGCGCCGCCTGATTATCGGTCGTCGGGTCAGAGGCGGGCAAGCTTGGTATGTTGTCGAAGGTGGCATTCCCCTCAAACGTCGAGTTTCCCTTGACGGTAAGCGTGCCTGTCGTCCATGCAAATGCAGATACAGGCAGCAGGCAAATCAAAATTGCAGTTATTATTTTTTTCATCATTTCCTCCTTATAGATATATATATCCCCACGTGCCGGTGATCGCCCCCCAGGGCGAGAAGTCATAGATATGCGCATTCGCTCCTGCGGTATCGATGTCCGGCTTGACTTCCTTTCCGTTATTATCGAAGAACTGTATAAGCAATGGATAGGGAGCTGATAAGCCTTTGTTGTGAGTAATGGTCAGTTTGCCGGAAGAAAGGTCCGTGTTGGTAAAGGTGCCGCGGACCGACTGTTCAATGCTTGCTACAGCTGCTTCTGCGGCGGCTTGAGCTGCTTCTGCGGCGGCTTGAGCTGCTTCTGCGGCGGCTTGAGCCAATTCGGCGCCTTCTTGAGCTATCTGTGCTGCAAGAATAGCAGCCTCTATGTCGCTTAATCCCTCGATGGAAGCAATAAATTCGCTTATCTCTGTTTCAGTAGGAGTTTTGTCAACAGCGTATTTTATGACACGCGCAAGCTCTTCCTTCTGTTGTTGAGCAACCGCTGTAAGCTTATCAATGGCAACCTCAACGGTTTCCGCATTAAAAGGCCCCTGATTTTTCCAATCCGCTGCTTGCGATAAAGGCTCAATGCGCAACAGGGTAATTTTTTCCCCCGTTGCTAATAAAGGAAGCCCGGACACTATCGTCGGATAGGTAACAAAACACCCGCCTACGTCTACAGAATAATTACTGGTGATTTCGGTGATAATGCCATCAGCCGATGTCTTATACAATTTAATATCGCTTCCGTTGGTAGTAAATATCTGAAAAATAAAATCCCAATCCCTCGTCGTCCCGTTTCCGCTATAAATATGCCTATTCGTTGCATCTGGAAGCATGCGTCCTCCTTATTGGAGTTCTTCTATGATATCGTTTATCGTGTTTAAAGGCGCTATGTAGGTTTCTTCGATTCCTTGCTGAATTTTAATCTTGCTGGGCTTTCTGGCTCCTGGAACGCGCAGATATTTAACGACAGCTTGAACGGTAAAGAAGAATTCATTCATAACTGAGAGCGTCGGATTATCGGTTATCATCCTTGACAAATCACCTTGAGAGATAAGGCTAATTAAACTATTGATTACTTCGGCCATGGATTGTGCTATTTGGGAGGCTTTCTTGAGACCCGCCTTACTCGCCTCATAGCTTAAATACATCCCTAAGGCGTAGAAAAATATAGCCTTGCTTAATCTTTGTGAATCTTTGCCTTTATAATTACCCTGACTCCATTCTTCTTTTGCTCCGTTCACTATCCGACGCAGAAGCATCGCGTCGGTTATGCGCCATCGATTCATCTGCATGATAGTACGGCCCAAAATCGTCTGCACCCAGAGAGGGCTTTCTGTCTTTGAGAATACTCCTTGAGTTATAGCAACGACGTCTCGCAATTTTCTTGATTTAACCGGAGATATATTTTCGGTTTCCCATTCTTGATCAGTTAGTTCACTAACAAATAAACAAGTCCTTATTTCTACCTCACCAGCTTGCTGTCCTATCATAGCAATGTCTTGAAGCTTCTTAAATTTTCCTATACCTCTTTGGGTATAGTCTGCATACGTTCCGTCGAGCACTCCATGCTCGACGGCTATTTTATATGCCTTCTTTGGATGAGATACAAATCTTTGTTTTCCTTTCAGATATGTTGAGAAATCTTGCCAGATTATGCTGTTTGTTTCTCCTGCGACAATGTTTTTAATAGCAGAATAGTAATTTAATGATAATAATTTTATATATCCTAAATCTACAATGGCGTTGCCTACCTTAGTAAGCCAACCCATCTTGCCGGACCGGAATTCGTAGTCTAAACCGCGGCCTTTCAGATTTTGTAGAAATTTCTTAAGCCACAGGGCACTCCTGCCCTTGATGATCAGCTGCGTTGCCACCTGGCCAAGCGGCAGGACCCGGTCAAGAGCCATCTTGGTCTCAAATAAAGACGAGTATTCATGCACTATCTTGCGGATGTTTGTCGTCGGTTCTATGCCGCCTTTTCGCTGCAGGGCAAAACGGAAGAACTTCTCGCTGCCGATGATGTTATCAAGCTCAAGCATTATGTCTGTAGGAATTCCTTCCTCTGCAGAGCGTTCATCAAAATATTGCTTCAATGCTCCTATAACTCCCCTTTCCAGTATTTTTTCGGTTAAGGGCTGTTCAAGATACGTGATATAATTCTTGCGGAATTTCTGCAGGCCGAGTTTTTCTTTCACCATCACGAAGAAGTTCTTAAGATATGCTACTACGGCTACTTCTTCTTTGGTGAGCTCTACCTTTTCACCGCTTAAGGCCCGGAAGATCTCTTTATTCTGAGAGGTAAAGAACCTTTTTGTCTTTTCTCCCGCAGGAAGTTTTCTTGATTTCTCAGCCTTGGTCAACATCTCCTCGAGCTGATTATCGCGCCGGCGCACTTCCTCTTCTGCAAATTCTGACCTTTCGTCTATCTCATTTAAAATTTTCCGCACAAGAGGATTTCCTTCTTTTATATCTACCGTCGGGATGAGTTCGTTGGCTACCCTGCTCATGATCAGACCCTCAAGGAGCTGTGGGTCGTTACCAAACTGCTCTATGGCGATACGTTTCGGCATGATGGCGAGATCCTTTACGTCTTCTAAAAGGCCCTGCAGCACTTCTATTTGCTTTTTCGATAGCAACTTGTCGCCTGCTTTAAGACCCTCGAGATAATCAACCACTTTTTGTATCTGAGGGATATCGGTATTTTTCCATTCTTTGATACCGAGATAACTCTTGATCCTCGATACTGTGATGTTGGAGAGCATCTTGCTTTTGGCGATCAGTTTTATCTTGGCTATCAGATCCTGCTTTCTCGCTTCCTCCTGGAGTTTCAGCTCATGCTCTCTGAGCCATTCAATAAATCTTGCACTTTGTCCTGTAACTCTTTCGGTAACGTATTGCTGTCCTTGCTCAACAGCTCCTGCTCCTTCTGGTCCAACTTGTCCCAGAGTCCGTTCAGCACTAACACCTGCGCCAGAAACATATTGCTGGGGGAATTTGAAGTTAATAAAGCTGATGATTTCATCTCGACCGCTCCTTTCGGCTACTGCGCCTATCGCCTTATTAATGTTGTAAGGAAGTTTATGGGCGCGCAGCCAGTTTATCAATTCATAGTCCGCGTTATTGGTATATATTATCTTGACGCTTGTTTTTACTAAGGGCATTAGATGCTTCTCTAAATTCTCCTTGTGCCCTTTCCAGGTTATATCGCTTAAACCTACTGAATATGTCCCAGCAGCTTCTGTTGGACTCAGGTATTGCGGATCCACGAGCACTACCACCGTTTCTTCCGCATTTACCTTGCCGGATTTTATGTCACCAGTGAGCGTATCCATCGCATCCCAGGCATCGCTTTGCATAACCGGCATCCCCTGATCTCTTTTTAACTCGCTATCTAATTGACCATTAAAGTCGATTAACTTGCTTACGATGTTCTTTATTGCCGATTCGCCCTTACTGGTCCGGATAATACCTTGCGTCCATTGGTATCCGCTTTCAGTTTTGCTTATAGAGAATATGCTGGCATTCTCCAAAAAGTAATACTTAGCGCTTGATTCCGGGCTGGCGAATTTATCGGCCGCGGCTTCCTGCAGCAGATTATCTCCGAATTCCTGGATTACTTCCCGGGTAAAATAATAGCGTTCTTTTCTCAGGCCCATCTTCAGCCAAGAATTAAGCATATCGAGAAAGTCTTTATTGTCTTTTGCGGGCGGGAGATTAAAAGCATCCTTCATCAGGACGACAAAATTGTTCATGATAGCTACCAACGTCTGCTTCATCACCTTCTGTTTCTCGGGATCCTGGATGTTTTTATAATAGTTATATCGCTCGTCGCTGAGTTCATTCAAAGTATAGTTCTCTGCAGGGATATCCCAGAACAGGCCTACGCGATAACCCTTTGCACCACCCCAGAGGTCAAATACTTTCTTGATACCTTGCCTTAATACTGCTTTAAATTTTTCCGGGAGCCGCGCCAGAACCTCGGCTTTATTTCCGAGGAGAGCAAACGGCATGCCCCGGAATATCTTGGCTCTTTCTTCGTAATTTATGTCTTCTTTAGTACTTATGACCGACCCGTTTCCTACTCCGGTTATCTCTCGCTCAGGCTTAAGCTTCTTTTTCGTTACCGGCGCGCTGATCCCTTTTTGCATCTTAACCCTGGCTGCCTTGCTTATTTTCGCCTCTGATGTCGCAGCGCGGCCCTGTATTTCATTGCTAAAATACGCCTTAATTAGATCTAAAACGTCCTGCTCGGTTTCAAGGGGAGCGCCGATTATACCGCCAAGTTCTGCAGCTAATACATCTGGCCGCTGTCCGCCCTCACCAAACAGCCAAGGTAGAAGTTTTAGATCCGCATATTCTCCTTCCTCTTTCAGGGCCGGATCCAGCTTTCCTTTAAGGTAATTCTTTATCTGATTTCTTATGAACCCTTCCTCTGCTGCCCCTGCCTCTTCCGTTTCGGCGCGCATCTCATCGACTATTTCCTGCATGTGCGCGTATGCCCACATCTCGGTTTTCTTCACGTCCTCTATGTCCTCGCCGAACTCTTTAGCGATCTGTTTCAGGCTCTTTTTCTCGTCGATGTATTTCTTAAGGAACTCCTTGTCGGACACCGTCAGCCTGTTGATAATGTCTGAAGTATTCCAAAATTCCATCTCAGCCTTGCGCTGTTCAATACGTGGCTTTGGCTGCTCTTCTTCCGGTGCCGGAGGATGCGTTAGGCCGCCTGCCGCCGGAATATTTTTTTCTCTATAATCATCGAGCCATTTCTGCGCCTGTTTTTCTGTGGTAAAATTAGGGCTTATGCTTGTATTTACACCATTCTCTTCTTTATAAACACTATATCCTCCACCGCCTAACCCCTTGGGGCCAGTATTCTTCAAAATCTTTAGATTTTCTTCACCACCTAATACCTTACCTTTAAGCTTATTTAATTCGCCTTCATAGACGGTAATCTGCTTCCCATCCTGCAGCTTAACTTTATTCGGAACGATATTGCCTTCAGAATCATAGACCGGCAAAGTCCGGTATTCCTCACCTTTGGGTAAAGTCACGATCTCACCTTTTGTATTTACTATCTGCATCTCTTCATCCATACGGAAGATCTGCATCTGGTCAGGCTCTAACCCAGATACGCCGACTTCTTTTGGCATCTTGCCGAAGACGGGTTGACCTTCCTGCAGGAGTGCTTGCTTCATCTGGGGGGTGATGGTGATGGATTGCTGGGTTGTTAATCTGGCTTTCTCAAAATATCCTGGCGTTATCTCTTTTACTTCGTCTCCTATTTCTACCGTCTCAACCTGCGCCCCAAACTTCTTGGCGTAGTCATTAAGCCAGTTGGGAATTTGTTTGTCATAGAGATTCTGCGCCCATTCTCCGCCAACTCTTAAATCCTCGCCTTTAATACTTCCTGATTTTTTACCGTCTATAATTTTCTGGGCATTATCTTTACCTACAAAATTGCGGAGTTCTTCTGGATTCTGTATTGCCTTACCCTCAAGAATTTTTCCATCTTTAATAATATCAACACTCCATCCTTGAGCTGGGCCAAAACTTTTATACTTTATCTCGTCTATAATTTTACTTAAATCATAATACTCCGCCACCTGTTCCCCCGTCGCCCAAGTTATAAAGTCGTATCCATTCTCAGCAGCATAACGCAAGAGACGCTTGAGAATAATTTCGTGCCAGCGGGTAACGGCGGGATGTTGAGGCACCATCTTAAATCCTTGACCTATAGCTATACCTTTTTCCACTGATGCCTGGAATTTTCTATAATCTATACTCCACTGGCTCTGGATTTCGTTAACAAATAATCCTTTGCGGCCCTGCTCATCCGTTACATCAGCCATACGCGCATGCGCGAAGACGTTGGGTTCGTCCCAATGAGGTTCTTTGTATGCAGAGACATAAGGTATATTTTGTCTTTGCCATTCAAGATATTCTGCTCCATTATATCGAACAGCATATTCTGCATCTTCTTTTGATAGTCCTTGTTGCATTAAATCTCTAATTGCATCGGAGGGCCTTAATCTCGAATGTTCATAAGGTACCTTCAACAACATCTCCTTATAATTCTCTGTAACTACGTTATATTTGGCGTCGGAGTATTTAGCGGTATCAACTTTTTGTGTTTTAGGATTTCCTACCACGAATTGATTGTAACGCTCTAAGTCATCCTTAGTTTCTATAGATTCGTATTCGCCTTCACGACTAATGCCATGCACCTGCTTACCTTCATCAAAAGCTTCCGTGGCTCTATCTGCTTCTACAACCTCAAGTTCTCCTACGCCCTTTACCATCTCCTCAATCGTCATCTGGTTCTTTTGTAGGTAGTCAAGGAGTTCGGGCTTCGATATCTTCTCCTTGCCTTTCAGAAATCCCTCTATTCCAGACCACTCGATTTCTTCATTAGGTATCTGTGCACTCTGCAGGATGCCGCGCACCTGCTCTATTGGAGCGGATTCCGGCATCTTCTCTGCCAGGGCGCTTGTCATCTTAGAATAAAAAACAGGGGCTTTTTGGGGCTTTACAGCCATTCCGCCGGCTTTAGGCTGGGTAGTAGTAGTGGTGGCTGGAGCCCAGATTGCCCTGCCTGCCTCGCCTGGTGCTTGTTTTGAGGGTGTTTTAGGGGTATATGTCAATCTGTCATAAGTAGCCTGTTTGGCTGGGTCTATAGGGCCAGCTGGCTTTTCTATCTTGGTGCGCATCAAAGTATAGAAATCCTTGATCATCCTAAATAAACCTACCCGCGTTGATGCTGCATCTAAAGCATCTACATCAAGGGTTATCTTTCCTTCTGGAAGACCTTTTTCGCTGGCTATCCTGTTTGCTTGAGCTATAATGCCCCTGCCAAGAGCCGTTTTTGCCAATGTTGGAGCTTCAAAAATAAGCGATAAAGCCGTAATCATACCGCCTTGCTTTAAGGCCTGTTCGAGATCTGTTCCGAATACTGTCTCAAGGCCTGCAGTGCCTGCCCCTCTTGCTCCGGCCCGGGCTATTGCCGAAAGATACGGCCGTCCTATGAATCTAAGCGCTCCGGAATAATGCCATATTGGAGCCATTGCCCCGCTCTTTATGGCTTCAACCCCAAGTTCTTTTGCTTTTTCTCCCGCAGGCATAAGCAGGCTTTCATCGGTTCTGATCTCTCCTACTTTTCTTGTTAAACCTACAGTCTCAAAGGTAGCCAGCGTTCCTAACAAGCTCTGTGGGAATAATGGCGCTGTGGCTATAAATGGCGCTACTCCGGAAACTATCTGGCCTAAAGTAAAGGCAACCGGATGCTCTTTCTGCATGGCTATGTCTTGCTCAACTTCAGCTTGCGGTTTAGGGCCTTTCTCTAATCCAAACGGCCTTGATAAATCAGGCCGGTATCCAAACGGCTTAGTGAAAAATCCCACGACTCCTTCGGTATACGGGATTAAAAAAGATTGCAGGGCGCCAGGGTCATTAGTTTCCGCGTCTTGAATAAACCTTACTTCTCCTGCGCTCAGCGGCCGGTTGATGTTGTCCTTGATCTGCTGATGGAATTGCGAGCGCACAAACCCCTCATATCCTTCTCCTCCGTCGATAGGCTCAGTTACTTTTAAAGCCGTGTTGATGTCAAATTCCGGCTCTTTGGTAGGTTGGCCGTTTTCTTCTGCAATAGGAATTGCCGTCTTGATATCAAACGCTGGCATTATTTCTGTCCTTCAGTTTTGGTTTTCTCTTTGTACGTTACTACCGGTTCAATAGTACCGTCAGGATACACTATCGCCTTGTTACCGTACGCATCCATCATCAGCTGGCCTTTGGGAGATATCGTGTCTATTTCGGGAATCTTACTGCGTAGGTGATCGTTCATAATCGCTTTTACCGCTTCCTGCGGATTCGCCTGCGGGTCCTGCAACGTGCCTAACAGTTGCTTGATTCGAAAAGTTATCTCTTCATCACTGGCGTTATTTTTCCCCATCCACGATTTGAATCCTTTTATGGCCGAGTTTATTGGTCCCGAATAACGATTAAATTCTATATGTTTCAAGTTTTTCTGAAGGGCATTTAAAAACCTCGTTTCCTGCGAGTTTATAATCCCGTCGGCGTATGCTTCGGCGAGTTTTTCCCTGGCATGCCATTTATCAGTGTCTTCACTTACAAAGGCATCTATCAATTTTAAGTATTCTTTAACTTCCTTTGCGCGCTTGGTTGGGTCTTTGTCGGAATCTTTCTCCGTAAGCATCCTATTCAAATCTCTTTGAATACCGTTCTGTATTGCTCTTTGATAATTCACCAAGATTTTTTTCTTTAATCCTCCAGCTTCCTCCGGGATCTGCATTTCATTCTCGATATCGCGCAGAGTAAGTTTTTCCGTGGCGAGATTATCAAGCAACTTGTTATGCCTCGTTTCCTGGCCGTCGGCAATCATCTTTTCGGCAAGCGTATTGGTAAAGTCATACGCGGCTTTGCGCTTGACCGGGTCTTTTATGTTATATGCGTTTTCTTCTATCTTCTTGCGGGTGGTAATAGGATCAAGGAATGCGTCGGTTATCGCGATATTGTACGGGATACCGCTCTCGACTTCCTCTTTCATTTTTTGCTCTATTTCGGCCGGCACTTTTCCTTTTATCGCGTTGTAGATTGACTGTGCTTTTATGAGATTATTCTCTGCCATGGCGGATGCAAACGCGCTTTTTGCCACCTTACCTGTTATCTTTACACGCTCTGCTTCGGCAGTTTTCTCGTCGAAGCCGCTTATCTTGCTAAGCGAATTTTGGGTCACGATAGCCTGCTCTATAGCCCGTATCACCGATGGCCCATCCTGCAGCTGCGCGGCATCGTTTACCTGGATATCAAGGTTAGACTTAAATGAATTCTGGATGCTTTCGTCTACCTGTTGGCGCTCATGGCGTATGATGGTATCGCGGCTCGATAAATATGTCTGGTCAAGCCTTCGCGCCAAAGCTTCTTTTTGCTCGGGGGCCGCTACGTTATTCAGATAATGCTTCCGGATGGTATAGTATGTATTATCAAACTCCGGGGTGACGTTCTGTGCCTGATCGAGTTTTCTGTTCAAAAAACCGACAGGCTTTCCTTTATCATCCACTTGGTCGTTATAGAGTACATTTTGTAGGTCCTTCCTGAACGAGGTATCCTGTTCGATGAGCTCCTTTTCCATCAGTTCTTTTTTGCGCTCGGCTGCCCTCTTCATCAGGGCATTCGCTATCGTAAGGCCGGTTTCTCCGAGCCGCGTTGCAGCATCAGCCATTTCCGCGCCGAAAGCCGCAGAAGGCGGCCTTAATTCCTGAGGAGTCGATACTGTAGGCACTACTCTGCTTGTCTGTTTCTCATATACAGGAACTCTCATCGCGTTTTCTCCTAATAGAGTTTATAGGGAGACCATGTCCTCCCATACTGCTGCGTATCGATAACTTGCCCGCCTCTGCCGCCGACGACCGTTGATCCCTTTGAAGATCCCATTCCGCCAAACCCTCCGGCGACAGATGAAGCTGTCCCTAATAAGGTCGTAGTCATGTTTATCTCCGCTGTCCTCTTCGCTGCCTTTCCTGCAAACCGGTATAGCGTTGATTGATTCCTTAATGCAATCGCTCGTTCGTTCGCTTCTTTATTTACTGCCCAGGATTGGATATCGGCATTGTAGCGTATATTCGTTTCATCAAGCTTTGCTCTATTCGCCGTATCGTTAAGAATATCTTCTGCAGTAACACCGGTTAGGCCCATAGCGGCCATCGCCGCTTTCTGCGCTCCTTTTACCCTTGAGACATCGCCTTTCAGCTCCTTCGCTCTTTGCGCGGCTTCGCTTTGTATAATGCTTGTCTGCTCTTCTGCGGTTTTCTGTATTGCCTCAGCTTCACGTTCATTCTGGTCAGCTAAATAGCGGTAATACTTATTCTGAGACTGGCCAGCCTGGTATTGGCCGTACGCAGTCATTCCGCCGCTCGCCGCGGCTAATACTACTCCGGTTATAGTAAGGCTGACAGGGTCGCACATTTAGTTGGTCCTCCCAAAATAAAAATAATGAAAAGGTAATTGTTCTACGCCGTACGGCTTGGCTTCCTCTATTACCGCGCCGCACCACTTAAGCCAGCGTATTGATTCTACGTTTCGCGCATCCACGTAATTTTCCAATACCGGATACCTTATTAACATCATGTCTATATAATGCTGGCATTCCTTTACGAAAGATTTGCGGATATGCCGTATTTTTTCAGTCGCAAGCATCCACACGGTCGCGCTGTTGTCTAATAACGTCTGCGGCGTTATGCCGAATATCACCGCCGGCATGCCCTTGACGTCTACGGTAAGACACAACTCCGAAACAGCAAAAGATAATTCCAGCGCTTTCTCGGGAGTATGGTGATGGCTTGCCCATACTTCTTGCACATCTGAAAGGCGCAGATGGTTTTTCATCATCTCTATGTCAAGTCTCGTTGTCGTCCTCACCACATTCCCGTTCTTATTGTAATAAACCATTATCCACCTACGGTCACTTTAGGAATAATCGCCAATATCGTCACCGGGAGCGGGTCTATCTGCCTGAAGAATACGTTCCCGCCCTCTTTATAATCACCGGTGATTGGTTGCTTATGCGGCCCTGTATAAAGCACAATCGGCGAACCCATCGGTTCATTGGTGCGCTGCACTATTTCATCAAGATGGTCTTTATCCGGGCCGATCCATCCGCCCCTTGAGTTAAGGAAATAGAATTGTACCTGCGCTACTTTTAAAAGCTTCCCTTGCGTTGTCCCGGAAGCAAGATTAAATTCAATGTTAAGAGTCTCCAAGTCGGCCGTGTATGGCAATCCCACATGCACAATAGATGCGTAGACCGGAAGAGTAATGCTTCCGCTCTCTACCGTGATGCCGTCTATTACATTCCCATCAGCTAATATAGCCACTTCCTTATCTTCAAGGTGGTCAAGCCCAGAAAAAGTGTTTTCCGCCTTCCGCACTTCCCCGCCCGATTCGTAGGCAGAGAATGCTGTCCCGTCTATATCTGTATCGTCCTCTTCATCCGTAAGCTCAAAGGTATACGTCGTGGCATTCGCTACCTTATATCGAAGATCGTTTATTTCAGCCATTCCCTGTACGTCACGTATGTCGACAAGATCTCCATTGCTAAATCCGTGCGCTTCTGAAGTGGTGATCACCACCGGTTCTGCTTTCGTGGCCCCGGTTATTGTCTTTGGCGAATCATAACTTATCCCGCAATCCACGAAGAATTGGTCCCGCGGGTCGGTTGATACCATGCGCTGCGTGAGGCGTTCAATAAATCTCTGGCTCCCTCTTTTCACTATAAACCATACCTCGTCATACGTATCTCCGGGGATACAGGCTACCGATTCAAAGTCGCCATCGGTATCATGCCATGCCCAGGCGACCACTTCTTGCTCTCTTAAATAGGTAAGGGATAGTAAGATGCCATCATTCCTGAGACACCATAAAATGCTATCCGGTTCTGCCTGATACGCCATGGCTACGATTGAATGATTCTGAAATAAATGATTTGATAACAGGCTCAGTGGATCACCCGTATAGCCGTCGGTCGCGTAGTCATACACAAGGTCGCGCACAATAGAGCCTTTGGGTTGTATGAATATTATCCGATTCCCTATGATCTCGGGGGTTACCTCTGAGCTTCCCCTGCTCCCCTGGAATTGCTGGCTTATGGAAGTAGGTGTTATTATCCCGCTTAAAGCCGGTCCTATACTCCATTCACTTGACGAAGTAAAAGCGATAATTTTACCAAGAGACACAAGATGCCTGATGGCATTCATCTTCCGGCTTGGAAGATTAACAGTGATTCCATCCGAGTCAACGAGTGGATCGCTTCGTCCGAAGTTCACATAATTGCTGGTTTTTGTACCCCATGTCGTCTGAGGTTCTGCTTTAGTTGAAGCAAAAACTACCCTATCTTGATAAAAATTGACAGTTGCGGGATATCCTCGATAATCAGACCATGCACCTTCTGACCAATCAGCGGTTGCGGAAGCAAGCCCTATCTCTTCCTGCACCTCTGCTTCTACTTCTGTGGCAGAAGTATAGTCAGATATCTTTGCGATACCTACGTGAGTATATGCATCGGTGGTAAGATCTACGTTGATCGTGCCGCTTGTATAGCTGTGGCAATTTATTCTTACCAGAAACGGCCGTTCTTCATCTTCTTCCCCGTACGTGTTGGGATTATAGTCATCGGCTGACGAGAATGACCGTATGGTCGTCCAGGTAGTGCCTCCGTCGGTTGACTTCTCTACTTTTATTTTTCCCGTCCATGTACCATGAGTGATAATACGCCACGTCCCGCCGCATTTTATGGCTGTCCCCTGCCCTGTGCCGGTAAATGCACCTGTATATGATTGCCCTTCTATATAGTGGTCAAACTTAAATAATGCTCCTACATGCAGGATGTCAAATAAACCCTCTGATGCGGTTAAGGTTATCGTGCCGGTCGTGGCTGAGGGGGTAATGGTTTTTACTGTCACATTCTGCGACATGAACGGACCGTCTTCAAAAGGATATAATTCAAGGCGCCAGGAAATATGAGAATATCTCGAGAGAGTGCGGGGATAAAAATCAGAACTGGTGATGTACAATACATCGGCTGACTGCACAAATTTAAGCCCTACGAGATCTGTTTCTGCGTATGGCGTTTCTATCTCATAGACGCTTGATTCTTCCCAATCAGTGGTATTCCCTGGAGGAGTATTGTGATCGGTCCCGTTTGAGGTATGGTTAGTCTTGGAGCGATAGATAACATCGCTTACTTTGACAAAATCGCCTATGTAATAATCAACGCCTGATGCCCAGGCGGCCGTAGACGTGGGGGCGATAATCTGCCCACCGTTCATATAAAAACGGCAGTAGTACTCCCCAAACTCTATCATGTAGGCTTGCTCTTTTGAAAATTCAAAAGGCACAAGCCGCCCATACTTGTTGCCGTATTTTGCGGAGGCTATATATTGTAGGCCGGGGCGGTTCGATGCTCCGCCATGCGGATGCACGAAGAAATTGCGCAGAGTCTTGCAGCCTGAATTATAGCGCTGCAGGTCAACGCGCTCCCATAAACTCGGGGCAAATTCACCACCGGTAAACGCAGGTTTTAATGCGCTGATAGGCTGCATCGTTATCCTAAAAGGCTGGGTTCTTTTTCTTTCTTCTTGTCTTTCCCTACGATCTCGCCTTCTTTGAGCTCAAAGGTTACTATCTTGCGCCATTCATTATCCTCAAAACCGCAGATCTTGCCCTTAAGCCTTATCTCTACCTCATCGTTACGCTTCACATCTTTATCGATGATAAACGAAAGTGGCAAGTCTACTTTTGGATATGTTACCTTTGGGCCATTATCCGGGTGGTCGTATATCTTTTCATCGCGCTTAGTACCTAAATCTTTCATCTGTCTCCTTTCACCTCGCGTCTTCAAAAGACGAGGATTCCGTTGGCTTGATGTTTTTTTCAATATCGTTTATCCTGGCGGCGTCGCTTACCATCGAGCCGTATATTTGAAGCATCGTTTTTGCAATGGTGTCGTCGCCGGTAAGAGGTTTTGCAATTTGCGCAGCAAGCAAAAAAGAAAACGCCATCACAAAAGACACGTCGAATAAAGTAGCATCTACGACCTGATAGGTATATTCGGCGTAGGCATCCTCATAATCACAAGCAATTACCTTCCTATTGATTGAAGGAAGAAGCAAGGTTTCGTATTCTATGGGCGGTGGATTCTTGTTCCCGGTGTCCACGAATATCTTACGTATACAAAGGCATTTTACTGGATAACCGTATACATATCCCCATCCGGAACATGTTTGGTCCGCTAATTCCGCGAGAGGCGCCTTCACCGAAGCAAATCTCCAAGCTTTTGCCCTTAAAACCGCGTCCCTGCTGATTTCGTATATCCTGTTTAAAGCACGCGCACTCTCCAGTTCATCGGTAAGAGACACTATCGGACTTACACCAATATGCGCTAATGCAAGGTTGCAAATAGCAATGTCAGAAGTAGATGTCCTTCCGAGTATCGCGGTAGGATAATCATCCGAGCTCACCGCTATGAATGCCTGCGGATACTTTACGTCAAGCGTAGAATCTTCTATCAACACCATATATGTATCTTCTGTAGGCGGAGTAAAACTCTGCTTCCAGAAAATATCATAATCCCACGTCATAGATCCGCTCGCCTCTGCTACCTGGAAGGCAAGGGTGCTGAAATTCCAGTAATACCCATCTAAAAGACGGCGTATCGTAATTGTCACTGTGTCGGTAGATACACTTTCCGGAATGGCCTCAACAATGGGAAAATATTGATTGGCTACGATTATCATATATTTCATATTGTCTCCTTACCTCTGTATTCTGATCATCCTTTCAATACCTGTATAATTTCCGGCTTCTTTTTCGCCGTTTGTATAGTTGCCGATTTGCTGCAACGTTGAGGTGGTAGCGTTGTTTATGATCCCCAATGCCCCCTTGATCGCCACTTTCTCTGCCTCGCCCCAGTCACCGGTCCCCGATGTCGGCAGCACGTTCATTTTATTCCCCATGGTGCCGGTGCCGTTGTAGGAAGCCATAGTCGCGTTCCACACTCCGCCGGTGATGTTGGCGATATCCCCCGCGCCGATAGTGGCATTTATCGATTGCGTGAGCGTCCTGGTCGCATAACCCCATACGTCAGAGGCGCCTAATGTCGAGCGCGAGGATACGGCCGCGTCAAGATATCCGGCCTTGGTTGCATTCCAGGTAGTATCTGATGTCATATTGCCGGCTGGTTTCTTGTCCCACAGGCCTTTTAAGTAAGTCCCTGCGTAGCCTGCGCCGCTATATCCAGAGATATCCTTATTCCAGATGTTCGTATATTCGCCTGAGTCAAGTGTAACGCCTGTCTTGTTGGTAATATTCGTTACTAACGGAATGACTGCGCCGGTATGGGCGTTATTGGAAAGAATAACCTTATTATCTGTGCCAAGCACCCAGTCGGCGAGTTTCTTGCCGATTGAGCCGGCAGTTGTCAGCGCTGAGGTAAGCGCGTCCCAAATGGACTGTATCGCGGCAGCTGAGAGGCTCCCTATCGATCCGCTTAGGTTGCCGGTGATATTGCCTGTCAGGTTGAACGCTTGCGCGCCTGAGAGGCTGTAACCGGCCTTATCTGACACGGTAGAGGCGGTATATCCGGTTTTGTCGTCATTCGTGCCTACCGTGACCTTCCCTGCGCTCGTGATGAGCAGACTTGAGAAGTTGCCCGGGAATGACTGGCTTAAGGTATAACCTGTCTTGTCATTATTGGTCGTGACAGTTACGCCGGTCTGCGGCGTTGACTTGGTATAATTTGAAGCGTCGAATTGGATTTTGTCGGTCTGTGCCTTGATAGCTACGGAAGTACCATTGATTGATGTAACTGTGCCGTTGATTATTCCCGTGTCGTTCTTGATTGCCTCAAGCCCGAATGTGGCGTTGTTTATAATGGCATAAGAATCGCTCTCGAGTTTCGAAACGATATCTATTGTTTTTCTGAACGTCCGTACGCCAGCCTTATCCACGTATACTATTAATTCACCTTCTGTATCTGTCATTACTGAGGTAGTATTAAGCCTATACAATCCTGGCATATTAGTTGCATTAATCTCAGTCCATTCAGGCGATGTAAGGTTTATCGCTTCACCACCCGCCTTTGAGTAATATACTATTGGGGAAGTAACTCCGACCGTCCCAGTGTATCCATCGGTGGAATTGACCAGGAGGATAGCAATAGGCGTGATCGAGTTCTGTTTTATCTCAAGCGCAAAGGCGCTTGTAACAAGCATGACACACAAGAATAAAGACAGCAACTTTTCGATAATGGACAGTTTCTTCATTGGTCAAATCCCCCGTTAAATTTATAATCACCATAATAAATCGTTCCATTGCCGCCGCCGGATGTAGTATTCACTCCGGTAACAAGCAGTGAACCAATATATACCTTCGTTTTATTATCTACCCATGCGCCTTCGTCAGTGCGTTGTGTTGCATACATAAAATCACCGAATTCAGAAGATTGGTTCTTTATAATTTCGTCCGGATACGCGTAATACTGCCACGTCATTGTTTCTGTTGTTTGGTTAGTGAATATAATAAACCGATATGTTTCTCCCTGGTTTAATGTAATTGTAGGCCAGCCTACTCTATAAGGCCCGTGGTTATTTGATTGGCGTACACCTATATTAACCGTGGTATTGGAAAGTACTACATTCGTTGCATTCAGTATTTTTATGAAGCCAAAATTAGTATCACATTTAAGTGCAAGATACGCACCTGACACGTTCATCGTAAACGGCGGAATAATGACATTGCCTATTTCATCGGGGTCAAGATTGCTTCTTACGGTATCTTTTCCTTGTTGTGCAATCGAAGAAAGCCCAGTAACAAATGGCGTTGAACCGTCGCTATACTCCAGTCCACCAAGCCCTTGACTAACTCCCCTTGCCCAGGAAGTGGTATATAGGGCGGTATAGGGGTGCAATCCGCCAAAATATGCTGATACCCGAGATACAGTAAAATTGCCATAGTCGCTTCCAGGATTTTTTATAGTAAGTGCTGCCACACTGCCTGCAAGCCCTGTTACATTCACAGGCTGATTGAGAGAGACAGTATGATAAGTATTATTATGTGTATCGGCAATAAGCCTATATATTGCTTGCGAATCAGCGCCAAGCAATGAACCGGAAGGATCTCCTGACGATAAATTAACCGTTTCTAAAGCTACCGTTGCATTTGCACCGGTGCTTACGCCAGTAGTTCTAAAAGATACTTTAGAGATAGTGCCATTTTTAGGGATATAAAATATAAAAGCTGCTGTCTCATCGGCGGCATCAACCAACATCGTAGCGATTGCAGGCTCTCCCGCGGCATTAGTAGCTTCGATAGGGAAAAGGAACGCCCCGCTTATCATTGCGCTATAACCGACTTTTAAAATCAGCACTATGGACAATGCCAATGGACATAATATACCAGATGCTTTAATTTTATTCCGCACTCCACGCCTCATCTTTTTGAATATCTACTTTTGTGCTAATGGTATAATTTAATAAAGATTGTGCTTTTGATTTTTTGAAAAAAACTTTGATTTGTTTAAGCGCTTCGCTGTCATTATCAGACTGAGGTTCCTTTACCTCATCCTTAGTGGTGATTTCCACAACTTCGCCCTTCTCATTCTCGATATTGATATGTCTGCACGTATTTCCATTAGGCGCAATGACGATAGTATAATTTTCTCCCCACGCCCTTCCACCTACCGCCAATCCCAGCACCAGCGCCATTGCTATAATCAGTTTTTTCATAGGGTTACTCCTTAAATAGCGGGCCCGCCGTAGGACGGACCCGCGATTGCTTACTTCTGCTGGCGCTTCTTAGCCTTGGCAACAATAGCCCTTATTTTCTGCTGGCTGATGTCTCTGGCTAACACTTCCAGTAATTCTTCTTGATTCAGTACCTCGGCATCTTTAATACCGTGGCTCTTGGCTTCAACCAACAGCTCTTCGCGTGCTACAGCAGCTGCAGTCGTTGGTTCTTCCTGCTTCTGCTCTTTGACTGCTGCGGATTCTGCTTTTATCTTTTTAAAATGCTTAGGAGGATTCATTTCAGGGTCTATCTCTACAATCTCCCCCTTCTCCCAGTACCTGTTTTGGAATCCGTAACAGTCTCTTAAAACTTCGTACTTAGCCATGTTTTCCTTTCTCCTTACGCGTCAGCAATGGTAAAAGTAACCTGCAGCATAAATGCCGGCGGGTTAGCAGTAGATCCATTGGTTACGGCAAGGACTAATTTTTCCCCAGCTGCCAATACTTTGTATGTTCCGCTTAATGCTCCTAAGCTGCCGGAAGCATTTTCATCCGGGAACGGAGTTTCGTTATCATAGGTTGCCGTGGCAATAGCGTTTGAGCCGTTCTTAATGGCTACTGCGCAGGTGTTACCGGCATCAATACCGGCCGCTGTGCCGTGCGAGATGATCCTGGCATCGGTAATGGTAAAGACCATCCCCGTGGGTACTTCGAGTAAGGCTTTAGCCGCGATATCCGCACCCGCTGCGAGATCTTCTACCTGATAATTAACTACCCTGGTGTTTGCCGTTGCCGTCATCTTTGCAGGCGGCAAGAAGCCGTCGGCAAACAATGCTCTGGTAGAAGCATCTGCAACAAAAGCGCCGTCTGCGATAAGAAGAAGCAGTACGGCGTTTGTGAAGCTGTCGGCATCAAACTTAGCCAAGACCGTAGCAGCATCGAAGAAATCATCTGCTATCTTGCCTCTGCCTGCAGCGGAAGCTGCCAAGGCCCCGGCAAGTATCTTGGCTGTCGTCACCGCATCATCTGCGGGCGTGCCGGTGGTTACCGCTTTGGAATTCGTTCCGTCATGATCATGCCCATTCGCCGTGTCAAAGACAAGGCAAAGTAGGTCGACCAGTTCGGCCACGTTTTTGAAATTGTAATATACGCTCATGGTTCTCCTCTCTGGTTAATAAGGGGCCTGCTTTATGGGCAGGCCCCTTGGTTACCTACTTAGGCTATGTTCACATCCGGTGTTAAAAACGCATCGATGGTGCCGGAAGTTATGGCTTCTCCGCTTTCAGTGTAATAAAGCCTGATATATCTCTGCAGGCCCGGAGGAAGCTTAATCTTCCAGACGATTGTGTTGACAGTCAAAGCTGCTTGCGCGAACGTCTTTGAGACATGGACTATTTTGGTGCTGTTTGTGGAAAAATCTTCCACGCTGTCGCTTTCCAAGGCGATATTCAAAGAAGCTCCGTGCCCTGAAGAGTCTATAGCCGTACCTATCCTCACTACGAGGTAAAGCTCAGCTCCGGCGACTGCGTCACCGGCTTTCGTCATGTCTATGACATTGGTGCTTGCGCCTGTAGCATCCGTGGCAGCCTGAAGCGCGGAAAATAAAAGATGTGCATCTTTAATCATGGTATCTCTCCTTCGTTTAGTTTCGGTTAAACTACGTTTACGATACTAATGATTCGGTGTTGAGGATCTTGTCGCACCGACGGATAGGAATGCCGAAGAAGCGCGTAATCGGCTTTCCGTTCTCAAGGCTGTCGATGGTAAGATTTACATTGCTCTTGTTGTACGCCTTGATGTCGAGGGCGGTTTTCACCGTCTTGTTGCAGTACCACGCTACGCGCCCTACGTTGAGAGTGGGTACTTTGTTCAAGGCCTGAATCATGAGCTTGATGAGGTTCGCTGAGACATCAGAGGTGTCGCCGGCTGTGGCCAATGCAGACACTTCCAGGTTGCAGATACGCACGGCATATCTCCAGTCTCTCACTGCAAGACCCAAACGGGTCTTGTACTGATCGATGTAGGCGCGGAACTGCCCTGCCGGGGTCTGGTCGTCGTTCACGAGCTGCTTGCCTAAATCTTCATGCTCGATGCCTGCCTTGGTGCCGCGGGGATAAAATGCATGGATGGTATTCTCGCCCCATACCACTAACCAGATCGAGGTATTATCTGTATCTGCGCTGCCGCCCAAGATCACGTTTTCGCCTGAGGCTGCAGTCGTAGATGAGTAATACGCGGAAAGGCCGGTGAATCTCTCAGGGTTCGTTTCTACGTTGCCGTAGAAAAACGTGGTGGCCATGGTCTGAGAGATTGCCTCAATGAACGGGGCATTCTCAGAAAGCCTGAAGGCTGCTTTGTCAACTGCAATGTTGACGAGCTCTTCGTCAACGCGGCCCAAGCCTTCGATGATACCGGCAGTAAACAACTGCTGCTTGGTTTGAGACTTAGAGGGCTGCACGCCTCTGTTTATCTGTCTCCAGGCGACTGTCGGCAAGCCTGTTCTTATGGTACTCTTATGGCCGGTCGTGGTGTTTCCTTCGATGAACACGAGATCGCTCAATATCTCGTTGACCTCGTTCATCATTTCTGCGATGCGGGCAATTTTCCCGTTCGGATCAAGCCGTCTTGCATGATCCATCAGGGTTAAATTTGTATTCGCGATAGTAGGCATGGTTCTGCTCCTTTTTTTAGATTGAGGTTAAATTACTTTGTTTCATTCATCCCGGGGTAAAACAAATCGGCGTCGGTCTTCTTGCCGCTTCGGTCAACGCCATGCACGAACGTATCTTCGCCTATGGCCTTGCCTACTTTTATGAAGAACCTCACCATCTCTTTGTGGTTAGCGACTCCTGTTTGCTTAAGAAGTACCCGCAATTCAGGCGTGCCGAATTGTTCGATGGCTCTCCCCGCATGCACCAACTCTTTCTTGTAATCAGCCCCTAACTCCTGGACGGTCTCTTTCTTCCAGGCAGTTACGGTCTCATTAAAGTTTTTCAGCAAGCCATCGCTTATCTGCTGCGTGTACTTTACCTGAAGGTCTACTAACTTCTGAGCTGCCTCTTGGCTGAGATTAGCTTCCTTGGCCACTGTCTTGAATTCATCAAGCATCAGCTGGTTGATCTCTATGCCGTCAGGCAACTTGAATTCAGCATACGTTTCAGGCGCTCCTTTTTCTTGCGCTGCTTTCTTTGCATCATCCTGGGCTTTTATTAAGGCTGTTTTTTTGACTTTATCTTCAGCAGACAGATCCTCATCTTTAGCCTCAAGAAGCCTTTTCTCTTCCTTGGTCTTGACGATACCAGATTTCTTCTCCTTGTCCTCTGCGGACAAGTCTTCATCCTTTGCTTCCAAGAGTCTTTTCTCTTCTGCTTCCTGCGTTTGTTTAGCTGCGGCAATCTCTTCCGGAGTCTGTGCTGCCCTCTCTTTCCCGGCTTCAACATCTCCGCCGTCAAGAAGGCTTGATACTTCCTCTGATTCCTGAGGTTTTACTGTTCCGTTTGGCTCTGGCATCTTTAACTCCTTTGTTTATGCTCCTCTTAGCCGATACGCGCTGTCCCTACAGCTCATCTGGGTCAGGAGGAAATTCTTTTTTTAAACTCTCTTGCTCGGACCTATATTCCCTTTGCATCTGCAAAAACATTTCAGGGGCAACCAGCATGATGTCGTTAAACAAGCGCATTCCGACTATCTGCTTCTCGGTAGCTGGAGCGATAAATGTTTCAGCTTCGGTCAGAATACGCCACAGAAGACGGCGGCCCTCGGGAGTCTTAAGAACCTTGCTGATATCGTTGAGTTCACGTTCCCTCAGCCGCTTAGAACGCTCCGCTAATTTCTTTTGTCTCTCTTCTGAATCCATTATTTTTTCTTCTTTGCACCGGCCATACTTCGATGTTATGATCAATATTCTTTTTACCTTTCAGTAGGGGCATTATTTCGCTCCTGCAGGCTGCGTAGCCGGCTCCTGCTTCTGCGGCATAGATTTCCCTGTCATGGCAGCGATTACTGCGTCAAGGGCGCTATTCTCGCCTATTCTGGCTTCAGATAGAGTCTTTGCGCCTTGGGCTGCTATCATACCTGACTGCGCTTGTTGCACACGAAGCTGCGCTTCTTGTTTTGCTTTACGGATTACTGCAACCATCTCAGCGCTTCTTAATAGCCGCGCAGGAATTCCTTTCATCTCAGCGTAGGTTTCAACAGCCTCATCAAAATCAAATTTATCTATCACGTTTGCGTCAATTTTTGATAAATCGCCTACGAAGCCGCATACTTGCTCTATTGCGCTTGTCCCTACCATCTTCTGCGCTTGGGCAAGAACGGAGATATACTCCACCTTTATGTCCTGCCCCTCAAGTTCTACGGGCGGTTCCGGTATAAGCCCGGCTCGCAACATCTTGGCGAAGGTAATGTCTATACAAGGATCAAACAGCTGAGTCTCTAATCCATCGAGTATCGAGCCAAGCATAAGCAGTTTCTCTTCATGGCGTTCTGCTATTTCCCGTGCGGTAATGTCGGTGCGATCTAAATTCTGCAGCATCAGGAATAAGTCAACATAGAACGTGCTGCCGATATCCTGCTTGGTGATATTAATGGTTTCCTCTAACTCTTTGAAATTAATCTGTACCTGATAGACCGCGCGTACTCCTGCGTTCGGCACAGAGGCGGAGCTTGTGTTCACTCCCCCCGGCAAAGTATTGACTTCGCCGCTCACCGATGCGTCTTTCTGAACGGCCGGGTCTACTGTTTTATCAAGGCCCAACAGCTTCTTCCTCTGCAGTTTCTGCAACATCTTGCAGTCGCCTAATGCGTCCCAGCCCGGTCCTTTCCCATAGATGTCGCTTGTCGTGGTGGTTGCCCAACGCGGGGCCAATATAGAGAATTCCCTAAATCCCCCTACTCTTAAGAAACAATCCTGAGGAGATCCTTCTTCCCATTGGATGGAACGATAGGGCATGTTCTTGAAATCTTCCCTGTGCGGTATTCTTTTATCGTTCTCTTCCACAAGGTGAATTACTGAAATCCACTTATCAACATCTTTCGATAAGTCGTAGGCGTCCTTTACGGTAGGGCTGACGTTATCGATCCCGAACTCCTTTACCAACTGTCCTGCGGTCATCCAGTACCTTCTGGCAAACCCATTTACCCTGCCGTCAGGCCCAATACTGAGCCAATATTCGCCGCAGGTAAAGTTATAGCCGCGGATTACCGTATCATAATCATCGACAATAATCGCAGCTGCGGTGGCGAACGATCCAAGTTCTTCGTAAATTGAATAGAAAATCTCGTAAATATTAGACCGAGAGAACACGTTCAGCATTCTCTCCTGGACTATATCGAGCCATAGCTTTACGTTGTCGTTCTCCATAAGATCCGGATCATCGACACCAAGCCTGAACCATGGCCGCGTAGGGCTCGTCATTCCGTTCAGCATTCCTGAAGCTAATGTGCGCACGCATCTTCTCGGATAGCCGGACAGCATCGTCTTGTGATCTATGGCCTGCCCTTTATTCGGTTGGTCGTCAAAAAAGCCGCGCGTGGGGATTTCGTATAATTTGATATCTTTCCAGGTTGGAAGCCAAGACTGCGCCTCATTCTTCATAGCGCTTACGCGGCGCTCGAATTCTTTCCTGTCAAGACCTACGCCTATCTTCTCTTTAGTTTGTTCTGCCATCATTGCCCCAGCTTTTCTTTAAGCGTCGAGCCGACGACCGCGGGCAACAGAAGGTTCACCGAGGAGGTATCTCCTGTGCCTGATGTTTTCACGGTGCTGGCTATGCCATACTTTATTGCGGCGAGCTGCTTTCTTTTTTTCTCTGCGATGCTTGAAGCGGTTTCTTCTGCAGGTTCCGGAGCTGAAGGCGTGGGTGCTGGCGAGACGGTAGTGGTGGCGGGTGATTCTATCCTTGGCGTTCCTCCAAAGCACATAGGACGCTCCTTTGTAGTATGTCAGTTTGTCATTATCGTTGGCATAAAAAAGAGGCAACCCGCACGGCCGCGAATTGCCTCTTAGATATGCCTAAAACGAATTGAGTGATCAGCTCAATTCACAAATCGTCTATGTGATTCTACCAATAACACGATTATGTCATTTTGTCAAGTATTTTTGTGAATTAATTCAGGGAGGGATTCTTAAATGCGGTAGAGAACTTTTTATTGCACCAGGTTATTATCGTTTGAAGATTAGTAGTAACCATCCCTTCTGCGATCCTTCTATTCCAGATATACTGTCTATACCGAGCCGTCTCGCTCGCATTATATAGTCTTTTGTATTGAGCAGACACCTCCGGATAGTTTAAATACACAATAAGTAATCTGGCTGCATGGTCGCTTTTAGATTTGCAATAGTTCGGAAACGGCAATCCGGAAGTTTTTATCTGAATAAAAAATTCTTTAGGATGCGCCACTTGAAGCGCCTTACCCCGGTATATTACTCTTTTCCTTTTAAATACGACGCATTCAATAATATGGACGGAGGAATAAAAAGCCGCGGTAACAATCCAATCATTGAAGTCTTGCTGGGGATAAATATAACTTAAGAAGTCGATGTTGTGATTCCCATGGATCAAATGCTCAGCATCGGTAGGCATCTATGAATTCCTTACAAAAGGGAAATCGTACCCAATAGCTTGCTGGTCAAGTGTCGAATCTCTGCTATTTAAGTACAAAATATCCGCCAGGTAATTCTCTCGATTCAACACAAACAGCTCGGAGGCAATAACAAACTCAGAGAATTCTTTCTCGCCTTTCTCATCTGCATCAATAACAAACAAGATCTTAATCTCTTTGGTAATAAAATCAAAGCTTGTGCGGGCCTCTACTATCTTGATGTCGATTTTCTCTTCAGCCATTTGAGTCCTTACCACTTCATAAGCGACCTCAACGATTTTTGTAACTATCAAAATATACTCATGCGCTTCTTTTTTGGCACGCTCTTTTAGCCTTTCCAATGCCTCACTCTCACCTTGCCTCTTGGCTTCCCTAAGCACATATTCAAGATGGTGGGCCATCGCCTCCCTAATTGACTTGACGTTGTTGAATAAATTAATGGGGTCTTCTACGGAAGTTTGCGCTGAGAATAACGAGGAAATTTCCGCGGACATGCCTGACAACCGATCCTCTACTCTGTTTTTAAAATTAAACATACTTTTGGTGGTTTGCGGGTATAAGTATAGCGTTGGAGGGGTCGAAAGTCAATAATTTTTAGCTTAACGGGTCGTATTCTTTCTTCTGACCGAAATTCTCTTCATTGCTCTTTTTTTTCACGACGGGGAATGCGAATGTTAAAGCGAGGGCATCTGCGTTGCTGGGTGAAGCTAATCCTCTATCTTTCATCTGCTTCTTTGATTCCAGAACGATTTCTCCTTTTAAATTCGGGTATGCTTCCGGCCCGGTTAAATCATCTACTAAACGTTGATCATCAGGAATACATCCACCTTCTTCGAGCCATTTCTTTGTCTTAGCCCAGATCTCTGCGCGCTTATTCGCGAATCCTGGCGTACTGGATTTTGAGCCGAAAGAACAAAGCAGCCATTGCCGATTCATTGACTTGCCGATAGAATAAACTCCTGTGCCGTAGCCTAAGTCAATGATGACGCCGTCTGCTTTTTCTTGGTCTTCCCACTTTGCTACTGCAGCAGCAATGACTGTATCATCATCGTTCTTTGCGAATTTCTGTAAGCGCCTGTAGACTAACCCTTGCCTGATACCGATCAGGACCTCATCGCCGCCGGTCCAGGCCATGTCTACGCCGATGATCTTGGGTGCAAACACGTACTTATGCGCTTCTATCTGCTTGCCTTTTGCGGATTCAGCTAAGTCCGTAGGAATAAACTGCAGATCCCCTGCTTTGGGAAATAAACCAAGAACATGCACACGTACCCAGTCACTATCTATGCCAAGATCTTCTATCCATTCCTTAACCTTCTGCTGGTTAACTAATATTGACTTACGGATATCAAGCTGCCATTGCTTCCAGCGATGCCGTAGTTTGGCGAAGCATTCTTTAAAGCGGCCGGTATTGCGGGTAGGGTTACCGAAGACAAGCCATAAAATCTGCGTACCGGTATCGGTTAATGCGCCTTCTGTAACTTCCCAGATTGTATCCGGAATAGCTGAGGCTTCATCGAATATTACCAGAATGCGTTTGCCCTTATTGTGAAGGCCCGCGAATGCCTCAGTCTTATGTTCGCTCCAAGGCACCTGATCTATACGCCACGTTCTTTCATGCTCAGGGTCTTTTGCGTAGATAGCTGTGGCTGTCAGTTCAAACCAATGCTTTATTATGCATAGACGATACCATTTGCTTAGCTCTGCCCATGTCTTGGTTTTAAGCTGAGTCTCTGTATTGGCGGTTACCGTTCCCCTGGTGTCTTCAAAAGTAGACAGGCCCCAAAGGATGATCCAAGCTACAAGCGCACTTTTCCCCGGACCATTGCCTGAAGCTACGGCAATCTGAATCACATAGTTTATGGCGCCTTGGGCATTAAGCTTACCGGCCTGCAACTGATCGCGGATATACTGCAAGACTTCGCTCTGCCATCTATCCGGGCCTTTATAGCCTATGAGTTCTTCTTTGCCCCACTTGAAAGCATAAAGGACCCAACCGTAAGGGTCCTTCTCGTATGAGGCTATGTCTTCTATAAGGGCTCTCTCAGCCTTTACGTCCTCTTCGGTTGTGAGCATGTTTTGTCCTCATTCGCGCCTCTTTTATTCTATCCGCAAGGCCTTCAAGGCCCCTGTGTTCGGTTACATCGGTAAACATCTTTAGATGCTTGCCTAAGAGCTCAAGCGTTTTTGTTTTGTCGCAAAGCTTAATCTTCTTAGTGTAGCCGATATGTTCTCTATCTTCTCCGCGACCTTCAAATAACTCTTCTGTTTCTATAGCAATAATTGCCTTCCGCAATGGTTCAGGCATATCTTGGATATCTTTGAGCTCGCCGTTCTCATCATAAGCATCCGCAATATCTATTGTGGCGTGCTTAAGCAGTTCTTTAATAACAAGGTCAGTGTTTAATTTAAGCCGGTTAATTTGCGCTGCTATCAATTCATTCACCCGCGCTTTAATCATAACATTTGATAACAAACGCGAAGCTTGCTCTTGGGCTGTCTTGCGTGAGTATTTAGCGCGGATTGCTGCTTGAGTGCCGTTGCGGTCTTTTAAGTATTCATGACAAAACCGCTCTTGCTGCGGAGTAAGTGGCCTAAGCTTGTTTTCTTCTTTTATTTCCATGTATAGATATGCGTAGTTAATAGGGTATTTACTGCTGCTACCGCTAACAGCGCGCCTACCGCCGCTAATATTGAATACCCTATAAAGTCAATAACCTTCACCATAGCTCTACCCCTTGGGTTCCATTTACCACAAATATGTCAAAATGTCAAGTTCTATCTTGGGGACCTCTATTTAGTATTCTGAATGCCCACTCAATCTCTAATATTAAAAGTTGTTCTTCAACCGTACGCTCTGCTTCTTTTAGCCAGGCTCTTACGAGTGGGTTTTTTAACAACTTACGGTCTTTTGGTATTATCTTTATCTTCATCTCTGGATAATAAGCTCTGCTCCAATTCATCGTATCACTACCGCGATCCTCCCTTCCGGAAGCGCAAAATAATGCTGGCCAGCGTAGTCAAACTCGGTTGTGGCCGGCGCGCTGACAATTATCTGGTCGTTCCGTTTTATTCCACTCTTGCATTGGCTGCCTACGTCTATCACCCGAAACACCGAGTCAGCCTTGACTACTCCTTTAACAACATCAGGCACTACTATCTGACCGTTCTCTTTTTCTTGCAACTGCACGATTACGAATTCCCCTATTGCTCTTGGTCTTGCCATGTACTACTCCTTTCTTTTATTCTTCCTCGCTGGTTTTTTTTATTGCGGGGGTGGGATTCGAACCCACGGTGTCCTTTCGGATACATGGTTATGGGCCATGCGACCTCGCCACTGGTCAACCCCGCGATTGATTTATCTTTTCTTATTCCTGCTCTTCCTCTACCTCAGGCGCCTTATATTCTTCTACTTCTTCCCCGAGATCGATGCGCTTTCTTCTTGCTTCGCCGATTGCCTTCACCAGCTCAACGCGGATTTTCCTAATAACGAATTTCGAATATGCCTCAAGTTCCGCGCGCAGCTGATCAACCAGGTTTTTGATGTTATCAGACGAAACCTTTTCCGTACCCCCCCCTAAAGCTTGACGTTTTTTATAGAGTTTTAATTTAGAAACTCCAGCTGCGACGCTTCCTCCGGATTTCTTCTGGTGGCCGTGCAAGATATAATGCAGCACCGAAGAAGCAACTTTGATTTGATACTGGTCTTGAAAAAATTTAATAATCTCACAAGGCCTCTTTCCGTCCTTAGCCATCGCCCTGCATTGTTCTTTCTGACCCTCTGTTAACTTCGCCATTTTACTACCCTCCTTAGTTTGGCCAGGCTGCCGGCTGGCTGACTGCTTGGGAATACCGCGGATCCCCTCATACCAACCGGCGCGCTGGGTTATAATTGTTCGTTAACGCACAACATCAATTCCGTAAAATCAACCTTTTCGCTGTTTGATAAATCGCGCAGCCATTCCGTTAAATTCATTACTCGGCACCATTCATCCGGAGTAACAGCTGCCTCCGGATCGGTGAGGCGATAGATCTTGCCTTCCTTGGTTTTAAGTACGAGTCTCATTTCACCAGCTCCTTCGGCACCTTGCCCTTTGGCGCATTCTTAAGGATAAACGCCACAAGCGCGCTTTTCTTATCTTCTGTCGTATCGATGTTAACATTCAGCTCCTTGGCCAGCTTCGCCAGCTGGTCCTTAGTCATGGCCTGTAGATAACTTTCAGCGATCACATAATCCTTAGCCATGGAGAAACCGAGTTTGGTGGAGAGAAAATTAAGATCTTCGTCATCAATAACTTTGGGTTTTTCCGCGATAACTTTTCCGATAAGTTCTTGCACCACCGTATCTCCAAGTTCATAAATCTTTGGAATACTGTACGGCCTACCGTATTCTTTACCGCCTTTTATCTTATCTTTAACGATCGCCTGAGACTCACTCCAACCCATATCGTTTAACAATATGAATAACGTAAGCACATTCCTGCAACGCTGATCCTTGGTAACTGATACCTTGCTAATCCAGAAACCACGCTTTGCTTCCCGGACCCGGTTCTCTGTTTTGGATTTGGCGAGATCCTTTACCCGAGGGCCCTCACTGGCGTTAAGTTTAATCCCGGCTTTCCTTAGGATTTTAGGCACGTCTGCATTATTCACCATTTCAATAATCTTTCCAGAGAATGGATGCACCGCAAAAACCGTTTTAACGTCTTTGCTTGCCTTAAACAACTGTCTGAGGGAAAGATATTTATGGTTATAGTAATTCCTTTCATCCACGTTAGAATATTTACGCTCCGGCGTGGTATCGCTTTCATACTCAAAGAGTTTCTTCGCTTCCTCTTGAGATACCACTTCTTTGCCCTGGGCTTTCAGCCTGGTAATTGTCCGCTGGGTACGCGCCTGTTTCTTCGCTTCAAAGCATCCCGGATCCGTACAAGTATCCGCTGCGCTTACGTCCGCGAATAATTCTTTTTGATTCCCGGTCCTTTTAGGACAATCCACGCAGGATCCTTTTCCGGCCAGGCCTTTTTCTTTAGTATCGAATTGCGCCTCCTTAAGCTGCAGCATAAAGTTTTTGTGGATATACTCCTGGGCTTCCCGATAACTATAAGGTTCCTTACCCCACTGTCCTCCCTTGGCCACCTGGACGCCGGCTTCTTTCTGCAGATCCTTAGGTACCCTGGCCACCAGGAGCGCAACCGATGGGCTGAATTTCCCATCATAGAACAACTTGCGATTCTCCGGGATCAGCTCGCAAAGCTTAAGCCGGCCGTAAATATATGTCGGGCTCTTGCCGACTTTAGCCGCGATATCCTTGACGTCTTTATATCCGTGCTTTTTCATTAAGGCTTCGTATCCCTCGGCTTCTTCCAGGGGATGCACGTCCTCGCGCTGCAGGTTTTCGATCACCATGCACTCCAGGGCCTGCTGATCCGTAAGCTGTCTGATCACGGCCGGGATCTCTTCAAGGCCTGCCGCGGCAGCTGCGCGCATGCGCCGCTCACCGCAGACCAGCTCATAAACATCTCGGACAGCCGGTCCACGTTGTGTCGTTTTGCCTAACAGCCTTACCAGGATCGGGTTAATGATTCCTTTCTCTTTAACCGACGCGGTCAACTCTTTCATCTTTGCTTCGTCAAAAGTCTGGCGCGCATTACGGCCAGATGTTTTGATGTCTTTAAGGCTTATCGATTTCATGTCCATGTTATTTCCTCCTTTTGAAATATTAAATTGTCAAACCGTCATCACTGGCAAGAGCGGACGGGCCGCACATAGCTATGGCCACTCCGGTCGAAGTTGTAAACGTTGCCGTTGTAGGAATTCACGCACCACGCGGCATCTTTGTTCCAAGCGCAAGGATCCCCACTCCAATACCAATCATCAAATTTGCCCTTGAAGATGTTTGTATCATAGCAAGGATTATATTTTGTCCTATCCGTCATACCACAGAGTTCTTCGACTGTGGGTAAACGCCAGTCTTTGAAACCGTAAAATTCCAGAGCGGCGCAGGCTTTTTCGGCTTCTTTATGCGTCATTGCCGCCTTGAACACGCCTCCTAAGAGTGTTGGGTCTTGAATGATTTGTAGACCTGTTTTACGGTCAGTAATGATGTTCTTCGCTGTTACTACAAATCTTGATTCTCCCTTCGCCTCTTCTTTTGTTGCCTTTTTTCTTCCCATTATTTCCTCCTTTTAGCTTTAAATTGTACTGCCCTTTTGAGTTCTTCTATCTTACTCCTTATGGCATGGACTATGCGCTGTCCAGGCTCCTGTTTTATTGAATGCTTCTCAATAAATTGCGCTCGATCATGTTTACCCACGCATTTCCAACAACCGTACCCTACCAATACCGGTAGTACCCCGAGAGATTTCTTCTTCCTGCCCTTTCCCTCAAATACCTCCTGGCGATCATAAAACGCCACGGGGAAGTATTTTCCCTTCGCCGCATGTGCTCCTCCACATAGTTTGCAATATAATAATAGCCTCATCCTCACTCCTTTCGTTCTACCCCTAATATCCTGACCTGATGCCCTTTCGGTATCTCACATATAAACTGCGGCCTGAATGGATTCTCAAATGCTTTCTTGACTGGCAGTTCCACGTCACGAACCATCCACTGACCGGTGTTGATATCAATGAGTAGAATAGTTAATATGGATTTCATCGTTTAAAAAATATCTTCAAATCTTTCCCTACTTCATCTATCATATCCGACGAATATCTTAAAACTTTCCACCCTAACAGTTGCGCTGCGTTGTATTTCTGGCAGTCTCCGATAAACCCTGCCCCCCTGGTATGCCTGCCGCGGGTCCAGACAGCTCCTTCGCACTCAATAGCGATTTTTTTATCAGGATAAGCAAAATCAAATCGCCACTTCCTCTCGGGATGGAAATGGTATTCTTTTCTGGGTATGGGCAAGCCCGCGCGCTCGATCCTGTTAAGCACGATCATTTCAAGACGCGTCATTGTACCTCCCTTATTCTCATCCCTGCCAATAGCTTCGCTATTGCCGGCGCTACTGGCGCCTTCTTCCATTGCTGGCCTTCTTTGATCTGCTGCTCTGCATTCCAGAATTCCCATTCCTTTTTTGTAGTTATTAAAAACCATGGCCAAGGCTTCTTTACTCCAGGCTTATTTCGTGTATAGCTTGCGCATATCCTGTTGATAACTGCTTCCGGTATCTCTACTTCTTTTTTTTTAAGCCTTCCTAAGAGCTGATAAATATTGAATTCCTTACTGACAGTTTTTAGTTCTTCCTGAGTTTTATCTGAAAAAGCAGCCCAATAGGGCTGTGTTTCTTTATTCTTCTCTACTCTACTCAACTCTACTCTACTCAGAGGTAGTACTAACTTACCACTACGGTAGTCCTCTTGTAGTGATACTGGAGGATCAGGGTATTTTCCTTTTGAGGGATGATTAATAGTCTGATGTTTCGGCATTGTAGGGCACCACAACCACTGCTTCCCCTCAGCTTCGAATGGGAAGTATCTGCGTAAAGCAATAATCTCCGCCACGATGGGGGCGATATCAATGCCTTCTTCCGGGAAGATATTATTCTTAAGGAAGAATAAATCGTACGGCATTACCCCTCCAATCTTCTTTGTTTCTTTATTTGGGTCACTCATGTGGCACCAGCTCAAGATATAAAAATAACGTGCTGGAATAGAGAGCGCCCGGATTTCTTTCTCAAACGGGTAACATGGATCTATTTGCCGCGTGCGGGCCATATTACTCTCCTATTTCTTCTTCCGGCGATGTGCCTGCCTTTACCCTATCCAGGAATTGAATATTCTCGATTTGCATCTCTATCACCGACCGCTTCTGACCATCTTGTTCCCACGAGCGCGTCACAAGACGCCCCTCTACGAATACATTGCTTCCTTTTTTTAGATATTGAGTGCAGTTCTCTGCGCGCTTGGCCCAAAGCGTCCCGGTGATAAACAACTTGTCTTCGCGATCCTCATTATCTTTCCCCTTGAATATATGGCTCGATGCAAGCCGCAGGTTACACACCGCAGTGCCCTGAGGCGTATAGCGTAATTCGGGATCCTTGGTAAGATTTGCAATCAAGAGTATTTTGTTCAGCATAGCTTCTTCCTTTCGTTTTCCAGAATATCAGTAGCCACTTGTCCCAGGCCAGCCAACGGCCGTCTGTCCTGTTTTGATGATTCTTGCGGCGCCTTAATTTTCTACGCAATGACGGCGAGAGCGGTATAAATTCAGTAGTGCCGTCATAAACCCTCTGCCGGTCAAAATCCAAATAAAGGCCCCCTTCTCCCATGACAAACATATTATGCAATATGTAGTTGTACTTCGCGCGAGTGCTCTACTCTTTCTTGATAAATGCGCACCGCCTGAATATGGCTGCATTCTCTCCCCTTGCGCCCTGCCTGGCAGTTACAGAGAAGCTTCCCGAAATATTCCTTTATGGTGTACGTACTGATGTTATATCCGGGGATGGGGAGGCATTGGTAAATGCCGTCAGTAACCCTGGATATCTTATTCAACTCAATGAGTTTCTTGACTTTTTGATTCATAAATGCCTTCGTACCCATTTCGTATCCCATGCGTTATCTCCTTTCTTTAAAAAAGGTATGCTCGCCTATCTTAGCCGTTTTTATCATTCCTTTGGCCCATCGGGGAATCCCGTAACGCTCGACTGCTTCGTAGTGGGTTGCGCCGTTGGTAAAATCTGGCGAATTCTCTACAAACACGCGCCGGACGATCTCTTTGGCTATGAGTTCCTGTTTCCTTCCTTCGCGTTGAACGAACACGTCAAGATTTTTTCTTTTTAACCCGCAAAGGCCTGTATTCATTCCTTTATTCAGGCGATTCCTCACACAGCAGGCCACGGCATACATGCCTTGGTAACCTTCCCCGGTTGCTTCCGCAATCAGTCCTTTCCACAGATCTTCGGGAATTCGCTGTTTCGCGTAGGCAGGCGTTGAGAGAAGCAATACGGTTATCAAAATTATGGGCCAGCACGGGATTAGACCCTGTGAAGGAAATTGCGTTCTTGAATTAACCGGTTTCTGAATTGTCCTAAGAGCAACGCGTACTGCGTATGCTGGTCCCATAGTTACCCTTCCTGTCGTGCTGAATGCTCCTTGCTTAGATCGGCAAGCAGCTTATTTGCGGTAGCGATATCGGGTATTTCTTCCATCCTGGTAAGTCCCAAACCGCCCAAGATTTTCTGGTATATCTGATCCCCTACCTTTGACCTGGTTTTTGCAATGGTTTCCTGAATATGCTTCGGAAGGGAAGACTTTATTTCAGGCGGCGGCAACTGCTGTTTTGCTGGCGAGGCGCCGTTTTTATCTGCCGCCGTTGCCTCTACTTCAATCGGAGGCTCTTCCCAACTGGTGGTATCCGGAAGATCCATGGCGCTGTCTATCCCCTTGCGGTATTCCCGGCTGGTTTCATCAACCGCAATGGCGCGCTGCAGCTCTACCGATAAAGGCAGGAGCTTGGCAAGCTGAATCAATACCGTCTTCATACACATTGCGTCCGGGTCTTTATTCCAGGGAGAGGATTCCGCAAAATGTGGAGTTTGCAGCTTTACCATCCTCTTTTCTTTGTTGTCCCATTCCTGTGTGATCCAGGTCTTGCTATGTTTCCGGCCGTGTTCCATGGCCTCTGCCTTTGACATAAACCTGAATATGCAGCCACCGCCTTTCATTTTGGCGATGGCGTAGTAGCCGATAACTTCTCCACGATCTCCCAGCGCCGGCTTGTGCCGTATAAAACTACTGGTCCCGTACTCGTAGGCAAAATCGTCGTGTGTATGCACAGTCTGCATCTCTATTGAGAGAGCGGCTTCATGCCGGTAGAATAACTCTGCCAAGCCCTTGTATCCTATTAAGGCCTGTACTTCCGGCACAGTTACCCATTCATTTCCTACCTTGCGCTTATTCTTAAACGGCAGAAGGTATGCGCGGCCGGCAATAGGTTCAAGGCCTATCTGCGCCAGCACAAATAAACTGCCCAAGAAACTCTCCGGCGTGCATTTCGCGAGATCCGGATTCGTCCTTATCGACGTCAACGCGATCCGTACCAGCCTCTCCGGATTCAGATGTGCCGGCAGAGCTTGCCCAAGCTCTTTTGCCGACTGCTTAATCAATGTTGTGAGACTTTTCTGCTCTGGCGAATTCTCTAATGCTTTCCCCACTTCTCCTTGTTTTGCCATAACTTCCTCCTTATTTCTTCACCGATATCCTCAGTATTCTTTTATCCTTTGGTTTCGCATACTTCTCGTATAACCCGGGTTCCTCTTTCTTGAATAACTCGACGTCTATCCTCCTTTCCTGCTGATTCTTCCACGTAATTTTATACTTCGGGGTTACGCCGGTTTCGTAAGTCTTCAGCATCGCCCGCAGCGTATTCTTTTGTTCATCAATTTCTTTTTCAAGAACGGCATAATCTGCCTGCATAGAATCAAGGCTCTCACATACACGACTGGCATCATCTCCAAGTTCTATGATGCTTTCATTGGCTGCCTTTGGGTATAGCCTGTAAAGGACGCCATCATCTTGAGAGGTTATGGTCATCGGCATCACTTTCGGAACGATGAAATTGTTCCAGAAATGAACCTCTTTGGCGATCATGTTATCGAGCGTCTTGGGATCAACAAGATTTATGTGTTCTTTTGGCATCTTAGGCAGGTCTGTTTTAGTATCGTAATCAGATCGAACAAATACCTTCCAGAGGAACGACATATTTCCGATTAATACGGCAAGGTACCATATCGGAAGGCCAGTCACAGCCATATAGTGCAAACACTGCACTTGATATTCTTGAGGAATTTCTTCGCCTTCCCACTCCCTCATCTTAAACTGGTTAGCAGTTTTGGCTTCAAACCCTGCCTGTTCTAACATTACCCTTCGGTCAATGTTTGCCCCAATAAAGGAATACCGTGGATGAAGTATGGTTATCCTGTTTGGGTCATCGTGGGATACTACGTATGGACGACGTATCTCTTCACAAAATTCTTTAGTCACCATAGCTACTCTTTTACCCGTATCTTCCATAAAAAATTCAGCTACGGTTTGCTCAAGCTTAATGCCGAGCTTTACCGCGACTCTGTCAGAGATATCTTCCGGCGCAACTTGGCCGGTTTTTATAGCCCAAACTTGCAAAGGCGTTCTGTAGCGAGAGAGACCGAGGATCGCCGCGGCATCTGAGCCGCCAATATAAAACTTCCTTGCCTCAACCTGTTCTTTTGTCCAGTCCATTATTTCGTCTCCACCTGTAGGTCTCCGTCAGTTACTACGGTAATAAAGAATTGAAATTCCTGATCCCCTTCTATCTGCTGCAGGAATTCTGCCCGGACGGTTTCATCAAGGTGTTCAAGCTTGTCTACACAGATCAGTTTAAGCGGGTTATCCTTAGCCAGTACCCTGGCGATATCCAAGCAGATCCTTACTTGCTGGGCAGTGGATAGATTCGATAACGGCAGGTCTTTTATAGTTACGATCCCGCGGCCGTCTACCCCGAGATCCTTAATGGGCAATTCTACTGTGGCGAGTAACTCGTGAGGCTTAAGCCGAGCGGTCTCTACGCATTTGTCATAGTGTTCAGCCGTTGCCTCTTCTTCTTTTAACCGGTCCTGCAGAGCCCCTACTTCCCTGGCCAAGGGGATAAAGGACTTCATGCGTTCTGCTTCTATACAGCGGTTCTTTATCGGAGCCGTATCAATGAGCTGGTGAACGTCGAGGAAAAACTCAGCTTGTTTCTTTTTGACTTCAAGACGGGTGAGTTCCTCTTTCTTGCGCTCGGCGATAGTCTTCAATCTTTCTTTAGTTACTTTAACAAGAGCTGCTTTTCTCTCGGCCAAGGATATTTCGTCAAGAGCTTTTACCTTAACCCGCAGGGATTCTTTCTCATTGATGAGTTTCTGAATCCTATCCTGCAGTAATTTGATTTCTTCGTCTACCATGTCTATCTGGACGATTAAATCTTTCTTGTCGCCCTCTATGGCCTCCTTGGCTTGTTCATATTCCGTTTTTTCGTTCTCCTGGGCCTCTTTTTCCTGCAGGGCATACTTATTGCGTATGGCTTCTACGTCTAACGGAAATGCCTCAATCACATTATGGCATTCCACAATGTCCCTGTTTGTTTCTTGGGCGTCGTTGAGTTCTGCGAATAATGCTCCGAGGTTTATCTGCTCCCAAGCCTCTACTTCGTAGTTATCCGGAAGCCTCTTGGCTACGGCTGCGCTCTCGTCCTCTGTGGCCTTAACCCTGGCGTTTGCCTCGCGCCTGGCGTCATAGAACCATTCTTCCAACGCCTTTAATACCTGCAGGCCATGGTTCTCATAGTTGACTTTTGGTGCTTCTCCGAACCATTCCAACGCTTGCTTCGCGGTCACCATAATTGGCATAAGACTGAACAAAATACTGGTTTGTTCGGTATCTTTCTTCTGCATAAAATCTACGGGATTGAAGACGAACACATCGCGATGTGTTCCTTTGTTTACTTGATACCCAAATAATTCCTTTAGAAAAGTCTCGGGAGACTTCACCGGAACACCCGCTTTAGTTACCTTAACCGATCCCTCATCCAGTCCTGCTTCATCTTCTTTTACGGTCCGACGTATGCTTATGCCGTCATCAGTTTCAAGCTCTATATAAGCTTTATCTGCTCCTGTCCTCACAAAGCGCGCGCGCCGTTTGGTGTTATAAAGTGCTTTTTCTATGGTCTCGAGTATCGATGTCTTACCCCGTTCGTTGCCGCCGCTTATCACATTGACTTTGCCCGGGTTGATAGCGAGTTCCTCTATGCCCAAACAATCTTTAATTACTAATCTCTTTATCATTACTCCTCCTGTTTTATCATCCGCCCACAAGCGCTGTTTCAGAAAAACGCTCTATTGCCGCGTTGATCCGCCTCAGCCTATCCTCGATTTCATTCCTGGTTGTTTCCGACCAGTACTGCTCCAGGGTTTTCTCAATCGTGTGTTTTGCCTCAAATAACCTCTTAAGTGTAATATTCATAAAGACCTCTTATTTAGGTTGAAGTAAGAGTTTTTCTACGTCGTCCCAAAAAAACCTCAGTGCCCGATTAGCCCCCAGCTTTACCGGCCTAATGCCCATTAACAACTCCGGCCATTTGTTGCGCAGGTAGTTTTCCGAATACCGAAGACGGCTTGCTATCGTTTTAATATCTACTACTTCCCTTATCATACCCCCTCCTACAAGCGCTCTAATTCCTCCTGTACTACCTTCGACTTCTTCCAATAATCCTGTACCTTTACTTTTAATTCTTCGCGCGACATATTACTTTCGAGATCTTCGTGTAGGAGTTCATTAAGTAATATCTGTACGTCCAGCACGAAATTTATTGCCTGCCCCTTGATTGACTTCCTGCCCGATCCGTGTCCCCCCATTTAGTCCTCCTGTTCTATCTCGCGGTCTAACGTTAATAGCTCAGAAGCGTCAAGCCCGGTCAGTAGGCAAAGCTTGCGGAGCATCTGCCATGACGGATGCTTCGGTTTTTTTTCGTCAAGCCATTGCGATATGAGGCTATCATCGCAGCCAAGCTCCAGCGCAAGCTGCCGTTGATTCCACCCCTTGAGTTCCATCCACTTATTCAGTTTTCCTGTGATTCTAAACGCTCCCTTCATGCGATCCTCCGATTTACTTTATGTATCACTCGTTGGTTAAAAAAAATTGCTCCCTGGCGTTTCAAGGCAATGATACTACTTTTTGTAATCTTGTCAAGCGTTTTTTTACAAAAAGTGGTATTCATATTTTTATGTTCTAAAAATTCCGTCGGTAATGCTACTTTTTGTATGACTTAAAATATTTGACTAAGCCTACTTACTGTAGTATAAAAGTTGTCAAGTATGGTTTTTCCCCACAAAAAAAATCGGTATGCTAAAATCGCATAATCATGCTGCTTAAAGACCGCATCAGACAATTAAGGGAAGATAAAAAACTCCTACAGAAAGAATTCGCCAAAAAGCTCGGCGTATCTAAGCCTACGGTGTCAGCCTGGGAGCAGGGATCAAGGTATCCTAACTCTACCCAACGCAAAAAAATATGTGAGTTCTTTGGAATCAGCGAAGCAATGCTTTTTGGTTTGCCGAAGGTGGAGATTGAAGATGCTATCATCCCTATCGTTTCTTCCGTAGGTGCCACGGACGATCTTGGACGCGCGGCATTTGAGGCGTTCGATCCACCCTATAAAACGATATCTTTTAAAGATTGCAAAGCGGTCGTGGTAGACTCAAACAGTATGGCGCCGATTGCGTATAAAGGACAGAAGATTATTTACTGCGAAACAGAGCCGGTTCACAACGGGGACCTCGTGTTTATAAAACTCAAAAAGGGGGCGCAGCTGTTCAAACGCTTTCACAAAAATCACGATAACATTATCACGCTCCAGAGCGTTAACCCTACAGAATCCTTTGATCCTATTCCGGTACACGAAAAGGAGATTGAATTCTGCTACAAGGTCATGGGAGTGAAGTTTTGAAAAGGCATACCTTAATATATATTTTTCTCTTGCTTCTCTCCGGATGCGCAACGCTTTCTTCCCTGCCGCAGACTATCGATGGTGTCGATTTCAATTCGCTTAAGACCGGTCGGACCGCCATGTGGACGTACGAAGACGAAACAGTCTTTAATAATATGGATAAAGAAATGATCTTCCTTGCGGCAAAGCATGGTCTTTCCGCAAGCGGATTCGTGATCAGAAAAGCCTCGTTCGAAGATGGGGTATTGCTTGGGTACCACGATACGACAGCCCACGACTGGAACGTCGTTGCCGGAGTCTACATTAAGCAATCCGGAGAAAAAACGGCAGTCAAGGTTATCGCAAAAACCTCAAAGGATTTTTCATTGGTCGGTAATATCGGGGATACTACTTCCGCAAGCTGGCCGCAGCTCATTATCAGCGCAATGCAGGATTATATAGTAAAGGAGTCTCTTACTGCTAATAAACCTGCCAAGCACTTAAAGGTGAATGGAACTGAAAGATAGAATTAAGGAATTAAGGGGAAAAAAGCGTCTTACGCAGGCCCAGCTGGCCGAAGGGACAATGGTTGACCAGTCTACTGTCTCTTATTGGGAAAAGGGCCGCCAGGAGCCTAACGCGGCGCAAAGGAAGCAACTCTGCCGATTCCTGGGAATCACCCAATCAGAACTCTTTAAGGGTTTATGAAAACCGGCATCAAGCTTATCCTGAAACTTATCGGTTATGGTTTCCTTATCTACTATCTTGTTATCTGCAGCATCGCTAATTGGACCGGCAAGACTCAATATCTCCGCTTCCCCTGGGGTAACACTCCCATTCGATCATACCAAGACGTAGATCCATGAGTTCTCTCTACCGCCGCAGTGGTATCTACTGGCTCTCTTACCGTCAATATGGGAAGGGCCATTGTATGAGTCTTGAAACCCGGGATCGGTCTACCGCACTCTATAAAAAAGCCGAAAAAGACAAAGAGCTGATTGAGGGTAGAAGCGTGATCCCTAAAGCGAATGCCACGTGCGCTCCCCTATTGGAAGAATTTCACAACTACAATCTGCACCGCAAGACAAAAGACGCCAATTCAGATGATTGCAGCAGGATTAAGAAGTTTCTTTCCTGGGCCGGTATCTCATCGTTTAATCAAATCACTGAACAGCGACTGCAGGAATACCTTAACCATCGCTTCTCTACAGAAAAAATAGCCCCGCGCACGGCGAATATGATCATCACCAATCTTAAAACTTGGCTCAATTTTTGCGTTAAGAATAGGAGGATACCGGAAAATCCCCTGGCGCGCATGAAGAAGTTTAAAGAACCGGTTAATCCTAAGCGATTCCTCAGCCGCGAAGAGATCAACTCTTTGCTCAAAGAGACTCAAAACGATGAGCATTACTGTAACGGGGACGCTTCACTGTATCCGGTAATTGCGATGGGGATATACGCCGGGTTGCGTAAGCAAGAAATATTCAGCCTGGACTGGCAGGATATCAATTTCAAACGCGAGGAAATAACGGTCAGGAATAAAGCTAACTTTGCTCCAAAATCGAGGAATTTCAGGGTTGTGCCATTGCACGAGAATCTCAAGAAGATACTGAAGCCTTTGGTCAAGAATAGCGGCCGGTGCTTCGATGTTACGAATCAACGCAGGATATTCGGCAGGATTACAAAAAAAGCCAATCTTACAGGGATTGGCTGGCATACCTTGCGACACACCTTTGCTTCTCAGCTTGTCATGGCTGGGGTTGACCTGGCTACCGTGGCTAAACTGCTGGGCCACTCAAGCATCACCACTACGATGATCTACAGCCACCTTTCTCCGGACCATGTCCGGGGGGCTATAGATAAACTCAGCTTCTAAAAATCACTACATTAATCACTACAGTCTTTCTCTAATCTCGTTACATTCCAGTAGGTTAGGTTGGTAATGCTTAAGCTTATGAGTCACCTGCTCTACCACTGAGCTATGGGCCCCAAAATCTAGACCTTTACCATCACATAGCGAATCCGCTAATGTATTATAGCGGAGCGCTATGGGCCCTTGACACATTATTATAATAGCCGCAAACTCGCAAGACCGCGAAATTATGTCAAAATGTAACATTATATGATACTATTTTTAAAGTATTTTGGCAAGACAAAAATTGTTAAAAAATAAAGAAATAGAGCTGCTCCTCTTGAATAAACCGTAACGCTGTGGCATACTTTAATTGCCGATAAAAGCAAACTATCCGAAAGGGTAGGACGCAAAGCTACAGGGCCTAAAGACCGCGCAAGCGGAACATGGTAGCCAGTTGCCGAAGCGAACGCAGGGCCACAAAAAACCCGCGCCGACCGCTTTTTATCGGCGTTTTTATTTTGTAGGTAGTAAAGAAATTTGGAACGGTGGGCGTGCTGTCTAAAAAATCGTCTTCTTGGCTTTCTTATACCACGGACAATCCCAACAATAGGTAAAATCCTTCGGGCTTTTCGGATGGAAACTGTCACCTAACCAACAGTACCTACCAAGGTCGTTCTTGAAGGCGCGGCATCCCTGCTTTGCCTCTTTCGAACATTGCCAGAACTCCCAGCAATTTTGGGGTCCTTCTGAATTATCGCGCCTCATCTCCCCCTCCTCCACCTTACCGAGAGATGCGCTCACGCACAAACGCTTCTTCTAGTATCATCCTACTGCGTTAAAATGATTTGTCAACAAAAATAAAGGTTGTCATAATGCTGGATATTTGCGGGTTTAGGCTGCAAACAAAGCCTGCGGGGTGATTTCTGTTTTGCGGCCTAAGAAAACTTAAAGAATAGGAAATTCTTAGTTTTTGAGGAAAAGCCAGAAAGGAATGTTATGTGTTCTTGAGGAGATGGTAGCTTCCCATCAAGTCAGTTTCTTCCAGGTCAATCCCTGCCATATATCTATTACAAATGGTAGATTTTGACCAAACGACCATGCCGCGGGTAAACAGGGGTTCTTGATGGTGTGGGAAATACAGCCATATACCTACAATCATACGCACAGAGAGTTCTTCGCTTGTTACAAGGCAAAGGCCTTTAGCGCAGACATTGTAAGTCTCGGCATCGTTGTTGTAATACGAATCTGAGCTGCAATACTTCACCGCGAGCCTTGCTGAGCAACGTTCAAATACCCTCCGGTCTTCAAAACCTAGGTCATCCATCTCTCTCCTGTATGCCGGTAATAAAAAGACCGCGCTGCCCCCTTTTCCGGCAACCCGGCTATCGAAAACCGCTACATTCGACCCGTAGGCTTTCCGCTTCTCAAATACACGAGATTTGGCTTTTTCGGTGAAGGATTGCTCCTAATATAATAATAATTAATAATTAACAAAAATCAAGGGGTCAAAGGGGCCTGGAAGAAAGCGTTTTCACAAGAGAAAACAAAATACCGGGATCTAGAATTCTCTTTCGTGGGTCACGCTCATGTCAAGGAAGGCGCGCAGCCTCCTTGAACGGGTAGGATGTCTGAGTTTCTTCAATACCTTTGCCTCAATCTGGCGAATTCTTTCTCTAGTGACCTTGAAAATATTGCCGACTTCTTCAAGGGTCCTCGGACAGCCGTCCTGAATGCCAAAACGAAGCATCAGTATCTTACGTTCCTTATCTGCGAGAGTATTAAGTATACAATCCATCTCTTCCTTAAGCATCGAACGCACCGCGGTATTTGCAGGAGAGGCTATCTTTTTGTCCTGTATGAAATCCCCGAAATGAGTATCTCCTTCGTCACCTATAGGCATTTGCAGCGATATTGGTTTCTGCGCAAATTTTAATATTGCCTTGATTTTACCTCTGGAAAGACGCATTTTCTGGGCGATTTCTTCGGGACGCGGCTCGCGGTCATTTTCCTGAAGAAAGACCCGGGAGAAGCGTATAATCTTATTGATAGTTTCAGTCATATGTACGGGTATGCGTATAGTCCTTGCCTGATCAGCTATGGCCCTGGTAATCGCTTGCCTTATCCACCAAGTAGCATAGGTAGAAAATTTATAGCCGCGCTTATACTCAAACTTTTCCACCGCCCTCATCAGGCCGATATTTCCTTCCTGGATAAGATCTAAGAAAGAAAGCCCCCGGTTATTATATTTTTTTGCGATGCTGACGACCAATCTTAGGTTTGCCTCGACAAGCCTCTCTTTTGCGTGTTTAAATTTCATATAGGCATAGCGGACCATTTTCATCTGCTCTTTAATCTTGGCATAGGACCCGCCGATCTCTCGGATTATTTCGCGCCTGCGTCGGATGCGCCTTTTTTTCTGCTTCTCGATGTTATCAAGCTCCCTTACAAGTTTGTTGAGTTTGCGTACTATCGACTCCACAATGGAGACGGTGAAATTGAATTTAAGCGATAGCGTCAGGCACTTCTGTTCATCCTTTGTCTTCTTCAGGCGGTCGGCTATCCTTCTGAACCTATTTAAGACGCTGCGGTGCCCTGTTTGAAGTTCCCCCTTTATCACCTCTTCTACATTGGTTTTCTCATCGAGAATGTCCTTAACGAACAACAAAATCATGTTTCTGGCAAATTTGGTGACAAGGACTGCCCTCCTGAACTTCTCCTCCGCTTCTTCGATCTTTTTGGCAAGCAGTATTTCTTCTTCGCGCGAAAGTAAAGGGATAGAGCCCATCTGTTTCAAGTACATTTTGACTGGGTCGTCTAACGGCAAGAAGCGCTCTTCTCCTTTTAGCTGCTCTTCCAGCACCGTTTCTTCCTTAAGCAGGGTAATATGTTTCTCGAGGTCTAATTCTTGTTCGTTCTCGACCAGCTGGATATCTTCGTTTCCGAGTATATCGAAAATTTGGTCGATTTCCTCCGAAGAAGAAACGCTCTCGGGCAGTAAATCGTTTACTTCATCGTAAGTCAAGAAGCCTTTTTGCTTCCCGAGTGCGATAATTTTTTCTACATCGTCTTTAGTATATACTCTCTTCTTCATCCGGTCCCTCGCCTTGTTTTTATTAAAGTATCGAATTCGGCTATTAATTTATGCAATCGTTCTTCGTCGCCTTTTTCTTGGGCAGCCTTTATCTCTTCTTGTAGGCACTGCCGCTTAAATGTCAATTTCTTGGCCTTAAGTCTTTGGACGCAGTCTGCAAGGATTTTTTCCCTGTTCTCGATGTTAATGTCGGGTAGAAATGTGGATTCGCACAAAAGCCGTGTCGCCTCAGCATCCCCAAGATGGGTAAGCAGCTTGGAAGGCTCGATGCCTTTGCCCTGAGCGATACAATCAAACATGAGAGTGACAATTTTAGCAGTTCGTTCATCCAAAAAATCATCCGGCTCAAGTTTATCTTTTAATTCGGCAATGATTGCGTCTTCTTCCAGCATAAGCTTGATTAAGAATTGCTCGACGGAATGTATGGATTTTTGCGCAACCACAGCAGGCGATGCAGCAAGCCCGCGTTCTTTTCCTCCTGTGTGAAAAAGCTTCGCCTCCTGAAGGAGCGCCTCCTCTTTCACCTTAAGCTCCTGTGCCAACTTCTTAAAGTATTCCGATTTTACTACTGGCCTTCTGAATTTCTGTATTGTAGACAGCATCTCCGAACAAATCTTTTCTTTCCCTTCGATTTCTTTGGCGTCATAACGCGATTTCAAAACTGACATCTTATAATCAAAGAGGGGCTGCGCTTTGAGTATAAGTGCCCTAAAACATTCTATGCCGTTTTTCCTAATAAATAAATCTGGGTCCTGCCCTTCAGGCAAAGATACTACCCGCACCTGCATATCTTCTTCGATAAAAATATCCAGTGCCCTTATGGTGGCGATCTGCCCTGAAGCATCTCCATCATACACCATTACCACGTTATGCGTATATCGCTTGATGAGACGGGCCTGTTCTGCAGTCAAAGCAGTTCCGGAAGAGGCAACAACGTTACGGACCCCCTGTTGGAACGCGGAAATAAAATCAAGGTAGCCCTCGACCACAACCGCTGCATCTAAGTCCCTGATCACATCCTTTGATAACCAAAGGCCATAAAGATTTTTTCCTTTTATGTACAACGGCGTTTCGGGAGAATTGATATATTTGGGAAGGGTCTTATCGAGCACCCTCGCCCCAAACCCGATCACCCTTGCCTTGACGTCGAGAATAGGAAAGATAATGCGATTACGAAATCTATCATAATATCCGCCGCCTTCCTTGGGCACTACAAGCCCTGCCTTCTCCATCAAGGAAAGATTTATCCCTTTACTTCTTAAGTGGTTGATCAACGCATCCCATTTCTCTACCGCAAAACCCATCCTGAAGGCTTTGATTGCTTCTTGAGGTATGCCCCTTTTCAAAAGATATTCTCTTGCCTGTGTACCGCAAGGAACACTGAGGTTATTTTCGTAGAAACTCGCCGCCGTCTCGCATGCCTTCTGCAGTTGAGCGTTAATCCCCGAAGATTCCTTCGTGTCATACGAAAGGCTTTCCGGAATAACGACTCCCGCTTTTTTCGCTAAAATCTCTACAGCCTCGGGAAACTCTATTCTCTCAAACTGCATAAGGAAGTTAAATACGTTCCCTCCGGCGCCACAACCGAAGCAGTGATATATCTGTTTATCGGTAGACACCATAAATGATGGTGTTTTCTCCTGATGAAACGGACATAGCGCCCTGAAATTCCTTCCTGCGCGCTTCAACGGTATGAATTCGGAAACAACCTCAACAATATTCACCCGGCTTAAAACAGTTTCGACTATGTGATCGGGTATTCTTCCCTTCATTCTATTTCCTTTTAAATCGCCGAAAACCGGAACAGCTAATCACCGTCAGCGAATGCCGCTTTTCCACCTTATCTAAAAGCAGATTGAGCCCGAGCGTATCAGAAGAAACATGGCCTGCAATGACCACGCTCAGGCCAGAATCCTTGACCTTCTTAAAATGCTCCTCGCTTAAGTGCATCGCCACTATTGTGCGCGCCCCAGCTTTATAGAGCGGTTCGTAAACGCCCTGTGGGCCTTCGGTTCCTCCGGTCATCTCAAGGAAAACCTCTCCTACGGGACGATGAGGATTACCTATGATAATACGTGGCCCCATAGATTCCTTCTCAGCAAGTTGATATTCTGGTTCTTCAAGTAAAATCGTAATGATGTCCTTGACGGTTCTTGGTTTTTTCTTATCCAAGAGCCCTTTAAGAAAATAGGCTGCGTGATTGTCCGCCGGCGTATGCACACACATAAAAGGAAGTTTAAGCAGCCTTGCGGCATCCACTGCCCGCATATGATTTGCAGGAGCAAGCCTGCGCTCGACTTCCCGCATTCGTTCATCCAAAAGCCCTTTTGCTACCCTTAAAGAGACACCGGCATTCTTTAAAAGATCAACCTGCAGCCTCATTACGTTGAAAAGGCTGGCATATGCGGTCCCCTCGGGATGGTGCGACAGGGCCAAATCAAGCCCCTCTCGGCTCCTAATCGCATCAGCTAAAAGAAGCTCGGAAACCTCAATATCGATACCTACCAGCAATTTCGACACCGCGGTATCCGGCCTCCCGTAAAGGATGCCGCTATCGGCATAAGAAGCAATCTTTGATTTCTTGCTTCTCGGGTCGCATTCCTTGCCGAATCGTACAACCAGATTATAGAACTCGGATAATTTCATGAATTAATACTATCCTGGACTTCCTGGATAGTTTCATTGAACCTTTCGCCTGTCATGAATTTTGACATCACGTGACGCCACAGCCAGCTGTACGTGGAAGGCGCTACCTTAACAAAAGAACTCCCAGAAAGGGAACTGAGGGCGCTATTTCTTAAGTAGCTGATCGAAGAGATTACTAGCATGAAAACAATGAGCCCAGACAAAAGGATAGACCTAAGGAACCCTAACGTTATGCCTCCTATCTTATTCACGCGAGGCACCGCCTCCATTTTGATGAACCGGGCGAAGACCGAACGAAACACAAAGAAGAAAAGGTCCGCGCTCACCACAATAAAAACAAAAAAGATAAAATCAAGGAAATCCAGAGGCGCGACTTTAAGATCGAAGCGGTCTCTGAAAAAATCAGATACAGGGGTGTAATAGTGAAGAGAGAAATATATCGCACACACAGTTCCCAGAAACCTAAACAATTCGTGCGGGAAGCCGTTTTTTAAAGCGATGTAACAGGTTCTGGCAAAGATAATTAAAATAACAATATCGACCCAATTTATCCGTGCAAATGCCTCAAGTATCATAAGATAATAAAAATTTTTACAAGTATATCATATAAAAAGCGGTTTGTCAAGAAAGCGCTTTCTTTACCTATATAAAAGAGAAGGGGCGAAGTTTCCCTCGCCCCTGCAAACAGTTACGTAAAACCCTTCAAAAACTGTTTAATACATTCCTCCCATTCCTCCCATCCCGCCTCCTGGCGGCATAGGCGGCATTTTTTCGTCCTTTTCAGGCTTATCCGTGATGAGCGCCTCAGTAGTAAGCAGAAGCGCAGCAATGCTGGCTGCATTCTGTAAAGCGCTACGGGTAACCTTAGTGGGGTCAATCACACCCGCCTGTATCATATCCACATACGCATCCTGGGATACATCGTAGCCTATGTTAGTCTTCTCCTGCTTTACTCGCTGTACCACTACGGAACCCTCGAGCCCGGCATTCCCTGCAATCTGGCGAATCGGCTCTTCCAGCGACCTTTTAATTATATCGACACCGATCTTTTCATCGCCTTCTATTTTTAGTTTCTCAAGTGAAGCAATGGCACGAAGGAGAGCAACGCCGCCTCCGGGAATAATCCCCTCTTCTGCGGCTGCGCGTGTTGCATGAAGCGCATCTTCTACCCGGGCTTTCTTTTCTTTCATTTCGGTTTCTGTTGCTGCGCCCACATTGATAACCGCAACTCCTCCGGCCAATTTGGCCAGCCTTTCCTGGAGCTTCTCTTTATCGTAGTCGGAATCGCTGGTTTCAACCTGTTTTTTGATCTGGGCAATCCGTGCGTTAATCGCCTGGGTCTTACCTGCGCCTTCAACAATCGTAGTATTTTCCTTATCTATCTTTACCCGCTTTGCCCGGCCGAGATCCTCAGTATCCACATTCTCAAGTTTGATGCCAAGGTCTTCGGTAATGGCTTTTCCACCGGTCAGTACCGCGATATCCTCAAGCATGGCCTTACGCCTATCTCCGTATCCAGGAGCTTTCACTGCGCACGCAACAAAAGTCCCGCGGATCTTATTCACCACCAGCGTGGCTAAGGCCTCTCCTTCAACTTCTTCTGCAATGATAAGCAGGGGCTTTCCTGCACGAGCTATCTTCTCCAGAAGCGGAAGAATATCTTTAATTGCAGATATCTTTTTCTCATAGATGAGAATATAAGGATCTTCGAGCACTACTTCCATTCTTTCAGCATCAGTGACAAAATATGGCGAAAGGTATCCTTGGTCAAATTGCATCCCCTCCACAACCTCTTTTGTCGTTGCGGTAGATTTTGCCTCTTCAACGGTAATAACGCCGTCTTTACCGACGCTATCCATGGCTTCCGCAATAAGATCGCCGATAGCGGCATCACAGTTGGCAGCTATTGAAGCAACCTGCGCAAATTCTTTCTTCTCTTTGATTGGAGTAGAAAGTTTTTTGAGTTCTTCAATTACCTTTTCTACCGCCTTTTCGATTCCCCGCTTTAACGCCATGGGATTTGCTCCTGCAGTCACGTTCTTAAGGCCTTCCCGATAAATAGCCTCGGCCAAGATCGTCGCGGTAGTAGTCCCGTCGCCAGCAATATCCGAAGTCTTTTCAGCGACTTCCTTCACCATTTGGGCGCCCATATTCTCAAAAGGATCCTCTAGGTCTATTTCTTTTGCAACGGTTACACCGTCCTTGGTAATGGTTGGCGAACCAAACTTTTTGTCAATTACAACATTTCGGCCTTTAGGGCCAAGGGTCACCTTGACCGCAGCTGCCAATTGCTCTACGCCGCTTAAGATCTTTCTGCGGCCTTCATCCCTGAACAATAACTGTTTTGCCATGACTCCTCCTCTAATTATTTTATAATTGCCAGGATATCCTCTTCCCTGACGATTAAAAGCTCTTCTCCATCTTTAGTGGTAAATTCATTGCCGGAATACTTACCGTACAATACCTTATCACCTGCTTTTACTTCCAGCGGTTGTAGGGTGCCGTTTTCCAGAATTTTTCCTTTTCCTACGGCAATCACTTCTCCCTGCTGGGGCTTCTCTTTGGCGGTATCAGGCAAAACAATACCACCCTTGGTTTTATTCTCGGCTTCGAGCGGCTTTACCAGTACGCGATCACCAAGCGGATGGATCTTCATTACTACACCTCCTTTAATTGTTTTGATAGGTTATGTTGATTTTGGCACTCAAAATCATAGAGTGCTAATTTAAAACATTTTTTACGTATTGTCAAGTATTTTTTTTAAAATTTATTTTTCCTGGTCAATCAAGGCAAGGACATCCGCAATATTCACTAAATCGCCCTCGCGGAAAAATATCTCAGCCAACACACCAGAGGCAGGGCTAGGTAAGTTAAACGCAGCTTTATCCGTAGTGAGCTCAACCAGATCATCTTTCTCACTAACCCTGTCCCCTGCTTTAAAAAACCAGTAAGAAACAGTTGCGCTCTTAATACCTTCGCCTAACTCCGGCAAAATAACCTTCGTCATCGCCCCTCCCCCCCCCTGTTATTTACCGTCATTCTTGTCTGTTGCTTCTAAAAACGCTATCACTATGTTTCTCTTAATGACTCGGCAGTATTTTCGGACAAAGAGGGATGCGCAAAAAGCAAATCTCTGAAATGTTTCGCTTCAACGCGAGCCTGCACTGCAACCGTAAGGATACCGACGAGCTCGGTTGCACACGGACCTATTATCGATGCGCCAAGAATGCGGTCGGATTGCGTATCGGTCACTATCTTGATGAACCCTTCTGTTTCTCCCATAATACGCGCCATCGCTGATCCGAGAAAATGAAAAACGCGCACCTCGGTATGGAGCGAGCGCTCTTTGGCTGTTTTTTCATTCAGGCCAACGCTCGCTACCTCAGGATGCGTAAAAATACAATTAGGGACATTTTCGTTCGCCGCTTTTTCTGAGGGTAAGCCTACCGTAATATTCAACGCCGCAATGCGCGCCTGATACGCAGCAAAATGCGCCAACATGTTTATGCCAGTACAATCTCCGGCCGCATAGACGTTATGCACGGTAGTCCTTAGATACTCATCTACAATAATCCTGCCTTTATCGGTCTTGATCCCCGCAGAATCTAAACCAAGCCCGAAAATCCGCGGCTTCCTGCCTACACATACCAATACAGTTTCGTACGCACGCAGATCATACCCGCCGTGCCCGGCTTGAGTAATTACTTCTATCCCTCTCTTTTTAAAAGAAGTTTCCAGTTTACGCGCAACTTCGGAATCCTCTTGAGGCAACAGTTGAGGCATTGCTTCTCTTATGGTAACTCGAGAGCCCAACAAAGAAAAAAGAGAAGCAAACTCGCACCCGATTACCCCTCCTCCGACGATCAACAAGGAAGCAGGGATATTTTCATACGATAAGATATCATTGCTGGAAACGATTTTCTTCCCGTCAAACTTCAAACCCTCGCATTCTGCGGGCTCTGAACCACAGGCAATAAGCAATGTGCGGCCGTTAAGCTTCTTGTCTTTTAGTTTGACTGTATCGGGCGAGACAAGCTCTGCCCTTGATTTAAAACACTCTACCCCTTTTAGCCTCAGCTCTATGCCTTTTCTTAGTTGTTCGATAATTCTGTCTTTTCTGCTGAGAACCGCCTTAAAATTAACCCGGGGGCATCCGTCGATCTCTACCCCGAATGCGCTCGCATCTTTTATGCCTTTGAGGACTTTTGAAGACTGTATCAGGACCTTGGTAGGGATACATCCCAGATTGAGACAGGTGCCGCCAAGGCTTTCCTGCTCAATAAGTGCAACCTTCAAGCCTTTTCTCTGCGCAGCAATCGCCGCATTGAATCCGGCCCAACCAGCTCCTATCACGATAAGATCGTATGCCATTATGATAAAATTAAGGTATCCGGGTGATCAGCGCCCGTAAGGATTCGGCGGATTGAGTGAGTGCCGCGGTTTCGGAACCGTTCAATTTAAGCTCAATAATTTTTTCTATCCCACTTCCCCCTAAAAGGCAAGGGACACCAATACACACGTTTTTCAGGCCGTATTCACCCTGAAGGAGCGCTGAAACACCTATCGTGCGCTTCTGGTCCTTTGCGATGGCTGAAACCAGCTCAGCCACGCAAAGAGAAGGGGCAAAATAAGCGCTCCCGGTCCCGAGAAAGCTGACGATTTCTTTACCACGTTCCTTTGTCCTCTGAAGGAGGCTTTGCACTTGTTTATCGTCGAGAAATTCATCCAGCGCTATCCCCTTGACATACGTAAACCTCGGCAGAGGAAGCATGCTCTCTCCGTGGGTGCCGATAACCGTAGTCTCGATATCTCTGGATGAAACCGCCACTGCCTGGCTGATCAAATTCCTGAACCGTGCTGCATCAAGGCTAGGACCCATGCCAAACACCTTAGACGGGAAAAAGGCGGTATAGCGCAATACCAGATACGTCATCACATCCAAAGGGTTGGTGACGACTATCACGATTGAACGGGGAGCATGTTTCTTAATCGCTAAGGAAAGGTCCTTTACGATATGGGCGTTTTTATCGAGCAACTCTTCTCTGGTCATGCCGGGCTTACGGGCAAATCCAGCAGTAATCACGACAATGTCTGAATCGCGCAACGCAGAAATATCATCGCTTGCAGTCATATGATAGGGAACCCCTAAATGCGCGCAGGCATCTTCCAGGTCAAGTGCTTTTCCCTTTGCCAATGCACCTGCAACATCCAGAAGCACTACCTCGCCCAAGCCCTCCCTTACGATATGAAAAGCGGCAAGCGAACCAACATTTCCGGCGCCGACAATACTGATTTTCATTGCATCCCTATTTTGAACAAATTAATTCATGAATTACGGCATCCGCCATCTGCTGCGTACCCACAGAAGTCGGATCATCGGGGCTTGGTTTTAAATCGTAGGTAACCGACTCCCCTTTCGCAATTACGCTTTTCACTGCCGACTCTAAGCCGTCTGCGGCAGCCTCTTCTTTAAGGTACCTTAACATAAGGACTCCGGAAAGAATCATTGCGGTCGGATTAACTTTATTTTTACCGGCGTATTTCGGCGCTGACCCATGCACCGCTTCGAAAACCGCGATACCGTTGCCGATATTTGCCCCAGGGGCAATACCTAAGCCTCCCACCAATCCTGCACAGAGGTCAGATAGTATATCCCCGTAAAGGTTGGGCAACACAAGCACATCGAAATTCTTGGGCTTCTGCACGAGCTGCATCGCCATATTGTCAACGATTGCCTCTTCAAACAACACCTTATTCGAATATTCTTTTGCGACTTCGCGGCCGGCCTTTAAAAATAGCCCGTCGGTGAATTTCATGATATTGGCCTTGTGCACGATGGTCACTTTCTTCCTCTTGTTATGTAAGGCATACTCAAACGCAAACCGCACGATGCGTTCCGAAGCAAATTTAGAGATGGGCTTAATCGAAATACCCGAATCCTGCCTGATCTTCTTATCCTGAAGTTTTGAGATCTCAGAAATAAGCTGCAGGGTCTTAGGTAGCCCTTCCTGGAATTCTATGCCCGCGTATAAATCTTCGCTGTTCTCCCTGATCACCACCAGGTCAATATCCCGATAATATGACTTGACCCCTTGATAAAATTTTGCTGGCCGCACGCACGCATACAAATCAAGGGCATGCCGAATCGCAACATTCACAGACCGGAATCCTTCGCCGATCGGGGTAATAATAGGGCCTTTTAATGCGACCTTGTTTTTCCTTATTGAATCGAGTGTGCGCTTAGGCAAAAGTTCCCCGTATTTCTCGTGGGCGCACTGACCGGCCTCTGCCTCTTCCCAGTCGATTTTGACTCCGGTTGCCTCAATGCACCTTTTTGCCGCAAGACTTACCTCAGGCCCAATACCATCTCCAGGAATAAGAGTAATTGAATGCAGCATAATTAAAGCGTTAGCCCTCCGCGCTTTTTGACATAATTCACCACGCCTCCCTCTGAGAGTATCTTTTGCATAAACTGAGGCAGGGGCTTAATCGGCAAAGAAGCTCCTGTGGTGCTATTAACTATCGCGCCCTTGTCTAGGTCGATATCCAGCGCATCATTATCAGCTATCTTATCGGTGTCGGTTTCGACCAGCAATAAACCGATATTGAAGCTGTTACGGTAAAATATGCGCGCAAAATTCTTAGCCAGCACCGCGACGATGCCCGATGCCTTGATAACCAAAGGTGCCTGCTCCCTGGAAGACCCCATGCCAAAATTCTTCCCTGCCACCAGTACCGTTTCTGACGGAACAATCTTTTTTGAAAAGCCAGGGTCAATATCTTCCATAATATGTTTTGCCAATTCATTGATGTCGGTAATAGAAAACTTATACCGGCCGGATATAATAAAATCCGTATTTATATTATCTCCTAACTTCAAGGCCTTGCCTTCTATTTTCATAAATTTTTAAATTCTTCCGGATTCTTTGCCTTTGACATCGCCACATCAAGGCTTATAAGCCCCTTCTGGAATAATTCTTTTAGTGATTTATCCATGGTCTTCATGCCGAACTGGCTGCCGGTCTGCATAAGCGTTGGTATCTGTTCAATCTCCTGCTCGCGGATGAGATTCCTGATCGCGGGGGTTCCGACCATTATTTCGCATGCCATTACGCGCCCCTTACCTGCAGACTTCGGAAGCAATAGCTGTGACATAACGCCTTGAAGGCAATCGGCAAGCTGTAATTTTACCTGCTGCTGCTGATGCGGTGGGAATACGTCAATAATCCTCTCGATAGTCTGAGGGGCGTCGGGCGTATGAAGGGTTGCCAGCACCAAATGGCCTGTCTCTGCGGCAGTAAGGGTAGTAGAAATAGTTTCCAGATCACGCATCTCTCCGACCACGATAACATTGGGATCCTGCCTGAGCGCATGCTTTAACGCGTCCGCAAACGAATGGGTGTCGGAATATACCTCTCTTTGCTTGATAATGCTTTTTTTATTCGAATGCACGAATTCTATAGGGTCCTCGATACACATGATCATACTCTCTCTCTCCCTATTAATAAGATCAAGCATCGCAGCGAGAGTAGTAGTTTTGCCCACGCCGGTCGGTCCGGTCACCAACACCAAGCCGTTTGGCTTACGGGCAAGGTCCAGGGCGATCGAAGGCAGCCCTAATTCATCAATGCCGGGTATCTTAAGCGGGACACGTCTAAACGCGCCCTCCACCGAACCCCTCTGCATATGGATGTTTACCCTGAAACGGTCCATTCCGGGGAAGGTAACGGAAAAATCGAGCTCTAGAGCCCTTTCGAATATTTCCTTCTGCGTATCGGTCAATAAACCATAAATCATCCTCTTTAACACGTCCCTTGACAATACCAAGTAATCGAGCCGTATAAGCTTACCATCGATACGCAACACAGGAGGCTCCTTCTCGGTAAGGTGCAAATCAGACGCCTTGTTTTCAATACACAGAAGCAATAATTCTCTTATCTCCATGCAGACCTCCCTTATAGATACTTTCTCGGGTCAGTGATTCTGCCTTCTATGGCTGAGGCGGCAACCGTTGCTGGTGAGGCAAGATAGATAAAAGCAGCAGGGTTGCCCATTCTTCCTTTAAAATTCCTGTTTGCTGTAGAAATCACTACTTCGTTGTCGGCGGGTATCCCGTTATGCGTACCGACGCAAGGACCGCACCCGCAAGCTACTACCACTGCCCCGGCTTTAATAAACGTTTCCAACAGCCCTTCTTTGATTGAATCCAATAAAATTGTGCGCGAAGCAGGCGCAACTATCAATTTAACACCCTGCCCAACTTTTCTTCCCTTAAGAATAGCGGCGGCGATCCTTAAGTCTGATAATCTTCCGTTTGTACAGGTACCGATAAACGCCTCATTTATTTTTATCTTCTTCAAAGACCCTGCGGCGACAACCGTATCGACACTGTGCGGAACCGAGACCTGCGGTGTAAGGCGCGAGATATCAAATTCTTTTATCTGCGCATACACGGCTCCTGCATCTGCAGTCACCGGTTTCAATTTTGAGGCCGCCACTTTCGTATACCTACGGTACCACTGGAATGTCTTTTTATCCAGGGGCATGAAGCCCGCCTTAGCCCCCATCTCAACAACCATATTACATATAGTAAATCTTCCGTCCATATCGAGACGGTCAATCACGGGCCCGTAAAATTCAATTGCTTTGTAGGTCGCGCCATCCGAGCCTACCGTACCGATAATATGCAGAATGATATCCTTGGCAAATATCCCATTCGGTATTTTGCCTTTTACGATGATCTTTATTGTTTCGGGGACCTTAAACCACGTCTTTGCGGTCGCCAACGCAACCGCCAGATCGGTAGAACCGACTCCGGTTGAAAAGGCCCCGAGCGCGCCATACGTACAGGTATGTGAATCTGCGCCAAGCACGAGGCTCCCCGGAAGGATATGTCCTGATTCGGGTATCACCTGATGGCATACGCCACAGCCTATATCAAATAACCCCGCCGTATATTCAGAAGCAAACTCGCGCATCTTTTTGTGTACGCCCGAAACGCCTTCATTCGGCGACGGTGCGCTATGATCAATAACCATGCAAAAATTTGCCTTTAACTTTGTACGGCCCAGCTCGCGTATGCGGTCGATAATTATGGAAGAGGTGCCGTCCTGACCAAACGTAAAATCAACATTGCCTATTGCCAGGTCGCCAGCCCTCAGTATCTTCCCCGCGTGGGCGCTTAATACCTTCTCTGCTGTCGTAAGGCCCTTTAAAGGCACTTTACCCATTCTTCAATCCTGTTCATTCCTGACTCTATCTGCTTCAGGCCTGTTGCAAAGCTAATCCGGACATAATCATCCCTGCCAAACGCATCGCCCGGAATTAATGCAACAAGGGCTTCGTCAAGTAACCGGCTCGCAAACACAGCAGAAGAAAGCTTGGTCCGAGAAATATCGCAGAATACATAGAATGCGCCCTGAGGCATTACGAATCTTATTTTTTTAATTGCCTGCAGCCGGTTCGCGATATAATCCCGCCTTTTCTGGAATTCTTCGGCCATGAACTTGGTAAACTCATCAGACATCCCTAGTGCGGCCACTGCTGCTTTCTGGCTTATGGAACAGGGATTGGAAGTCGAGTGATCCTGAAGTTTTGAAATTGCCTCAATTATATCAACGGGCGCCCCCAGATATCCAATACGCCAGCCCGTCATTGAGAAGCTCTTAGAAAGACCGTTTACTGTTACTGTCAGATTATAAATTTCTTTCCCCAGTGACCCGATAGAAACGTGCGTGAGGCCTTCGTAGATCAAATTCTCGTAAATCTCGTCGCTGAGCACGAATATCTTTTTTGACACGCACAAAGCGGCTAATTCCTGCAGTTCCTCTTTTAGGTAAACGCTGCCCGTGGGATTGGAAGGACTATTAAGCACCAGGAGTTTTGTTTTCTGGCTAATATGCGCTTGCAGTTCTTGAGGAGAAAGCTTGAAATTATTCTCGGCAGTAGTCTTAATAAAACGGGGGATGCCCTCACATACGCGCACCATCTCTGGATAACTCACCCAGAACGGCGAAGGGATAAGGACTTCGTCTCCCGCGTTAATCAATGCAAGCATCGCGTTGAAAATAGAATGCTTGGCTCCTGAAGAAACAACTATTTGGTTTGGTTCGTAATCGAGCGAATTTGTCTTAAATTTTGCGCAAATGAGCTGTTTTAGCTCGGGGATTCCCGTGGTAGGGGTATATTTGGTAAAACCCGACTTGATTGCTTCTATAGCCTTCTCTTTTATTGCATCAGGAGTATCAAAATCAGGCTCGCCCGCAGCAAAATTAATAACGTCCTTACCTTCGGATTTGAGCTTCTTGGCTTTAGAGGTAATGGCGAGAGTTGAGGAAGGATGGATCTTCTTTACTCTTTCTGATACTCTTGTTTCTATACGCATAACGCATAAAGAGTTATAAAGAGTCTCTCTCTTTTTTGAAAATATTCTTGATGCCGCCAAGGAACTTTTTCGGTATTTTCTTAACAGGCGGCCTCTCCTTTACTTCAGCCGAGGTGTGGGGCTTTTTCTCTTCATGAAGGGCCTGTGTCTTGGATTCCACTTTCTGGGTCGAATCTGCGGCCGGCTGCTCTAGCTTACTTTCCTTCTGTTTCTTGGCCTTTTTTGGTTTCTGTGTATGTTCAGTGAGTTCAAAAATAGCCAGAGAAGCATTATCGCCCCTGCGTAGGCCAAGCCTTACAATCCTAGTATACCCGCCAGCCCTATTTTTGAACAGTGGGCCGATTTCTCTGAATAGGCGCCCTACCAGTGCATGATCGACGAGGATTGCAAACGCACGCCTTCGCGCCGCTAACGTATCTGCCTTGGCTAGCGTAATAAGCCTTTCCGCCAGAGGTCTGGCTGCATGCGCCCTTGTAACGGTAGTCCGTATACGCTGATGACGCAGCAGGTTTTTTGCAAGGGCTATAATCGTCGCTTTGCGCCAGCTTGTGAAACGACTTAACTGGAATCTTTTTTTGCGATGTCTCATGTAATATCCTTATGCTTATACCTTTTTGAGTTTTTTCTGATCGACTTTAATCCCCAGACTAAGCCCCATGCCGGCAACCAGTTCCTTAATTTCGACTAATGATTTTTTTCCGAAATTCTTGAATCCAAGAAGTTCGTCCTCAGGCTTCTTTACAAGGTCGGCGATGGTCTTGATATTTGCTTCGCGTAAACAATTGGAACTGCGGACGGAGAGTTCAAGTTCAGAAATCGGAAGTCTTAACTTCTCATACAACGCACGCTCCTCTTTAGTCATCTCGGGCTCTTCCTCTTCTTCTTCGGGCAATTGGCCAAAATTCACGAAGATATCAAGGTGCCGCTGGAAAATGTTAGAGGCATATAGCAATGCATCTTTCGGACTGATTGAACCGTTAGTAACAACCTCAAGAATCAACTTGTCATAATCGGTCTTTTGCCCCACGCGGGTGTTTTCCACATTATGGGTTACCCTTTTTACAGGGCTAAAGAGCGAATCAATAGGTATTACCCCTATGGGCTGATCCTCTTTTTTATTCAATTCCTGAGGCACATAACCCCTTCCTCGGGAAACCTCCATCTCCATGTAAAACTTGACGTCTTTGGTAAGAGTGGCAATATGCAACTCCGGGTTGATCACCTCTACCGTCTCGTCGGTTTCGATATCTGCTGCCTTGATATCGCCTTTCTTTTCTTTTTTGATGATGAGCGTCTTAGGGATTCGCGAATGCGACCTTAAGATAAGGCTCTTGATGTTCAGAATTATCTCAGGGACATCCTCCACAACGCCGGGAACAGTAGAAAACTCGTGTTGGACGCCATTTATTTTTATTGACGTTACCGCGCTGCCTTCAATGGATGAAAGTAACACCCTTCTCAAGGAATTCCCTATCGTAACACCATAGCCCCTTTCGAAAGGAGAAGCAAAGAATTTACCATATGTAGCAGTGTAAGACGCTTCATCGCATTCCAGCCTTTTCGGTAACTGAAAATCTCTCCATTTTATTCCCATTTTGCCTCCCTAACTAATTTTAGAAGATTGTAAATCCGCCTGCTGCGGCAATAAATACGCTTACTTGGAATACAATTCTACGATTAACTGCTCCTGAATCGGCTGCTGGATGTCCTCTTTTTCTGGCAACCTCACCACTTTCGCCTTAAGCGCACCTGCGTCAAATTCAAGCCACGCAGGGACGTCTCTGTCTTTCGCTAAATCAAGATTATCTCTGATTTTCTGCTGGGCCTTCTCTTTTGCTTTTAACTCGATGACGTCGTCTTTATTTACCTGAAACGACGGGATATTGACACCCTTAGTATTTACATAGACAAAATTGTGTCTGACAATCTGGCGTGCCTGCGCTCTTGAAATACCGACACCCAGCCGGAATATTACATTATCGAGTCTACGCTCAAGTATCTGCAACAGCACCTTTCCAGTGACACCCTTGGTCTTGGAAGCAATCTTAAAATACCTGCGGAACTGCCTTTCTAAAACCCCGTACATTCTTTTCACTTTTTGCTTTTCCCTCAACTGGAGGCCATAGTTAGAAAGCTTCATCCTCGACTTAGCCTGGCCATGCTGACCGGGCGCATAGTTTCGCTTGGTAATGGGGCACTTTTCGGTATTGCATTTCGTCCCTTTTAGAAACAATTTCTCCTGTTCCCGTCGGCACAATCTGCATACAGCGTCTGTGTACCTGGCCATTTACTATACTCTCCTTTTCTTTCTCGAACGGCAACCGTTATGCGGTATGGGCGTTATGTCTTTTATGGATAGTATGGTCAATCCGGAAGCCTGCAGTGCCCTGATGGCGGATTCACGGCCCGGCCCCGGCCCTTTCACATACACCTCAACTTCTTTTAAGCCTACATCCATCGCCTTCTTTGCTGCATCAGTAGCCGCTATCTGCGCGGCAAAAGGCGTTGATTTCTTGGAGCCACTGTACCCGACCACCCCGGGCGCCGACCATGCCAGGGTATTACCCTGTTTATCGGTGATAGTAACAATGGTATTATTAAAGCTGGCATTGATGTGCGCGATCCCTGAGGTAATCCCTTTATTGACCTTCTTTTTTTTAGTTTTCTCTGCCATATATCATACCCCTTTTGCTGTTTTTATTTAGCTGCCTTCGCTGCGGGCTTTGCTGCAGGGGCTTCTTTCTTGATTACTGCCATGCCGCGTCGACGAGGCCCTTTTCTGGTGCGGGCATTGGTGCGAGTCCTCTGACCCCTTACCGGGAGGCCTTTTTTATGACGCATCCCCCTCCACGAACCTATATCCACCAATCGTTTGATATTCTGGGAAATCTCCCTGCGTAAATCTCCTTCAACCTTAAATGTTGCCTTCTGGATTATGTTGGTAATACGGGAAACCTCATCTTCTGTCAAATCCTTTGCCCGTTTATCGGGAGAGATCTGAGCCTCTTTAAGGATTATATTCGAAAGGTGCCTTCCCACGCCGAAGAGGTACGTCAGGGCTATCTCTATCCTTTTTTCCTTTGGTATGTCTACGCCTAAAATTCTTGGCACGGTTAACCTCCTTCTGTGCCGAAAAGCCTTAACCTTGTCTCTGTTTATGTTTAGGGTTTGAGCAAATTACCCGCACAACTCCCTTTCTTTTGATAATTTTGCATTTATCGCAGATCTTGCGTATGGATGCTTTTACCTTCATCTCACTTCACCCTGTAAGTTATCCTTCCTCTTGTTAAATCGTACGGAGAAAGTTCAAGTTTTACCTTGTCTCCCGGAAGTATCCTGATAAAATTCATGCGCATCTTACCTGATACATGGGCAAGCACAAAATGGCCGTTCTCAAGCTCTACTTTAAACACGGCATTCGGAAGCGCCTCCGCCACTTTTCCTTCGGTTTCAATAAGTTCTTCCTTGCCCATATTCTTTTTAAAAACTGTTTTAGTTATAGTGTGTTAATATTTCTGGTCCGCTATCCCCGATCGCCACCGTATGCTCAAAATGCGCAGAGAATAACCTGTCCTTGGTGACCGCAGTCCAGCCATTATCCAAAATCTGGCATTCCCAGCTACCGGTATTTACCATCGGCTCTATTGCAAGCACCATCCCATGCATAAGCATAACCCCTTCGTGCGGCCTTCCGAAATTCGGGATTTCCGGCTCTTCGTGCAGGCTTCTTCCGATGCCATGGCCGACAAACTCCCTGACTACCGAAAACCCGTTATTCTCGACGTGCTGTTGGATGGCATGAGAAATATCGTATAAGTGATTATTAACCCGCGCCTGTCTTACTCCTGCCATCAACGCCTCTTTTGTGACCTCTATCAATTTTTTGACGCTCGGCGATACCTTCCCGATGCCTATGGTAATGGCTGCGTCCGCAAAATAACCCTGGTAATTGATCCCCACGTCAACACTTACGATATCACAGTCCTTAAGCCTTCTTTCTGAAGGAATGCCGTGCACCACCTCTTCATTCACGGAAGTGCATATATGCGCGGGAAACCCTTTATAACCAAGAAAAGCCGATTCGGCATTTTCCTGCCGGATCAAATTATCCGCAACTCTATCAATTTCTAGCGTGGTAATGCTAGGCTCAATATACTCACGCAGTTTTTTTATGATTCTCGCCAGTTTCTGGCCGGTACACCTCATCATTTCTAAATCTTTTTCAGACTTTAGGGGAATCATCCAGTTCCTTTATAAGCTGCATGATCTTATCTAGCACGATCTGGGGCCCTTCGTCAGAAGAAACGTGGTGCAGCTTATGGCGCTGCTGGTAATACGAAATTAATCCTGCCACTTCGCTCTGATACACCAAAAGACGCTTTTTGATAGTTTCTTCTTTGTCATCATCGCGCTGGTATAATCCGCAGGAACAGTTATCACATATCATCTCGCGCTTAGGAGGCATATTGGTCACATGGAAATTTGCACCACATGATTTGCACACCAGCCTCCCTCCCAGGCGCTGGATGATGACCGGTTCGCTTGCATCAAGGTAGACAACCAAATCCATTGCGGCATCCAGACTGTTAAGAATACCGTCCAGTGTTTTTGCTTGCGCCAGATTCCTGGGATACCCGTCTAAAATGAAGCCTTTCTGTATATCAGGCTGTTTCAACCTCTCAATAAGCATCTGGGTAACGAGCTCATCGGGAACAAGCATCCCCTTATTCATGAAATCCTTTGCCCTAATGCCCAATTGCGTATTGCCGGCTACATTCTGCCTTAAGAGGTCGCCCGTCGAGATATGAGAAAGGTGCGTCGCTTGAGCCAAAACTTTTGCCTGCGTCCCTTTGCCTGCGCCTGGAGGTCCAAGCAGTACTATTCTCACTGCCTTCTTCCTCTGATCTTCCCGGATTTGATAAACCCTTCATAGTGGTGCATCACAAGATGCGATTCTATCTGTTTTATCGTATCAAGCATAACGCCTACCACAATCAATATTGCGGTCCCGCCGAAAAACGAAGCAACAAGGTAGGGGATGCCAAGCCACGCCATGATGAAGTCGGGAAAAATGGCAATAAAGGCAATAAAAAGCGCACCAGCGAGTGTTATCCTGGTCATAACAAAATCAAGATATTCCGCGGTCGGCGCACCTGGCCGGATTCCCGGGATAAACCCTCCATATTTCTTCATGTTCTCAGAAACCTCCGAGGGATTAAACACTATCGCGGTATAGAAATAACAAAAGAATATGATCAACAGCGAATAGACAAGCGTATAGAGTAGTCCTCCCCTGCTTAAGCCCTGCGCCAATCTCTGAAAGGCAGGCAAAGGAATGAACGACGCAATAGTAGCAGGAAAAAGGATTATCGATTGCGCAAAGATAATCGCGATGACCCCTGAAGTATCTACCTTTAACGGAATATACGTTGACTGCCCCCCGTAAATCTTTCTGCCGACGATCCTGCGCGCATACTGGACGGGAATCTTGCGGTATCCCTGGGTAATAAGCACCACCGCCAGCACCACTCCTACTAATAACAGCGCCATCAATAAAAGGGTGTAAGGCTGTACCTGGCCTCTCGAAGTAGATGAAGGCGAAATGAGGATTGCCAGCTGCGCAACGGCAGTAGGTATTCGCGATATAATACCGGCAGTGATGACCAAAGAAATCCCGTTTCCGATTCCGCGTTCCTGAATCTGTTCCCCCAGCCACATAATAAATATAGTACCAGCGGTCAGGGTCAAGACCGTCAGGATCCTAAATCCCCAGCCGGGATACATCACAATCCTTAAACCTTCAAACCCTTCGAAACGTGCGGAGTTCTCAAGCCACATCGCGATGAAGAACGACTGAACCGCAGCAAGTGCCACTGTCCCTATGCGGGTATATTGATTTATTTTTTCGTAACCGGCTTTTCCTTCTTTTGCCAGTTTTTCAAGGCGCGGGATTACTACGGTCAAAAGCTGCATAATGATCGAGGATGATATGTAAGGCATAATGCCAAGCGCAAAAATCGTAAGCCTCTCCATAGCGCCTCCTGAAAACATATTCATGATCCCCAGCAATGACCCGCCGTGAGTCCTGGCAATGCGATTGAAGAATTCAGTAAGGGCGTGCACATCAATTCCGGGAGTTGGTATGTAACAACCCACGCGGTACACCGCGATAAGCAAGCCTGTCACCACAAGGCGATTCTTCAGGTCGGGAATTTTAAAAGAGTTGGCTAGTGCGCTAAACATTTACAATAAGCTCCGTGGAACCGCCTGCTTTTTTAATCTTTTCCTGCGCCTGCCTGGAAAAGGCATGCGCCTGCACGGCTAAGGCATGTTTTATCTCGCCGTTGCCAAGGATTTTAAGCGGCAATTGTGTATCCTTAATGATTCCTTTTTCTTTTAATAACGCCGGATTGACTTTCGGGTCTTTAATGTTATTCAGGTCGATAAGGTTTATAATCTGGTACTGTCTCTTTGCCCTACTGGTAAAACCTCGCTTGGCAATCCTTCGGATTAAAGGCGTCTGGCCTCCTTCGAAACCAAGATAGAAATGTCTCCCGGAACGGGAAGTCTGCCCCTTACTGCCTCGGGTAGAAGTCTTACCGTGCCCAGAACCAGGACCCCTGCCGAGTAGCTTGCGTTTTTTATTCGCTCCACGAGGGCTTCGTAAATTATGTATCCCCACGGATGCAACATGAGCGCTATTCTTTTTCTTCTCAGCAGCTCTTTTAATCCGGCTTATTTTCTGTTTCATCTTTTTCTATAGGCTGTAGTTGTTCTAATCCTTCAACGGTCGCCTTAATGACATTAATAGGATTATTGGATTTAATGGTTTTAGTGAGAATGTCCTTTATGCCGCACGATTCGCAAATAGCCCTTACAGGGCCGCAGGCGATAATTCCCGTACCTTCTGAAGCAGGTTTCAAAAGCACCTGAGCCGCTCCGAATTTCCCCAGCACCTCATGGGGAATGGAAGAACCCTGCAGAAATACCTTGCGGGTCTCTTTCTTTGCCTTGGTGATTCCTTTACGGATGGCATTTGCAACTTCATTGGCTTTACCAAGGGCAAAACCGACATTGCCTCTTTTATCACCGACCACCACAAGGGCGCTGAACGATAATTTCTTCCCACCTTTGGTCACCTTAGTCACCCTGTTGATGGTGACTACCTTTTCCACATACTCAGCTTGTGGCCCTGCCTGGAAAGTATTCGTCGTCAAAATTCCAAACCTCCCTTTCTTAAGGACTCAGCAAACACTTTAACTCTGCCGTGATAGGCATAGCCAGCACGGTCAAAGACAACCCTGCTGACCCCTTTCTCTTTGGCCTTCTGCGCAAAAACCTCTCCAAAAAACGCAGCCGCCTTGACATTGCCCGCATAAGGAAACCTGTGCTTAATTTCTTTATCCAGTGTGGATAAAGAAAAAATCGTCCTGTGTTTAATATCATCCACGAGTTGGGCAGAAAAATTCTTCAGACTCCTACGCACCACTAACCGTGGCTTTTCGTTATCGCCGCTTAGCCGGGTACGGATACGTACATGCCTATACTGCCTTTTTAATCCTTTTCTTTTTTTCATAGACGTTTATTTGGTTGACGCCTGGGCCTTGCCCACTTTCTTCTTTACCAGTTCTCCCGTATACCTGATCCCCGTACCCTTATATGGCTCAGGAGGGCATACTGCGCGGATCTCCGCTGCCACCTCGCCAACCTTCTCCTTATCTATGCCGCTTATAATGACTTGGTTGGCCTTGGGTGTCTCGATCTTTATTCCTTCGGGTATCGCGTAATTCACCGGATGAGAAAAACGTAATTGCAGATTGAGCACTTTGCCCTGCACCTGCGCGCGGAACCCTACGCCGATAATATCCAGCGATTTCTTGTATCCCTCGGTAACTCCCTTGACCATGTTATATATCAACGCCCTGGTTAAACCGTGCAGGGATTTATCCAGCTTGGTATCGCTGTTGCGGCCAAGAATGATCACGTTATCTTTGTACTCCGCAGAAATGGAATCAAACAGGGATAGAACAAGTTTTCCTTTCGGCCCCTCTATATTGAGGACTTTTTCCTTCAGGTCAACCTTAACTTCCTTTGGCACCACTATAGGCTTCTTCCCAATTCTTGACATATAGCCTCTCTTACCAAATGTATCCCAATATCTCGCCGCCAATCTGATTTAGGCGCGCTTCTTTATCTGTCAGGATTCCTTTGGAGGTAGAAATAAGCGCAATCCCTCTTCCCCTTAAAACATAAGGGATTTTATCTTTTCTTGCATAAACCCTGAGCGAACATTTGGAAATGCGCTTGATATTTGTTATCGCCGGCTTCTTGCCTTTGTATTTCAAATATATCCTCAATATACCTTGCTTGTTGTCTTCAATAAGCTTATAGTTATCAATGTAATGCTCGCGTTTGAGAATTTCCATAATCGCCTGGGTAATTTTTGAGGCAGGCGCATCAAGATTCTCCTTCTTTGCCATGATGGCATTGCGTATCATTGTAAATGTATCAGCGATTAAATCTGTTTTTGCCATTTTTTTCCCCGTGTTATGAAACTACCTACCAGCTTGCTTTTTTTACGCCGGGAATAAGGCCTTGCCAGGCCAATTCCCTAAAACAAATACGGCAGAGCTGAAATCTCCTCAAATACCCTCCCGACCTGCCGCAGATATGGCACCGGTTGTGTTTTCGTACTGAAAACTTTGGGGGCCTTTTCCATCGATTGATTTGTGATGTTTTGGCCATTTAGACGTACTCCCTTTCGATAAAATGTTATTCTTCCAACTTGAACGGCATACCAAACAACCGCAGCAATTCTTTCGATTGCTCTTTGCTCTTTGAATTCTTAATTACGAACGTAATATCCATGCCTTGAGTCCGGCTTATTTTGTCGTAATCTATTTCTGGAAATATATTCTGCTCTGTAAGCCCCAGCGTATAATTGCCCCCTTCGTCAAACGAATTATCAGGAACGCCCCTGAAATCGCGGATGCGGGGAAAGGCTATATTCATCAGCCTGTCCATGAACTCATACATCATCGCTTTGCGTAACGTTACCTTCGCGCCAATCGGGTTTCCCTGCTTGATCTTAAAATTTGCAATAGCCTTTTTTGCCCTTCTCATAATGGGCCTTTGGCCAGTAATAACAGCCAACTCATCCATGCATTTCTCAAGAATCTTTATATCCCCCAAGGCTTCTCCGACGCCCATATTCACCACAATTTTTTCAAGCCGCGGAATCGCCATCGGGTTTTTCACGCCGAATTTCTGCATCATCTGCGGTATAATTTCCTTCCTGTATTTTTCCAAAAGCCTGGGAATCATGCTCTACCTTCTTTTAAAGTGTTCCTTTGCATTGTTTACAAACTCTCGCCTTAGAACCGTCTTTGGCCACTTTGATTCCTATCCTGGTAGGCTTGTTACAATTCTTGCATAAAAGGATGACGTTTGCGATGGCTAAAGGAGCTTCAATAGAAACAATGCCTCCCTGCTGATCTTGCTGTTTCTTACGCATGCTTTTCTTGACAAGGTTAATACCCTCAACGATTATACGGCTTTCTCCTATTACCTTGAGCACCTTGCCCTTTTTACCCCTGTCTTTTCCTTTTATTGCCTGGACCGTATCGTTCTTTTTAATCTTTGACATCAAATAACCTCCGGCGCAAGCGAGATGATCTTGGTAAAGTTCTTCTCTCGTAGTTCTTTCGCAACGGGGCCGAATACCCTTGTGCCCTTGGGATTAAGCTGGACATCGATAATCACGATGGCGTTGCGGTCAAACCTCAACACGGTACCATCAAGCCTGCGTATCGGCTGTTTAGTCCTGACGATAACGGCCTTGGCAACTTCTCCTTTTTTAACCACCGCTTCAGGTGATGACTCTTTGACATTTACCGTAATCACGTCTCCTATTTCAGCGTGCATACAATTCTTTTTTCCGGTGACACTTATAAAGGACGCCCGCTTGGCACCCGTATTGTCCGCCACATCTAAAATTGTACGCAATTGGATCATCGCTTTATTCCTTCAATTCTGATTGAATCACTTGTGCTTTTTTAAGTATCTCAACGAGCCTAAAACGCTTATCTTTAGAAAGCGGCCTTGTTTCAAGGATCCTTACTTCATCGCCGACTTTAGCCTGGCGCAACTCATCATGCACTTTATATTTATTGCACTTCTTCGTGATACGCCTGTACTTGGGATGCTTGGCTAAGCGCGTCACGCGCACGATTATTGTCTTTTCCATTTTATCGCTTACTACTATTCCCCTAAATTCTTTTCTTCTTCCCATTATTTCTCTCTCTTTTTCTCGGTAAGGATGGTGCGAATCCTGGCTATATCTTTTTTTATCAAAGAAAACATATGGGGCTTGTCTACCCTAGCGCCATAACGCTGTAAATTCTGTTTGAACAAATCTTCTTTAAGCGTTTTTTCTTTCTGAACAAGCTCTTGTTCCGTAAGATCCCTCAGTTCCTTCGTCTTCATTTTATTTATGAGCCCTCGTTATGAATTTCGTTTTCAAAGGCAGCTTATATGCGACGAGCCTGAAACACTGACGCGCGTATTCCTCAAGGACACCACCCAACTCAAACAAGATACGGCCCCTCTTGACTACGCAAACCCAGTGGTCGATATCGCCCTTGCCTTTGCCCATACGTACTTCAGCCGGCTTCTTAGTAATTGATTTATCGGGGAATAGCCTAATCCAAAGCTTTCCCCCTTTATGGAGCTGTCTCGCTAATATAACCCTCGCAGCCTCAATCTGGCTGCTTTTAATCCATCCATTCTGCAGGCATTTTAAGCCGAATTCTCCAAACGCAAGCTCTGCGCCACGGGTAGATAATCCTCGCCGCGTCCCTTTTTGTAATTTCCTGTATTTTACCCTCTTGGGCATCAACGTCATCGCATATTCCTACTGTTTTAAGCCGATTCGGCTTTCCCGGGCTGCCCCGGATGTGCGGATACCGCATCTTCCGGTTTAAGGACCTGAGACTTTTCAATCAATGTGTCGCCTTTAAAAATCCATACCTTAGTTCCTATCAATCCGTAGGTGGTAAAACTTTCAGCGAACCCGTAATCGATATCGGCACGCAGGGTCTGAAGCGGGATTTTACCTTGTTTATAAGTTTCGGTACGGCACATTTCTGCACCACCCAACCTTCCCGCGCAACAAATCTTGACGCCTTTTGCCCCTGCGGACATCGACTGTTCGATCGAGCGTTTTATCGCCCTGCGAAAAGCTATTCTTTTTTCTATCTGTAGCGCGATATTTTCAGCAACCAGCTGTGCATCCAAGCCGGGATTCTTGATCTCTTCAATATCAATAGAAACCTCGGACTTCAGTATATTATTTAATTCATCCTTTAAGCGCTCGATATCCGATCCATGCCGGCCTATAATAATGCCTGGCCTGGCACTAAAGATCCTGACCTTCACGCGCTCGGCAAGCCTCTCTATATAAATCTTAGAAACCGCAGCCTGCCTGAATTTCTTTTTAATATACTGGCGCACTTGGCGGTCTTCAATTACAAAGCGTGCGAAGTTTTTAGGCCTGGCGAACCACAGACTCAGCCACGTCCTCTTTTTACCGTCTATCCTGTCCAAGCCCAATCTTTGTATATACGGATGAACCTTCTGCCCCATGTGTTTACTCTCCGGATTTTAGGTCTAATTCCAGCTTCACGTGGCAGGTGCGTTTTTTTATAGGCGCAGCCCTGCCGAATGCCGCGGCCTTGTACCTCTTCCATGACGGCCCGACGTTACAGAGTATTTTAGAAACATACAACTGGTTACTGTTGAAGCCCTTGACTTTCGCATTCGCTATCGCAGACCTCAATATCTTCAACAGGTATTCCTTAGGCCGCTTGTTTAAATTAACCAGTATAGACTCTGCCATCTTGGCATCCTTAAGGCGGATAAGTTCAATGACCTGTCTCATCTTCGTAGGTGAAATCCTCAAAAATTTCGCTTCTGATTTTACTATCATTGTTACGTTTTCTCCGCTGCTTTCTTGGCCTTGACACCGCCGTGCTTCCTAAAAATGCGGCTGGGCGCGAATTCCCCGAATTTGTGACCGACCATATTTTCGGTCACAAATACCGGCACATGTTTTCTGCCGTCATATACCGCAAATGTAAATCCCACAAAATCGGGAATTATGGTAGAGCGCCTTGACCAGGTCTTGATCGCCTGGCGGCTTCCGGAGCGACGGGCAACGTCTACTTTTTTTATCAACTTCTCTTCTACAAAAGGACCTTTTTTTAGAGAACGCGGCATAGTTTATTTTCTCCTCTTCACTATAAATTTGTCGGAATATTTTCCCGGCTTTCTCGTTCTATACCCTTTCGTGGGGAGACCTTCCGGAGAAACAGGATGCGGATTTCCCTGCCCTGATTTACCTTCGCCCCCGCCATGAGGATGATCAACGGGATTCATAGCCAAGCCCCTCGAAACCGGCTTTCTTCCCATCCAGCGCATCCGGCCTGCTTTGCCTATTTTGACAGCCTCGTGCTCCACATTGCTGAGCTGCCCGATGGTAGCATGGCAATCAAGATACACAAGCCTTACTTCGCCTGAAGGCAGCCTCAGGTGCGCAAACTCACCCTCTTTGGCAACCACCTGAGCGCTTGAGCCGGCACTTCTGACAATCTGGCCGCCCTTGCCCTTGACGAGTTCGACGTTATGAACCGGCGTGCCCTGGGGAATAAACCTTAAACGAAAACAATTGCCGTTCTTTACTTCTATATCCTTACTATCGGAAGAAACGACCTGTTCTCCGACCTGTAGACCTACAGGTGCAAGAATGTACCTTTTTTCGTTATTGGGGTACTCAACCAGCGCAATGCGGCACGTACGGTTAGGATCGTATTCAATAGAAACTATCTTGCCTGGTACATCCAATAGGTTTCGTTTAAAATCTATGATCCTGAGCATCTGTTTGTGGCCGCCTGCAATACGCCGGCAGGTCACTCTTCCATATGCATTGCGCCCACCGGACTTTCTAAGTGGAGCCAACAGAGACTTCTCAGGGTTTTTCTTGGTTATCTCGGAAAAATCATAACCAATCATGAAGCGCCGTGAAGGAGTAGTAGGTCTGTATTTTTTTATTCCCATTTTTTTCCCCTATGCAATTTCTATCTTTTGCCCTTCTTGCAACGTAACGAGAGCCTTCTTAAGGTCAGCGGTCTTGCCGATCTGGTAGCGCACCTTCTTAAGCTTGCCCTTGGAAATAAGAGTATTCACCTCTTTTACTTTTACTCTATATATTTGCTCGACTGCTTCTTTGATCTGCCTCTTGGAGCTTCTGGGGGCAACCAGAAAAAGATACTTCCCTAAAGGTTCAGCAATAGTCGATTTTTCCGTTCTTATTAATGACCTAATAATATCCTGGGGATATATCATTTTATCCTACTTATCAATTCCTTAAAGCCGTCCTTGGTCGCAATAACCTTGCGCGCGGCAAGTAACTCATAGGCGTTTGTGTATCGTGCATTGCCTACCTCCAAGAAAGACAAATTCCTCAACGCCCTAGCCAACTGTTCATCCAGTGTGCCGCCTACCACCAATAATGCCTTTTTAGTCTGCGCCCCTACCTTTAGATTGGAGAATATCCGAGCAACCTCCCTGGTCTTTCCTTCTTGCGCCTTGAGCGCGTCGATAATAATTAAATTATTTTCTTTTAGCTTGGCATTCAGGGCAGATTTAAGCGCCAACTGTTTTATTCTTTTCGGCAAAAGACGCGAATAATCGCGCGGATGGGGCCCGAATACAACCCCACCATGCCTCCATAAAGGCGACCTGGTGGAACCTACGCGGGCACGGCCTGTGCCTTTTTGCCTCCATGGCTTACGCCCGCCCCCGGAAACCTCGCCCCGTGTCTTTGTGCTTGCGAGACCCTTTCTCTGGTTAGCCCTGAAAGCCACTACGGCCTGGTGCAATGCAGTCTTATGCACAAGCCCATCAAAGACCTTTTCGTCAAGCTTGACATTATCTATTTCTTTGCCTTCTGTATTATATATAGGTAAGGTTATCATTGCACAGCCTTTTTCTTTTTCGCCTTCCTGATCATCAGATAACTGTTTTTATGGCCCGGAACCGACCCCTTGATTAATAATAAACTGTTTCCCGCGTCGACTTTTACCACGCGTAAGTTCTGGGTAGTAACCCTGATATTACCCATATGGCCGGGAAGATGGTGGCCTTTCCATACCCTTCCAGGAGTAGTGCTTGAACCAAGAGAGCCAATCCTTCGATGAGACGTAGAGCCATGGGTCCTGGGGCCACCACGCCAGTTCCAGCGCTTCATACCGCCCTGAAACCCCTTACCTATCGAAATACCGGTAATATCCACAAAATCACCGGCTTTAAATATGTCAGCCTTTATTTCTTCACCAACCTTGTACTCTTTTGTAGTATCCTTAGTGACCTCCCTGATGAATTTGCGCGGGGCGATATTGAGTTTTTTAAAATATCCCGCTTTCGGCTTATTCGTTTTCTTTTCTTTTATCTCATCAAAACCGACCTGCACGGTTTTTTCCATGACTGCCAAAACCGGGCAGGGGCCCGCCTCAATGACCGTTACGCTCACCGCCTTACCGTCATCGGTAAAAATATGGGTCATACCAATTTTTTTTCCTAGTAAACCAAACATATGTCCTTATCTCTCCGTCTTCAGAAAAATCACAAAGAAGGAAAAAGAGCTATTTGATTTCTACATCAATACCTGCAGGTAAATTCAGCTTTCTCAGGGCATCAATCGTCTTTGAGGTCGGCTCAAAGATATCAATCAATCGTTTGTGCGTGGCGATGCCAAACTGTTCGCGGGATTTCTTATCGATAACCGGCGAACGCAGCACTGTGTACACTTCCTTTTTTGTCGGCAACGGCAAGGGGCCGGAGATCTTGGCTCCTGTACGCTTCACTGTTTCGACAATTTCACCAGCTGCCTGATCCAAAAGGCGGTGGTCGTATGCCCTGAGTTTTATGCGTATTTTCTGCATTTTTTTTACGCGATAATCCCGGTTACTACTCCGGCACCTACTGTATGGCCTCCCTCGCGGATGGCAAAACGCGACTCTTTCTCCATCGCAATAGGAGTAATCAACTCTACTTCTACCTCAATGTTATCGCCGGGCATAATCATTTCAACGCCTTGCGGCAATGTAACGCTTCCCGTAACGTCAGTGGTGCGAAAATAGAATTGTGGCCTGTACCCTTTGAAGAATGGGGTGTGCCTTCCGCCCTCTTCTTTGGTAAGCACGTACACCTGCGCCTTGAATTTCGTATGCGGCGTAATTGACTTAGGTGCCGCAATGACCATTCCGCGTTCAATTGTATCCTTATCAACGCCGCGCAAAAGCAACCCGACATTATCGCCGGCCTGGCCCTCGTCAAGCGTCTTTCTGAACATCTCAACGCCGGTGACCACCGTCTTGTAGACTTCGGGTCTTAAGCCGACGATTTCAACTTCTTCGTTTACCTTAACTTTACCGCGCTCAATCCTGCCGGTGCCTACGGTGCCTCTTCCTTCAATGCTGAACACGTCTTCCACCGCCATAAGGAGCGGCTTATCGAGATCTCTGACAGGAATAGGAATGAACTCGTCAGCTGCTTTCATCAGGTCAAGAATAGGCTTGCAGTCCTCAGAATTCGGGTCCCCGCCTATCTGCAATGCTTTTAATGCGCTCCCTTTAATCACCGGCGTCTTATCTCCCGGATAACCATATTTGGTAAGCAACTCTCTTACTTCCATTTCAACCAAGTCGACGAGTTCTTTATCGGAAACCAGGTCGATCTTGTTTAAAAACACAACCATCGAAGGCACATTCACCTGGCGGGCCAGAAGAATATGCTCTCTTGTCTGGGGCATCGGGCCATCTGCGGCCGATACTACCAGAATCGCGCCATCCATCTGCGCTGCGCCGGTAATCATGTTTTTAATGAAATCCGCATGACCGGGGCAATCGATGTGTGCATAGTGACGGTTATCAGTTTCATATTCAACATGTGCAACTGAAATCGTCAGAATCTTGGTCTCATCCCTTACCGTACCACCCTTGGCAATATCTGCATATTCACGCGCCTGCGCTTTCCCGAGCTTCGACAATACATAGGTGATTGCGGAAGTAAGAGAAGTCTTGCCATGGTCAATATGACCGATGGTCCCGATGTTGACGTGCGGCTTGCTTCTTACAAATTTTTCTTTAGCCATTACTTCACCTCCGGTTTTTTAAACACCTTTTCTCTCGCTATAAGTAAAACTAACAGTAATTTTTTCGGCTATATTTAAAGGCACCTCACTGTAGTATGAGGGCTCCATTGTATAGGAGGCACGTCCTTGTGTCAATGACCGTAAGTTGGTTGCATAATTAAAAATTTCTGCCAAAGGTACATAAGTCCTGATTAAACGGACATTCGCCCGCTGAGTAAGGGAAATTATTTTTGCCCTGCGGGAATTAAGGTCCCCTATAACCTGGCCCATATATTCTTCGGGGACTACTACTTCCATGTCCATAATGGGTTCAAGCAGCACTGGGTGCGCCTTCTTCACGCCATCGTTAAACGCAATTGCGGCTGCCATTTTAAAAGCGAGCTCCGAAGAATCGACCTCGTGGAAAGAGCCGTCAACCAAAGTAATCTTCACGTCGGTGATTGGGTATCCGGCAATGACTCCGCTCTTTGCCGCATCAAAAACCCCACGTTTCACTGAAGGTATATATTCCCTGGGGATTGCCCCGCTTTTTATCTTGTCTTCAAAGGTAATACCGGTGCCGGGCATCTCTTGAGGCTCAAGATCCAAGACCACGTGTCCATATTGGCCGCGCCCGCCGGACTGCTGGATGAATTTTCCGATACTGTGTGCCTTCTTGGTAATTGTTTCCCGGTATGCGACCTGAGGAGCGCCTATCTGTGCCTCGATATTGAATTCTCTTAAGATCCGGTCGATGATTACCTCAAGATGTAATTGTCCCATTCCAGAGATGACCGTCTGGCCGGTCTCCTGGTTATAGGTAACACGGAAAGACGGATCCTCCTCTTCAAGTTTATGCAACACCATGCCAAGCTTTTCCTGGTCCTGTTTGGTCTTGGGCTCAATAGCCTGTTGAAGTACCGGCTCAGGAAAAGTCATGGATTCGATAAGTATAGGGCTCCTCTCGTCACAAAGGGTGTGCCCGGTTTTTGTTTCTTTAAGCCCGACTGCAGCGATAATGTCGCCCGTCGAGACGATCTCAATAATTTCCTGGCGGTTCGCATGCATTCTCAATAATTTAGAAACTCGTTCTTTTTCTCTGACGGTTGAATTGTATATATAGCTTCCTGCCTTCAGTGCTCCGGAGTACACGCGGATATAATTAATCTTCCCCACATAAGGATCGGTACTCACCTTAAAACACAGGGCAGAAAATGGCGCCTTGTCAGAACAGGCAATCTCTTCAAATTCCCCCGTATCAGGATTCATTCCTTTAACAGGAGGCAGGTCTTTCGGGGAAGGCAGATATGCGCATATCGCATCGAGCAACAATTGGATCCCTTTATTGCGCAGTGAGGTCCCGCAAAGCACCGGCACAAATTTGTTCGTGATCGTATTGGTGCGGATTGCCCTTTTTATATCGTCGTTGGAAATCTCTTTGCCGTGGACAAACTTATCCATCATGTCTGCATCTACTTCTGCAAGTCTCTCAATCAAAATAGAACGGTGGTGATTGGCCTCCTGCAAATGCTCTTGAGGAATATCCACCACTTCGCGTTCTTTGCCTAATTCATCCTTGTATACGACAAACTTCTTTTCAATCAAGTCAATAATGCCTTCAAATTGTTCTTCATAGCCCACAGGAATCTGGATGGCCGCCGCATGCGCGCTAAGCTTGGCATGAATATCCTTAATCGTGTCGAAAAAATTGCTTCCTGTCCTGTCCATTTTATTCACAAATGCGATCCTCGGCACCCCATAACGCTCTGCCTGGCGCCACACAGTTTCTGATTGCGGTTCAACGCCACCAACCCCGCAGAACACTACTACTGCCCCGTCAAGCACCTTTAATGACCGCTCCACCTCAACCGTAAAATCCACATGACCCGGGGTATCGATAATATTGATGGTGAAATCGCCCCATATGCATGTCGTACAGGCAGCGGTAATGGTAATCCCGCGCTCCTGCTCCTGTATCATCCAATCCATAGTAGCGGTGCCCTGGTCAACTTCGCCGATTTTATAGGTCTTGCCGGTAAAATAGAGAATGCGCTCAGTAGTCGTGGTCTTTCCCGCGTCTATATGGGCGATAATACCGATATTCCTAATTTTTTCCAACGGAATTGCGTGTCTCATAATTACCATCTAAAATGCGCAAACGCCTTATTAGCATCCGCCATCTTATGCGTATCATCCCTCTTTTTAATCGCCGAACCTTCTCCTTTGTATGCCGCCATAATCTCATCCGCCAGCTTCTGCTCCATTGGCCTGCCTTTTTTATTTTTGGCGAAGTCCCTGATCCAGCGTAACGCGATAGACGTGCCTCTTTCCTGCTTCACTTCAATCGGTACCTGGTAGGTTGCACCCCCTACCCTTCTGGGCTTTACCTCAAGGCGGGGCCTGGCATTATCAATAGCCTTGTAAAAAATCTTCAGGGCGTCCGGTTCGTTGAGTTGTTCTTTTAATATTTCGAATGCGCCGTATACGATTTTTTCGGCTATAGGCTTCTTGCCTTTCAACATAACCATATTCACAAATCGCGCGACGACTTTACTGCTGTATTTTGGATCAGGTATTACTTCTCTCTTCTGAGCTTTTCTTCTTCTCATTTCGGCCTCTTGGCTCCGTATTTAGAGCGGGATTGCCTTCTCTGGCTGACTCCCGCTGCATCGAGGGTGCCTCGGACAATATGGTACCTGACGCCGGGAAGATCCCTCACGCGCCCTCCCCTGACAAGCACTATAGAATGCTCTTGAAGGTTGTGCCCTTCGCCCGGTATATAAGAAGTCACTTCAATGCCGGTGGTAAGCCTGACCCTGGCAATTTTACGTAAAGCCGAATTCGGTTTTTTCGGGGTCATTGTCCTTACTTGAATACACACGCCTCTTCTCTGCGGGCAACTTTTTAATGCCGCGGATTTCGTTTTCTTTACCTTTGATCTTCTTCCTAAGCGAATCAACTGTGAAATGGTTGGCATAATAAATTATTCCTTTTCTTTCTCGCTCTTTTCCTGTTTGCCTTCGCTCGACTTTACCCCCTCAACATCCCGGTGCGTCCTAAAGCCGGTCCCTGCAGGAATAAGATGGCCCACTATTACGTTCTCCTTGAGCCCAAACAGTTCATCTGATTTGCCGGCAGTAGCGGCATCGGTAAGCATACGCGTCGTCTCTTGAAAGCTGGCAGCCGAAATAAAACTTTCCGTCGTCAAAGACGCTTTGGTTATCCCAAGCAATAGGGGGGTAGCCTGCGAAGGCTTTCCGCCTTTTTTGAGTATGCGTGAATTTTCTTTCTGGAAATTCCACTTGTCCACCTGCTGCATAGGCAAAAAGTCCGTATCACCAGGGTCTTCAATCCTTACTTTTTTGAGCATCTGCCTAATGATTACTTCGATATGTTTATCATTAATATGTACTCCCTGAAGCCTGTATACCTCCTGCACCTCATTTACCAGGTACTCCTGAAGCACCTTGTCGCCACAGACCTTTAGGATATCCTGAAGCACGACCGGGCCGTCTGTAAGCTGCTGGCCCGCATTTACTTTATCGCCTTTATAGACGTTAGGATGCTTGCCGTGAGGGATTACGTATTCCCGCTGCATACCAGTAGGAGATTTTACTATAATTACACGCTGCCCTTTTTTGGTCTCTCCAAATTCAATAAAACCGTCGATCTCACTGATAACTGCGGGATCTTTTGGCCTTCTGGCCTCAAAAAGTTCAGCGACCCGTGGAAGACCTCCGGTGATATCCCTGGTTTTCACGGTCAGGCGGGGAATCTTTGCCAGGAGTTCCCCTGCTTCGATATCCTGTCCGTCTTTTACCAAAATATGCGCGCCTACCGGTATAGGATAAATACCCAGTACCTCTTTTTTGTTATCCAAAATAAGAATCTGAGGATGATAGTCCTGTTTATGTTCAACGACTACGTGCTCGGTCGACTTAGTAACCGGGTTTAATTCCTGGATAACGGTAACGTTCTCTTTTAAGTCCTCATACTTTACCGTACCGGAAACCTCGGTAAGGATCGGCGAGGTATATGGATCCCAGTGCACAAAAGAAATCCCCTTGGAGACCTCTTCGCCTTCCTTGATGCCAATAAAGGCTCCCTGAGGCACCAGATAGCGTTCAAGCTCCCTGCCGCTTTTATCATTAATGCTCACTGCACCGTTTCTATTGAGGACGATATATTCTTTCTTTTTCGGGACGACCCTTAAATTGTGGTATTTAATATAACCTTTATTGCGGGAAGTAGTAAAAGACTGTTCTACCACACGCGATGCGGTACCCCCGATGTGGAAGGTCCTTAAGGTCAGCTGGGTCCCCGGCTCTCCAATGCTCTGCGCGCCGATGACGCCCACTGCCTCGCCTTCTTCAACCAGCCTGCCAGTAGCCAGATTCCTGCCATAGCACTTCACGCATACCCCTCTCTCTGACTCGCAGGTAAGAACGCTGCGTATACGTATCCGCTCAATACCGAGCTTCTCAATCATCTCGGCTTTTTCGTCGGTAATTTCTTCACCCTGTTCCACAATTACTTCATCGGTGATAATATCTACGATATTGTCCAGCGCCACCCTCCCCACTATGCGGTCCTTAAGGCTTACCACGACTTCATTGCCCTCTGTGATCGCCTGAACCGTGATACCGTTAAGAGTACCACAGTCGTTCTCAGTAACAATCACTTCCTGCGCCACATCTACTAACCTCCTGGTTAGGTAGCCTGCATCTGCTGTCTTAAGGGCGGTATCAGCAAGGCCTTTGCGTGCGCCGTGAGTTGAGATAAAATATTCAAGCACGGTGAGCCCCTCTTTAAAATTCGAGGTAATCGGATTCTCTATAATTTCTCCTGAAGGTTTTGCCATTAGACCACGCATACCAGCCAGCTGGCGGACCTGCAATCTTGAACCTCGAGCGCCTGAATCCGCCATCATAAAGATGGGGTTAAACGGCTCCATCTCCTTAAAAAGGAGGTCTGAGATCCGGTCGGTCACGCGGGTCCAGACGTCTATTACCTTATTTGACCTTTCGCGGTTGGTAATAATGCCCTTGCGGTATTGGTCTTCTATCTTGCCGACTTCTTCCTTGGCCTCTTTTAATACATCCTGTTTGGCTTTGGGGATAACGAGGTCGTCGATACCTATAGACATACCTCCAAGCGTTGACATCTCAAACCCAAGCCTCTTGATGTCATCCAACAACTGAATCGTGCGGTTATGCCCGAATCGCTTGTAGCAATCACTCACAATGTTCCCCACGTTACTTTTATTAAGCTCTTTATTAACAAAACCGAAACTCTCCGGAAGCCGCTGATTGAACATGATCCTGCCTACGGTAGTGTCAATAATCTGCCTGCCCGCCTTAGGCCTTCCTTCGTCAAAATCATACACATTATCTATCCTTAGCTTGACCATGGCGTGCAGTTCGATCACATGATCCTCATACGCTGCCAACGCCTCGTCTAAACACGAGAATACCTTATTCTCGCCTTTTGCGTTCGGCTTCTCTTTGGAAAGGTATGACAATCCTAAAACGATATCCTGTGTAGGGGTAACTATGGGCTTGCCGTGGGCGGGAGAAAAGACATTATTTACGGAAAGCATGAGAATCCTGGCTTCCATCTGTGATTCGATGGAAAGAGGCACGTGCACCGCCATCTGGTCGCCGTCAAAATCTGCGTTAAAACCGCTACAGACCAAAGGATGTATTTTAATCGCTTTGCCCTCGGTCAGGATGGGCTGAAATGCCTGGATGCTTAAACGATGCAGGGTAGGAGCGCGGTTAAGTAATACCGGATGATCTTTAATCACCTCGTCAAGGATATCCCAGACTTCAATACGCCCGTGGCCAACCATCCTGCGCGCATGCTTTATAGTATGCACAAAACCTTTTTCTTTCAGTTTTTTGATGATAAAAGGCTCGAATAATTCAAGGGCCATCTGTTTCGGAAGCGCGCATTCTGAAAGTTTTAGCTCAGGCCCAACCACAATAACCGAACGGCCTGAATAATCGACGCGTTTACCGAGTAAATTCTGGCGGAAGCGGCCCTGCTTTCCTTTGAGCATATCAGAGAGAGACTTTAAAGGCCTATTGTTGGAACCCACCACAGCCCTTCCATGCCTGCCGTTGTCCAAGAGGGCATCCACCGCTTCCTGAAGCATACGTTTCTCGTTACGGATAATGATTTCAGGTGCGCTCAGCTCAATAAGTTTGTGTAGGCGGTTATTGCGATTGATCACCCGGCGGTACAAATCGTTCAGGTCTGAGGTAGCAAACCTTCCGCCCTCCAGGGGAACCAGCGGCCTTAAATCAGGGGGGATTACCGGCAATGCCTCAAGTATCATCCATTCGGGCTTATTGCCAGATTTTCTGAATTCTTCGACGATCTTCAAAGACTTGAGCGCCTTGCGATTATTCAAAAGCCCTTTCGACTTCTCAAGGTCCCTCCTTAATTTACGACAATATGCCTCCAGGTCTATCTCCTTGAGTAAATCGCGTAAGGCCTCGGCGCCTATTTTTGCCTTAAATTTTGAACCGTACTTTTCAAGCGCTTCCTGGTATTTTTCTTCAGACAAAAGTTCTTTCTTTTTTAAAGGCGTACTGCCCGGATCGACAACAATGTATTCTTCGTAATAAATTACTTTCTCAAGATCTCTCAGGTTAATATCGATTAACGAAGATAACCTGCTCGGCACGACCTTAAAATACCATATATGGGTTACGGGTGCTGCCAACTCAATATGTCCCACCCTCTCACGCCGTACGGTTGAACGGTCGACAGTGACCCCGCAACGGTCACAGGTAATATTCTTGAATTTCTGCCCCTTATATTTTCCGCAGTTACATTCCCAATCCCGCACAGGCCCAAAAATCCTCTCGCAGAAGAGGCCGTCTTTTTCAGGCTTTAAGGTTCGGTAATTAATGGTCTCTGCTTTCCTGACTTCTCCTTTTGACCATGACCGTATCACCGAAGGCGAAGCAATTTTTACCGAAATATGGTCAAAAATAGTATTCTCTTGCATTATTTTACCTTTTCTGTGCGCACATCAAGGCACAAACCCTGCAATTCCTTCATTAATACATTGAAAGATTCGGGAATCCCGTGAGTCAATCGCTGCTCACCCTTCACAATAGCTTCATAGATGCGCGTCCTGCCTGAAACATCGTCGCTTTTTACGGTAAGCATTTCCTGCAAGGTAAACGCGGCACCGTATGCTTCAAGGGCCCATACTTCCATTTCGCCCAATCTCTGCCCGCCGAACTGCGCCTTGCCGCCCAGCGGCTGCTGGGTCACGAGCGAATAAGGCCCGATGGAACGTGCATGGATTTTTTCATCGGCAAGATGGATAAGCTTCATCATATAAATACAACCTACGGTAACTTTTTGGTCAAAAGGCTCCCCTGAATAACCATCATAGAGCTTTACCTTTCCGTCTTCGGGAAGGTTTGCTTTTTTAAGTAATTCCTTGATTTCTCTTTCAGAGGCGCCGTCAAACACCGAGCTTACCGTCCACAGGCCCAAAGTCTTTGCAGCCCAGCCAAGATGCGTCTCAAGAATCTGCCCGACATTCATACGCGAGGGAACGCCCAGCGGGTTTAGCACAATATCAACAGAAGAGCCGTCTTCGAGATACGGCATATCCTCTTCTGGCAGGATCCTGGCAACCACTCCCTTATTGCCGTGCCTTCCGGATAGTTTATCCCCAACGGAGACCTTGCGCTTTGTCGCAATATAAACCACGACTCGTTTCAAGACCCCGGGAGGAAGCTCATCGCCCCGCTTTACTTTTTCGATTTCCTGCTCCTGCTCAGCTAACAGTTCCTGGATCTGCTCTTCATACGAAACCGCCAGAATCTTTGCTTCTTCGTTATCGCTGAAGTCCGCCTTCTCAACCCTCGACTTATCGATATCCAACAACTGCGCAAGGCGGGCAATTTTCTCGTTTCTTAAAAATTCAACTTCTTCTTTATAATAGGCCTTCAATTCTCTGATCTTTGCTGTTTCTTTTGACTTTTCTTCTTTTGACTTCCTTCCGCGCTCTTTTCTTTGGAACACATGCACATCAATAACTATCCCTTCAACTCCCGGAGGGACGGTAAGCGAAGTGTCCCGGACATCAGAGGCCTTCGCGCCAAAAATTGCACGTAAAAGCCTCTCTTCTGGCGAGAGCTCTGATTCTGTCTTGGGTGTTACCTTACCTACAAGAATATCCCCTGGGTTGACTTCTGCGCCCACGTGTACGATGCCGGTAATATCGAGGTTTTTCAGTGCCTCTTCGCTGACATTGGGGATATCCCGCGTAATCTCTTCGTTGCCCAGCCTCGTCTCGACTGCTTCGATCTCAAATTCCTTTATATGTATAGAGGTAAAGATATCCTCTTTGATTAACCGATCATTGATAAGGATAGCGTCTTCGAAGTTATAACCCCTCCATGACATGAACGCCACGATCAGGTTCTTGCCCAGCGCAAGCTCTCCGTCTCTGGTGCTTATCCCGTCTGCGATTACCTGGCCTTTTTCGACATGGTCTGCCAGCTTAACGCAGGGCCTTTGATTAAGGCAGGTATCTGCATTGGTCCGCAAGAATTTTTGCAACGGATAAGTGGTCTTTCCCACTGTAATGGAGAAACCGTCGACGCTGATTACCCTGCCAGATTCCTGCGCGATGACAACAGCACCCGAGTCATACGCCACTTTTGCCTCCATGCCCGTTCCCACTATAGGTGGCTCGGTTATCATCAGCGGCACTGCCTGTCTTTGCATGTTTGAACCCATGAGTGCCCTGTTTGCATCATCGTGCTCAAGAAAAGGAATCAGGGAAGCAGCCACTGAAACAAGTTGCCTCGGAGAAACATCCATATACTCGACATCCTTGGGATGAACCTTAGGAAAATCCCCCTTAAAACGGCAGGAAACTTCGCGCTCCAAGAAATTTCCCTCGTTATCAATCAGCACATTAGCCTGCGCAATCATCTTGTCTTGTTCGATATCGGCAGTTAAATATTCGATCTTGCGGGTAACGCGGCCGTTCTCGACTTTGCGGTAAGGTGTCTCAAGAAAACCTAAGCCATTGACCTGTGCATAGGTACTTAAGGAAGCGATGAGGCCGATATTAGGCCCTTCAGGCGTTTCAACAGGACAGATCCTTCCATAATGCGAAGGATGGATATCCCTTACCTCAAAACCAGCGCGCTCGCGCGACAAGCCGCCCGGACCCAATGCACTCAGCCTTCTTTTATGGGTAATCTCTGCAAGAGGGTTGACCTGGTCCATAAACTGCGAAAGCTGGCTACGGGCAAAGAAATCATGTAACTGTGTCGAAAAAAGCTTGGAATTGATAAGCGAATGGACGTTGAGGTTTTCAAAATCCGATAAAACGCTCACCCGTTCCCTGATTGAGCGCTCGACCCTGCTTAAGCCGATCCTCACCTGATTCTGTACAAGCTCGCCTACGGTTTTGATCCGGCGGTTCCCTAAATGGTCTATATCGTCTATCCGGCCTTCGCCTTCCTTTAATTTAATCAGGTATTCGATAACCCTGACCACGCTGGCAGAATCAAGAACTCTCTGGTCAAGAGAAACTTCCGCCCCCAGTTTTCTATTTAAAATGAACCTTCCCGCCCTTTCCAGATCATAGCGGGCAGGGTCAAAAAATAATCTATAAAATAATTCCTCAGCGGCTTCTTTGGTAACCGGCTCGGTCGGCCTCATCTTACGGTAAAAATCAAGGTACGCCTCTTCTTTATTCTTGGTATAATCCTTTTTTAACGTATTGACAATTTCAGGGCGTTCTTTTCCAAAGGCTTGGTGTATTTCCTGATCATTGCTAAAGCCTAAGATTCTTAATATCTGCGTGGCTGGGAAATTTCTGCGCCTGTCAACATACGCCACGATTGTTTCCGATAAATCATACTTAAACTCAAGCCATGCCCCGCGGGAAGGAATGATCCGTCCGTAAAATATCTTCTTGCCGGTCGGATGCTCCTCTTCTTCAAAGCAGACGCCAGGAGAACGCTGCAACTGACTCACCACCACTCTCTCGTCTCCGTTGATAATAAAACTGCCCGTTTCGGTCATCAGAGGAATTTCTCCGAAATAGGCATCCTGCTCTTTCGTCTCTTGGGGGGTGATCAGCCTGAATTTTACCTTAAGCGATGAACCATACGACAGCGACCTTCTTTTGGATTCGGCGATGTCGTATTTGGGGCTACTGAGGTTATAGCTTATAAATTCAAGCCGTATTGAGCGGTTAGGGCTCTCTATGGGGAATATATCTTCAAGGACCTCCTGCAGCCCTGTGTGCTTCCTCTCCTTCGGCTCAACTTCCATCTGGAGGAAATCCACGTATGAAGCGGTCTGTATCTCCAGTATATCGGGAAGCGAATAGACCTCTTTTATTTTTGCAAATGTTTTTCTTTTTATCATTTCCGTTTCTCTCTTACGGACAGATACCTACAGATTATTTCAATTCAACGGTGGCGCCGGCGGCTTCAAGCTTCTTTTTCATCTCTTCCGCCTCTTCTTTGGTAACGCCTTCCTTAACCGGCTTTGGTGCTGCATCCACCAAATCCTTGGCTTCCTTTAAACCGAGGTTCGTGAAAACCCTTACTTCCTTGATCACCGCAATGCGGTTAGACCCGGGATTGGCAAGCACTACAGAAAATGTAGTTTTTTCTTCTTCTGCCGGCTGTGCCCCGCCCTGAGCCTGTGCTCCCATCATTGAAGCAGCCATCATCGGCATGTTTGCCTGGACGCCGAATTTCTCTTCGAGCGCTTTTACCAAATCAGACAATTCAAGCACGGTCATGCCTTCGATTGACTTGATCAATTCCTCTAATCTTTCCTGTGCCATTTCTTCCTCCTTTTACCTCTTTTTAGTTTTGATTATGAACCCGTTTCTTTTTTCTTTTTTATCTGATCAAGACAAATGACGAATTTTTTGAGCGTCTGGCTTAGAACCATTACTATCCCGGTTATCGGCGCCTTAAGGCCGATTGTGACCTGGGCCCTTAATGTTTCTTTTGAAGGCATCTTTGCCAGTGCTTCGATATCTTTTTTCTCAAGAAGCCTTTCCTTAAGAAACCCTCCCTCCAGCCGCAGCTTTTCGTGTTCCTTGCTGAAGGCATAGAGTACCTTGGAGGCATTAGCCGGGTCATCATTCACAAATATAAAACCGCAGGGGCCGTTCAAAAAAGCAGATAGGCCTTCCCATTGAGAGCTCTTCAATATCCGCTTAGCGATAGTATTCCTTACGACGAAAAGGTTAACCTTAAAATCGCTTAGAGATTGACGCAGCATATTTAATTCAGGGCCCGAAAGCCCAGAGTACTTTACCACAAATACCGTGTCCGCTTTCGCTAACTTATCCTTGATGCGGTTACCCGATACCTCTTTAAACAATAAGCCTAATTTTTTCATATCGTTAGATAGTGAGCTGAAAGCCGGGGTTCATTGTTGACGAAAGAAACATGCTTTTTACAAATTTGCCTTTTATTGAAGTGGGCTTTGCGTCGTTTAATGCGTTGATAATACACAGCGCATTTTCATAGAGTTTGTTTTCGTCAAACGAAAACTTGCCAACCGACAGGTGTACGCCGCCGCTTTTGTCCACCCGAAACTCCACTTTCCCTCTTCTTAAATCTTCTATGGCCTTGGATATATCATTAGTAACGGTGCCTGTCTTGGGGCTTGGCATAAGCCCGCGCGGCCCTAGTACTTTTCCAAGCTTACTTAAATCTTTCATCATTTCAGGTGTTGCAATCACGCTATCGAAATCAAAAAATCCGCCCGCGACCTTATCAATCAGCTCGGTTGAACCGACGTAATCAGCCTGCGCCTGGCGGGCTATCTTTTCATGTTCTCCTTTACAAAACACTGCGATGCGCACTTTTTTCCCCGTTCCATGGGGAAGCACTACTGTTCCGCGCACCATCTGGTCGGATTTCTTAGGATCTACGTTAAGCTGAAAATGCAGGTCCACCGATGCGTCGAATTTCGTAGGAAGTGTTTTCTTAGCCAGCGCAATCGCTTCTTTTAGGGTATACGCCTTTGTTTTGTCGTTTAGTTTCGCCGATTCTTTGTATCTCTTGCTTTGCTTCTTCATCGCTTACCCTTCTATGGCAATACCCATACTCCTGGCAGTGCCTTCAACTATCTTGATTGCCGTAGCAATATCTGAAGTGTTGAGGTCTTTTATCTTAAGTTTTGCGATTTCCTCAACCTGTTTTCGAGTGACCTTTCCTATAGTCTCCTTACCGCTCATTCCTGAGGCCTTGGCTAGGTTTGCGGCGCGCTTAAGAAGGATTGAAGACGGCGGGCTTTTAATGATAAACGTAAAAGATTTATCTTCGTGGACACTAATTACTGCCGGCAGTACCAAACCCTCCCTGTCTTTGGTCTGTTCATTAAACTGTTTGCAAAACTGCATAATATTGACACCGTGCTGGCCGAGGGCAGGGCCTACGGGAGGCGCGGGGTTTGCCTGGCCTGCAGTTACGTGTAATTTAATCTGTGCAACGACTTTTTTTGCCATTGTTATACCTTTTCAACCTGCCAGTATTCGAGTTCTACGGGCGTAGACCTGCCAAAAATGGAAATACTCACCTTTAATCTTCCTTTTTCGGGATGAATTTCATCAATTGTCCCGTTAAAATTCATGAACGGCCCCTCTTTGACCCTGACCTGTTCGCCTTTTTCAAAAATCGTTTTAGGGCTGGGTTTGATTTTGGTCTCTTCGGTCCTCTTTAAAATCCCCTGCACTTCGTCTTCGGGTAAAGGAGTAGGTTTTTTCCCTAATCCGATGAACCCGGTGACTCCCCTGATCTTTTTGATCGCCGCGTACGTAAAATCATTGAGCTCCATTTCCACTAGGATGTAGCCGGGGAAAAACCTGCGTTCTAAGATTTTTTTCTTTCCGCCCCTGACCTCCGAGATCTGTTCGGTAGGAATGATTACTTTTGAAACCGAATCCTTAAAGCCCTGAGAAGCAATTTTACTTTCTATTACTGTCTTGACTTTATCTTCGGAACCCGTCTGCGTATGAATAATATACCAATGCTTCATATGACTACCTGAATACGACGCTCAAAAACTTGGAAAGAAAAATGTCAATTATGCCGATATATAATGCCATTATGCCGGTGATCACGATCACCACATAGGTCGAACCGATTAGTTCCTGGCGGCTTGGCCAGGAAACTTTATGCAATTCCTGTTTTACTTCCTGGAAGAATTGCATTGTTTTCTTAAATAGGTTCATTTCTTTGCCGCCCTTTTTTACTCGTCAGCAATCTATTTATTTCTGCCCGTTGCCCATAGGGGCTTTGCCCTTCTGGCGTCCGCCTAAGGCGGACTCTCACCCCAAAAACGCGGGCAAACTTTTTCCCCGCACCCCTTTAGGTTCGACATCTACACAGGAGCGGCAGGAGTCGAACCTGCAGTTACGGTTTTGGAGACCGTTGGTTTGCCATTAACCGACGCTCCTATAAGTGCACCGCAAAAACTAAAGACTTCTGATAAGAAGACTATTTTATTTCTTTGTGCAGTGTGTGTGTATGGCAAAACCTGCAGAACTTTTTTAATTCCAACTTTTCCTGTTTGGTTTTTTTATTCCTGGTTGCCGTATAATTTCTATTTTTGCACGTCGTGCATTCAAGCGTTATTTTTTCGCGCATTCTTACCTGCCAATCATTTAAGCTGGAGACGGGAATCGAACCCGTGACCCCGTCCTTACCAAGGACGTGCTCTACCGACTGAGCTACTCCAGCAATGTTATAAAAACCAACTGGTATTGCGAGCCGGCTTAGCCTTTCCTCCTAAAAGATAAAAAAAACACCCCCAAGAAAGTGGCCACCCCTTCTTGTTTTATTTTATATAAATTTTAGGCAAGAAAAGTAAGTATAAACTAAATTTATGATTTTGTCAAATCTTTTTTTACTTTTTTATTGGTGAGCGTAATTGCGGAAAACTGAAATGATTTAATTATTGAGCCGCCCCACCCACTTTCGGCCAAATAGAAAAAGAGAGCTAAGTTATTTTTGTTACTTGGTTTTAACTAGCTGCTGCAAAAGGAGCACTATCGCCATAAAAAGACAGGTATTGGTAAAATCCAAAAATGCCTCTGCCTCAATCCCTGTGTTCGCTATGGGAACAGGGACTAAGGTGATGCGGGAAATAATCCCGAGCAATAAACTAACACCAGCCACAAATAGCACTACGTTTACCATGCCCTTCATACCTCCTCCTTCTTGCCGATTGGTCCTTTACATCTTTATTATGATACCGGGAAAATAATATGTATGCCTTGCTTTTTATGACGGCTCCCAGCCGGAGCGGTGTCGTTTTCCTGCAATAATCAAATTACCTATTATCGCAAAGATAATGGAAGACTGGGCAATGGACAAAAAGGCCTCGTATATAGAATCATTACTCACCATTACCGCGCTAAGCCCGAGCGAAAAAGTAACGCAATAAATGAAAAAGACGGCGGCCCGGGGAGAAAGACCAAGTTCAACCAGGCTATGGTGGAAATGGTCTTTACCGCTATAGCGCAACCATTCAAGTACGGTTTTGACCTTCCCCTCACTAATCCTCACAATAGTCGTAAAAATCATATCGAAAATCGGAACGCCCAGTATCAATATAGGTATAGAGATTTTTACCATGTCATTGCCTGCCCAATGTCCTGTAAATGAAAAACAGGCCAACACAAACCCTAAAAAGGTACTGCCTGAATCGCCTAAAAAAATCTTCTTTTCAAAATTATAGGGAAGAAACGCAACGCATGCAGCAATAAGGATAATCGCCAATAAACCCAGGGAGTATTGGCCGGTCATATACAGTATCGCAATAAAAGAGAGCAGGTTGATTACGCAGGAACCGGCAGCAAGGCCGTCTAACCCGTCAAGATAATTAAAGGCATTCGTCAGCCCCACTATCCATATCAAGGTAATGACTACTTCACCAATATTACCCCACGGCGTATTGGGCAGGAAGCTGATGCGCATCCCGGAAGACATAACGACCAGCGATGCCAGGACCTGAAAGAACAGACGGACCTTTACGCTTAATTCTCTGATATCATTCAACAAGCCCACTACAAAAATTATCAGCGCGCCCAAAAATACCGGCATCAGAAAGTATAGCTGGGAAAGATTAAATAGAAATCCTCCTGTAAAGCCTAAAAAGATAGCTACCCCCCCTAAGAGGGGCATGGGTGTTTTATGCACTTTTCTGCCGCCGGGAATATCTAAAATATTAAATGCAAAGGCAAGCTTCCGGAGAAGCGGAATCACTGCACACACAAACAGGAAAACGTATATAAATACAAGGGCGGACTTCATGCGATCTCCCTTAAAACGCGTAATGCCTTAAAGCCTTCGGCGTATCTGACCCTTCCCTGATAGCCCCTGAAATTTGCGCACGACTGTACGCTCTCTAAAATTGTAAGGTTTTGGACCTTTGTCCTATCCACCTGCGATGCGTGAAGCTTTAAGAGCTTAAGTTTCTTATCTAATACACTCTGAATATCCACAAAAATATCAGGCTCGAAATGCTGCGTGCTTGGGACTTCGTAGAAGAGGACCTCGGGGACATAACGCGTAGCGGAAATTCCCGCCTCTGAGAGGGCGCGATGGTCTTGATGTATATCATCTTTGTAATTTAAGAATACTATTTGTGGATTAACCTGTTGAATAATACCGTCGATTTTATGAATCAACTCACGGCTATCCACAAGCTCCGTATCCCGGTACATTCCCCAAAAGACCTCTTTTGCACCGAGAAATTTCGCGGCTTCCTTCTGTTCGCTCAGTCTCACTTGCGGGTCTCCCCCGAAACTGCCGTCCGTTGCAATACAAAGGTATACGGTATGACCGGCACCGGCATACTGAAGAAGCGTCCCGCCGCAACCGAATTCGATATCGTCTGGATGAGCGCCTATTGCTAATACATTCATTAGTAACCTCCTGCAAGGTATTATAAAGCTATTTATTGGAAATGTATAGAATTTCTTTACTCTTGTGACCCTCATTAAACAACAGGTCAATTATTGCCATACAAGGAATAAAATCGTCGTTGCGGGACAAAAATTGCTGGCGGTACTGCGGATGAACGAACTCCTGATACTCCAGTGTTATCCCCGCCTTAATGAACTTATCCTGCTCAAGATACTCCTTGCCTCCTGTTCCCGAAAGATAGGTATCCGCATTCATTTTCTTGCACAGTTCAATAATCCGGTCTGTCTTGGTCCCCTGGATATCGCAGGCCGATTCAAAATAAACCGGGGTTTCGATAGAAAGCTGCGTGAGGACATGCCTTATAATATATACATTCAAATCAGTGAGCTTTTCCCATGCCTTCTGATATAGATCTTCAAAAAAAGGGAAATATTCGTTAAAATACGGCGCCCTCGCATACCAGGTCTGCAGGCTCCTTGCGTGCTGGCGCATCCAGGGAAATTCATTATCTATCAGCACTTCCCGGATCACCTGCCTGCCCTTATGCTTCATTTGAACCGGCACAGTAAGCCAGATCCCGCCTTTTTCAGTACGGATCTTATTGCGGTTCTGGAACTCCCTGGGCTTATACTGGACGCAATCAAGGAATACAAAACAATCGCTTGAGGCAATTTTATGAAAATAACCAAGCCAGGGTAAATAATGCGGCTGATGAACAGAAAGAATCATTTTTTAATTAGGCTTCGTATCCGTGAATATCGGATTGGTAATAGCAGTAAGATCGCGGCCCTGAAACTCAACCCGGTAATACGACTTCTTATTCTCTGTGCTTGCTTCGTCAAAATACTCAATATCAAACGAAGAAGCAGCCTCGAACGTCTTGATCACTTTTGCATCTTTGATTAATTGTATCTTAAGAGGAAGCTCCTGTCCACGTAAAAATCTACCCTTGATAATAATAACGGCGGTCCTGCCTTTCAAGGCAAGAGTTTCTCCCATAGCCTGCTTTTGCAGCTCATTTGACGGGGTGGCTTTTACAGAGAACTCATCAAGTACAAAACTTCCTGAATTGCTTCCCCGCACCACATACATCCTGCCCGAAGCAAGTGCGTCCAATACTTCCTCTTTACTCAACCTCCTCACCAGCAAAACTGTTTTCAAATCCTTGAGGTATTCTTCTAGGCTGCCGCTCTCATCAAAACTAAGGCCTCCGATCGCCCAAACAGGTGTTTTGCGCTTACCCTTACAGTAGCTTACCAAAAGCTCATCCCAGGCGCATCCGGGGCAGCCGATTTTTTTATACCCTTCGTAGAAAATAGCAAAACCCGTATAACCGTCAGTAAGGATAAGATCGCTTGTATAGTCCCTTGTTTCGACCTTGAGCATTCCGGCATCTTCCCGGTTTTCTGCTTCCGGATGAGCCCAAAATGTCAGACCGCCGTGCATGTTCACATAATCAATCAGGTGCTGGTAAGGCGCGATGCCTGCGCGTGACTGGTATTGAGTAAACTTTAAAGGGCACACGAGGAAATTGTTATACGTGAAGAGGAGGCCGATAAGTATCAACGCCACCCCAACAATAAAATGCGGTACTAGACAGAAGTGCCGGAACCCTACGTAATATGCTTGATATTTAATCCTGCTTATCACAAGACAGCCAATGCCCGCGATAATCACTAATAATGGCCACAATCTGCACAGGTCGCGTACGGCAAAAGGCACGGACAGTCCGGCAGTATTTCCCATTATAGGAAGCTTGCGATACGACGCAGGGGAATCAAGGCCGATTACCAAAATGTGTTTGTGCCAATCGTGTAGGGTAAGGTTATTTTTTAAAACACTCCCTTCCCAGTAATAAAAAGGCGCGGTTTCGACTGCCGGGACGAATACCATGTCGGGATACCGCCGTTGCACATCGCGCAATGATGCCAGATACTTATCGATTCCGTATTTAAAGACAGAACTGAATTCTTTTGTCCGGCGGACAACGTTTCTGAAGGGCCAAATACCATACTCAATAGAACTAAAGCAAAAGTCAGTGACAATAACTGTTTTTATACCGTTTTTATGGGCGATCTCGGCAATTTCAGAAATAGTATGTTTACCTTCGCTGATTGTTGAGCTGATATGAATGGCAGCCGGCACCTGAATGTAGCGCTCAGCACACAACCCCTGCGAAATAATAGCGCAGGTTGCGATACAACAAGAAATAAAATACTTAACCGCCTGATTTCTTTTTTTCTGCAAATTCATTTTTATAGAGCTGGGAGATGGCCTCAACCATATTGCTTGCCTTAAAGCGCCCAGCCACCCATTCCTTTCCTGCTTGTCCCATTGTAAGCCGTCTGGCCTCATCCTCCAATAATTCCATGATTGCAGATGCAAGCTCATCTGCTTTAGCCGGCTCCACTAAAAGACCCGTGATTCCCTCTTTGAGTACCTCAGGAACGCCACCGACCCGCGTAGCTATCACTGGCACACCCAGTGCCTGAGCCTCAATCAAAACCATCCCTACCGCCTCGTTCAACGAAGGAAGTACTAGCATATCAAGAATAGATATCAGCTCGAGATTATCCTCGCGCCAACCGGTAAAGATAAAAGAAGACCTGATTCCTAATCTTTCCACTTGCGCCTTAAGTTCGTTCCTTAAGCTGCCCTCTCCAACCATTATAAATACGGTTCTATCATCGATTTTTTCTAATACACGTGAAGCTGCTTTAACAAAATAACACGGCCCCTTTACGAACTCAAGACGGCCTACCATGCCTATAATTTTTTTGTCCTCTCCTATACCAAGTTCTTCCTTAAGCTTTAAGGTGCGCTCCCGTGTGGGGATATAGCAGTCTAGTTCCAGCCCCTGGTAAACCAAGGCTATTTTCGATCCTTGGGCGATCTTAAATTTCACGTAGTCGCTTCTTTCAAGCTCAGTGAGCGCGATGAACTTAGTAGTACACAAACTTAACAATCGCTCTATGAAGACGATACAAGCGGTCAACGCCCTGCCAAAGTATCCGTAGAAATTATGGCCGTGAGGCGTATGAATTATCACTGGCACGCCGCTGAAAAACGCAGCCAGCCTACCTAATGCCCCAGCTTTTGCAGTATGCGTATGCACGATATCGAACTTTTTCTTTTTAAAAATACTACACAGCGACAAGAATGCCCTGAGGTCTTCAAACGGACTGATGTCTCTTCTCAGGCAAGGCAACACAATAATCTTATCCGCGAATTCAAACAGGAAATTTTTTGTTTTGGCGCTCGGGTAACGCGTCAATCCCACGATAACGGTCATCTCAAATTCATCGTTTTGCAGATATGAAGAAATTATGCGTACGATTTCCGGAGAACCGCTCCAGTCAAGCCTAGTAATCACTTCTGCGACTTTTAATTTTGCCATACGTTAATACCTGTATAACTCGGTACAGCGTATACAAACAGGGAACATGCCCTTCCCTTTTAGCATCCTGCGGTACGTTACTGCCTTTGGACTATTCCATGCACGGGTAAATTGTTCCTGTAAGACGTTGCCGAACGAATAACTACAATTTAGGCACGGCCTTACTTCCCCATCAGGGAAAATGTACGCTACTATCCAAGGGCTCAGGCAGCGGCCCGGATAGTCAGATGGGATATAACAAGGATTCGTATAATACTCAAAAAATGCCTTTTTTGAAAAGTTTGGATAAAAATCAACGCTAAACCCGTACCTGCCTGCCATGATCCCTTTCATTTCATTGTAAAGTATCCCGGGGTCTATGCCGGGCGCACACACAAACCCTTCCCATTCAGCAGAAGAACATCCAAGCAGCTGGTCGTATTCTTTCTGTTTTTCAACGGTACTGGAATCAAGAAAAATCAAGTTATGGAAGGTAAGCGACGCTGCATTCACCTCCCTGGCCACTTCCAGCATCTCAGATACACGCAGGTAATTCTGGGCATTAATAGTACACTGTAAATTAATAAACGGCTTCTTGGTGCCGAGTTGTTGTTTACAATGATTGACCTCTTTTAAGCCGCTCATTATTCTTGCAAACAGGCCCGGCATACCCCTGATTTCGTCATGGAGGCTGGAGTTACCGTCTAACGAAACATTCAATTCGTCAAGCCCAGCCTTGACTATTTCCGACGCGTGCTCTTTAAGCATTGAACCGTTGGTAATCATGAGGCAATGCATCCGCTTCTGTGTTATATAACGGATAAGTTCGCTGCAACCTGCGTGCAAAAGCGGCTCTCCGCCGAAAAGGGTAATGTTGGGCGCAAAAGATGAAACGTTATCAATAACTGCTTTTAACTGCGTTAAGGAAAGCTCGTGCCGGATGAACTCCTGGCTTTGCCTTTTTGTAACACCTGCCTCCCCCCATTGGCCGCACATTTTGCAGCGTAGGTTACAGCGGTGAGTCAAAAATAAGGTAATTGCCTCAGGAAAAGAGCTCTTGCCCTTACCCCACTCATAATACATAGTAGCCCTAAGACGCGCAACCAATACCTTTGCGGCATACAAAGGCTGCGTTAAGGCTTTGTGGAAATATCTTTTCAGGTTTCTACAAGGTATCATTTCAGCTTTTCATCACCCGCCGTAGCGTATCAATTATTACCGAGATCTGCGGATCAGTCAACCCCGGATACACCGGAAGCGTCAACAGGCGCTCTGCAAGATATACTGCGTTGGGAAGTGATTCCTTTTTATAACCAAGCTCAAACATACAATGGAGCGGTTCCCCATACATCCGAGAGGCTTCAATGCCCATCCTGCGTAATTCATCCTCTATGCTTTGCCTAGCTTCTATATCCTTAAAAACAATCGGCAACCGGTTAAACGCAGGGCGTGTTCCTTGAGGAATCGCTGGCAGCATAAGACCTGGCGTGCCTTCTAAAGCCCTCAGCACCCTGATCCCATTCTCGTATCGAGCGTGCGCCAATCTTTTGGCCTTCTGATAAAGCCTTAGGCCTAAGGCAGCATTAAACGGGACAATACGCGTAACCGAAAAATCAGGAGAATATTCCGTTTCTTTGAATAGTGACGCAAGGAGATAAAGAAACCCGTAGACAAACGGACGACGGATACAGGCAAAGGCGAAAGAACCGGCGCAGGCGCTCACATTACTGAAAATACCGCTCCCATGCGCCTCCTGCACCCAGGCCCTCTCAATATGGCTACCAAGATCATCTGAATTCGTAACTATGAGCCCAGCGCCGGATGTAGGAATATTTTTCCCCCGGTTAAAACTAAAAAAACTTGCATCACCGTAAGTGCCTACTTCACAAGGCCCAATCATAGTGCCCATAGCCTGTGCACAATCTTCTATCAGCACTACGTCAGAGCCAATTCTGTCTTTAAGAGCTGCAATGTAGCTAACACTAATGCCAAACATGTGCACTGCAACTACTGCCAGCGTCCTGTTGGAGAGCCGGTTACGCAGATCTGTTTCGCTAAGATTAAAATCGTCAAGGGATACATCACACAAAACAGGCACAAGCCCTGCTTTTTTTACCGCAACAACCAGACTTCCGGCCGTATAGGCGGGTAAAATCACTTCCTTGCGGCTTGAGCGCTGCGCCAATGCCCTAAGCATAAGATAAAAAGCAGCAATCCCTGAGCCCGTTAAGTAGGCGTATTTAAATTGGCGCAAGAATCCTGCTCGAAATTTCTCAACAATAGAATGATCCAGGGACTGTAGGCATGCCCACCCTATATCCCTGTACCCTGCAGGGGTGCGTAGTATGGGGACCTTTGCGATCATTTCTTCACCGCCTCAACCATAATAATAGGAGCCAGTGGCCTAAAAAAGAATCCGATAGCATATCCTTTTACTATATCTAGACCGCATTCTTTGGCTAAGCGCATAAGCTGGCTGAAGCGATAAGGCCTAAGCGGCAATGTCTTTACGGTCTCGTCGTAATAACGGGCCAGCGCATATTTACAAACGATAAGAGGATTCAGTGAGTTACGGAATTCAAAAACCACCCTTCCTTGCCTCTTGCACACTCTTGTCATCTCAAATAGCACCTTTTTTACATAATCCCATGAAGGCAGGTTGAATAATACATTGATACAGACAACAATATCAAAATAATTATCCTCAAAAGGAAGATTGGCAGCGTCTGCCTCGCTAAAGGTAATGTACGCCAGTTTTTCTCTGGTCACCTCTTCCTGCGCCTCTTGGACCCTGGCCTTACTATTATCAATACCCCACAGCTTCAGGCCCTGATTCTTGCCGGCAAGCTGAATCAGGAATAAGCCTTCCCCGGAGCCAACCTCAAGAAGGCTTCCGCGGGCCTGCGCACATAACGCAAGTGCTTTGTCTCTTACCGCATCCTGCCAGAAACCGCTTGAATAACGGCCCTTTGTCGCGTCTTTAGAAAACCTCTCGTGTAGCCAATAGTATAAATGCTTCAACAGCTGTATTCTCATAATTCTTTTAAAATGCTCCTTTGTTAAAAAGGCAATAGACGCAAAACCGCCTCTAGTACCATCCCAACCGAAATCTCCTGAAGGCATTGCGCGTGCGGACAGTAAAATTTCTCGCAAGGAGCGCATGCCTTTTGTACGCGCAGTACCTCTGCCCTAGAAGAAATAACACGGGGGTCAAAACGAACAATATCCCCTCCTCCAAATAGAGCACACATAGGTATCCCTAATACCGCTGCGATGTGCATCGGCCCGGTATCGTTGGTGATAAATAGGCTGCAGCGTTTGAGTAACGCCCCTAGCTCATTAATGCCCAATTTCCCCGCCATACTCAAAACCCTGGCCTGGGGACAACCTCGTATAATCGCCTGCGTAAGACGCCCTTCCTCCTTTGAGCCGGTAATGACAAACACGGCTTTTCTCTTTTTATCAATCTCCGCAATCAATTGGGCGAAATGCGCAACCCCCCATCTTCTGGAAGGCATGCCGCCCGGATGGACAGCGACAACAAAATCGTTTTCGCTGATTCCGTGCTTGCGCAAAAGTGCGTTCACCTTATCAACGCTTGCGCCTTTAATCACAAAATCTATCTTTCTGCTGCCCACAACCGCGCCTATTTTTTCGACAAGCGTAATATCATATTCCATTTCGTGCATTTGCCCTCTGTATGGTTCAGGAATCGAGGCATCAAAAAAACTGCCCCTTCCTTCTGTATTGCGCCCGGCTTTCGATGTAGGATTTAAAAAACTCAATAAGAACCGCATCTTTAACGCGCTCAGTGCACTCACCATGGTACGCATGTTAACCGCAAGGTCAAAGTGACGTTTTCTTAAATTCCATAGAGTAACGATGTTCGCCAAAAGGCTAGTCACCCCTTTAAGACGGAATACAACTATCTCGTCGATATACGTAAGGTCTTCTGCGAGTTCTACGACTCGCCGTACCACTAAAAGACAAATACGAGAATGGGGATATTTGTCTTTTAAAGACCGTAACGCCGGCGTAGATAATAACAAATCGCCTATTCCGCCGAGATTGACAATAAGGATATTTTTGTAATCGCCCATTTTACGCTTTTCCGATACGTTTCAGCTGCGTTCCTACTGCTTCCATAAACTGTGACACCGAAATAGAACCCATGCATGTATGCGCAGCGCATACAATACGGCTACAAGGGCTACAATGCATAGTGCCGCCAAGCACTATGTTGGCCTCTCCCGCGGGAGACCAAAGACGAGCGTCAGTCGGCCCAAGAGTAGAAACGGTAGGTACGCCTAACGCAACCGCAATATGCAGAGGACCTGAATTATTGCAGAGCAAAAGGTCGCATTGCGCAAGTGTTGCTGCGAACTTCCTGACAGGCAAGGCTTCGAAAGAGATACACCCGGAACCAATCTTCTCTTGCATTGTATCTATCAACTCTTTATCTGCCGCGTCTCCGCAAAGAATTATCCTGGCATTATACTGACCAATGCAGCGCCTTGCAACTTCAATAAACCTCTCTGCCGGCCAGCGTTGAGACGGATAAAAACCTCCAGGGTGTATTGCAATTTTTAAATCTTCCTTGCGTAAGCCGTATGAAGCTAAGTAATCAAAAGCGAGGGCTTTCTCTTTTTCCGATAAGACCAATCGCGGCTCTATGCCTTCCCCAGAAATTCCCAGGGCCTTTAGCAAACCAAGTAACTGAGCCCTCATGCTGCGGCAGGAAACAGCAACAGGTCCCCTTACGTTGAAAAATACCTCTCTTCCTGCTTTTTCAAAACCAAGCCTGTACTTAGCGCCTGAAAGCACAGTCAGGAATGCCTGCTTTAATTCGTATGTCAAAAATAAATCAATCGCTAAATCGATTTTTCTTTTGCGGAATTCTTTGTAATAGCAAGCCAAGCCTTGATATATGATAACCTCATCGACTGCAGGGTCGTTTTGAATCAATTCCGCATTTCTCTTTGAAGCCAACACAATTATCGAAGAAGACGGAAAGCGCCTCTTAAGGGCCTGGAAAACCACTGTTGAGACAACCATATCGCCAAGCCTATCGTGCCGCAATAACAGGATAGTCCTAATGTCCTCTGCTGACGGCAACAACGTCCTTCTAAAGATAAGTGCCGGAGAAAACAAAATCTTTCTTAAGACAAGATACGGGCCTTTTACCAGATGCTTAATGCATTCCTTCATTTTTCTGCTTTTCCCATAATTTGGCGTAGCTTAACAATACCACAAACGCCGTCATAACGCTGATAAGAAAACCACGCACTCCTTCCCTGTATCCTTTATAACCGAAATACTTGCGCAGGAATGCAAAAACGGGCTTGGCAAAAAGATACAACGCATAATCTAAGCCTTTGAGCCTCGTCCCCTTCTTCCATAATTCCTCTGCTTCCAAGCGTGTATAAAAATCAAGCTTAATGATATGCTCTGACAGGTCGTCATAGGCATGGTGGTAGACTATATTTTTAAGCACTCCTACCTTTCCATCGATTAATATCTTTTCATGGATAAGCCTGCCGTCAATGCGCGCCTTATCCTTCCTGAATAATAACAAGATAGGGGCGCGCCAGCCACAATGCGCAATCCATTTGCCCAAATAGCTTGAGATTCTCAACAGCATAAACCCGCTGTACTCCGAATCCGCAGCAAGCGTCTGCCTTATTTCTTCTTGCAATGGAGGACTTAACTGATCATCGGCATCAAGGAAAAGAACCCATTCCCCGGAAGCCCTACTGATCCCATATTCTCTCTGATCACTGAAATTAATCAGTTGCTTAGTAAAAATTTTATCCGTGTACTCGCGGCAGATCTCAAGCGTGGCATCCGTGCTCATGTCATCGATTATAATTATCTCATCAGCCCATTTAGTACTCTCAAGGGCGTTTCGCACATACCGTTCTTCATTCTTGGTAAGTACCACAACCGACAATCTATTATGCATCAAATCCTCCCGAGCAATTCCCCGTACACCGCTTCTGTCTTTTTTACGTTTACCCGTATGTCGAAATACTGTTCAACCCGCTTCCTGCCGGTTTCTCCCATTGCACGCGCGACATCCTTATGTTGTACAAGATACGAAATTGCTTCGGCCAGCGCTTTAGGATCTGAGGCGGAGAATAAAATCCCCGTTTTTGCGTCCACGATCAATTCCCGGTTTCCTCCTGTGTTGCTGCCTATTACCGGCTTGCCCGAAGACATAGCTTCGATAATTACCCGACCGCAGGCCTCGCGAAAAGAACTAATCACTAAGATATCCATTGCCGCATACGCTTCAGGCATATCCTTGCGAAAACCGGTAAAAATCACTTTGTCCTGAATTCCCTGTAAACGTACGAAATCCCTCAAATATAATTCCCTGCCCCTATCTTCCTCAAATACGCTTGCACCGACAATCAGGAATTTTAAAGAATCAGGGCCGCGATGCCTACTGCATATAATCCTGACGGCCTTAAGAAAGGTCTCGTGGTTTTTGTTCTCATGAAACCTGGAGGCAATGCCGATTACGGCCTCTGAAGGACGTATGTCAAATTCTTTGCGCACAATCTCACCCGTTATATCCGGCCTGAAGCGATTGGTATCAACCCCATTGTAAATGACCGTTACTTTTTTCGGTAAAAACCGTAAGATTGAAAAACGCCTGGCTACGGCGTATGAATTGCAAATAATCTTATCGGGAAGGAACGAAAGCAGGCTGTCAGGGTCAATCAATTCATGTATCAGTAAATTGCGCTGGTGCCAGATTACGGGAATCCTGTTGCGCCTGGCAGCAATGGTCGAATAGATGTGCGTACGGATGCTGTTGGAATGAATGAGGCTGATATTTTTTTTCTTTACGAAATCGGATAAAAACCGTAGTGCCTTGCCTACGCCGTGCAGACCCCTTATTTTTGGAAATTCGCAAAAATCCACATCCGTGCCTATTTTTTTCAATTCTTCCCAAAACTGGCCTTGCCTGGGAAGGACAAAAATAAGGTTGAACCGATTCCTGTCTATATTTCTTGCAAGGTACAAGAGGCTGTTCTCAGCACCGGCAATCTCGTGGAATTCATGGACAATGGCAATATTATGCATGCGTTTCCTTTATAGAGACAGCGATTGTTCCTAACAACGAGCTTATTCTGTGAGCGTAGGTGTGGTGTTGGTGTGCCCGTTGAAAACCCCTCTGTGCTATAGCGGCCCGCTCATCGGCATTATCGAGATACTGCACGATCAGTTTTTTGAGTTCATCGATACCTTGATAGGCCACGAGCTCCTCCCCGACTTTATAGAAATCAGAAAGCTGCGTTACCTTATTGGTCAAAAGGAATGCCCGGCACGCCGGCACTTCAAATACGCGCGGAGTCACATTGTACATCGTTCCCTCTTTGCCGAACAATGTATGTATATCAAGTATTATTTTAGAGGCGTTATATACCTTGACCGTTTCCTCTCTATAGATATCCTGTTTCTGATAACGC
>QZKA01000024.1 GCA_003598135.1 Candidatus Omnitrophota bacterium
TTCTCCCTAAGCACTGCCTGAGCTGCGGCCAGTATGGCGATAGGTACCCTGAACGGCGAACAGCTGACATAATCCATCCCGACGCGATGGCAAAATTCCACAGAACGAGGCTCGCCTCCGTGCTCGCCGCAGATACCGACCTCAAGCCCCTTCTGTGTTTTTCTTCCCCGCTGTATCGCGATTTCGATAAGCTGGCCGATTCCCTCCTGATCTATTGACTGGAAGGGGTCTTCAGGCAATATTCCTTTTTCAAGGTATGCCGGCAGGAATGAGCCGATATCATCGCGCGAGAACCCGAATCCCATCTGGGTGAGGTCATTGGTTCCGAAAGAAAAGAATTGCGCGACCGTGGCAATCTTGTCGGCTACGAGCGCTGCCCTGGGGATTTCAATCATGGTGCCGAACATATGCTTGATTTTCTTAAGGTTGAATTTCTTGAGCACCTCTTCGTATGTTTGTTTTGCGATATCCAGCTGGTCCTGCAGCTCTTTTACATCACAGACCACAGGGATCATTATTTCAGGGTAGGGTTTTTTTCCTTCCTGGATAAGCTCGGCTGCTGCTTCAAAGATTGCGCGTATCTGCATGGCGCTTACTTCCGGATATGTAACTCCCAGGCGTACCCCGCGGTGTCCCATCATCGGGTTTGCTTCATGCAGGTTATCCGCCCGTTTTGACAGCTCGTCCATCGAGATGTTCAGGTCTTTGGCTAATTGCTCGAGTTTTGCCTTTTCGCGGGGGACGAATTCATGCAAGGGCGGGTCAAGAAGCCTGATGACTACCGGATATCCGTCCATCGCCTCAAGCGTGCCCTTGATATCTTTCTTTACGAAAGGATAGAGTTCTGCAATAGCTGCCTGCCTTTCCTGAAGCGTGCTTGAGATAATCATTTTACGCAGGATAAAAAGCGGCTCATCAGAACCCTTGCCGTAGAACATATGTTCTGTCCTGAACAGGCCGATTCCTTTTGCGCCGAATTGCCTGGCTTTCTTTGCGTCTTCGGGAGTATCGCCATTTGTGCGCACGCCCAATTTCTTGATGGATTCGCACATCTTTAAGAATTCTGTAAGGAGCTCGTTTTCTTCCCCGGCATCCATCATCGGCAGCTTTCCTTCGTAGACACAGCCCTTGGTGCCGTTTAAGGTAATCCAGTCGCCCTCGCTCAGCACTTTATCGCCGGCACGGAATTTTTTCTGCTCGGCCTCGACTTCAAGGGCACTGCAACCCACAATACAACACTTGCCCCAGCCACGGGCAACTAAGGCTGCATGGGAAGTCATGCCGCCCCGCGCAGTCAGGATCGCCTCTGCGGCACGCATCCCCTCTACGTCTTCGGGGTTTGTTTCTTCGCGGACAAGTATTACGCGCTTTCCCTGCTTTCTCCATTCAACGGCGTCGTTTGCATAAAAGACTATCTGGCCGGCTGCCCCACCTGGCCCTGCAGGTAATCCTTTTACCAGGGGCTTATGTGTCAGCTCAACTTTCGGGTCGATGATAGGATGCAGCAATTCATCGAGCTGGCTTGGGGTTACGCGCGTTACCGCTATTTCTTTATTGATAAGTTTTTCTTTGACCATATCCACGGCCATACGCACTGCAGCCGGGCCGTTACGTTTGCCCACGCGGCACTGCAGCATAAAGAGCTTGCCTTTTTCGATGGTAAATTCAATATCCTGCATGTCGCGGTAATGTGTTTCAAGCCGGTTGCGGATATCACACAGTGCGTTGTAGATCGAGGGCATTGATTTTTCCAGGGTAACCAGCTCTTTGTTGTGGTCGGATTTTGAATATTCGTTGATTGGTGCAGGAGTGCGGGTGCCGGCAACCACGTCTTCGCCTTGCGCGTTCACCAGGTATTCGCCGTAGAATTTATTCTCACCGTTGCCGGGGTTGCGGGTAAACGCAACGCCGGTCGCGGAATCGTTTCCCATGTTCCCGAATACCATGGTCTGGACATTAACGGCTGTTCCCCATTCACCGGGAATATTTTCAATGCGGCGGTAGCTTATCGCACGCTTGCCGTTCCATGACGCGAATACCGCGCCGATGCCCCCCCATAATTGTTCGTTATGGGTATCGGGGAATTCCTTTCCCAATACTTGCTTGATTTTCTCTTTAAACAGAGAACAGAGCTTTTTTAAATCATCCGAAGTCAAGTCAGTGTCTGCCTTGTAGCCCTTCTCTTCTTTCATGCGGTGCATTATTTTTTCCAGCTGTTTGCGGATGCCTTGATCATCCTTGGGCTCTATGCCGGCAGCCTTTTCCATTACTACGTCTGAGAACATCATAATCAGGCGCCGATACGCATCATAGACAAAACGGCTGTTACCGCCGCTTTTCTTTATGAGGCCGGGAATGGTCTTTTCGGTAAGGCCCACGTTTAATATCGTTTCCATCATGCCGGGCATCGACCTGCGGGCACCGGAGCGCACGGAAACCAAAAGCGGATTATCCGGGTCGCCGAATTTCTTCCCCATAAGCTTCTCTATTTTCTCCAAAGCCTTTACAACTTCCGCTTTAAGCGTTTTGGGGTAGTTTTTTTTGCTTTTATAATAATAGGTGCACACTTCGGTGGTGATGGTAAACCCGGGGGGGACAGGAAGCCGTAAATCTTTATGCCCTGCCATCTCGGCAAGGTTTGCGCCTTTGCCTCCCAGTAAATTTTTCATGCTTTCGTTGCCGTCAGCTTTTCCACCGCCGAAGAAGTAAACGTTTTTGTTGCCCATTGCTTTGTTAACCCTCCCTTTCGTATTGAGTATAGAGTATTGTGTATTGAGTGCGTTTAGCGTAAAACCGCTATATCTCAGATACTACCTTAACCTAAGCCTTAACCTTAACCTAAGCCTTAACCTTAACCTGAACCTTTATTTCTATTGTCATCCGGCCAGTTTCTGCAACAAGTATTCCTTCAGCGAATCGACGCTGATACGCTCCTGCTGCATTGAATCGCGGTCGCGGACAGTAACCTGCCTGTCTTGGAGTGATTGCACATCTACCGTCACGCAGAAGGGCGTACCTACTTCGTCCTGCCGGCGATAGAGCTTTCCTATTGCGGCAGTGTCGTCATATACCGCAACCGTATGTTTCTTAAGGTCTTTTGAGATTGCGCGCGCCATTTCAACAATCTCAGGCCTGTTTTTCAAAAGTGGCAACACCGCCACTTTTACCGGCGCCAGATCCTTGTGAAGCTTAAGCACCACACGCAGATCGTCTTTAACCTTCTCTTCGCTGTAGGCGTCGGTTAAAAACGCAAGGACTGTTCTGTCAACTCCGCCGGATGGCTCAATAATGTAGGGTAAGATCTTCTCTTTCTTGACGTCGTCGAAAAAGCGCAGGTCTTTCCCTGAGTATTGCGAATGCTGCTTTAGGTCAAAATCCGTACGGTTGGCAATTCCTTCAAGCTCCGACCATCCGAAAGGAAAATTGTATTCAATGTCGGTGCATGCCTTTGCATAGTGCGCCAGCTCGTCAGGGCCGTGTGCGCGCTTGCGTAAGTTTTCTCTTTTGATGCCAAGATCGCTATACCAATTGAAATGCAGTTCGATCCACTCTTGAAGCTTTTTATCTGCGTTCTCGGGCCTTACGAAATACTCTATTTCCATCTGCTCGAATTCGCGCGTCCTGAACGTTAAGTTTCCGGGAGTGATCTCATTACGGAATGCCTTGCCGACCTGCGCAAGGCCAAAAGGAAGCTTCGGGTGCCGTGAGTCAAGGATATTCAAAAAATTGACAAACATACCCTGCGCGGTTTCAGGCCTTAGGTAAATGAGGTTTGCCTCATCGATGACTGCGCCCTGGTGGGTTTCAAACATTAAGTTAAACGGCCTGCTTTCGGTAAGCTCTCCCCTGCATTCCGGGCATTTGCTCTTGTCTTTCAGGTCCGCATCCTTAAACCTTTTTTTGCAGGATTTGCAGTCGCGCTTGAGGTCAAAAAAATTCTTCACGTGGCCGGACGCTTCCCAGACTTTCGGGTTCATCAGTATTGCTGCGTCCATCCCCAACATGTCATCGCGCTCATAGACATTGGTTTTCCACCAGGCTCTCTTTACGTTGTTTTTAAGTTCAACGCCGTACGGGCCGTAATCCCAGGTATTGGCAAGCCCGCCGTAGATGTCGCTTCCCTGGAAGATAAATCCCCGGCGCTTACATAACGAAACGATCTTATCCATCATATCAGCCATGTTCTTTTGCCTGCCCGTATTTATTGAATTCCTCCGAATAGAACATCGCTGCTTCGGAATCGATGATGTCCATTTCAAGGTATCTTCGTATCGAGTCTGCCATAGATTGCATGCGGTATGCGCCGCTGGTCTGGATAATGGTCGGCAGCTGGAAAAGCTCATCCTTACGGATGATCCTTTTTACCGCATCATTGGCAATGATGATTTCGGTCGCAAGGAGCCTGCCGGTGCGGTCTTTGCGCGGTATGAGCAGATGCGAGATTATCCCCTTAAGGCAGTTTGAAAGCTGCGAGAGGGCCTGTTTCCTCGCTTCAAGCGGGAAAAAGCTGACCAGGCGGTCAATTGCCTGCATGGTATTGGGCGAATGGAAAGAGGCGATTACTAAATATCCGGCTTCTGCCGCAATGAGCGCGGTCCTTACCGAATCGGCATCCTCAAGTTCTCCGATGACGATAATATTGGGGTCTTGTTTGAGGCTGCTTTTGATTGCTGCGGAAAAGGAATTTGTGTCAACGCCTACTTCACGCTGCTTGATGATGCTTTTGATATTAGGATGCACGTATTCGATAGGCCGTTCAAGCGTGATAATAACCGCCCGTTTTTCGCGGTTAATCAGCTCAACCATCGCGGACATGGTAGTGGTTTTGCCGCTTCCCGTAGGCCCTACCAATAGCACCAAACCATCCCTCTGCCTGGCTAATTCCTGGACTACTGGGGGTATATTGAGCTCTTCAAAAGAAGAAACTTTTGTATTGATAAGCCTGAATGTCGCTTCCAGGAAGCCTCGTTGTTGGTGCACGTTGATCCTGAAACGGTTGCGGACATCGTATTGAATCCCGAAATCAAGCTCTTTTTCTTTTTCAAAGCGCCTTATCTGCTGCTTGGTCATAAGGCTGAATAAAATCTGAGGAATTTCTTCGGAGCTAAGGCTTGGGCCGTTTACTTCTTCCAATTCTCCGTTCACCCGTAAAACCGGGACGTGGTCTGCGAGTATATGCAGGTCAGAAGCGCCTCTTTTGATTGCAAGTTCCAGTAATTTACCGACATTAAACCTTTCAATCAGCTGCTGGATTTCCTGTTTATGCGTGTCGTCGAGCTTGGTGAATACAGAACCTAAACCAAACGTCCTGCCTTCATCCAGGGCCTCTATCCTTACAATCTTGATTGATGCCTGAATAGCGGTTTCGCTTTTGGGGAGGCGGAAACTGACAGTTGCTTCCATATTCAGAGGGAATACCTCTTCGCTCTCCAGATAAATTCCGCCCGTGTTGATATTCGTGGCAAGGAGATTTCTTTCTTTTTTTACGTTCTCCTGGGAGTCCTGGAATGCAAATTTGACGTGTATACGGGAATAGAGCCTGTAGTCTTTTCTTCTTTCCGGTATATCGTGCCGAGTCAGCATGGTATCTCCTTTTTAACGATAAACACAGAGTCGTATTTTAGCATACATTGCAAAAAATCGCTATAGATTTCGTATTGAGTAGAGGCTCGCTGAAAAGACCGGCTACCTCAATCGTAACCTCAACCTCTCATTTTGCGTTAGCCTTGGCCTAAGCCTTAACCTTGGCCTTTCTCTTTATTCTTTTGCAGCGTAGAAATAATTGTGAGTACCTTGTCTATATCCAGTTCTTTCTTCTTGTCCTTCAGGTACACCTTGAAAAATTCCTGCTTGCTATTTACTATGTCACAATTGAAGTAATTGCCTTCTTTCGTATAGTTGTAGGTAATAAACCCTCTTTTATCCGCTACGCTAAACCGTGCGATTTTTATGTTACTGCCCGGGCCAATGTCGGGAGTGAAGATGCTTTTCAGTATTACAAAGAGGGTGCTGGGCAGGTCTTTGATGTCAGGGGTTCTTGCGTTAAGGATGCGGCTTAAGAAATCGTAATTGTTTTTAAGGCTGTATTTTTTAAGCTGCGGGAAAAGCGACTGGAAGAAATCCGGATTTTGATACAACAGGTAGGCAATCGAATCCTTTTCGGTGCGTTTACGTTTTTTATAATAGGCCCTGTAAATCTGTTCTTTTATTACGAAGAAATCCTTTGGGAGCGCTATTTCGATTTCTTCTATTTTATACCTCGCAAGGCTTAAGATATAGTTTTTGTCAATTTGGGGATTGGTAAAGTTTTGCGACGGTAGAATGCATAATACCGGTATTTTATTGCATGTACCGATACCCATTTCGACATAGGTTTTTAAAACGTACGGCTTGCCGAAGGTGGTCACTGTCAGGATAGCGGCGCTCCAGACTACTATCCACGGTAAAAATCTAGTGAGTTTCTTTTTCATCGGGTATCGAATTTTTTAATTTTGAAAATTCTTCCTGCGATATCGAAAAGCTGTGTGCTTTATCGGGGAACGAGCCGCTTAAGACCTCATTTTTATACCGGATGATTGCTTCCCGCACCTGCGCGGCCACGTCGGCATATTGCATGACGAATTTTGGTTTGAAGCCCTTAGACAGCCCGAGTATGTCATGTAGCACCAGGACCTGGCCGTCGCAATAAGGCCCTGCACCGATTCCAATAGTAGGGATAGAGAGTTTGTTCGTGATGAGTGAGGCGATTTTGTCGGGGACACACTCAAGCACGATAGAGAAACAGCCTGCGTCTTCGGATTCCTTTGCCTGTTGCAGAAGCTCTGTTGCGCGCTCAGCGTCTTTGCCCTGCACCTTAAACCCGCCGAGTTTATCCGCGGTCTGAGGGGTGAGGCCGATATGCCCCATCACCGGGATGCCTGCGTTGACAATCTCTTTTATCACAGTAAGGCATTGGGTAAACCATTCTACCTTTACCGCATCGCAGCCCCCTTCTTCTACCAGCCTTTTGGCGTTTCCTAGTGCCTTGTCGGGTTCAATCTGGTATGCCGAGAAAGGCATGTCAGCGATTACCAGCGCATGTGTTACTGCGCGGCTTACTGCTTTGGTATGATAGAGTATTTCTTGTATTCCCACATCTTTTGTCGATTCCAGCCCTAACACTACGTTAGCCAGGGAATCACCTACAATAATTATATCGATACCTGACTGGTCGACCAGATAGGCGAACGGGTAATCATAAGCGGTAAGGCAGGTACTTTTTTCTTTATTGTTCTTTTTGCTACGGATATCTTTAATTGTCAACTTCATGATAAAGGATGGTTTCGTGAAGCTAGAAGCGCAGCGCAGGAATAAACAGTTGGGCTATTTTGAAATAAATTATTAACCCGCACACATCAACCACGCTTGTGGTAATTGGGCCTGCCAACACAGCAGGGTCGAGGCCTATTTTTTTCGAAAAAAACGGAAGAAATGTCCCTGTGGCAATAGCGAGTATCGCAATAAAAAGCATGCTTAAGCCAACGACTATGGCAAGCGTAAAGTCTTTTTGCAGCAGGAATGCCCTGCCGAAGGCGACGGTTCCTACTATTAGGCCCATCAGGAGGGCCGCGCTAAACTCAAGCTTGATAACCTTGAAGACATTCTTAAAATTCACGTCACCCGTGGCTAGTCCCCTTATAATCGTAATTGAAGTTTGGGCTCCGGCATTTCCGCCGGTGTCCAAAAGCATGGGGATGAAAAATGCCAGGGCTACGACAGAACTCAATGAATGTTCAAATGCTTTTAAGACTGTGCCGGTCAGAAAATCGAAAATCAACAGCAGTATCAGCCATCCTGCCCGCCTTTTCACCAATTCAGCGGTGGTGGCGCGCGCGTAACTGATAATCTGGCCACCCTTGGCATCCATTTTACCGATTTCGTATATATCTTTGGTAGCCTCTTTTTCTATGATATCGACTACGTCATCAATGGTGATAATCCCTACCAGGACGTCGTGGGTATCAACTACCGGCGCATCAAGTAAATCATATTTTTTGAAATAGCGGGCAACTTCAACGATATCGGTATCGGCATTCACTTTGATCAGGTCAGCGCTTTGCATAATTTCTTTTATCGCGATATCGGGAGGGGCCTTTAATAAATCCTGCAGCGCAATACAGCCTCTTAGTTTATGGCCTTCGTCAGTTACAAATACCGAATAAATGTCCCTTGCGTATTCAGCCCTTAGGTTTTCCTGGATAGAAAGGATAGCTTGCCTGGCAGTCATATCTTTTTTCAACTCGACCATGTCTGTGGTCATCAAACTGCCTGCAGTCCCTTCGGGATACACCAGTAATTCGCGCAAGTCCTGCGCCTCTTCTTTATTGACCAGGTTGAACAATTTCTTCGAAACCTTATCAGGAAGCTCCTTAAAAAGGTCGGCTCTTTCGTCAGGAGACATTTCGTTAATAATCTGTGAGATCTCGGTATTGTTAAGGTTGTTTAAAATGAAGGATTGTTCCGAAAACGGGAGGGCTTCAAATACCTCTATGGCTTTTCTGGAGCTCAAGAGCTTAAATACCAGGATCTTGTCATTAGCCTCAAGGTGACGCCACCCTTCAGCCAGGTCAATGGACCGCATTGTTTTGAGCACTAACTTAAGGCCGTTAAAGTCCTTCTTGGAAAGCAGCTGCTTTATTTCGGGAAGGAATAACGCAAATATGTCGACATTGCTTTTTTTCATACCGTTTTTCATGGCACAGCTACCATTTGACCTTCGTTATCACTCTCTACAATGCCGGCTTTTGCGGGGGGATATTTTTTTAACAGCTCTATCCCCTTCTCCCTGCCTAACACAAATAGGGAAGTAGCCAGCGCATCTGCGGTAAGGCAATCCTCTGCAATGACTGTCACTGAAATTACGCCGCCCTTGGCAGGAGCTCCTGTTTTGGGGTCAAGAATATGAGAAAAGACTTCATCTCTATTCTTAAAATACTGTTCATAATCCCCTGAAGTGGCTATGGCGCTGTTTTCCATGCTCATGGTGCTTAAGAAATTCTGTGAACGAGGGTTTTGCACTGCCACTTTCCATGGCGTGCCGAACTTGTTACCTAAACAATATATATCCCCGCCTGTATTAATCAAGCAATTTTTTACGCCTGCGGCTTTTATTTTTTTGACTGCCGAATCAACGGCATACCCTTTGGCAATCGCACCCAGGTCAACAGCCATCCCGGGAATACTAAATTCTATCACATTATTGTTTTTATGAAAAATAATTTTATCCATACCTACGCGCTTTGACGCCTTCTCAATTTCTTTTCTTTTCGGGACCTTATACTGTGTATTGGAAAATCCCCAAATATTCATCAACGGGCCTACCGTAACATCGAATGCGCCGCCTGAGGCTTGCCAGAATTCCTTAGACTTCTGCATAATATACCATGTCTCCTTGCTTGCGGCCACCTTGCCGGTTTTGTTCAGCCGGGAAATTTCGCTCTTCTCATCGTATTTGCTTAATAGGGATTCGATCCTCTTTATCTCCTCAAAGGCAATGGCAGGCGCCCGTTCGTCAGGTGAAACAACTTCAACAAAGGTGCCCATCATGACGCGAGTTTCCTTATATAGCTTCTGGGGTTGACAACCGTTAAATAAGGTTAAGGCCGAGGCTAAGGCCAAGGCTAACGCAAAATGAGAGGTTGAGGTTAAGGCTGAGGTAGCCGGTTTTTCTAGCGTGCTTCTACTCAATACCCTGTACCCTGCACTCAATACTGAATTTTTCATTTGTTTATCGCTTTTAGCAGTTCTCCCAATGGCAGTGTGTTGAGCACGTCTTTGGAAGTAAGCCAGCCCCTGCGGGCAACTGCGATACCGAACCTGGCTGCCTGAAGATGTTCTATGGAATGCGAATCGGTATTGATAGCCAGCTTCACTCCTCGTTCTTTTGCGCGGCGGCAATGGCTGTCGTTTAAGTCAAGCCGCAGCGGGAAAGAATTAATTTCTAAGGCGGTATTGGTATCTTTGGCTTGCGTGAGGATTGCGTCAAAATCTATTTCATAGGCATTGCGCGTTCCCCAGAGCCTGCCAGTGGGATGAGAAATAATGTGGACGTATTTGTTATCACAGGCTTTCAGCATCCTATGGGTAAGTTTTTCTTTAGACTGTTTAAAGCCGCTATGGATAGCTGCAATGACGATATCGAATTCCTTTAAGATTTCGTCAGGATAATCAAGGCCTCCTTGCGAATCTATGTCTACCTCTGTCCCGTAAAGGACTTTGCACCGGCGTAATGTGTTATTGACTTTTTCGATTTCGCGCTTTTTCTTCAGAAGGTCTTTTACCGAAAGGCCGTTTGCAATCGTAAGCCCTTGCGAATGGTCAGTTACAGCGATATAGGAATACCCTTGTCTTATTGCAGCATGCGCCATCTCTTGTATGGTATGATTACCATCTGACCAGCTTGAGTGGGTATGCAAATCCCCCCTTAGATCATCCTGCGTAATCAATTTGGGTAGTTTTCCTTTTCTGGCAAGTTCGATTTCACCCGTATCCTCTCTTAGTTCCGGTTCGATATATTCCATCCCCAGCAGTTTGAAGATCTCCCCTTCTTTCCTTCCCGCAACAAAAGCCTTTCCTCTGAAAACGCCGTATTCGTTAATCTTTAAACTTTTCCGTATTGCTATTTGCCTTAATTTGATATTAAAATTTTTTGAGCCGGTAAAATACAGAAGCGCTGCCCCAAACGATTTTTCCATGACTACGCGGCAATCAACCTGGATGCCGTCATCCGTGCGCACGGATGATTTTGTGCTGCCTGAGGCAATAACCTCTTGTACCTGAGGCAGGCTTGTGAAGTGATGCATGATTTTTTGGGGTTTTTCCGAGACAATGAGGATATCGATATCCTTGATTGTTTCTTTCTGGCGCCGCAAGGAGCCTGCACAGGAAATCTTTTTAACCCCGGGTAAGTCCTGAAGCGGCTTTAGGAAGCTCTCAGCGACCTGCCAGGCAACCGAAAGCGGCATACGTTCTTTACCGGCTTTAAAAAGGCTTATCCCTGCGGTGATATTTTCAATAGTCTTTTCCTTGATGCCGAATATTCCCTTCAGCTTACCTTTAGCAATCGCAGACTCAAGGCCAGCCACATTTTGTATACGCAGCTCATCGTAAAGCAGCTTAGCGGTTTTTGGTCCGACTGAAGGGACGCGCAGCAACTCAAGCAGGCCGTCAGGGAATGATTTTTTCAATTCTTCGTACGCCCTAACCTTGCCCGTTCCGATAAATTCATTGATTTTCCTTTCCAGGTCTTCACCGATGCCGGGAATCTCTCTGAGCCTGCCTTCTTGCGCAATGATTTCGATATCTTCGTTGAGCCCCTCGATGGCCTGCGCTGCACGTTCATATGCCCTAGTGCGGAATGGGTTATCTTGGCGTATTTCAAACAGCTGGGATAGATTCCTGAAGGTTTCGGCGATTTTTAGGTTTAACATCTGAAAAACGAAGATTACGCGCGCAAAGGAAGAGCGTCTGCCTTTTGCATCCCTTCTAATACCCTTTGCGCCTTGAAACTTCTTTCAAGGTGATAGGTAAGGAAGGCGTTTAAGATTAAATTTAGTTCCCTCTTAATCTGCGGATTTATCCCTAAATTAAGGTTATTCTTCAGCTCATTCTTCTCGATATGCAGGATAGTGGCAACCGTGCCCCGGAAAATAAGGCGCGCATTTTTGTCTTTATGGTTACAGGTAGTGCAGATGAGGCCGCCGAGCGCTAAACTGAATTTTGATTGGCTTAAGATTTTATTGCCGCAGGATACGCAGGAATCCAGGTGAGGCTTAAAGCCCGATAAGGAGAGAAGCTTTATTTTGAAAATAGTGGTGATTTTCTCCGGATTGGCACATGACCCCAGCTCTTGAAGCGAGGAATGAGCGAGCGAGAATATCTCTTCGTTCTTTTCTTCGGCAGGCATTACCGCGTGTAATAATTCTATCATTACGCTTGCGAGGCTTACTCTCGTAACATCGCGGCGGATTGCATCAAAATTGTTCTTTAGGTCGCACTGACTAACCAGCTGGATATCCGAATTCTGTTTCCGGTAGAAAATAATCTCATTGAGCGAAAATAGATCCACGGAGCTGGCGAATTTCTTCGGTTCAGTGCGTATCCCTTTTAATAGGCCGCTGATTTTTCCGAACTCAAGGGTGAAGAAATCCGCAATGAGGGACGTTTCACGAAAGGGCCGGCGGTTGAGTACTATCGCTTCTGTTTTATGGATCGACATTTTGTGGTAGAAGGTTAAGGTTAAAGTTAAGTAAGGTTAAGGCCTAGGCTAAGGTTAAGTTTCGTATTGAGTATAGAGTATTGTGTATTGAGTACAATGACAAATACCAAAGCACCGATGACAGGAATGACAAATCACAAATGACAAAACTCAAATTCCAAATAAATCCCAATGCCCAAAGGGCCAATGATAAATTCTAAACGACAAAACCTAATGGGGCGATAATCAATAGCCTATAGTCGATAGACCCTGCAAATGAAATTTGCGCATTTATGCCTTGTCATTACGAGAGCTGCCTTAACCTCAACCTCGACCTTACTTAGCCTTAACCTTGACCTTAGCCTATTATAGTACAGTGTCCTGTATGGGTTATGCGTACAGCGTTACGCGCCGTTCTCCGTACGCATATCGCACTCAATACTCTGTACTCTATACTCACTACTAACAAATATTATTTTTCTTCAAAATCCCCACTGCCCTTCTGTGCATTTCTTTTTTGCCTTTGGCAGTTTTATCATCAAAGCCCTGCAGATGAAGGATGCCGTGGGCTATATACAAGTAAAGTTCAAAAAGGGGCGAAGTACCAAACTCAGCCGCATTACGGAACGCCGTTTCAGTCGAAATAATAATATCTGCAGAAAACTCCTCTTTTTTTACGCCAAGCTCAAACGCTAATACGTCAGTGGGTTTTTTCTTGCCAAGAAAGCGGGAATTCAGTTTTTGTATCTGCGCGTCGTTTACGAAGCAAAAAGTCAATTCACCGGATTTTTTTAAGTCCCTGCGGGATAAGGCGCTAAAGGTTAACTTCTTTATCCTTGTCGGATTGATGGGAATTTTCTTTTGCAGGTTTTTTATGATTATTCTCAACATTCGCCTCTGGATAGGTGATGCGCACATGGTAGATACTGTTCAGGATGCGGATAAACACCTTTGAAATCTGTTCCAAATCCTTTAAGGTAAGCTCGCATTCATCAAGCTGGCCGTCGATAAATTTGTTATTGATGATCTTATGAACCACTTCTTCAATCTTGGCAGGGTTCGGCTCTTTTAAGGCGCGAGTAGCAGCCTCTACCGAATCCGCCAGCAATACCACAGCAGTCTCTTTGCTGTTTGGTTTCGGCCCGGGGTAACGGAACCCTTCCTCCTGGATTTTTTGGTCCTCTTCTACGCTTTCCACTGCGCGGCGGTAAAAATAATAGACAAGGCTGTTGCCATGGTGTTGATGGATGAAGTTTATGATTGCAGGGTTTAGCCTGCTGCGTTTTGCTAATTCGATGCCTTCTTTTACATGGTTCATAATTACCAGCTTGCTCATCGTGGGAGAAAGCTCGTCATGTTTACTTTGGCTTAAGTCCTGGTTTTCGCTGAAGTATTCAGGCTTTTCCAGCTTTCCGATGTCGTGGTAATATGCGCCTATGCGCGCAAGGAGCGCATTGGCATTGATGGCCTCGCAGGCAGCTTCAGAGAGATTGCCAACAATAAGGCTGTGGTGGTAAGTCCCCGGCACTTCAAGCATAAGGCGATGCAGGAGCGGCTGATTAAAATCGGATAATTCAAGAAGGGTAATATTGGTGATGGTTTTAAAGAGGTATTCAAAAATAGACAAAGTCCCCAATACGATGATGCTGCAGGCAAGGCCGTTTAAAAAGAACGCAGAATATACAGTAGTGTGTTTTATAAGGTCGCCCGGATAAAGCAATAGATACGATAAGGCCTGGACGAAACCGATGATAAGCCCCGCCTTGATAATGGTGAACCTTCTCCTTGCCCCGACTACAAGTGTGATCGAAAGGATACCGCTGATAAGGAACAAAACCTCGACCAGAAGTTTGTTGCCAAAAATGAATGCCAGGGAAACGGCTGCGGCAAGATTGAGCAAAAACGGTATGGTAAGGCGAGGGAACAAAAGCGTTGCCAGCATAGGAAAGGCAGCGTAAGGTAGATAAAAAATCGGCAATTTCTGCTGTGCGAGCCAATAGGCGGTGACAAAATTAATCACAAAAAGAAACGAAGGATTTAATAGTTTATAGGCGAGCCGGTTATGCGTAAGGTAAAGATATTTAAAATAAATCGTCAGCGACAGCAGGAATAATCCCAAGAGGGTGTTGATATGCAGGACATAACAGAGCGTAAAAACAAGGATAGTCCCAAATAAGAATCCGACGATTTCGCGGGTGCGCATCGAAGGGCTCATGCCCTGAGGCTGCTTTTTTTTGTTATTGACGGTTTGCGTGTTCATATGCCTGGATTATTTTCTGGACAAGTTCGTGCCTGACGATATCCTCTCCTGTCAAAAATACGAATTTGATGCCTTCTATGTCGCGCAATATCTCCTGCGCCTGCAACAGCCCGATAGGCTTGCCGTCGGGCAGGTCGCTCTGCGTAATATCTCCGGTAATGACCGCTTTTGAATAAAACCCGATCCGGGTCAAAAACATTTTCATCTGCTCTGCGGTCGCGTTCTGTGCTTCATCGAGGACAATAAAGGCGTCGTTTAAGGTCCTGCCTCTCATATATGCAAGCGGCGCCACTTCGATGATCCCTGTTTCGATATATTTTTCTATCCTTTCGGCATCCATCATGTCGTAAAGGGCATCATAGAGCGGCCGCAGATAGGGTGAGATTTTTTCATACATGTCCCCTGGCAAAAAACCAAGAGATTCACCGGCTTCGATTGCAGGCCGGGTAAGGATGATACGGCGCACTTCCTGTTTCTTGAGGGCCTCTACGGCTTGGGCCATTGCCAGGTATGTTTTTCCGGTACCTGCTGGCCCGACTCCAAAAACTATGTCGTACTTCTTGATTGAATCAATGTATTCCCGCTGGCCCTTGGTCTTTGGCCCGATTGTCTTTTCGATGCCGAGCTTAGTTGAAGTTAAGGGCACCCTCTGATGTTTCTTTTCTCTCTTCAATTCTTCCCTTGCGTAATGCGGCACGCGCGGTTCTTCCTGCGGGCTCCTAATGGAATCAAGTAGATCTTCTAGGTATTTGCGTGCCTTGCTGATCCTGACAGATGAACCGGATATCTGGAGATGGTTATCATGTATGGTCAGGCGGACCTTCAGTTCTTCTTCCAGCCTTTTTAGGCTTTCATCAAACCGCCCGCACAGCTGCTGTACTTCCGCAATGCTTTCTAACTTAATGATTTTTTTCACTGTCCCGTTATTTAAATTTCTGCATGCCTTCCGTAGCAACGGGCCCTTCAACAGGTATAACCAGTGTTTGTCCGGGGTAAATCTTATTGGGAGCTTTTAGGGTATTTTTGTTCGCCTCAAAGATCTTTTGCCATTTTTTTGTCGTTCCAAAAAATTTAAGGGAGATTTTTTGAAGCGTATCGCTTTTCTGGACTTTGTAGTTTTGAAAACTTGCTTTTTTGGCTGCTTGCGCGGGTTCGGCAATTTCAGGCGCATAGCTACTTGAGATATACCCACGGTTGCCCCACGCTTCTTTGTCTTCGGTTTTTTCGGCAATAGTTCCCCTCATAGCGACCTTTGAAGCGCTCTCTGAAGACGCAGGTGTTTTTTCAAATTTGAGCGGTGAATGTAATTCCATCTCAACCACCCTTAAGGAACGGGTAGCTTTACGGTCGGCCTTCTCGCCTGCAACAGGCCTGCCCTTAAGATAGCCACGGTTTCCCTGCAGATCCTGATCAACCCTGTTTTTTGTCGTTTGATACGTCCTCACCACGCAACCGGAAAGCAAAAACGCCGATGCCAAGAGCACAAAATACATTTGTTTTAGCGAATTCATACTAAGCCTCCTTTTTTTTGGCTAAATTGATTTTTAATTCTTTGAGCTGCCTTGCGTCAACCTCTGAAGGTGCTTGTGTAAGCGGACAGAATGCCTTCTGCGTCTTCGGGAAGCCGATTACTTCCCGGATACTCGCCTCATTGGCAAGTATTGCCAAGAGCCTATCTATGCCGAATGCGATACCTCCGTGCGGAGGCGCGCCGTATTGAAACGCATCCAGAAGAAAACCGAAACGCTTGCGTGTTTCTTCATGCTGAATGCCGATTATCTTGAAAATCATTTCCTGAAGCGCCTGTTCGTGGATCCTTATCGAGCCGGAACCGATTTCCATGCCGTTTAATACTAGGTCATAAGAACGGGATAACGCCTCTGCTGGATTCGTTTCAAGCTTTTCAGCCTGGAGCGGATGTGGCGCAGTAAAAGGATGGTGTTCGCTCTCCCAGCGTTTTTCTTCATCATTATATTTAAACAGCGGAAAATCAACAACCCAGGCAAAGGCTAATTCCAGGCCCGACTCCTGCCGTAAGTCCGGCTTGTCGCTGGAATACCTGCGCATCGCCTCTTTATAAGAGATGCGCGGGAACGGCGTTTTTAACTCGATACCCTTTACCTTCTTTATTATTAGATACATCAATTCCTCTGTCAAACTAAATATATCCTCTTCGTTGACGAAGGACATTTCGATATCCAGCTGGGTAAATTCTGGCTGGCGGTCAGCGCGCAGGTCTTCGTCGCGGAAACATTTTGCGATCTGGTAATACCGTTCAATGCCTGAGACCATAAGGATCTGCTTGAATAGCTGCGGCGACTGGGGAAGCGCGTAAAATTGACCGGGGTTAAGCCTTGAAGGGACTAAATAATCACGCGCGCCTTCCGGTGTCGATTTAGTAAGTATGGGGGTTTCACATTCAATAAAGTCCTTTTCCGCCAAAAAGGCCCTCATGACCTTATACACCTTGTCCCTCAAGGTAAAATTAGAAAAAACGTTTTTTCTGCGTAGGTCAAGATACCGGTACTTAAGCCGTAGTTCTTCGTCAATAGGTAGGTCCTCTTTTATCTCAAACGGCGGGGTGAGGCTGGGGTTGAGGATCTTAAGCCCGGTTGCAAGAATTTCTATTTCTCCCGTAGGCAACTTTGGATTGAGGGTACCTTGTGGTCTTTGATTTACCTTGCCGTTGACCATGACTACGTATTCATCCCGCAGCGTCTGTGCGGACTTATACGCCTCGCCGATATCTTTGGGGATAAAAACTACCTGGGTAAGGCCATACCTGTCCCTTATATCTATAAAAATAAGCTTACCGTGGTCGCGCCTGCTGGCAACCCAGCCGCATAGCGTTACTTCGCTACCGATGTCTTTCGCCGTTAATTCACCGCATGTGTGGGAACGTAGCATTTTGTTAAAAAATTACTTAAGGTTGAGGTTAAGGCTAAAGGTTAAGTAAGGTCAAGGATTAGGTAGTGAGTTTAGTGTATGGTGGTATGTTATTGGCCAAAAGAAAAACAACACCAATTACCTTACCCAACAACCAAACCGACAACCTTACCTTTACCTAACTACTTTACCTGATAAATAGCACCGATTTCCTGGATCATTTGTTCAATCTTAACTTCCTTCTGTTGCCCCGACTGCATATCTTTTAGGCTGATTGTTTCTTTACTCAACTCGTCTTCTCCCAGGATCGCTACAAACCTGGCATTGAAATCATTTGCTTTGCGCATTGCGCCCTTAAGGGATTTGCTCTCGTAATCTGTATCAGCAGCTATTCCATGATTACGTAAATTATTAAGAATCTTAAACCCTTCTTCCCTGGCCCGGTCGCCCAAAAGGATCAAAAAAACGAGCGGTTTAGGCGCAGGAATTACCTTTTCTTCTTTACACACCAACAATAATCTTTCTATCCCGAACGCAAATCCACACGCCCCTTTGTCAGGGCCGCCAAGCTCCTGAGTGAGAGTGTCGTACCTGCCGCCTGCGCCGAGTGCATCCTGCTGGCTCTCAAGTGACTTGTGTTTGAATTCAAACACCGTGCCCGTATAATAATCAAGGCCCCTGACCAATAAATGCGAAACTTCGTACTTGACTCCTAGCGCACCAAGCCCTTTCTTGACCAGTTCAAAGTGCTGTGCGCATTCTTTGCATAAATGTTCGTTTTTAAGGCCGAGGTCTTTAACAAGGGCGCGGCAGGATTCATTTTTGCAATCAAGGATCCTGAATACATTGCGCTCATAACGCGCCCGGCATTCTTCGCAAAACCGCCCGACCTTGCCTTTAAGCGCAGCTCGTAATAGGTCTGAAAATTTCTTTTTGTCCTGCGGACAGCCAAGGCTGTTTAAGTGCAGGGTGTAGCCATCGATAAAAAAACGAGTAAGCAGGGTATTTGCCAGCGAGATAACCTCGACATCTACATAGGGGTCCTTTGAGCCGATTGCCTCACAGCCAATATGATGAAATTGCCTGAATCTTCCCTTTTGCGGACGTTCAAGCCTAAACATAGGGCCAATGTAATATAGTTTCGAAAACGGCTGCTGCTTATCAAGGCTATTCTCAATATAGGCACGGACAATTGAGGCAGTAGCTTCTGGCCTGAGCGCGAACTCATCATCGCCTTTTTTTACTAGAAACATCTGTTTCTGGACGATTTCTGCGGTTTCCCCCAAAGATCGATTGAATAAAGACGAATCTTCAAGTAATGGAGGGCGCATCTCTTTATAATTATAGAGATTGAATACTTCCCTGCTGATTGCTTCCAGGCTTTGCCATAGACTGACTTGTGCAGGCAGGATATCTTTTGTTCCGGCTACTCTTTTAAACATAGATTATTTTATCTTTTTCTTCATTTCGAGGCCGGGCTTGAAGACTACTACTTTGCGGGGCGGAACAGGAACGACTTGACCTGTGCGCGGATTTCTGCCGGTTCGGCTTCTTCTCTGTTTTATTTTAAAAACGCCGAAATTCCTCAGCTCTATTTTTTCCCCGCGCACCAGAGCGTCTATTATGCAGTCGAAACATTTTTGCACAACTCTTTTTACATCGGTTTGCTTCAGGTTAGTATCGTCAGAAATTTTCAGGATGATATCTTTTTTAGTCATTTTTCCCTCCATTTTTTTCAGGCTAACTACGCAAGTATAGTATCAACAAAATGTTACGATGTCAATAGAATTTGTATTGAGTATAGAGTATTGAGCATAGAGTAAAAACAAACCATTCGGGAAATTCTAAACTCTAAGTCTTAAATTCTAAACAAATTTCAAATCCCAAGCGTTAAATCACAAATAAGCTCCAAATCTCAATCACCGAATTACCAAAGCGGGACAGTTTCGGCCATTGGTCCTTTGGGCATTGGGATTTATTTGGAATTTGAGTTTTGGAATTTGTGATTTGTCATTTGCCTGCCTGCCGCCTGTCCGACGCCTGCCTGACGGCAGTCAGGGCAGTCAGGATAGGCAGGGTGCTTTGGTATTTGTCATTTACTCAATACACAATACTCTGTACTCAATACGATTAAATAACTAACGAGAGCCTTTCTTCTCCGAGCAGGTTTTCGATATCGCTAATGAGATGTTCGGATGGATCGATATAGAGGTCCTTACCGACAACAAGTTGCACGTTTGTTTTGTTAGGAGTATCCAGGCGAAGGTACACAGGGGTCTTTCCGGGAGAACCGCTTAAGAGTTCTTTGAGGCTTTCAAAGATCGATTCACGCAAACCTAACAGATTGATCTGTAAGGCCGTTACGAGCTTATATACTTCTTCAACCGGAAAGATCTCGTTGGCAATGATTTTAGGAGTATCTTCTTTTAAGTTGAGCCTCCCTTTTACCATCACTGCGAGGTTTGGTTGCACGTAAAGATGGTTTTTCTGGTAGGATACCGGAAAAACAAGGACCTCGATTACCCCCTCAAGGTCTTCAACCAGCATTATCGCCATTTTTTCTTGCTTGGCGCGGGTAATGGTGTGCTTGACCTTGGCAATAAGGCCAATAATCGTAACAGGGTCCTGGTCTTTGAAATTAGGCAAGTCGCGTATGGTCGTCGAGGAAAAGCGCTTCAATTGTTTTGCGTACCGAGCCAGAGGATGGCCTGAAATATAAAATCCGAGCATTTCTTTTTCAAAAGCGAGTAATTGAGGCTCAGGCCACTCCTTGACTTCAGCCTGTTCAATGAGCGAAACAGAATCTATAAACCCATGGGCATCAAACTCTTTGTCAAAAAAGGACAGCTGGCCCTTCGCTTTGTCTCGGCGCGAACTCGAAGAAAATTCCAGTATTTTTTCAAGAGACGCGAACATCTGCGCCCTGTTTTTTCTGAAAGAATCGAATGCCCCGCATTTTATCAGGCTCTCAAGCACCTTTTTATTCACCAGCCTTAGGTCAATACGCTGGCACAAATCTTCCAGGGTCGTAAACGTCCCGGATTCGTTCCTGGCATTAACGACTGAAACGATCGCTCCCCTGCCGACATTTTTAACCGCAAGCAGCCCGAACCGGATTGATGTATCATTTTCGATTTTAAAAAGCGCGTCGCTTTCGTTTATATCCGGTGGAGATATAGTAATGCCCATCTTTTCCGCCTCATTGACATATTCAACGATCTTATCCGTATTATCCCGCTCAGAGGTTAGAAGCGCGGTCATAAACTCAATCGGAAAATTCGACTTAAGGAATGCGGTCCTGTACGAAATGAGGGCGTACGCTGCGCTGTGGCTACGGTTAAAGCCATAACCTGAGAAGAAGACGATCTGATCGAATATCTTTTTTGCTGTTGCTTCATTCAACCCGTTCTTTACGCACCCTGAAGTGAAGTGTTTGCGCTGTTGCTCCATTACTTCGGGAATCTTCTTGCTCATTGCGCGCCTGAGCAAATCTGCTTCTGCAAGGCTGAAGCCCGCAAGGCTTGAGACAATCTGCATGATCTGTTCCTGGTACACCATGATACCGTAGGTATCTTTCAAGATGGGTTCGAGCTTTTTATGGTCATAGCGTATGGGTATTTTATTTCTTTTCCTCTGGATAAAATCAGTTAACATCCCTGAGCCCATAGGGCCAGGTCGGTAGAGCGCTAAAAGCGCAATCAGGTCTTCGAAGCGTTCCGGCTCAAGCTTCTTTAAAAGGTCGCGCATCCCGGAACTTTCGAGTTGGAACACCCCCATTGTGTGTGCCGAGGCGAGCAGTTTATATGTAGTCGCGTTATCCAGAGGGATATTCTCGATATCTATATCCTCACCCTTATGGCGCTTGATCAATTTAAGGGTTTCATCGATAACGGTCAGAGTCCTTAAGCCCAGGAAGTCTACCTTCAGCAGGCCGATTTTCTCAAGGGCCGTCATATCAAAACCACTGGTAATCTGATCGTCCTGCGTTTTGAATAACGGCATATAATTATTGAGCGGCTTATCGGCAATAACTACCCCTGCGGCATGAATAGAAGCGTGCCGGTTAAGTCCTTCCAGCGGCAATGCAGTATCAATTAGTTTGGTTATCTGCGCATCGTTGTTGAATAAATTCTTCAGTTCCGGTTCACTCTCCAGGGCGTCTTTAAGCGTAATATTTGGGTCGGGCGGAATCATTTTGGCGATCCGGTCAACGTCCGCATACGCCATTCCCATGACCCTGCCTACGTCCCTGATAACCGCACGCGCCTGCATTGTGCCAAATGTAATAATTTGGGCAACGTTTTCCTGTCCGTATTTCTTGGTCACATAATCAATAACTTCCTGCCTGCGCTCATAACAGAAATCGATATCAATGTCCGGAAGGCCCTGCCTCTCAGGGTTGAGAAAACGCTCAAATAGCAGGTTATAACGCAAGGGGTCAATGTCTGTAATGCCGAGTAAAAAACTCACCAGGCTTCCTGCCGCAGAGCCCCTGCCCGGCCCAACCGGGATATGCTGGCTCTTTGCATAATGGATAAAATCCCATACAATGAGAAAATAACTGGTAAAGCCCATATCCTTTATGATTTTTAATTCATGGTCTAGCCGTGCGCGCACGCCTTCAGGCTGCGTGCCATACCGCTTAGAGAGGCCCTCAATGCATAACTGACGCAGGAATTCCTCTTTTGTCTTGCCTTCCGGCGGGACATATTTGGGGATATGGACCGAGGAGAAATTTAGCTCCAGATTACAACGCTCGGCAATCGCCTTGGTATTATAAATAGCTTCGGGAACTTCCCTGAAGGCCTCTTTCATTTCTTCTGGCGATTTGAAATAAAATTCGTCGGTCTGGAAACGCATACGGTTGGGGTCATTGAGGGTAGTCTGGGTCTGTATACATAGAAGCGCCTCGTGAGACCTTGCCCGGTCTTTGGTAAGGTAATGCACGTCATTAGTAGCAACAAGGCCCAGGCCCAGCTCTTTTGCAATCTTCAGCAAGCCCTGGTTTACGATCTTTTGTTCAGGGATTTTATTTTCCTGGAGCTCAAGGTAAAAATGCTCCTTGCCGAGGATATGCAGGAAATCATCCGCGGTTTTTAAGGCGTCGTTGAACCTATTTTGCTGCAGGAGAGAAGGAATTTCTCCCTTAAGGCAGGCGCTTAATCCGATCAGCCCTTTACTGTGGGCAGCCAAAAGCTCTTTGTCGATTCGCGGCCTATAATAAAACCCGTCGATGTAGGCCTTAGAGACCAATTTCATTAAATTTTGCAGCCCTGTTTCGTCGCGCACCAGAAGAATAAAATGGTGCGCTGCTTCCTCAATGCTGCCCGTATCTTTATCCAGGTGGCTTTTAGGCGCTATATACGCTTCGCAGCCGATAATCGGCTTGATTCCCGCTTTTTGCGCACCCAGGTAGAAATCTATTGCCCCGAACATGTTGCCGTGGTCGGTAATTGCCAAAGAGTCCATATTGTATTGCGCGGCTAGATTGAGGAGCTCGGGAATGCGGCAGGCACCATCAAGTAGGCTGTACTGCGTATGGAGGTGTAAATGGATGAAGTCGGAACGCGGCATGGTTTGGAATGAGATAATTTAAACTATCGGCTATGGACTATCGACTATAAGCCCATCTAAAGAATTGCGTAGTAACCTATTCCCACTCTATTGTTGCAGGAGGCTTTGAGGTGATGTCATAAACGACGCGGTTGACGCCCTTGACCTCGTTGATGATCCTGTTTGAGAGCCTCTCCAGAAGCTCTGGAGGCAGTTTAACCCAGTCGGCAGTCATGCCGTCAACACTGGAAACGCAACGAATAGCGACTACGTTTTCATACGTCCGTTCATCGCCCATAACACCCACGCTTTTAATAGGCAGAAGTATCGCAAACGACTGCCATATCTGCTTGGAGAGATTTTCCTTTTGAATTTCCTCCATCACCCTGAAATCAACTTCCCTTAAGATGTTGAGGCGTTCTGGGGTTATTTCGCCGATTATACGGATAGCAAGGCCAGGCCCGGGAAAGGGCTGACGAAATAAAATGGAATCAGGCAAACCGAGTTCCCTGCCGATCTGACGGACCTCGTCTTTAAATAGCTCCCTCAAGGGCTCTATCAATTTCAGTTTCATATGCTCGGGAAGCCCTCCGACGTTGTGGTGGCTTTTGATCTTACTTGAAGGCGAGCCGATCGGAGAAAGGGATTCAATGACGTCGGGATAGAGTGTTCCCTGCGCGAGAAATTTTACTCCCTTGATCTTTTTTGCCTCTGCTTCGAAGATCTTGATGAATTCGTTGCCGATTATTTTTCTTTTCTCTTCAGGGTCGATAACCCCTTTAAGGCGGGTAAGAAATCGCTTGCTAGCTTCTACGTAATCAAGATTGAGCCGGAAATTGCTTCGGAACACTTGTTTGATCTGGTCGGGCTCGTCTTTTCTGAGTACGCCGTTATTGATAAAGATACAGCGGGAATTCCTTTTAACGGCCCTGTGCAATAAAAGCGCGGTTACCGATGAATCAACCCCGCCACTTAACCCAAGCACGACCTTATTCTTGCCAACAGTTTTACGTATCTCTTCTATTGTCTGTTTGATGAAGGAATGCATGTTCCAGCGTCCAGAACAACTGCAAATCTTAAGTAGAAAATTGCTTAGAATGTGATTGCCTTTTTCGGTATGGGTGACTTCCGGGTGGAACTGGACGCCGTAAATCTTACGGGCGCGGTGCCCCATAGCCGCTATAGGAGAATTTAAGGTATGGGCAATGATACTAAAGCCCGGGGGAACCTTGGTTACATAATCGCCATGGCTTGCCCAGCAGGTAAAATTGCCGGGGAGCGAACTGAAAAGCGAACGGTTATCATCGATAAAAATTTCGGCCTTACCGTATTCCCTCGCTTTTGTATGCTTTGTCCGTCCTCCCAAAAGCTGCGCAATCGCCTGCATCCCGTAACAAACTCCCAGCACCGGAATGCCGAGCTTAAAAATTCGAGCATCGGGCAAAGGGCTTTTCTTATCAACTACCGATGAAGGGCCGCCTGAAAGGATTATTCCCTTGGGAGAGAGTTCAGTTATCTCCTTGGCAGTTATATTGTAGGGTACGATCCTTGAGAAAATTTTATGCTCCCTGATGCGCCGCGCGATAAGCTGGGTGTACTGGGAGCCAAAATCAAGAATCAATATTATTTCCTGTTTCATTTGCCCATCCCCACTCTCTGGCCGACCTGAAAGATTTTTCCTTCGGTTTGTATTGAAGGCGCAATAATAATTTCTACATCATGCATCTCTTTTATATTTGCGGCACCCAAAGAACCCATGGAGGTCTTTAGCGCTCCCATCAAATTTTGTGAGCCGTCATCGACCCTGGCAGGACCGAAAAGGATCTCTTTTAAACTCCCTGTAGTTCCGACATAAATTCGCGTGCCTCTGGGTAAATTGACATTTGAAGTTGCCATGCCCCAATGATAGCCTCCGCCCGGAGCTTCCTTTGCCCTGGCAAAGCTGGAACCAATCATTACTGCATCGGCTCCGCTGGCAAAGGCCTTACAGATATCTCCACCCCTGTTCATGCCGCCGTCAGTAATGATGGTCACGTACTTGCCAGTCCTCTTAAAATAAAAATCCCTCGCGGCAGCCGCGTCAACAGTTGCGGTTACCTGAGGCACCCCAATGCCTAATACCCCCCTTGTGGTACAGGCAGCGCCAGGGCCTATTCCGATGAGCAGGCCCATAACGCCTGTCGACATAAGGTCAAGGGTTGTTCCGTAAGTAACGCTGTTACCCACGACAACGGGAATTTTCATTTTTTTACAGAAGGCATATAAATCAAGGCTTTTATATTCTGTAGCTATATGCTTGGTGGAAGTAACAGTAGATTGTATCATAAAATAATCTGCGCCGGCAGAAACTGCGATTTTTGCAAAACGATCTGCATGGGAAGGGATACAGCTTACCGCTGCGATACCGCCTTTGTGCTTAATCTGGGAAACCCTCTTGGCAATAAGCTTTTCTTTGATTGGCTTGGTATAGATTTCCTGAATGAGTTGGGTAGCTTCTTGGGGCGTTGCTGATGCGATTCTTTCCAAGACAACTTCCGGGTTCTCGTAGCGGGTCTGGACTCCGTCAAGGTTTATCACTGCTAGGCCGTTGAGTTTTGACATAGTTACCGCGAACTTTACATCTACTACGCCGTCCATAGCAGCAGCCAGTATAGGCACTTTAAATTTCCTTTTGCCAAGCTCAAAAGAAGTATCTACCTCTGCAGGATTTATGGTCTGATTACCCGGCACAAGGGCAATCTCATCAAATCCGTAACACCTGCGGGCTCTCCTGCCCATCCCGATCCATTCTCCCATCTTTTCTCCTTATTGTAACTTATTATTTTTCAATAGGTTATAAATGAACAAATCTAAATTTTTTGGGAATATGTGAATTTTATACTAATAATCCTCTTTTGTCAACATTTATTTTTCAAAAAATTTAATGATATTGGCAGCTTTACAAAAAAATTATTTCTGCTATAATATGAACACAACAACAGAGGAAGCAATGTATTGTAAATATTATGGATTAAAGGAAATGCCGTTTAATGTCACTGCTGACCCCACCTTCTTTTTTATGAGCCACCAGCATAAGGAGGCCCTCTCGCATCTTCTTTACGGAGTAAACCAACGCAAAGGAATAATCGTGATCACCGGTGAAATCGGCACCGGAAAAACCACGCTGTGCCGTTTCTTCCTTGATCAGCTGGGAAAAAATGTAAAGACCGCTTTTATATTGAACCCGAATTTCTCAGAGCTTCAGCTGCTTGAAGCGATAGTCAGGGATTTCGGCGTTCAGATCAAGAACAAGACCAGGCTTGGTTTTATCTGGGAACTAAACAGGTTCCTGATTGAAGAGGCCAAGGCTGGCAATAACGTAGTGCTTATTATCGATGAAGCCCAGAATTTGAAACCCCACCAACTTGAACAGGTCCGCCTCCTTTCCAATCTTGAGACCGAAAAGGATAAGCTCATCCAAATAATACTGGTCGGCCAGCCCGAGCTAAACCATAAATTAAGCCTCTATGAATTACGGCAGCTACAACAAAGAATAATGGTGCGTTACCACATAATCCCCATAGAAAAAAAGGAGCTTGCAGAATACATCCGTCACCGGCTTAAGATTGCAGGCTCTGAGGATACTGTCAGCTTCAAGGACGATGCGATCGAATTGATCTCCGTTTTCTCAAGAGGCACACCGCGGCTGATTAATATTATTTGCGACCGGTCGCTTTTAGCAGGATTTGTCGCAGAGACAAAAGTCATTGACGGCAGCCTTGTCAAGAAATGCATCGCGGAACTCGAAACCTCGCTACAGCCGACTATTCTATGAGCATTATTTACGAAGCGTTAAAAAAACTAGGCAAACACCCCGCGCAGCACCAAGCACAAGTCGAATCACCTTCAATTATTCAAAAGGCAAAAACTAGGCCGGTTGCTATATATATAATCCTTGCGATCACAGGAATGTTTATTGCCAAAAAAGGGTTTGATTATCTTTTCCCTCCGCTTCCAAATACCCCGAGCTCTGTACAAACTGCGCCGGTTTCGCCTGTTCAGCCTGCCGTACACGAAGCGCCTCTCCTTCCTCTCCCGGCACCTGCGGTAGTAGAAAACGAAGCTGTGCCTCAAACCGAACCCAGGGAACAATACACCTTAAATGGGGTGTTCTCTTCTGGAAATGACAGCTATGCCCTGATTAATAATCAGATTGTGAGGCTGGGTGAAAAAGTGGATGGCGCAACAGTAGAAAAAATCACCGCGGATTCCGTAGAGTTAAGTACCCAGGAAGGACAGCTCATACTCACCAACCGCCGTTAAGGCTTTAGTATTGACCGGATTGCCTTCTTGACGGCCGACAAGTTAACGTTACGCACGATTATTGGCCTGCCAATGCCTTTCAGTAAGACAAATTTGTTCTCAAGGCCAGTGAACTTCTTATCGTGGCGATAGGCCGTAACAATTGCTTTAAGGGCAACCCTTGAGGCTTTTTGCGGTAATCCTATTTCTTTTAAAAGCCTGGTTATGCGGGCGGCCAAAGAGTTATTTATATACCCTAATTCCTGGCTTATGGCAATTGCTGCCAACATCCCAAGAGCAACTGCTTCTCCGTGACTAAAGCGCGAATACCCACATGCTGCTTCCACGGCATGCCCGATAGTGTGCCCGAAATTAAGTATCGTCCTTAACCCTTTTGCTTCTTTCTCGTCTTTTCCGACAATCTCCGACTTTATCTCCACGCAACGATAAATTACACGCCTGAGCGCTGGTTCATCTTTCTTAAGAAGTAAGCGGTAATTTTTCTCAATATAGGCAAAAAGGCTCGCATCCCGGATAAGGCCGTACTTTATTGCTTCTGAAAGGCCATTTTTTATCTGAGCTAAAGGCAGGCTCCGCAGGAGCGAGATATCAACAACCACTAACCTGGGCTGATAAAAACTTCCAATAAGGTTTTTTGCTTCTTTAAGGTCAACGGCAGTTTTTCCTCCGATACTGGAATCGATCTGTGCTAGAAAAGTAGTGGGAACCTGCACATAGGGCACACCCCGCCTATAAATGGAGGCAATAAAGCCTGAGAGGTCTCCGACAACCCCTCCGCCGAAGGCAATGATACACAAGCGGCTTCTTGATCCTATCCGCGCCAGTTTTCTGATTACTAAAGAGGCGACTTTTAGGGACTTGCTCGCTTCGCTATCAGGAACCAGGCACCAGGTAAAATTGAGGCTTTTTGCGGTAAGAGATTTTTTGAGTTGAGTTCCGTATTTTTTCTTAATAAAAGGGGTGGTAATTATGAAGGCGTGGTCTCCCAGGCCATTTGTAACAAGCAGCTGCCCAAGGGAAGCCAGATTGCCGCTGCCGATAAGGATTGCATAGGAATTGCGTTTTAGCCTGACTTTTAGTTTTTTCATCAATTCTAGAAAGGATTCGCGAGCAAAGAGGCGATGAGCCTGATTACGGGCCAGACAAAAACATCAAACACGCCAAGCCAAAGAAGGATGATGATGATAAAGAAGCCATACGGTTCTAAGCTCGCATAGCGCTCAGAAAGGTCACGAGGTAAAATGCCGGCGACGATCCTTGAGCCGTCAAGCGGAGGTATGGGCACAAGGTTGAATATCCCCAGCACGACATTGATGAAAATAAGATTATACAAAACGAGGCTTAACCCGCTGTGCGATGGCAAAAACCTAAGGAGTATCGATGAAGCCACTGCAAAAAGAAGATTGGCCAACGGTCCGCTTAGCCCGATCAGCACCATATCCCGCTTTGGGTTACGTAGGGCAAGATAATTTATAGGAACGGGTTTTGCCGCACCGAATACAAACTGTCCATTGGTTGCAATAAGCAGCATAAGCGGCAGAAGCACAGTCCCTACCGGGTCGATATGCGCAAGCGGGTTAAGAGTAAGCCTTCCGAGATATTTGGCAGTGGTGTCCCCCAACCGGTACGCAGTCCAGCCGTGCGCAAATTCATGCACGCTCATTGCGATCATAAGAAGGCCGAATAGTACGATAAAATAAGGTATGTTCATTCCAGGTATTCTATCTTTTTTACTTCGATGAGAGGGTATGCGTAGCCGGGTAACGTGCGTAAAGTGCCGGTTATTCTGGCGCGATAATTATTGAACTGGTTCAGGGTTTGCTTATCGCAGCGTAAAAAATACTCCTTCCCTGAACGATCCACGATTTTATGCGTTGTTTTTCTGTTAAAGAATATTCCTTGCGGCCTTACAATGCCTTCGACAGAAACGCTGTTCTCGCCGGGCCCTTCAGGAGTGCCGGATAATTCCTTTCGTATTTCTTTTTCGGAAGGCTGCGGTAAGGGCTTTGGTTCTGCGGGTCCCGGTGAATTATCTTTTTGCACAAATCGCTTATGTATCCAGCCGAAGGACTTCGTGACCGGCTTGATCTTATACCATGCTCCTGCGTCTGCCACTATGTTGACTACTTCCCCTTTTATGGCCCGCCCAATTATAGGAGAAGACTCATTGGGCTCTAGCCTAATATTTATCCTCTCTTTGATTATTTCCGCCGAAGAACCTGCCTCTTTTGCGATAAGGTCTTTGCGGACAAAAGAAGGCGCATCGCCTGGTACCCTGACCTTATACCATTCGTATAACTCTGCGAGCACCTCAAGTGAATCGCCCTTGCCGGCATCACAGATAACAGGCGAGCTCACCGTAGAATCAGACCGTATATGTATACCGTCGGACGTCACTATTCCTTTAAACGGCGTAAAATCTTCGGCACTACATATGCCGCAGGTGAAAAAGATAAGCAGCGCGCTAGTAATAATGAGGGCCTTAAGTGACATATAGAGTTATTTACCCTTTTCTGAGCCTTTGGCGCCTGTCTGTTCTTTTCCTTTGGCACCTGCCTGTTCTTTAGTGGCAGGCGTGGCAGTAGCAGCACCTTCCGTACCGGCAACAGCTTCGGTTTTTTCGGCCTTTTCCTTCTTGATCTTGATTCGTACCGTTTTGATCTTCGGCAGCCCGTAAACGTCGTCTTTTTCCGACCACTCGTTCTTTTCGCTCATCAACTTAAGGCGTTCAATCCGTTTTAATACGGACCGCTGCTTCTTTGATTTATCTGCCGCACTCAATGATGGATGTATTGACATGTTTTCTACAACCTCCTGATGTAACAGTCGCGGAACGTTTTTTTAAGCTCGCTTAATAGCGACCGTGCCTTTTCTTTATTTGGAAAATTACCTACGCATACGATACTGTATTTGCCTCTGGATAAGATTATCGGTGAATGCCCCCTGTCCTTAAGTTTTACCGCTGCTTGTTCGGCATGTTTCTTTGTCTGAAAAGTAGCTACCTGGATCGTGTATGTATCAAGGGCAGGATTTGCATTTTTCAAAAATTCTTTTACAGAAGACGGCTGCGTAGTAGAGGCAACCGCGACCTGCTCCTTGGGGGGTTGCGTATCCTGAGGCCTAGATGCGACATCAATAAATGAGGCGTGGTATACCCTTGCTGTCTTTTTGCCTTTTTCAATACCGATACAATACGCTAAAGTAGCGGTCGTCAAAAACCCGATGATAATGAGGATCGATTTTTCGTGATTTCTTAACGCAAGCAGGGTACGGCTTTGCTCATGCCTCTTTCGCGGCGTTGCGGGATCCCCTGAGTCTGAAAATAATTCCAGCTGTGAATAATTAGCCCTATTCATATTCTGCGTATTATATACTGCCTATTTCCTCAGTTGCAAGTATTTTTTTGCAACCTTTTTAGAGATTTTTAGGAATGCCTCCACTACTTTGGGGTCAAATTGGCTGCCGCTTTTCTTGCGTATTTCGTTAATCGCCTTGTCAATATTCATCCTTTCGCGGTAAGGCCTGCCGTATACCATCGCCTCAAACGCATCAGCGACTGCCATTATCCTAGCGCCAAGAGGAATCTGCCCTTTTTTTAGTTTTGACGGATAGCCGGTGCCGTCAAATTTTTCATGATGATGCATAATAATGGGTATTGCCGGTTTTAAGACCTGAAGCGGCCGTAAAATCTGAACCCCTTTTATCGGATGCGTCTTAATAATGCGGAATTCATGAGGGGTAAGTTTTGAAGTCTTAGTAAGTATCTCAAGCGGGATATCGACCTTGCCCGCGTCATGAAGGAGGCTAGCGTACTCAATGCTCTCAGCCTGCTTCTGTTCGATGTTCATCTGATGCGCTATCGCGGTCACTAATTTACTGAAATAAGAAGAATGGGTATATTCCTGCGGCACGCGTTTATCCAGAAGAGAAACCAATGACTTAAGGCTCCCCAACACAATCTTTTGCTGCTCTACATACAGCTGCATGTTCTTGATCCCGATCATGACTTGCTCAAGCAAGGTGGTCAATGTATCCTGGTCATAATTATCAAATGCGGGCTGACGCCTTCCCCGTTTTACAATAATAAGGCCCATGATATCTTCGGAAATAAGAGGCAGCCCTAGCAGGTGATGATTACGAACCGTCGCAAGCCTATCGATGATTTTTTTCTCAAGCCCGTTTGTAATCCTTTGTTTTTTATCGATGACTTTTTTGTGCCTGCCGCTTACAATACACCGGAAGCTTGAAAATTTCTTCGTAGAATCAAGAATTAGGATAACGCAATACCTGGCATCCAGGATCTGACACACCAGCCTCGCCAGACGGATAACAAGGTCTTTTAATTCGAATGTCGAGTTCACGAGCCGATAGACGCTGTGAATCGCCGAGATTAGCTTTTTATACCTTCTCGTAGGGGTCAAATAATTTTTTGTACTCATCTAGCGCGTACCTGTCAGTCATGCCGGCGATATAATCGCAGATTGCCCTCTTCTTCCCGTCACTAGCTATCCTCTTCTGGATATGCACCGGTAAAGCCTTAGGTTTCGATAAATACACATCAAATAATTCACCGATAAAATGTTTTGCCTTTTCGCTCATTCTCACCACGCGGTAGTGATGGTATAATTTCGAAATCAGGAATTTCCTTAAAGGAACCCTTTGCTTCTCTATTTTGCTGCTGAAGGTAATTATCTTCTCTCGTATCCTTTTGACGTCCAGATGGTTTGCCGGCTTAAGCGCGTCAAGCTTCTTAAGTGAAGTAGTGATCAAATCGGTTACCTGCATATCAATAAGCGAACGAATGATTAGGTATTTTCGCTTATCGTCATCCATTGTACCATACTTCTTTGAAATTTCCCTATAAATGTTATTCCATATCGGGACCTCGGCCAGTTCCGGCTCCTTAAGCAGCCCGGAGGTAATGCCATCGTCAATATCGTGGTTGTCGTAGGCGATTTCATCGGCTACATCGACAACCTGCGTTTCAAGGGTGGGCATTTCGTCGGGAGCAAGATCTTTGAGCTTGAAACTCGTATCAAACGCAGATGAATGCTTGACTATGCCCTCTCTTACCTCCCAGCTTAAGTTTAAGCCCGGGTAATCAGGATATCGTTCCTCAAGAAGGTCTACTACTCTTAACCCTTGCAGGTTATGATTAAAACCCCCTTCCTTTGCCATGAGCTCGTTGAGTGCATCTTCTCCGGAATGCCCAAAAGGCGTATGCCCCAAGTCGTGCGCAAGGGCGATGGCCTCGGTTAGGTCTACATTAAGACACAAGGCTGAGGCGATAGTCCTGGCAATCTGTGCGACCTCAAGGGTATGCGTTAATCTGGTCCGGTAATAATCGCCTTCGTGATTCACGAAAACCTGCGTCTTGTATTCAAGCCTCCTAAAAGCAGCGGAATGAATTATCCTGTCCCTGTCTCGCTGGTATAGAGACCGGTAGGGGTGATCCTTCTCCTTGTGCACCCTGCCACGTGAATTATAACTTTTCATGGCATAGGGAGCAAGGAGCTCGTCCTCAAGTTCTCTTACTGTTCTTACTTTCAGCATTCCGTAATTGCGTATAAAGCTGGTCAAGTGATTGAGAAATTACTTTTGTCTGATAAATCACGGGCATAAAGTTGGTATCGCCGATCCATCGGGGAACAATGTGTATATGCAGATGACCGGGAATACCGGCGCCTGCAACCATCGAAGTATTGATCCCTATATTAAATCCGTGGGGCTTAAGGACTTTGACAAGGAGCTTTTGTACCCTCGTAAGCGCAGCGAATAGATCAAGTACTTCATGAGGCTTTAATTGCGCCAAATCCTTTACGTGCCTTTTGGGGCATACCATCATATGACCGTTGTTATACGGGTAAAGATTAAGGATAGCTAGTGAATAACGGGTTTGTAGTATTGCCTGTTTTTTCGTGCGCGGGCGCTGGCTGTAGCAAAAGATGCATTTCTTTGTTTTGTTATTGGACCGGACGTAATGGATGCGCCACGGAGCCCAAAGCCTGTCAATTTTGTCAGCGTTCATAACTTAATGATTTTCGACTCTATGGCGTCGTTTATCTCGATTATACCGTATGAATTAAAAGGCGTAAATAACTTATCGGTCACGCTTCCGGGGTTGAAGAATTTAATGCCCTTTTTCACAAATTCTGCCGGTCGGTGCGAATGGCCAAAAATAACCAAGTTGACATTATCGTTTTTAAATTCCTCCAGCAATAATTCCGGTAATTTATCGGGATGACCGTAGCCATGCATTATCCCGATCCTGAATTTTCCGATTTTGAGAATCTTTTTGCCGGGGAGCAACTCCCTGACTTCTGCAGGGTCCATGTTACCCCATACTGCCTGCACGTTCTTGCAAACGCGCTTCAACTCTTCTATGACAGCGGCCTCAACGAGGTCGCCTGCATGAATTACCATATCGACATGCCTGAATTCCTTAAGGATTACCTCCGGAATTGCATCCGCCCTGTCGGGAATATGGGTATCGGCAATAACTCCTATTTTCACGCGATTATCCTCGGCCTAGAATATAAATCAAGGATCTGGTTTAAGTGCTCAAGGTTTAGTGTGAGAATCTTCTCGTCAAGAGCCCGTAAACGGCTATTCTCATCAAGGTTCTTAAACGCGATAATAATCTTTCTTTGCATCTTATGGCGGAACTTTTTGCATTCTTTTGCGAACTCGGAAATATCGTCTTCGGTAAGCGGCTCAAAGTTAAGCCCCATAATCCATAAACTGTCCGTAGAACGGCACAAAAGCCCTTCCCTTAAATTAGGCTTCCCGAATTCAAGGGGCTTGATCTCCCTGAAATGGTAAAGTTTGATCTTTTTCTTTTCAAACTGAATCGTGTCGTTTTCAAAGAGCCTCAATAATTCAATGATGCGCTCAGTGACCGGTTTGTTTGCATCAAGGAGAAACTCCTGTAGCATTGATTCAAGGCTCTTCCTGAACGCGGCTTTCTGGCTTTTGGCATCAAAGGTCAGAGAGTGTAATTTTTCCTGGTATACAAATTTAAGCCAGAACCCAAATACCCGGTCATTGATTTTTAAAAAATCGCCGGTCCGGCTGATTACGTCGGACTCAAGCAGCTCATCAATCCTTGCCCTTAGTTGCGCCTGGGGCTTACGCATAAGATGGGAAATTTCCTTATATTTATTATGCCCGCTTGCCACCAAATAAAGGATATGCTGGTACTCCGAGCTAAAACGGCTGTCCTGGAAACGCTTGAGGTAATTGGAAAATTTATGATGCATGATTCCGGATGATGAAAAAAGAAGGTTTTCCAATATATCGACGAGTGATTCTTCTTTTGCGTGCGAGAGCGCTTCAGCAATCATCTGCACGTAAAGAGGAGTCCCCCCGGTAAAATTCACGATAAAATTCCGTATACCCCTGCTTAGATTAAGCCCGGGCAATAAGTAATCGATAAATTGGCCGGTAGTATCCATGTCAAACGGTTCGATAGTTATCAATTCAAAATTCCCGAAGAGCAAACTAAGTTCTTTGGAGAGTATTACCTGGGCTTTGTGTTTCCGGGAACTGATTATAATATACATGGTATTTTTTTGAGTAATCAAAAGCTTCGACCATTCCGCATAAAGGCGTTTTTTTCCAATAAACTCAAGGTTATGGAATTCGTCCAGAATAACACAGGTACGTTTTTGCGTTTCTTGATAGAGCGATTCGCAAAGAGAAAGCAGCTCTGAAAACATATTTTCTTTTTTGCCCTTTGCCAGGTCACTTAGAAGTGAGTTGATTTTACTGACGGTGTGCGGTATATAGGATGAGGCCTTTTTGACGAGGAAATCCAGGTTTTCTTTAAGCTCTAGGTTACTATTGATAAGAAAATTATAGAGCAGTACACCGATAAACCTCCTGGCAAAAGAAACGAGCGTTTCCTGCCTGACGTCAAGATACACAAACACAAGGCGGGATTCACAGACAGAATCAAGGAATTTCGAAATAATCGATGTCTTACCTATTGAATCGTCTCCGATTAGTGCAATATTCTGCCGATATCCGTCTCTAAATGCGGCTGTTCTTTTTTGCAGGACATTAAGGTACTCAGCCCGATCGAAAATATTATCTTTTAGCATTTTAGCCTAGGCACTAGTTTGGAAGAAAAAAATATGGGTTTTGAGGAAAGTGGCCTTTGCGAATCTCAAAGTGGAGATACGCACTTTCCTGTTTTCCTATCGCGCCTACCTTTGCGATCATCTCGCCCTTATGCACCGTAGCACCCTTCTGCACAAGGACAGATGTAACCCTTGAATATACTGTCAAAAATCCGTCGCCGTGGTCAATAATAACCGTTTTACCGAAGGAAAGAAAATTATCGCTGTAAAATACTACTTTTCCCGTACGCGCGGCAACGACCGAGGCATCCTTGGGCGCCTGGATATTAATGCCCTTAGTTATGACGTTGTCAAAAAGTTGGCCGAAAGTAGCTATGACCCTGCCTTTCACTGGCCAGATAAAATCTTCCTGCGTGTATGCCTGACTGGGATCATTGGGTTTTTGTTTGCCGGGAATAAAAAGAAACTGCCCTGCTTCGACGCGGCTTGTGTCGGTAATGCGGTTAATACGAGCTAATTCATTGAGATCGGTATCATGCATCCGGGATATTCCATACAAAGTTTGTCCTCTTGAAATCTGGTGATAGAATCCCGGTGTGCCGGCAGCAATAATCCCGGAATGCATAGGCGAAGCGCATCCCATGACGCCAAACGCAGATACTGCGACGATACAATAGGCGAAGTGTGTAGCAATATTATTTTGCATTCACGGCTTAATTTATCCAAGCGGGCGAAGGGAATCGAACCCTCCTATCCAGCTTGGGAAGCTGGTGTTCTACCGATGAACTACGCCCGCAAAAAATCAGTTTTAAAGATATGACTCTTCCGTTATTTTTATTGAACAATATTCCCCGCACATCGTGCATACATCCGAAAGGCGGGGCTGCGAAATCATCCTGGAGGCGCCTGCTTTTTCAGGATCGACGGAAAGGGCAATCTGTTTTTCCCAATTCCGCTGCCTGCGTGCCTCTGACATCTTTTTATCCCAATCTTTAGCGGCAGGAAAACCTTTTACTATATCAGCTGCATGCGCTGCAATCTTTGAAGCAATGACGCCGTCCCTTACGTCTTCGGAACTAGGGTGTTTGAGGTGCTCGGCAGGGGTTACGTAACAGAGAAAATCTGCGCCGTAACTTGCTGCAAGCGCGCCACCGATTGAACCACTAATATGGTCATACCCTGAGGCGACATCCGTTACCAGGGGCCCCAGCACATAAAATGGGGCGCCGCGGCATATCCGTTTTTCAAGAAGCACATTCTTTTTTATCTGATCAAGCGGCACATGGCCGGGCCCCTCGATTATTACCTGGACATTTCTCTTCCTTGCGCGGGCTGCAAGCTTGCCGAGGGTCTTTAACTCTTCCAGCTGCGGCTTATCGGTAGCATCAAGAATAGAGCCGGGGCGCAGACCATCGCCGAGGCTCAAAGTGATATCAAACTCGCATGCAATATCCAGGATAAGGTCGAAGTACTCATAAAAAGGGTTTTCTTTTTTATTCTTGCGCATCCAACACGAAAGTATTGCGCCTCCACGCGAAACGAGACTAAGTAGCCTCTTTTGCATCTTCAGGAGTTTGAGTGCTTTCTGGGTAACACCTGCGTGGATGGTAAAAAAATCAACGCCATCTTCTGCCTGCACACGCAATGTTTCCAGGATATCTTTGATTTCAAAACTCAAATAGTCTTTTCTGTTGACAGCAGCATTTACCGAGATTTCATATATCGGAACAGTCCCTACCGGAAGCGATGAGGCAGAAAGTATTTGTTGACGGATTTTTCGAATCTGCCCACCAATGCTCAAATCCATCACCGTATCAGCACCATAGTGCTCTGCCGTTTCCAATTTTCTTAATTCTTCCGCGATGTCGGTTTTATCGGTTGAAGTGCCGATATTGGCATTTATCTTAGTCCGCAAACCAAAACCTACTGCACATGGTTTTTTCACTACCCTGTTTGCATTATGAGGTATTGCTATTCTGCCTTCCTTGATGCGCCGCATTAACACGGCACTGGAAATTCCCTCTGAGGCAGCAATCCTTTTCATCAACGGGGTAATCACCCCTCGTCTTGCCTGTCCTAATTGTGTCATACCTGCATTCATCGTAGCGCTTCCCGAAACGCACGGACTACAGGATAAGGGTCGGTAACCGCGCAGATTGCCTTTGCAACAGCAACCCTCCTTACCCCACACCGGACCAGTTCATTTATGTTGCTTCTATTTATCCCGCCGATAGCGAAAACCGGTATGCGTATTCTGTTTGTACAATTCCGTAGCACTGTTTTTTTTATCTTTTTTGACTCTGGTTTTGTCACGGTAATGAAACAAGGGCCGATACCAATATAATCGGCTCCTCCCTCTTGCGCCTTAAGCGCTTCTTGAATGCTCGCGCAGGAAATACCAATAATCTTATCCTTTCCGAGCATCTTCCTTGCATAGGCAAGAGGCATATCCTGTTGTCCCAGATGTACACCATCTGCCTGCGCTGCCAACGCGATATCAACGCGGTCGTTTACAATACAAAGAGCCTTTGTTTTCGCGAGAGCCTTCTTTAACTCAACAACCTCTTTTAAGGATGAACGCGCATCAGCGCATTTATCCCTGAACTGAAAAACCCTGATTCCTGCGTTTGCCATCCTCAATGCAACTTTCGAAATCTGTTTTCCAGCAAGCGCCCGCCTATCCAGAATGGCGTAAAGATGCGAGTTGTTCAGCTGCTTTCTTTTCCAGTTCATATACGCGGTACCGTAACTGTTTATAGTACAAGGCACAACGGCTGTCTTTGAGCTTAGAAAACTCTTCAAGTACTCTCACCGATTCTTTGACACGTTGAATATTCGCAAAGAAGATATCCGTGATATCCTTTCTTTTTAATTCGTTGTGTGCATGGAGCAGGCGGCCCTTGTCCTTAAAAGCCGACCTTTCCTCAAGGAGGCAGGATAGGCGAGTATACCGTTTGGCGGTTTTTTCTATACCGTGCCTTATTTGTTTGAGCCCGCTCGTCAGGCGCGCATTATCCAAAACAAACCTGCAAATATCTTCGCATACCCGTAAGCCTTCTTTGGCACGGTTGATATTCGCATCCAAAATCCTATTTATGCCCTTACGCATATGATCGCGCAATTTTTTTAATCAAAGCGGTAGTAGATTTACCAGGGACAAAGCGTATCGTCTTGACTCTGCCACCATAGCTCTTTACGAACTCATTACCGACTATATCCTTCCTTTTCCAGTCTGCGCCTTTTATTAGGACATGCGGCCTGATCATTGTAATTAAAGCAAGGGGTGTATCTTGGCGGAAAGGAACAACGTAACTTACGCTCTCAAGCGCTGCCACCAGCCTGAGCCTGTCTTTCTGTCCGACTATGGGCCTGTTTTTTCCTTTTATCCTTTTTATCGATGCGTCACTGTTTATTCCGACGATTAACGCATCGCCCTTGCCCGATGCTTCTTCCAGATATTTTACATGGCCATAATGCATAAGGTCAAAACAGCCGTTGGTAAATACGATCTTTTTGCCGTTTTTCCGTAAGCGTAACGCTATTCGCTTAAGTATCGCGTAATCAGTAATGACTTTCTTTTCTAACACAGCGCCTGCTCCACAAGTTCGCAAATAATATGGCCTAGGGTGATATGCACTTCCTGGATTCGGGCGGTGTTAGTGGAAGAAATAACCATGGCTGTGTCTGCTAATTTTGCCAATTCCCCGCCATCGCCTCCTGTAAATACTACCGTCTTTATCCCCATTTTTTTTGCCTGCTTGATCCCCTGAATCACATTCTTTGCCTTGCCGCTCGTCGAAATCCCGATTGCCACATCGTTCACTGAACCCAATGCTTCAATCTGTTTTGCAAACACAATATCGTAACCGTAATCGTTTGCAAGCGCGGTGAGTATTGAGGTATTCGTGGTGAGCGCAATAGAAGGCAGCGGCCTGCGGTCTTTTTTAAATCTTCCTACGAGTTCAGCAGCAAGGTGTTGGCTATCGCTGGCAGAGCCACCGTTTCCGAAAAAAATAACCTTCCCGCCCTTTTTAAGGCATTCGATAACAATATCGGCGATTTCCATAATTTCGGTTATGCCGGTGTGCAGCAGGTCTTCCTTTACTTGGATGCTCTCAAGGAGAGAATCTTTAATTATATCCCTCATACTCCACCCCGCGTTAACCAAAGAATACTTTGGCTATTTCATATATTTCTTCATCCACCGTTTTTAACTCTTTTACGGCTTCTTCCAGGGAAACATCAATAACCTTATTGCCTTGCAGCGCAACCATTCTGCCGAATTTTTTGTGCAAGACAAGTTCGACGGCCTTAACGCCGAAACGGGTACCCAAGATCCTGTCGAATGCGGTCGGAGAACCGCCTCTTTGAATATGCCCCAGGACGCTGACGCGCGTCTCGTATCCTATCCTCTTTTCGATTTCTTTGCCCAAGATCTCTCCGATACCGCCAAGCCTGACGTGGCCGAACTCATCCAGCTTCTCTTCCTGCAGCACCATACTTCTTGACTTAAACTGGGCACCTTCAGCAACCACGACGATGCTGAAATTCTTTCCCCGCCCATGCCTTTTTTTAATGAGCGCACAGACCTCGTCCATATCGATCGGAATTTCAGGTATCAGTATCACATCTGCCCCTCCCGCAAGACCCGATTCAATCGCAATCCAGCCGGCATGCCTGCCCATAACCTCAACGACTATGATACGATGGTGGCTTTCAGCGGTAGTATGCAGCTTATCAATACACTCCATAGCCGTATTAATTGCGGTGTCAAAACCAAATGTATAATCGGTGCAGGAAAGATCGTTATCTATCGTTTTCGGTACGCCGACAATATTGGGAATTTCGTCTTTAATCAATTTAGACGCAACGCCAAGCGTATCTTCTCCTCCGACTGCAATCAGCGCATGCAAACCGAGCTTTGAGAAATTCTCTTTTGTTTTTTCTCTTCCGCCTTCTTTCTTGTATGGATTTGTCCGGCTCGTACCGAGAATTGTACCCCCTTTAGGCAAGATGCCTGAAACGGTATTGAGGGTAAGCGGGATGGTGTCGTTATCAATGAGCCCCTTCCATCCGTTCTTTATCCCCACCACTTCGCAGCCCGATACGTTTGCCTTTCTTACTACAGCCCGAATCACAGGATTAAGGCCCGGACAATCTCCGCCGCCAGTCAAAATACCTATCTTCATTTCCTGTTACCTCCTACTTGTTAAACGTTGTGTAACCGCCATAGGGGACAGAGGGGATTTGCTGCTCAATTTGCCCTCTTCTTTTGTCCTTTTCTTCCTTTGTGATTATTTTTGCGATATGGATCTTAATTACGATAGCCTCCTCGATCCCTAGAACCTCCTGGATTCTCGTTTTGGTCACATCCTGAAGCCTTGAGGTCAATTCAGGCAAGTTGGCTTCGGTACGCAAAACTACCCGCATGTGCACGATTATTCCTTTTTTAGTCGCGATTACGTCAGGCTTAAGTTCCTTGATTTCAGGAAATACGAATGCAAGCTGTCTGATAAGGTCCTCAACTGCCGAAAGAGAAATAGTCACTTCTCCGGTCGAAGTCGCAAACGCGATAGTTTTTTCCCGCTGAAAACGGCCCAGTATAAGCTGTGCAAAGGAATAACTGATAATGATAAGCAGGCCGCCGGATAACCCGAGCAGGATGCGGTAATTCGTATTATACTGTGTAATTTCCAGCAATCGGATTATATCGACGGGTGCAAGTACGTTAAAAGAAAATACTATCATACCGAGCCCTATAAAGATCAACACGATCATGTAAAACGATATGCCCACAACGGTAAGGAATCTCATCATTGCCCCCTTTCTATGCCTACAATACTGACATTGATATCGATTATCGAGAGGTTCGTCATTTTGTCTACCGCGGCACTGACATTTTCCTGGACCTTACTGGCGATGTCGGGAATATTAAAACCGTATTTTACTATCAACGGGATCTCAATGCGCACATCGCTATTTTTATCTATCTCTACCCTTATTCCGGAATTCTTATGCCTAAAACCAATTAATTCAAAAAGATTTGTTTTCATATTCCTGCCGATGCCGTTTACGCCTTCGATTTCTTCAGCCGCAAGATAGGCAATAGAAGCAATTACGTTTTTATGGATGTTGACTGCGCCAAGCCCTGTTGCTGAATCATCCTTAGTCATTATCCCTCCTTTGCCTGTTCTTCTTCTCCGAGCATCTCATTAACGAAATGCGTAGAGAACTCGCCTTTTGCAAAAAGGGAGTTCGAAAGAAGCTGTATGTGAAATGGTATTGTAGTTTTGATCGGCTCAATCTTGAATTCACTCAGCGCCCTCTGCATAATCCTTAAAGCCTCGTTACGGTCTTTGCCATGAGCGATTATCTTTGCGACTAATGAGTCGTAGTATGGGGAGATTTCATACCCCTGGTAAATATGGGTATCGATCCGGATCCCCGGGCCTCCGGGAAGGATAAGCGTCTCGATCTTACCGGGACAGGGAATAAAACCGTTTCGGAAATCTTCGGCGTTTATGCGGCATTCAATCGCTGCGCCGTTAAGATGGATGTCGCTTTGCTTAAAAGACAATCTTGTGCGGGCAGCAACTAAAATCTGCTGCTTAATCAAGTCGATACCGCTAACCATTTCGGTAACGGGATGCTCAACCTGAATGCGCGTGTTCATTTCCATAAAATATACGTTTTTCTCCTGATCAAGCAAAAACTCTATGGTGCCTGCGCCGACATAATCAAAGGATTTCGCGGCTTTTATCGCCATATCTCCCAGCCGCTTGCGTAATTTAGAATCAACGATAGGCGAAGGCGACTCTTCGAGTAGTTTCTGGTGCCTGCGCTGAATACTACAATCCCTCTCGCCAAGATAGAGGTGATGACCGTAGGTATCGCTTAAAATCTGCACTTCTATGTGGCGGGGCTTATCGATATATTTTTCGATATAGACGTTTGGGTTGCCGAAGTTGGCTTCTGCCTCTGCCTGTGCAGTCATGAAACTGCTCACAAGTTTTATCTCGTTATGGCATATTCTCATTCCTTTACCGCCGCCCCCTGCAGAGGCCTTTATAATCACGGGGTATTTGATGCGGTTTGCCGTTTTAATCGCTTCGTCTTTATTCTTAATAACTGAAGTGCTTCCCGGAACTATGGGAAGCCCGATTTTTTGCATTGTCGTACGCGCCGCCATTTTATCACCCATAAGCTTGATATTTTCAGGGGTCGGGCCGATAAAAGTAATATGGCAGGACTCGCAGATCTCCGCAAAATGAGCGTTTTCGGCAAGAAAACCGTATCCGGGGTGTATTGCCTCAACATCGGTAATCTCTGCGGCGCTGATAACGGCAGGAATATTAAGGTAGCTTGAACTACTTTGGGCTCGACCGATACAGATAGCTTCATCAGCCATTTGTACGTGCAGAGAACTCGCATCGGCCTGGGAATACACCGCGACCGTTCTGATTCCCATTTCTTTACACGCACGGATTATGCGTAAGGCGATTTCGCCGCGGTTTGCGATAAGAATTTTGGAAAACATTTATCTAGAATTAAAGAGGTTCGACAATAAACATGGACTGCCCGAATTCAACTGGCTCAGCATTTTCGACTAAAATCTCAACAATCCTGCCCTTGATTTCGGATTTAATCTCGTTCATAAGCTTCATCGCTTCGATGATACAAAGCACCTGCCCTGCCTCAATGACCTGCCCTATTTCAATGTAAGGCGGGGCTTCCGGGGCAGGAGCACGGTAGAAAGTACCGACCATCGGCGCCTTTATTTCAACATTTTTTGAGGACACTTCCTTGGCGGGCTCAGAGGTAAAAGAGGCTTTTGCGGATGGTGCTGTTTCCCTCTCTATGACTATCGGCCCGCTTACGCCCTCCATCCCAGAGCCTGTTTTTTTCAGCCTTATACGCATACCGTCCTTTTCGATTTCAAGCTCGACAAGGCCGTTTTCATTCATGAGGTTGATCATCTCTTTGATTTCTTTGATATTCATGTATGCTCTCCCGTTAATATACCCTTTCTACATACCCGCCGGTCCTCGTATCAATTTTTATCTTGTCGCCACTATTAACGAATAGAGGAACCTGTACCGTAGCCCCGGTTTCAATAGTGGCAGGCTTTGTGCCACTCTTTGCTGTATCGCCTTTAATGCCGGGTTCAGTATGTGTGATCGCAAAATGGATAAAATTAGGAAGGCTGATATTGAGGATATCGTCTTTGTAAGAATAGGCGACTACCTCCAGATTGTCTTTTAAATATTTTGTTTGGTCGCCAAGAACAGGAGCAGGAATTGCTACTTCATCGTAAGTTTCCTGGTCCATGAAGTGGTATATGCCAGAAGAGGCATATTGAAACTGAAGTTTACGTTCATCAACGTATGCGCTTTCTATCTTTTCATCGCCACGGTACGTCTTCTCAAGGACGTTACCGCTTTTCATATTCCTTACCCTGGTCCTTACGAACGCCGCACCTTTACCTGGTTTGACGTGTTGGAAATCAATCACCTGATACACATCGTTATCCACCAGAATAGTTAACCCCGATTTGATTTCGTTGATTGAGAGAGCCACTAGAGTACCTCAACTCCTTTCGCAGTCACCAGTACCATATCTTCAATCCTTATGCCGTATTTGCCGTAAAGGTATATTCCCGGCTCAACCGTAAAAACCATACCTTGGCGGATCAGCTCATTGCTCTTTTTAGATATTCGGGGGTCTTCGTGGACTTCTAGGCCAACGCCGTGGCCTACGCTATGACCAAAAAACCCGCCAAATCCACAACGGGCTATATACTGGCGGGCTGTTGCGTCAATTACCTTGGCCGAAGTCCCGGGTTTTATTTTACTTATTGCGCTCTTTTGAGCCCGAAGCACAATCTCGTAAGTCTTTTTTACAGCGTTACTTATTTTACCGGAGTTAAAAACCCTTGTCAAGTCAGATTTATACCCTTGATAATCAACCCCCATATCAATCAAGACGGGTTCGTTCTTTTCAATCCTTTTCATAGAGGTAATGTGATGCGGAAAGGCAGAATTTTTGCCGGAGGCGACAATAACAGGAAACGCAGCTGCCCATGCACCGTGGAACCGCACAAACCTTTCAAGCTCGGCGGCAACCTCTATCTCCCTCCTACCCGGCACGATCAGCCCTTGCGCAAAATACATCGCTTTTTTAGCGATATCGACCGCCCGTTTTATCAGAGCGATCTCATCTTCTGCTTTGATGGAACGCAATTCTTCGATAAGGTGTGTTTTTGGAACCAGCGTTACTTTTCTACCTAGCCGTTTTCGCATCAGCGCATACGCAGAGTAACTGATGTGGCGCCCCTCAAAACCAACCCGCTTCAGGCCAAGCCGCAGGCATTCTTTTGCTGCCAATTCAACCAGAGAACCACTGTACGTTTTTACCAAAAAACCGTTGGTTCGGTCCTTAAGTTCTTCGGAATACCTGGTATCGGTCAGAAATAAGCTCTTTCCTGAAGTGATTAAAAGGTAGGTGTCCCGGCAGGGATATCCTGCTGCGTACGAAACGTTCGCGGAGGAAAAAAGCACAATTCCGTCAAGACGGTCTGTGCATAGCTTCCGCTTAATCTGCGCCAGCCTTGCATTCATTGTCTATGTAAGGAGATTACACAAGGCCTCAAGCCCCAAGACGTAGCTTTTAGGCCCAAAACCCATAACCGTACCTTTTACCACCGGGCTGATGAGAGACTTATGCCTGAATTCCTCTCTTGTGTAAATATTTGAAAGGTGTACTTCAACGGAAGGAACTTGAGCTGCGGCAATCGCGTCTCTGATTGCCACGCTTGTGTGTGTATATGCTGCGGGGTTGATAAGCAGCCCCTGAAAAACACCTTTGCTCTTACAAATAAGATCCACGATTTCACCTTCGTGGTTGGATTGCGCAATAACCAGCCTGACTTTCCTCTTTTTTGCATAACCCTTGAGGCTTCGGTTTATTTGTACCAAAGTAGTCTTGCCGTAAACCTGCGGCTCGCGTGTACCCAAAAGCTTGAGGTTCGGACCGTGGATAACCAATATTTTTTTAATCTTCATTTATCCGCCTCGCCTATTAACATAACTGGTATACCGTTTACGATGGAATACTTTTTCCCGCACTTTTTGCAGACAATTTTCGCCTTAACCATACCCACATCCGACTTGCAATCAGGACAGGAAAGGATATCAAGCAACAAATTGTCAGCTACTGTTTTATTTTTTTGTTTTTTCGACATACTGCATTTTAAGCTCATAGAGCACATTTTCAAAAAACGTGCCTTCTTCCTCATTTAAATTCCCTTTGGTTTTTTCCCTCAGCATATCAAGCGTATCGATGATAAATTTTGCCTGACTTAAGTCTTCTTCCTTCTGATTTGTCACAGGGTTTTCAATCAAGCCAAGAAAAATCGAAGCCTGCAGGGAAAGGGTAGAAACAAAGAATTTGAAATCCGGGATAGGCGGTATAAACTCCTTCTCCTGCCCGCCTTGAGTTTTTTCCTTATCTACGTTCTCTTTCCATTCATTATCAATGTGTTTATTTTTTTCTTCCATCGCTATCCTACCTCGTTTAAAATGACGCTCGGTTAATAAATAATCATCCCCGCATAACCAACTACGCTGCTTGTGTCTTTGCTCACTTCTGCGCTGGTTTGATACTTGACAAGACTGCCTGAAGATGCCCCTAGTGTTTTTGCTGCAGAGAGCATAACGGCAACTGCGGCATAACCGCACATCGAAATGCCCTGCGCTGCAATATTTTCAAAGAGGGCATCTTCATTTAATGCAAGTATCGCTTCAATCGCTAGCCTGTCCTTCTTCTCTGCGTGCTCCAGAGGCTCATAGTGCGTCATGTCAGTGCTCGCAGCTATCACAACTGAATCCTTTGCTCCGCAGGAAATAATTGCCTGGGCAATTTCTTTGCCGATACGTTTTAAAAGCGCGAGCTCGCCGGAAAAGACCGCTATGGGCACAATCTCAAAAGACATCTTAAAATACTGCAAAATAGGAAGTTCAACTTCCAGGGAATGCTCATACCTATGCGCAAGCGTATCTTCTTTCAGGCTTGGCGAATGAGACGCCATTTGTTTGGCAAGATCAGAATTAATCCGCACATCGCCCATCGGGGTCTGCCATACCCCTTCAGTCATTATGCTGAATTCTTCTCCGTAGCCGGAATGATTAGGGCCTATCAATATCACGGTATCCTTGATCTTCATTGACGAGACCGTTTCAACGGCAACCCTGCCTGAATACACGTATCCTGCGTGTGGTAATACACAAGCGATCACGTCTTTGTTGGCAGGCTCTTTGACAATAAAACTGGCAATCAGCCTTTTTAACTCCTGTTCCGAAGAAGGGTAGAATTGCCCTGCAACCGCAGGCTTACGAATTCCGCCGGCCACTAGATAACCTTTCGTTTATAATCGTTTTACTGGCTTTTAGTTCGCGCGCGCTTGAGTTACGGTGTGCCTCAATTATTTTAATAGTAGTTTCTTTAAGAAACCCGTTAAGGATACTAAAGTCAAAAGTGCCTGTCCCTGGCGCCTTGTGGTCATTGCATCCAGCCAGATCATGCAAGTGTACGCCGATAAGAGGCTTTTTAAAATTCACAATATAATCGTTATGACTAAGAAATCCCAAATTTTCCATTACCTGCGCATGGCCGGTATCGTGCCAATAGCGTAAGTTCGAACCCCTGAATTGCTGAAAGATATGCACGAGTTCTTCAAAGGATGGGATCTCACGGTAATAAAAACGATTCTCAAGCCCCAAAAGAACGTTATTCTCCCCTGCACAGCGGTTTAATTCCTCTAAGCTTCTAAGCGCGCTCTGCAGGAAAGGCTTACATTTTCTTTCCCTTTCTTTTATCGCTTGGTTCTTTTCTTTTGAAAAGAGTCGAAAATCCTTTTTGTTGTATAAAGATATGAGTCTCTTTGTCCTATCGGCGATTTCAACCCTTCCGCAATGTAGCACTACGGCTTTGGCACCAAGGCAGGCCGCAGTAGCAATAGTTCTCTTGGTATAGCGTATGGCAAGGCGCCTTTCCTCCTTATCCAAAGAAGCCAATGAATAACAATCGGGGAGGGCTTTTTCTCTGGCCAGACAAGCGGGAATGGGACAAAAGTTATGAATACTTAAAATGCGGCAGAGTTTCTTTGCAACGAGCTTTTTAAACCCGTTTACAATAAAAGAGTTGAGGTTATAGCTCAACTCAAACGTATTAAATCCGAGTACTTCCAACTCTGATGTTATAGCCCCTGCGCAATGGTGGCGATACGCATTCCAGGCAGTCGAAACACCCAGGGCCATTTACCGCCTGCCCTTAGCCTTCCTTCGCTTTCGCTCGCTGGGCTTTTCATAGTGCTTGCGGTCTCTGACTTCCCTTAAAATACCTTCCTGCTCAATTTGTTTTTTGAAACGGCGCATCGCCGCCTCAAAAGAATCGCCTTTTCTGATCTCAATCTGCGACATCTAATCACCATCCTCCTCATCTAGAATTTCTTAAACTATATCATTAATTTTAGCTGGAGTCAATCGTTTTAGGAGAAGTATTAATGTAGAAATTCAAAATTCCTATATCAGTGCTTTAAGCACTTTAGTGACCCTACTATTATTGGGAAGATTTTTTATATCCTTTACCGTAAAATGGCGTTTTGAAAAGTTATTTTGGATTTCTTCCAGGTCTTCTACAGTAAGTTCATCATTTGCGAATGGCATAAGCGACGGGGCTAATTCTTCTAAATCTCTGCCCTTTATGAGATGCCTATAATTAACATACTCTTCGGTGCCAGGTATAGGGGTATAAGGTAGTACCACCGGCAAACATCCTAATTTCCAAACGTCTATCAAAGTAAGGAGAATCGATTTCAAACTTTGTTCTGGCAGACCTATCAGAACAAATAACCAAATGTCGTTTTCATAACGCATGGTTTTATGGCAAAAATAACCTTCTTCCTTAAATAATTTTACCACCTTCTCAAAATAAGAAAGTTTTAGTTTCTTATGAAACCTGTGCTGCAAATTAGAATCGCTGCTTTCTAAAGCCAAGCCTATATAGCTAACTCCGCTTAAACGCAATTTTCTAATAATCTCAGGATAAATTAAACGTGGATCGAAGCCCTCGGGGATCTGGATAGAAAGATCTAGTTCCAATTCTATAATCCTATCCAGTAATTTTTCAAAATACTGTTTTGCATCCTGTAAAATATTTGACTCCCAAAATACTATTTTCCTAATGCCGCTACTAACGCGCAACTGCAACTCAGCGATAACATCTCCTATCGGACGGTGCGTAATAATTTTACCTTCGACCTTCGGGACTGCACAGTAGCTGCAGTTGTTACAACAACCGCGAGTGGTTTTTATTATTGCGTATTTATATTCCCTTTCTTTCATTAACTCCATAGCGGGCGGCAAATCGCTGGCTCCTTTAAATTGTCCGATAATAACATTATCTGCCTTTGATCTCTTGGCATGTTCGGGAGCAAGAGTTGGATAAATTCCTCCTATGGTAACAGGGATATCAGGATATAACTTTTTACAGATCTCTACTACCTTGTGGACGCCCTCCCAATAAAAAGTCAAGGATGAACCTACGTAGATTTCATCGGGTTTCTTAATTTTTTTTAGCTCAGTATTAAAAAACGAATAAGGCTTACCAATATGATAACGCTTTTTAAATATTTTCTTACTCCCCATACCACATCTTTTTTTATCAACATACCTACCTGGCTCCTTATAAGGATGGTCTTCTCCTATATATTTATACATCCCCTCTAGAAAATCAAAAAAGCATACCCGGCAACCTTGATTTTTTAAAAAAGCCCCGATTTTTAATAATCCTGTGTTGTAGTCAAAGTTTGCGTTTGGGCGACTATCTAACAAAGGGGGATTTATTAGTAGTATTTCTTTAGTCATAGGAATGTTAGGCCTTACAGCCTTACTTTATAACGGTTTTATTTCAGAGTCTCCGTAATGAAACACATAATTTAAAAATACTCCTGGGCAATATTGCTCAATTTGACAATGGAAACATTTGCTTAATTTGTGGTACGAAAAAACCCTCGTGTACAAAAATATTGCATCAGATATATCGTTCTCTATTTTACATAATAAATTCGTTTTATAATTTTTGCTGCAAGAGACTGTCTTGGAAAATTTTTCTGGTGACAGCTCTTTTAAAACACACAAAGGAAAACCGACAAAATTAAAATTAGAATTTCTAAATTTCCTTATTATTTCTTTATAAGAAGGTATTAAGCTTTTATAGGGAAGCTTGGCCTTATATTTAAGATGCAGTATCGAAAGGGGTACTTTTGTTACCTTAGCGCATAGACTAATTATTTTATCTACATGGTTTATATTTTGCTTAAGTAACAATGTGTGCAGATAAATTTTTACCCCTGGATGTGACCTTAGATTATCCACTCCGCTTCTCAGTAAATTATAACTCTTGTGATTAGCAACTATCTGATTATGCAATTTATTTATACCGTATACCGGAATGGATATATTCCTTAATCCGTATCTTACTAGTTTTTCTGTAAATGACGAATTCGAAAAAAATTCTCCGGAAGATATGGTTTCAATTGTCTTAAAACCATACTTATTTGCAGATTCTAACAAATCCAAAATCCCCGGATAACGCAATGGTTCATTAGCGGCAAGAAGCAAGTGAGATATGTTATTTTTTCTATTTAAATGCATCGAATTTTTTAGGCTGGCAAGAATTGAATCGTTATAACCTTTCTTAGGATCATCTTTATGAAAACAAAAAATGCAATAATTACAACATCCGGTCTGGAAACTTATAATATTATACTTCTTATTACACCCGAGCCCCTTTAATAAATGAAGCTGTTTATCGAATGGGGCAGTAAAAATACTTAAAAGGCCTTTATTATCTTGGTTAAAATCTAAATACATACATTCTAATTTTTAAAAATACGTTTGACTGATTTTTCCAAAAATTAACAAATTTATTATAGGAAATTTAACTAATACCGTAATGAAGGCGCCTAAAAATATAAAGGGCGCCAACGGCAAAGTTTTATATATCTCTATTGTTTCCGATGAACGATTTCTCAATAAGTCCGTTCTAACTTCATTAATTTGATCTTGAGTTAAGCCATCAGGATAGAGTTTACCAATTTTTTTGAAACCAAATTTCAAAATTGACTCATCAGTAAGCTGTAACCTATCCGGCAAGTTTGCAACCGGCACCTCTTCTATTATATCATTTCTTAAAGAAAGCAATTTCCGGAGAGAATAAAAAAGCACAAAAAAGTAAGTAAAATTCTTTAAGTACACAATAAAACTAAGAATCGCACTTGATCCGAAAATAATGAAAGAATTAACTAGAAGGCAAATCATTAAAAAACTTGAAAAAACAAGAATGGATACATGTTTCAATAGGGTTTTATTGAATGTTCTATACAACAAAAGCGGCATTAAATAGCTCAACATTGACAAAGAAGAATCCAATTTTAGTTGAGGAAAATTCATATTAAGCACAACCAACTGAATCAACATAATAAAAGTAAGGTAACTCAACACAAACCTTAAACATTTAAATATTCTCTTTTTGATATATTTAAAAATATTTTTTAAGGAAAACAAAAAAACGTCATAAAAACTGCGAGAGCCGCTCTGTAATACCTTATTTTTAATAAAAACAACTACTTTCGTGAAATAAACAGCTAACAAGAAAATAAAAAGCAACACAAAGACATTTGTTAAGAAAACAATTATGGGATAAAGCGGCAAAATTTTCTGAAAGGGATTTACTTTTAAAAGCACAAAAAATGAAAACATAATAAAAAGCTTAGAATCTCCGGCAGCCCAGAATCCAAAATACCAGATTAAAAAGGCGACCAAAGTTATTAACGCGGCGTTTATAATCACAAAAGAAAGAAAATGGAAACTCAAATACTTGAACAACAGCAAATACATAAAACTTATAAATGAAAAAAATATGCCTACGATTACCAAATTGTTCTTAATTTTTGAATATCTGATGTCGCTATACGAACTAAACAAACCGATGATCAAAAATATTAAAAAATAAATAAAATTTTCCATTTAAGATTTAATGTTTCTTGCAGCTAATTTTGCGTTTCGGTCCGGTTAACGAGTAGCATGAATTCTTCTTATAATTACATCGGGATTACAAAAAATGGGATAGAGTTCTTTGCTTCCGTAAATATTGATATATTCTTTTTGGATTCCCGCACAAATTCTATTGGCCGAACAATGGGCGCAACACTCAACTTTAATTCTAAATTTCGTAGGCTTCACCTGCCTTAATTTATCCGTCCTTTTTTTACTTATAAATGAACAAATATAAAGTTCATTCTTGACTATTTTCCTGGTTTCAGACGAAAGCTCTTCAAAGCCTTGCATATAACATAATGGAACTCGCTCAATTCTCATTGTCCTCTCATGCGTTCTCAGCAATTCAACAGTTTTCTTCAACTCCAGCTCGATATCTGTATACCTTGCTACAATCCATTGGTTATTTACTACCCTACTATTAATTTCACCATCCGCCTTCCCCGGGTCGAGATTATTATAAACAAAATGTTTTATACCAGGAAAAGCCTTAATGAAAAATTTCGCAGTGTTAGACAGATTTTTACAATTAAGCGTATTTATAGTACTATTGAGCGCCACATGGAATCCTACTCTCAATGAGTTCTCTAGCCCTTTTATTGCCTTTTTAAAATGGCCTTTCTTTTGAGATAATTTGTCTGCGATGCTGCTGCTATCGGAATGAATCGAAATATTTATATCCCTTAAACCAGCCTTAAAAAGTTTTTTAGTTAAGCGAGGGTCCTCCAGTTTGCAACCATTCGTTATGATCCTGCTTGCAATGCCGTTTTTTTGAATAAATGATATTACTTCCGGCAAAAAGCTTACCAATGTCGGTTCTCCGCCAGTAAGAATAATTTCAGTGATGTTCTGTTTTTTTAAAGCGATAATTTTGTTTTTTATTTCACCTAAGCCATAATTTTTTTTAAATTGGGGGTTAGAACAAAATAAACATTCATTATTACATTCCCGGGTAATCTGAAGATAAGCTGCTTTTCTAGACCTTGGGCTCATCGGAGGCGTAGTTTATTTAAAAGTAAATAATAAAGGTTTCTCGTTTTTGATTTTACCCACCTCTTTATCGTTAAGAAAAACGGAAATGGTTTTTTTACCAAGAATAATGTTATTTCCGTTCTCAAGTCTATTATACGCACAAAGATAATTTCGATCTTTCTCAAAGCCGTGGTTTTGATTTATGCTTTTATATATGAAATTATAACGGGCGCTTCCTGCTGACATATCAACACTATTAAAAAAAAATGTTTTTCCGTTATTCAAAACAAGTACAGGAAGCTTTAAAAAAAACTCAATGTATTCCCGAATTTCAGTTTCCGAAACACAAATCGAATTTAGGACTTTTTGCGCATACTTTTTTGACTCATTACACGTATAAGAACATGGAAAATGTGAAATTAGCGCCCCAAAACGAGAGCCGGGGAATGCGTGTAAATTGTTTAAGTAAAATGAAGGCGTTCCTTTGGTATTCTCAAATGCACTAGATATTAATTTTATTGATGGAGAATTTGTATTTTGTTTAAAGAAATTTATGCAGCATTGTGGGTATCCTAATAAATGGCCTATGGTTTCATCAACCATAGAGAAAAACTTTCTTCCTGACGAATATATACCTTTTATTCTTTTATCTTCCTGCTCTTTTAAAGCCTTAGCAAGTTTTGGTAATTTCGATGCGTAAAATATTATTTGGCCGCCATGGCTATGTAAAGGTGCCGCCCTTAACATCTTTTTTGTTCTTTTGATTTTATAATCGGAATGGGTTATATATATTCCGTTTTTCTCATAAATTTTTTTTATTCCTTTAAATTGCCCATGGTCGATTATGCTTCTCTGTGTAGGCTTAATACCATTTCTCAATGCCAAATACTCAAAATTAATATTTTCAATAACTTTGATGGCTTTCAATATATGTTGCGTATCGATTTTAACTCTACTCATTTGATCGGGGCGAGCTCAAGCCAGCCTATCTTTTCAGCATACGTTACATCAATCCCGCTGCATAATTTGTAGTGCCTGCAAGGTGAGCAAATCGGTGTTTTTGTAGTAGCTGAACTACGGTGGAGCATTGTCTTTTCTTTATTTTTAATATAGTACGGTGTTTCTGGAATCCCTACATAATTCTCGTAACCACCCATTAGGCAAAATGGCATAGTTTCTATCTTAATGGGCAGCTCTTTTTTGTCGCCATACGAACGCTTTAGTTTGTCAATCGCTTTTTTAAATTCTTTCGCTAACTCTGAGTATGAAACAAAGAGCTGATTAAAAAATTTATCTGCATTTCCTGCATACATGAGGGTGTTCAGTATTATACAATCGATTTTTTCGAAAGCCAGCAACATCTTAATAAGAAAATAAATATTTTTATAATTTAGCTTGGTAAGCGTAGAACATGTATTTACCTTTAACCGAAAAATATCTTTTAAGGCAACTATATTCTTCAATCCTTGGACGGTTTGCGCATATCCATTGGGAGTACGAGTTAAAGCTTCATGAATTTTTTTTGAGCTTCCATGGATAGAAATATTGACTTCTGTTAAGCCTGCTTTGACGAGCTCATCGACATAGCTACCGTAACTCAGCAATCTTCCGTTTGTTTGAAGGCAAATGTGTTTATATCCTTTTTGTTTCGCTAATTTAATAAAATTAGTTAAATTTTTATTAAGCGTGGGTTCGCATGTAGTAAAAAGCATTGAGTCAAGCGATTCGATCTTTTTACTTTGTTTTAAAAACCCTTCGGGTGTAAGCCAAGCAGCGTTTTTAAAAGACAGGTCCGGTTTGCGATCAGAACAAAAAACACAATTATTATTACAGGCAGCGCTTGTAAATATGGTAAGCCGGTCATTATCCATACGCACCCTATGTTACTATGCTTCTACTTTCTCAGCCGTATTCAAGGTAAACTGGTTAATGGCTTAAATTCGCCATCGCCATACAGCTTTAAATATAGGTCGGGAATCCCCATACAAAAATTATTTAATTTGCATTGACTGCATTTAGTCAAAAAAGATATTTTATCTTCCATATACGTTCCTTCATTACAAAAAATTAACCTGTTCATTGAAATTTTAACGAAAGGATTGTTTTCATAAAAATTACCTGGTTGAAGCAATTCGTCTTCAGTATAACCGGATATGGCACTTTTTAAATAAAATTTTGGCAACACACAATACGGTATCCTGATTTTAGCACGGTCCATAACCTTGTTATGCTTTAATATTTTCGCAATGTCAGAGAATTTAGGAGCAAATTCATAGTAATCGCGCTGGTCGCTATTTCTTGGTCTTACCATGCAAAAATTTATCGGAAATATTCTAAAGTAAGAAGCAATAAAATCGTATATTTTGGATATAAATAAATAGTTTTGCTTCAAAAGCAAAGAGTGCAACATTATTTCTACCTTAGGAAATCTCTGCAAATTCCTGATTGCGTTTAATAAGATTTTGAAGCTCCCACGGGAACCAGTAATTAAATCGTGAGATTCGTCATTATATCCATAAATGGACAATTGGACTTTGTCAACACCGGAAGCACAGAACTTACGGGTAAAATTAAAATTAATCAATCTTTCGCCAGAAGTGGCCAGCCTAATTTCTCTATAGCCTAATTCTTTCGCATATTTTATTACTCTTAATAAGCCCGGGTAATTTAAGGGTTCATTGCCTCCTATCCTTAGCGTATCTATTTTCAAGCTATTGTGGATATAGGATAAATCTGATTCTATCTTATTCGGCTTTACCACAATTTCCTTATTTTTTTTGTTTTTCAGAGAACGCGAGCAAAAAATACAGCCTTTTTTACATGGAGAAGGAATTTCGCAAGAGACAAAACAGTTTTTAGAAGATTTTTCTGGTATGGGCACTAAGACTTTATATCCGTTGTTTTTAATGCGGCCGCACTGCATTCCATCGCAGGTAGCGGTAAATTTACATAAAGCGCATCTAGGGCTTTTTACAAAATAACGGTTTTTTATAAAAAAATCTAGAAAGTCAAATATATCTATATCATGGCCTTTATTAACTATCGGCTGACTTTCAAGCATCCTTTCAGAAATCTCGTTGTTTTTTATGCAATACGGCATATTTTTTGGCTTGAGGATACCGTCACGTTTAAATAACGATATGTCATCGCAAAAACTTTTCAAAACACAATAATCGCACCGAGTGCCTTTGCATCTTAAAGTAATATTATTTTTAAGATATTTCTCAAATTCTGCTTTTCTCCCCATTACTTCATAAAATAATTTTGCAGGGCTCTGTATTAAGTCTTCATAACCTTCGAAATATTGAGCGGGAAAACGGTTTGTGAAAATATTTAATTTTCTGTTTTTTGATAATTCAAATGCCTTTTTCAAATAGCTTAATTCTTTTTCAATGTCATAAAAAAGGATACTTCGATTATTCCACGCCCTACCAAAAGGCACTATTTGTAATAAATCAAATTCGCTTACGCCTATTCCTATAAAAAACTTTATAATACTTTCAAGCCTCCTTACATTTAATTTATTAACAACGATATCTTGGCTTACAATTAGCTTAGGAGACTTTAGCGCATTAATTAATCCCGCTAACGACTGAAAATAAGAGCCAGCTACTTGCGTTATACGATCATGGGGTTTTTCCTCGCATTCATGAATAGAAAAAGTTATCTCTTTTAAGCCGGAGGATATTGTATCCTGTAAAAAACTCTTATATGCAAACATCCTCCCGTTAGTTATAACCTGTATATGGCTATATCCTATCTTATTTGCGAATCTAACAATCTCTTGAAATCTTGGATGCAAAGATGGCTCTCCCCCGCTCAAAACTGCCCTTCTTATATTTTCTTTCCGCCCCTTCATTAATTCAGATTTCACTAGAGAGAACTCGATACAACTTCCGTCTTGTGATTCATAATCCAAACAAAAAAGGCATCTATTATTGCACGCCTTAGTTAATCGGACCCAATATCTTTTTTCCTCCGGAGAACTTTTTGACATAATGGCGTTATTAATTCTCCTCCTTCTTAAACTCTTTCTGGCCGTATTTTCTTAGGTATTCTTGCCAAATGCCCCAGCAATTACTACTCACTGGACAATTCTGACATTCTTTAACCTTCACATAGGTAATGATTTTATTTTTTGATACCGCATAATACTCCCTGTACTTTGTTACTGATGAATGGGGTAAAAAATTTTCTTCATTTCTGGAATCACCGTATCGAATCGAGTTATTTTTAAAGTATTTATGAAAATAGCAGCCAACCGGTGGGTTAAGCAAGCACCATGAGAAACCAAGGCCTTGTCCTTTATCTAAGGCACGTACTATATAAGGCGCTGCTTCTGATATACGCGGCGTGAGGCTTTTAAATATAGATTCATTTTTCGTGATTATATACATAAATTCCGCCCTCTTTATCTGATATGCAAGTAAGATTTTACCAATAGACGGCAAATATTTGTAATTTTGCTTGGTAATCGTAGTATTGGTTCCTATCTGATTGAACCCTAATTTTTTTAAATTTTCTATCCCTTTTACTAATTGCTGAAAACTCCCTGCTGTATCGGTAAGATAATCGTGCACCTTGGGGCTATGGCCGTGCAAAGAAAAATCTATTTCTGATACACCGGATTTTATCAATTGCCGGGCAAAATCGTCGTACGCCAACATTCTGCCGTTTGTACTTATTCTCACTTTTTTAAAACCGATTTTTTTTCCGTATGCAATCAACTCGCAAATGTCCTTCCTTATAGTCGGTTCTCCTCCGATTAGATTAAGCCAGCTCTTCCCGATCTTTTTTGCTGCTAAAATTTCACTTTTAACTTCTTCTGTCGTTTTCTCGGACAGATGACGGTTCTCCCGGTCATAACAAAATAGGCAACCGTTATTACATTTAAATCCAAATACAATAGCGGCATGATCGCTTATGTTGTTCATATAGCAAACTCCTTGTCTTTAAATTCAAGGTAATATCTTTTAAATATCCCGCCGCAGTTACTACTCATAGAACAGCTTTCGCATACATGGATCTTAATCCTATTACGAGTCGGATAACAACTCAAAGTTTCCTTTAAAAATATATTTTTAGAACTTTTCCGCTGCTCAACTGTTATTCTAGGGGACCAGTGAAAATCATTAGTGTAAAGTTCATAACCCTTTAGCACGCAAAGAGGAAGCCCAAAAAATCTAATAATTAGAGCTTTTTTATTCGCATATTCAACTAATCGAGGGACTGCCGTTTTTATTTCTTTTAAAGGAACAACTAATTTTTTAAAATTAGCCAATCCATTTCCTTCCGGGGCGAAGTTAGAAAAAAGTATTTGTTTGACTTTTTTAAAATTGCTGACCAAATCGATTACCTTCTCAAGTGAGCTAACATTATATTTAGTAATAACTGTGTTAATGAACAAAAAAATGTCCCCCTTTGACCTTTCAATATTTTCTAATGCGTTCATACATCTGCTGAAGCTTTCTCTGTTGGCGGTGTGAAGATTATGAAGCGTTCCGCTATGACCGTGCAGAGAAAAACAAATTTCATCAACATAAAAAAGAGTTTTATCGCAAAACCTTTTTAAGGAAAATAAGCCTCCGTTAGAACTACAATACACTGTATACATTAACTGCTTTGCGGATTGGATTATTTCTACAAAACTCGGGTGAAAAGTCGGCTCTCCCCCTGTTAATGTAATGTGGTTTAAGCCTTTTTCGGCAAAATATTTTAATTTATTTTGTATTATATTGAAGTCAACAAAATGGTTATTACGTTTATTTAATTGGCCTGCCTCGGAACAAAAAATGCAGTTATTGACACATTTATACGATATGTGAAATTCTAATCTCTTTGCCTTAGATCTATTTCCCGTCATCTTTATCCATAAAGTAAGTAAGATAGTTGGAAGTCAATATTCCGGTATTCATTCTTATTCTTATCAACTAATCCTGAATATCTAGCCAAAAAACGACCATCAAGAAAGCAATTTGAATAAATGTATCTTTCACATCTTGTTTTCGCAGATAACGTAATAAAATTTCTGTCTTCTCCCACGGGGCACATTTTTTTTATTAACTTGAGTTCCCTTGGATATAGCTTTTCGGGTTCTTCATTGAATATTTTTTGAAACAAATTTTTATCAATTCTCCCTTCTTCCTGAATAGAGTTTATTATATTGAAACGCATCTCTAAATCCTTTGATAATTGGAACGCGAAGAGTTTAGGGAAAATATTTCGTTTGAGATTTCTTTCATAATCCGGATAGTGTAGGTCTTTTACGTAGTACATCTTTTTAAACGCATGTGAGATTGCCCCCCACCCTAATCCCAAAACCGAACTATTAAATTTATACATGTCAAAAAATTGTAAATTTTCTTTATTTGTACTGTAATCCTCCAACGCATAAGGATACGCACTGCTAATCATCTGGTACGCTAAATCGAGCATCTTTTTACAGCGGATTACATCACTAAAGTTTAATGTAAGGCCGTTTTTAGTAAACCTTGTAAAAACATCTGGACAAAAAGAGTTAACGTGGATAGTATCTGGTTTCAGTTTTAAAATATTTTTTAACGAGATTTGGAACGATTCAATTGATTGATAAGGAACCCCTGCCATCAAATCAACATTGATATGGCGTATCTTCAATTTTCTACAATTTTGATATAGCTGAAAAACTAATTTTGCATTTTGCGGCCTTTGGAGTTTCTTGAGGACATTTTTATCCAGCGATTGAACTCCGATAGTTACTTTGTTTACCCCATAATCCTTAAGTATTTTTACTTTCTCATAAGAGCACGTGTATGGGCTAAGTTCAACCATAAATTGCTCTTTATTCTCCACATTATAATTTTCTGAAATCATGACCATGAGTCTTTTGAGATTGGCAGATGATAATATTGAAGGCGTACCGCCACCTATATAAACGGTTTTTGCTTCCAATTTCTTTGGAAAATCCAATAATTTTATTTCTTTTTCCAGTGCATTAAGAAAGCGGGAATGTGACTGATCATTAGTCTGGGGGAATGATAGGGTGTTACAATAAAAACACTTGCTGACACAAAATGGAATGTGGACATATATACCGAATCTATCGTGGCTACCCTTCTCTTTAAGGATGGATGTCGCAACAGATCGCCAAGATTTTTTTACTTCCTCTAGGCGTATTGATCTTCTTTGGAGTCTCAGTACCGAATACGGCGTTCCTAAGCCATAAAAAATCAAATCCCTGGTTATGCACTTAAACAGCTCAAGCTTCTTATTAACTTCATTACTTAAAAGGGACAAGTTCGGCATCCGAATATTTTAAGAAATATTTTTCGTAAACGCCTCCGCATATGCTATTCTTTGAGCATTTTTTACACTTGCGGGTTTTTATTCTTCCGATATCGATTTTAAAATTGTTTTCGATATATTTCCCCGGCTCATTCCATAATCGTATTTTTCCATTATGATCTTTCTGATTATCAATTTTGAAGGGTTCCCATAAATCATAGGAATACTGATATCTATCTCCTAAAATACACATAGGAATACCGGAAAACCTGATTTTAATATTTTTGGACTCGCAAAAGTTTATTGCTTTTATTACGTGTGGGGAAAGAACAGAAAATTTAGGAAAAATCTCGTAAAATTTTCGGCTCCCCTCTCCTGTAGGTACAATAGACATACATTGATATTCGTTTATTCCAAAATTATGAATCAACTCAGCTATGTTGGTTAAAAATTTATAATTAAGACTGGTTATCGCAGTGGTTGCTTGAAGTCTGCCCTTATAATATTTCTTCAGATTTTTCATTCCTTGAAAGACAGATTTAAAAGCTGCCGGGTTACGGGTATTAATTGAATGAATTTTATTATTATGCCCGTGTATAGAAATCATAATTTCGTCGAGATAAGGCAATGTCTTGATGCAAAACTCATAAGAGCTGAACATAATTGCATTTGAAATAATAAATGTATTATAATGTAATGCCTTTGACAATTTTAATATTTCGGGAAAATGAGAATGTAATGTTGGCTCCCCTCCTACAAAGTGTACAAGATTTGCCCCTTTAGACCTTTCAGCTACTAATATATTCTTAATTTTCTCAAATGAGAGCTCAGAGCCATCAAGGTTATTTCTTTCGCTGCAAAAAATACATCTATTACAGCATTTTTTTACAATAAAAAGGTCAATTCGTCTGGTGTGTACCATATTCGTAAGGAAGAACTGAACAATACATACTAATCTCTTTGGCCCTGGTAGAATTTAGAAAGGTCAATCCCAGGGCAGTAGGATAAATACAACTGTGAAATGTCGCATAAAGATTATTTAATCCGTAGATAAATTTATTTATACTCAAAAGGGGAACTTTCAACTTCTTGATATCTGACCATCTTTCTTTCGGATTAAAATTGCACTGGAATTCTCTGGTTTCATAAATTAAATAATTCTTCAGAAAAGCTATCGTTCCTGGTTTTTTTAATTTGACCGCAGCAAGGTAAAATACATTTTTCTTTGGTGAATTTTTGAAAAATACGCTAAATTTAGATTTGAAGTCGTTATGCAAAAAGCTAAATTTGTTTAATTCTTGTAGCGCATGATACCTAAAATAAAGCTTAATTGACATTTGATTACTATTCGGGCAAAGCACTAATGCAAGCGCACAGATTTCATATCGTAAATATAAACCGACCATATTCGGATCGTAGCCCGATATCAAACACAACTTATACAATATATCGTTTTTCAAAAAAGGGCCGCATTCAACTTCAATTTTTAAAGTGGGGGCCCTGTCTGATTCAGCCCACTCAAACCCCAAAGTGACTGGAAAAGCTTTAATTACATAGATTGCTTTTTCCGCTTGTTGTCGCAATTCCCCATCGTAACACAATCGTATTATTGAACGTATTTTATTGAGAAATTCGACTCTCTCCCCTGAATCATTAATACTAAATCTCAAAAGATGTTTAGGCCTTCTATTAATTTTAAAAGAAAAATCAAACTTAAAAAAATCAAGACTACGCATTTGGTAATCATCAAAGAGGATTTTGATAATACATGGGAAATTTTTCTTTTCATAAATATTATTTTCTCTTGCAATTTGTTCTATAATATTTCTGTAACAAGTAAGGATGTTAGTGCTCATTTAAAAGATTAAAAACTGCGATTGGCTAATGCGTTATTTAAATATGCAACAAAATTTGACATTAATTGGCCCGCTAAGATAGTATTATTCAGATATTTGGTAACATTATTTTCACGGAAAATTATTTCCATTGCTTCTTCATTAGTAAGCCGCTTTTTCTCAAACGCATCCATACTCTCTTTTATTTCGTTGATATTCCCCAGGATGAACTTCCTTTTCCTTTCATAGTTTTGAATTAAATAACTGATACACGCAGAGTAGATGTTTCCGTCAAAATCCACGGATATCTCTGTATTCATCCTAAATGGCGGGAACCATTCTGTCAGGTTTTGCAACCGAATATCATTTTTTAGTCTTAGTTTTAAATACAGACTCCTTAATTTAATCAGATTCCTTGCCAAAACTATTCTATCGTTGTTTGACCATTTTACTCCACAGGCAATCATTATGAATATATTTCTAAAGCCTAAATTTACTAAATGGCTGAAATTGTCAACAATTCTGCCCACTGTCATGGGAGAAACTACCATACTGACCTGGCAATCTGTATTATATTTAAAAATTATCGGAAGGTTGCGGACAATAAGAGAATACGAGTCGGGTAAACCATTCTTTTGCGGCCTATTTAACCTCTGCGCTCCAGGGCCTCCATCCAGACTTAGCTCAAGAAGTACATTGTTTTCTTTGAAGAACCTTACTTTTTCTTCATTCAACAATACTCCGTTTGTTGTAAGAATAGGGGTTAATTTTCTTTTTTTGGCATTTGCTACTTTGTTTGCATACATTATTCCTTTCTTTAAAATCTTGAAAGGCAGCATTAGTGGTTCGCCGCCGAAAAAATGCAATTGTAAAACGTCTGCTGAGGAAGTCATCAAAAAATCGACAGATTTAAGCAAAACGTGCTCGGACATATATCTTTTTGAACTTTGCGATACAAAGCAGTATTTGCACTTCAAACAACAGTCATGGGTTAATAACAGTAACAGTCTAGTTGTTCTAAACTCAGTCCGCTCCCCTATTAAATTGTTTCCTTTTTTTTCTGAAATCACCATTTAACCGTAAAATAGACGTCAGCCTTTTGGGAACCCCTTGCATGATCAATGGCCGCGATCACTGGAAATACTTTTCTTCCTTTTAATGCGCATAAACTGCAGATCTCTGAAAAAACTTCATTCGCCGCTTTGTCATTTGAATTAATCAATATGTTCCTAATTTCAGGCGTAACCTGATTAGAATCTTTGATTTGGCTAATTTCATAGATTTTATATAATTTGATTGAATTAATACAGCCGTTCTCCTGGAACCTTTTAGTGATGTAATAAAATACCTTCAACTTAGATTCGCCCTTATTTAAAATTGATTTTAGAAGCTTTCTGGCCGCATTCAACCCATTCTTCCTTAAAAATTTTAAAAATGTTTTTTCGTTTACTTTTTTATGAATACAATATACTTTAAGGTTTATGTTTTTTTTGGGCAAAAAATCTACGCAAATCGCACCAATAATAGCGCGAGAGTTAATTTGTAATTTCTTATAATCGATTTTCAATACCTTACAAATACGTTGCAGAAAAATCCTGATTTCTGATTGAGTAAAGGAATGAACCAATTCTTCAAAATATACTTTTATTTTTGGGTAATTTTCCTTGGAAAACCAAACCAAACCAATGGTCGTTTGTTGCTTATTGCCGAACGGGATCATTACGCATAGCAGTTCATTTATTTGATTAATGGAGTAAGCATCGCCGAATAATTGAAAGATTTTCAATAATTTATTTTTGAACTCTTTTTTCTCCCCAAAATCATTATAGCTAAACCGTAAACTCCTTGCGTTACTATCGCTGGCTGAAATTGAAAAATCAAATTTTTGGTTATCTTTAAGCCATGATTCTTTAAAATCCGTGAAAAGAATATTTGTTATTCTGTCAACTTTCTCTTTTAAAAACTTCAGGCCAAAGTGCTTAATTAACAAATTAGAAATATCTGTAAAAATAGAAACGGTAGAAACACTGCCTTTGTTATTTAATACAAACCCTTTTCTAACGGGTTTAAATTCATCCCATCCGAATTTCTGCGGATACTCCCTCCAGGGTCCTTCACACACTGCGTAGTACCGACATTTAGGACAATTTGTTGATTTACTTTTCCCTTCCTTTTTACGAACAAGCCCAAAATTTTCTATAACTCCATTTACATCGTATATCTTTGTTTCGGGCAAAATCCTCTCAGCAATATAATCCTCGTAGCCCCTCATGAAACAATAAGGAATTGCCTCGGTCATCACTCTCTTTCCAGCAGAAATGCCTTTTTCTAGTGCCATCTTGACAAACGGTTCAACCAGTGACATCCGGGGCACTATAGAATCAAAGTTATCTTTTGCGCTTCCTAAAGGGTGAGGGAATGCGAATTGGAACTGGTCAACCCCGAGCCTAATCAATAAATCTGCTATCGAGGGCAAATACGCAAAATTAGACTTGGTTATGACGGTATTGGTAATAACCGTCTGCCCTAGTTTTTTTAAGTTTATTATCCCATCAACAGTTTGTTTAAAGCTACCCGGGGAGCTTGTGAGGTAATCGTGCATATGGGGGGTACTTCCGTGCAAAGCAGGAGAAAATTCATTGGCACCGCATTTAATCGCCTTTTTGCAAAATTCAGAATAAGAAAAAAAACGGCCATTAGATTGGATTTGAATTGTATTGAAGTTCAATGCTTTGGCAAAAGCAACAAATTGAAAAAAGTCTTTATGTAAGGTAGGCTCTCCGCCGGTAAAGACTATATCGCGACAGCTTGTTCTCGCCTTCTCCATTTCATTTTTTATAATTCCGGTATCCCTGCTTCCGTATGCCTTGCGCTTGTCGCCCTGAACGCAAAATTTACAGAAGTTATTACAATTGAATCCAATCTTTATATCGGCTTTCATCAGTTTAAAGAAGAAATGAACTCGGTAAGCTTATAATCTATATTAATCGTGGATTTTAAGACTCTGAAAGGAGTACATTTTTCGACAATTTTACCGAGATCTGCCTGCATAATCAAGCGTTTTATTTTTTTTAAACTTCTAATTGAATTAACGTTTCCGAGTTTAAATTTTTTCGCATAACCAATAAAAGGTTTAGCAAAAAAGGCGTTACTTGGGTAAATATCGCCGTTACAATCAACAGTTATATTGCGATTAAAAAGGGGAACAGCCCCAAAGTTGAACTTATTCTTAACTTTAATATTTAACTCGCTTCCGAATTTGTTTATAAATGACGATATCTTTTTAAAACCGTACTCTATTTTTTTAAGGCTAGCTTGATCCCAATGCGTAAAATAACTGGGAAGAAAATTAAAATTTCTAAATCCTAGCTTTAGAAAATTTAAAAAACATGTCTCAAAATTGATTAAAGAGCGTTGATTAATAAAGAAATTAAGGCTGAGATGGGGGAGAGAAAACAACGATCCCAGGTCATTTCTATTAGAAAAAGTGTAAGAGTTAACAATTATTTCAAAATTTTTCAATCGACAAAAAAAATCAATTTTGTCTTTAGTTAACAATAATCCATTAGTAGTAAGGTTGAAAAAAATAGGTTTATTTTGACTTTCTGCCATCTTCATGGAAAGAAGGTATATTCTTTTAATTGTTTCAAATTCCAGGAGTGGCTCGCCTCCAAACAACCTTATTAAAAACCCATTGGGATTTAAGGCAGATTTAGAAAATAGATTTAGGCTTCTTTGGGCGGTGGAAAATGACATTGCACATCTTTTTTTTAATAAAGGGCAATTGCGGCACGAGAGGTTACAGCGACGGGTAATTGTGAGCGTTA
>QZKA01000004.1 GCA_003598135.1 Candidatus Omnitrophota bacterium
GCTCTAGTATAAGTATAGCGACATAAGTTATATGCGCGAATTTATCCACGCAGCTACGAGTAAATTTCGAAGAAATTTACGAAGTGTTTAGCTGCGGGGGGGGGCTTAGTAAGAAAATCGCACTTTGCCTTCGCAGCAGTAACGAAAGGCCAAGGCTTAGGCTAAGTAAGGTTAAAGGCCAAGGCTTTAGGTAGCTAGATTAATGACAAATGTACAAATACCCTGCCTGCCGGCAGACAGGCAAATCACAAATAAGCTCCAGATCCGAATAACCGAATCACCAAACCTGATATGTTTCAGTCATTGGTCCTTTGGGCATTGGGATTTATTTGGGGTTTGAGTTTTGGAATTTGTGATTTGTCATTTATTTGTCATTGGTGTTTTGGTATTTGTCATTAGCGCAATACGCATAACGCTGTACACATACGCATCCAGCACTCAATACTCTATACACAATACTCACTACTGACCGTCTGCTCATGAAACAAAGGGCTCATGTATATTATAGCGGCAGGGTCCAGGGCATAGGGTTTAGGTTTACTGTGAGGCAGATTGCCGAAGATTCAGGCATTACTGGTTGGGTCAAGAATTTAAAAGACGGCAGGGTGGAAGTAGTTGTCGAAGCCGAAGAAGGCACCATAAAGAAATTTTTGGGATCAGTTATTGCGCATTTCTCAAAATATATTCAGGATGCAGATGTGCAATGGGGCCCTGCGACAGGTGAGTTTAAAGAGTTTGCTATAGCATTTTGATGAAATACGGCATATTTTCTGATGTGCATGGCAACCTGGAAGCGCTTGAAGCAGTCATTGCTGCTTATCAGGGCGAATCAATCGACAGGTATTTGTGCGTAGGTGACGTAGTGGGCTATGGCGCAGACCCCTGTAAATGCATAGAGAAGATAAAATCGCTTATTCCTGTAACCGTAGTAGCCGGAAACCATGATTGGGCGAGTATAGATTTGTTTTCAGTTGCGTATTTCAACCCTCAAGCCGCAAAGGCTATAGAGTGGACGCGCAGGGAACTCGATACGGCTGCGGAGGTTTTCTTGCGGTCTTTGCCATTAGTGCATACAGAAGAAGTATTTACTCTTGTTCATGGTTCTCTGGATAGCCCGCACGATTTCAATTATATAATTGACGGTTATAATGCTGAGCAGACCTTCATACGAATGCAGACCGCTGTGTGTTTTGTGGGGCATTCGCATGTGGCCGGCGTCTTTGTAAAAGATGCTACTGACCGGTTGAGTTATCTTTCTGAGTACCCCATCGAAATTAAAAAAGGAAACCATTACCTTATAAATGTCGGAAGCGTCGGGCAGCCCCGCGATGGGAACCCCAGAGCCTGCTACTGTGTATTTGATACTGATTCACGCAAACTGGACATCAGGCGGGCCGCTTATAATATCCGCTCTGCGCGGGGGAAAATCATTAAGGCCGGATTACCGCGCTTTCTGGGAGACAGGCTTCTTGCAGGACAATAGCACAATGTCTAAAGACGTCACACACAAGATCGAATCGCTTAAGGAAAAGATACGTCGCCACGATTACCTTTATTACATACTTTCGCAGCCAGAGATTTCCGACAGGGAATACGATAGGCTTATGCAAGAGCTAAAAACGCTCGAGGATGAGTTCCCGCAGTACCGTGATGCCAATTCTCCTTCGGCGCGGGTAGGCGGCGGAGTCCTTGAAGGTTTTAAGGTTACAGCTCATGGGAAAAAGATGTTTTCTCTTGATAACACTTATTCTTTCCAAGAGATAAAACAGTGGGAGGAGCGCGCACGCAGGGGGCTATCTTCTCACGAAAGAATTGAGTATGTCGTAGAACTGAAGATCGACGGGGTAAGCGTTAATATTTCATACGAACAAGGGTCGTTATTGCGTGGGGCAACCCGCGGGGACGGCGCAACTGGCGAGGATGTAACCGCAAACATTAGGACCATCCGCGCCATCCCTCTTGTGTTGATTAAAGGAAGCGTGCCTGATTTTGTTGAAGTGCGCGGTGAGGTTTATATGGAGAGGAAAGAATTCCAGGCGTTTAACAGGCAGAAAGCGCAGTCCGGGGAAGTATTGTTTGCCAATCCCCGTAATGCCGCGGCTGGTTCTTTAAAACTTTTAGATACGGCAGCGGTGGCGACGCGAAGGCTTAACTTTTTTGCACATTCTTTAGGAAGCTACCAGGGAAGAAAAATTACCTGCCAGTGGGAGTATTTTAAAAAGCTTAAAGAATGGGGCATTCGTACAAATCCCCAGTCAAGGCTCTGCCGCAACATCGAAGAGGTACTCGATTATTGTATGCTATGGCAGGAAAAAAGGGATACGCTTGCGTATGAAATTGACGGGATAGTAATAAAGGTCAATAGTTTTCTCCAGCAAGACAGGCTTGGTGTTACCCTGAAGAGCCCGCGCTGGGCAATTGCCTATAAATTTCCCGCAAAACAGGCGACCACCGACGTTTTGGATATAAGGGTGAGCGTCGGAAGAACGGGGGTTATTACCCCTATTGCCGTATTAAAGCCAGTTGAATGCGGCGGGGTGGTGATTCAGCATGCCACTTTGCATAATTTTGACGAAATCAAGCGGCTTGGCGTGAAAAAAGGAGATCGCGTTTTACTGGAGAGGGCAGGAGAAGTGATACCCAAGATCGTAAAGGTAGTGAAGAGTTTGGGAACGAGTGTTTTTAAGATTCCGTCGAGTTGCTCTGTCTGTAACGGCAGGATCATTAAAGAGAAAGAAGAGGATGTCGCCTATCGTTGCATTAATCCTTCCTGCCCTGCCCAGCTTGAGCAGGGACTTTTGCATTTTTCGTCAAGAGCAGCCATGGATATTGAGGGATTGGGGGAGGCGGTGGTAAGGCAATTGGTAGCAAGGAAAATGGTCAAGGACTTCACCGATATTTATTTTCTTGGTGAAAAAGATTTTATGCAGCTTGATTTATTTAAGGAAAAGAAAAGCAAGAACCTTATGGCTTCTATTGCCAGGAGTACACAGAGGCCGCTTTCGCGGTTTATTTACGCGCTGGGCATCCGTCATGTAGGAGAAAAAGCTGCTTTCCTGCTCGCGCAGAAATTCAAGAATATTGGCGCGCTTATGAAAGCAAAGAAAGAAGATTTTGATGCGATACATGAAGTAGGGCCGGTGATGGCAGAATCGATTGTTGATTTTTTCGGACAGAAGAGTACAAGGGATTTAATCAAGAAATTTAAAAGCACAGGCCTTGATCCCCAGGAGAAGGCCGTTGCTATCAAACAATCTGTCCTCTCAGGTAAAAAGGTGGTATTTACCGGAGAGCTGGAAAGATTTACGCGCCAGGAAGCAGAGAGATTAGTCAGGGAACGCGGGGGTATTGTTTCATCGAGCGTCGGTAAGGTAACGGATTTCTTAGTGGCGGGTGCGAATCCCGGCTCAAAGTATGAAAAGGCAAAAAAAATCGGCATTGCGATTATTAACGAGAAGAAATTTCAGGAGATGATATGATGAAGATTGAAAAAATACTTTCGTGGGTGATGGTAATTGCGGTAGTGTTTCAAATCCTTGGGTGCGAGGCTTTCGTGCGTAAATTCAGCCGCAAACCGAAAAAAGACTCACAGGCCAAGGAAGAAATGGTGTTGGTCCCCGAGGACTACTCCGGACCCGGTTTGAGCAAAGAAGAACTGTATCGGCAGTACTTCTTGTTCTGGAAATCGTGGCAGGATGAACTTATTGTGGCGCTTTCTTCGGCCAGTCCCCATAAAAAACAGGTAGATTGTGCCAACGAGGCTTTAAAGAACTTGAACGCAATGAATGATTTCTTGAGCGTCACAAAGCGGGAGGCCTTGAAGGTATTCATCAACCAGCTGGGGACTTTGCAGATTGATATAGAGAAGGACGTCTACGGTTACAAAAAAGATCAAAATAGGGCTACCGCCGAGCAGATAAAAAGAAACATACTCGTGCACTTTTCTTATGCCCGCATAAAAGAAGATTTGCGATGATTATAGAGCGGGTAACCGTCGGTCCAGTACAGACAAATTGTTATATTCTTGCGTTAGGGCGAGACCGAGAGGCGATACTCATCGATCCAGGAGATGAAGAACGCAGGATTAAGAAGGCCTTGCGTGATTACGGGCTTACTCCCTGTTGTGTTATCAACACCCACGGCCATTTTGACCATATTGGCTGTGATGACAAATTTTCTGTACCCGTCTATATTCACTCCGAAGACGCAAGGATGCTCAAAGACGCAGGCAGTAATTTCAGCAATCTTTTTTCTAATCCTGTCAGCGTCACAGGGGTTGAAATAAAATTAGTCCAGGATAAGGACCTGATCTCGCACGCAGGCATGGTGCTTGAAGTATTGCATACTCCGGGTCATTCTCCCGGGGGGATCGCGCTGCTTTTGAAAAAACCGGATAAAAAAGTGTTGTTTACCGGCGATACGTTATTCTTTCACGGCGTCGGCAGGACCGATTTCCCCGGCTCGGATGAATCCCTGCTTTTTAAGTCCATACGGGAAAAGTTGTTCAGTTTGTCTGATGATGTTACCATATATCCTGGCCATGGGCCGTCATCCACGATAGGCGTAGAAAAAAAGTCGATTGCAGTATAAACGTCTGAAGTTATGCAAGAACTCATTGAGACATTCATTGCGTATTTAACGGTTGAGAGGGGACTGGCGCGTAATTCCATACTCTCATACAAAAAAGACCTTTATAGCTACGCAGATTTCTTGGAAAAGAAGACGGGGCTTTCGTTATCTAAGACTACAAGAAACGACATTACTAACTTTATGCTCTCTCAGAAAGACAGGGGTTTAAGCGCCAATTCTATTTCAAGGCGCCTGGCCGCGATAAGAATGTTTTACCGTTTTCTGGTGAGGGAAAGGATTCTAAAAAGCGACCCCAGCAGTTTAATCGATTCTCCTAAGCTGTGGAAGAAGATTCCCGAGACGCTTTCCGTCAATGAAATCGAATTGCTGCTGGCGCAACCGGAAACGAGAAATGTCCAGGGAATGAGGGACAAGGCGATTTTGGAAGTGCTGTATGCGACGGGCATGAGGGTTTCGGAAGCAGCCCATTTAAAGATGGATGGTGTTAACGTGGAGGTGGGTTTTTTGCGTTGTATCGGCAAGGGGAACAAAGAAAGGATTATTCCTCTTGGAAAAAAGGCGATCGCAGGCCTCAGACGTTACCTAGAGGCGAGCCGGCCGCACCTATTAAAGCAGAAGACGTCGGAATTTGTATTTATCAGCCGTTTTGGCAAAGGGCTATCCAGGCAATCATTGTGGAAGCTAATCAAAAAATATGCCAAATCCGCAAGAATTAAAAAGCCGATACGGCCGCATATCCTGCGTCATTCTTTTGCCACCCATCTTCTTGAGCGGGGGGCAGACCTGCGTTCAGTCCAGGAGATGCTCGGCCACGCGAATATCGCTACCACGCAAATCTACACACATATCAATAAGGATAGGCTTAAGGCGATACACAGGATGTTCCACCCCAGGCCATAACAAGAGATAGAAGATGCATAAAAAAACAGCTTCCTACACACAATACGGGATGAGGCAACTGCTTGATACGCTTAAGCCGGAAGTCAGGACATTGATCTCTACGGCGCAACGCCTTGCCGGGGAAAAACGATTGCGTGCTTATTTGGTTGGAGGCTTTGTCAGGGACCTTTTTCTTGGAGCATCCAACCTTGATTTAGATATTATGGTTGAAGGCGACGGCATCGAATATGCAGATGCACTTTCTGCGCGTCTGAACGCACGATGTATCCACCACAAGAGGTTTGGTACGGCAACTCTGGTAACTGAAGGTCACCTGAAGATCGACATTGCTTCTTCACGCAAGGAAACGTATCCGGAACCGGCGAGCCTCCCTGAAGTAAAGCCGGGAAGTATTTTGGATGATCTGGCGCGACGAGATTTCAGCATCAATGCAATGGCAGTGAGCGTTAATTCAGATGATTTCGGGATGCTTATCGATGTATATGGCGGGTGTCGCGACCTAAAGAAGAAGCGCATCAGCGTATTGCATGAGAATAGTTTTGTTGACGATCCTACCCGTATCTTGAGGGCGATCAGGTTTGAGCAGCGTCTTGCTTTTTCTATTAGCTCAAAGACCTTGCGCTATCTTAGTGTTGCCTCACGCAAACGCATGCTGCAGAAGCTTAATTTACAGAGGGTGCGCGATGAAATAATGCTGATGCTTCAAGAAAAGAATCCCGTAGCACAGATGCAGCGGCTGGGCGGATTGTATGGTTTTTCTTTCCTTCATCCGCGCATCAGTTTTTCTTCAAAAACGCGCAAACTTTTTGAGTCTATCGAGCTGTGCCTTCAGTGGTTCAGCCGGAATTTTTCTCATCGCAGGCAGCTGGATAGTTGGTTATTATATTGCATCGCATTATTTGAGCCGCTTTCCGCATCTTCTACCCGCCAACTGGCGAAGAAACTGGCCTTGCGCCGAGGCGAGGAGAAAAGGCTGCTTGATTATAAAAAATCAGGACTTTGTATTCTGAAGGCCCTACAAAAAAAAGCCGTTGCCCCCAGCAGGGTCTTTGGATATTTGGAGCCTCACAGCTATGAGGTAATACTTTTTCTTGTAGCAAAAGCAAAAAACGCGACCCTCAAAAGGCATGTGGAGGATTTTTTCAGACGCTACAACGGCATCCGCCACAGCGTTTCAGGCAGGGACTTATCAGGGCTTGGCATTACCCCGGGCCCTTTGTACGCCAAGATTTTTCGAGCCTTGATTAAGGCAAGGCTCGATGGAAAGGTGCGTTCAAAAAAAGAAGAACTCGTGTTCGTGCGCCGCTTGCAGAAATCTATTCGATGACGATCGGAATTTTAAAGGTAAGTATCTGGGTCCCCGAGAGCAATTCCTTAAAGACAAAAAGGATGGTGTTACATAGCATTAAGGCGCAGTTGCGCAACCGTTTCAATGTGGCAGTTACTCAAATTGCAGACGAGGATAAATGGCAGAAAGCAACGCTCGCGATTGTCGGCGTAGAAAAAACCAAAGCTCATATGAACAGCATTCTTTCCCGGATCTCGGATTTCTTGGGAGGGTTCGGCAATTTTGAGCTTATTGATCACTGTATCGAGCTTATCTAAAGGTACACGCACAGGAGGAAAACAGCTATGTTAAGACATGACATGGTCCAGGCGCAGTTGAAGAGAGAGATCAGCCTTATTATCCACGACGAGCTCAGCGACCCGCGTCTCGGTTTTATTACTATCACTAAGGTTGAGCTTACCAAGGATCTGCGCTACGCCAAGGTACTCTTCAGTGTATTAGGCAATGACCAGGATTACAAAAAATGCCAGAAGGCGCTTGAAAGTGCGCTGGGTTTTATCCGGCGGCTGGTGGGCCAGCGGATAAGGCTGCGGTTTGTGCCGGAGCTTCTTTTTAAGGAAGATAGGTCAAGCGAATACAGTACGCGGATACAGCAGATACTAGATGAGATAGGAGCGATGAATGAGCCTAAAAAAAGCAGTCGGGTGCATAAGAAAAAATAAACGTTTCTTACTTACCGCCCATATTAACGTAGAAGGAGACGCCTTGGGTTCGGAATTGGCGTTCTATAGGCTTTTAAGAAAGCTGAAGAAAAAGGCCGTTATTGTAAATGCCGATACCTCTTTTTGTGATTATTCTTTTATGCCGGGGCTTTCCCGCATCATGCAGGCAAAGAAAAAGATGCGGCTTCCTCGGTTTGATGTATTTGTTGCGCTTGATTGTTCTGATATCAGCCGTGCAGGAGAAACACAATATATAAGCCAGGCAGATAAGCCGGTACTCAATATCGACCACCACATAAGCAATACCTATTTTGGCAGCGTCAATTGGATAGATACAGAAGCCTCCTCAACCGCAGAGATGGTGTATAGATTGTTCAAAGTTTTTAAGATCCCTATCGATAAAGAATCTGCCCTGGCATTATATGTGGGTATGCTTACGGACACCGGGTCATTTCGTTATCCGAATACCACTGCGAAGACCCATAGGGCTGTGGCTGAACTTCTTTCCCATCGCCTGAATATTACCCAGATACATAAGAATATTTATGGCAATATTCAGCTTGCGGATGTACAGTTAATCACTAAAGTCCTTGCAATGCTCAAGAGCGATCTTGGGGGTAAGATGGCCTGGTTTTCTATTCCTCGCAAAGTCCTTGCCTCTCGGAAAAACTCCACCCTTGACCTTACTGACCATGTCCTCAGCTTTGCGCGGGCAATTAAAGGAGTAGAGGTCGCTGTGCTCTTTAAAGAGAATATAAAGCCTCAGGATGGGATACGGGTGAATTTGCGCTCTCAGGGCAAAGTGAACGTGAACGCCATTGCTCGTTTTTTCGGAGGAGGGGGGCATAGAACTGCCAGCGGTTGTACTGTCCAAGCGACGCTTACGCATGCGCGTAAAGCAGTATTGCAAAGAATCCGCCAGGCTTTGCTGAAGTTGTGAGTAGATAATGAGAACAATATGGGGAATCGATAAAATACCGCATTATCGCAAGGTCGCCTTGGCAATCGGGGTTTTCGACGGGGTGCATACCGCGCACCGCGTTATTTTAAGAAAAACGGTGAAAAAGGCGCGTCAGATACACGGCAGGAGCATGGTGTTGACGTTTTGGCCTCATCCGCAGAAAGAACAAAGCCTTTATTCGATAACTCACCGCTTGCAATTAATCGCTGGTACGGGTATCGACGTATGCGTGGTAGCTAGTTTCACCCGTCGATTTGCGCAATGGCAGCCTGAGCAATTTATTCGCAATGTCCTCGCTCGGTCAATAAGTCCGGCGCATGTATTCGTCGGAAAAAATTTCAGGTTCGGCAAAAACGCAAAAGGCAACGTCAGATTACTTAAAAAGATGTCTTCTGGCTGTGGTTTTAATCTTAATGTGGTCGATACTATCAAAGGGCAGGCAAAGTCCATAAGCAGCACTTTTATCAGGGTACTGATTAAAGGGGGGCGGCTCAACCAAGCGAAAAAATTACTCGGCCGGCCTGTGAGTGTCTTGGGTACGGTAAAGCGGGGTTTTTCTATAGGCAGGCGGCTGGGGTTTCCTACTGCTAACATCAATCCGCACCATGAAGTAACGCCTCCTCAGGGCATCTATCTGGTGAAGATAGTGTTGAATAAAAAGATACTGCACGGGCTTTGTTATATAGGCAGGCGGCCGACGTTTTGTTCCCGGCTCCGTAGATCCCCGGAGCGGATAGAGGCGCACATGCTGGATTTTAATCAAACAATATACGGTAAAGACCTGGAAATCCAGTTCATGCGGAAGATAAGGAATGACAAGAAATTTACCTCTAGGTTTCTCCTGGCCGAACAGATCAAAAAAGATGTGCTCTTCGCAAGGCAATTCTTCTCCACCCACCGTAACTAACCACAACCTATAACCTCATATCTTCCATTATACACTACATCTTGTGTGGCAAAAATTTAGGTCAATTTTTGTCTTGACAAAAAATGAAAATTTAATTATACTTTGGTTACTGAGTGGTGAAAAGTGGATTTAAGTGGAGGACATAAAAAGCTATGTTTTATGGGGAGTATTTCCATTCCATAGACCGTAAAGGCCGCCTTATCATGCCCGCTAAGTTTCGCGAGGTAGCAAAGAATAATTTCGTTGAAAAGTTTTTCGTTACCCGCGGTTTGGACAAATGTCTTTTTATGTTCTCGGAAGAAGAATGGAAGAGCCAGGAACTGAAATTTAAGGCCATGCCTTTTACCAAACAGCAGGCGCGCGTGTTCAACCGTATTTATTTTTCCGGGGCGGTCGATGTAGTGCCGGATAAACAAGGAAGGATTCTCCTGCCGCAGTATCTAAAGGAATTTGCCGATATCAAGAAAGAGGTCGTAATCGTAGGGATCTCTAACAGGATAGAAATCTGGTCGAAAGACAAATGGAGAGAATTTTATGGGACTTGGCAGCCTGCGTTTGAAGAAATCTCCGAGAAATTGATTGATACCAAGGATAGCCAGTAATGATAATGACGGCGGAAAAGATGCTGCATATTCCGGTGATGTGTAGTGAGGTAATGGATAATTTAGGCCTTGCCCGGGGCAAGGTAATTGTCGATGCTACCATTGGCACTGCAGGTCATAGCCTTGGTATTGTTGAAAAGATAATGCCCGGTGGCAGGTTGATCGGTATCGACAGGGATAAAGAATCTCTGGCCGTGGCAGCTGAGAGGTTAGAGGCTTTCAGTAAAAGTTGTGAATTCGTGCATGGGAATTTTTGCAATATCGATACGATTCTAAAGAACCTGGGTATTAATGGCGTAGATGGTATCATTTTCGATCTGGGGATTTCTTCTTTTCAGTTGGACAATCCGGAGCGGGGTTTTAGTTTTCAGGCGGAAGGGCCGCTGGATATGCGCCTTGACCGTAATAGTTATATTTCGGCATACGATTTGATAAACAACCTCAATGAGCACGAGATTTCCCACCTGCTTTGGCTTTTTGGGCAGGAGAGATGGCATAACAGGATAGCTCGTTCCCTCGTTCAGGAGCGCCAGAAACATCCTATTGTTACTACTGCCCAATTAAGCGATATTGTCGTGAGATCAGTGCCTGCTGCCTATAGGCATTACCGTATCCATCCGGCAACGAGGACATTCCAGGCGGTGCGCATCGCGGTAAACAGAGAGCTTGAGGCATTGGAATTGGCACTTGAGAAGGCAGTGGCATTGTTGAATAAAAAGGCCAGGATTTGCGTTATCTCGTTTCATTCGCTCGAAGATAGGATTGTTAAATTAAATTTCCGCAAGGCAGCATCTGCTGGCATGTTATCAGTAGTGACGCCGAAGCCTCTGGTCCCCGGGGAATCTGAGGTGCGTCAGAATTCCGCAAGCCGCAGCGCTAAGTTTAGGGCAGCTCAAAGAAAGTAGGTCACTATGAAACTCTGTAGATTCTTGGTATTCGCATGTATCCTGACGAGCATTGCGGTGGCATATGTATGGCAGCAGTCAGAGGTAGTAAGGCTTGCGTATGTGGGACAAGCAAAATCGACGGCGTTTCAGGACCTACTCGACAAGAATTCACAGCTGCGGTATTCTTTGAAACAGAATACCTCCCTGATCCATTTGGCATCCAAGGTGACGGACAAAAGCGATTTCCAAATGCCTAACAACTATTACCTGGTGAAATTGACTTCTCCCCAAGAAAGGGCAATTTCAGAGAATAATCGTGTTTCAAGAACGCTTAGATTAGTATATCGTCTCTTTGGTGTGCAAAGGGAAGCCGAAGCTAAGACGCTCAATCGCTAACATATTGTTGTGTATACGTCCAATTACAACCGCAGGGCAAAAGCGGTATTCTTTATCTTTGTCATTTTCTTTTTGATTTGTAGTGCCCGCCTTTTCTTCGTTCAATGCTTTCATTCCGAATATCTCAAGAGCCTTGCCAACAGGCAGCATAATCTACTGGTTGAGCTTGAGCCCCGCAGGGGCACTATTTTTGATGCGAACCTAAGGCCGCAGGCAGTCAATCTGGCAGTTGATTCTCTTTATGCCTGTCCTATTGAACTCTCCGAGATAGAAAAAGAAGATATCGTAAGAAAACTGCCACCCGTCTTAGCCGTTAGCCGTTCATTCTTGGAAGAAAGGTTATCAAGAAAAAAATATTTTGTCTGGCTTGCGAGGAAGTTGACGACTGCGCAGGCAGAAGCGATAAAACAGCTTAAGCTTAGAGGGTTGGGGTTCATCAAAGAGAGTAAGCGTAGTTATCCAAACAACTATCTTGCCAGCCATCTCATCGGGTTCGCGGGCCTCGATAATAGAGGGCTTGAAGACATAGAGCTTTATTACGATAAGTATTTACGGGGTGAAGCTGGATGGGCGCTTGTGTTGCGTGATGCGCGGCAAAACAGGCTTAATTTTTATGAAAATATGATGCAGCCGAAAGACGGCTATGATTTGGTGCTGACGATAGACGAAGTGATCCAGTATATTGCCGAGCGCGAACTGGACAAGGCCTACACTATGTATTATGCCAAAGGCGCCAGCATTGTGGTGCTGGAGCCGGATACCGGAAAGGTGCTGGCATTGGCTAATCGGCCTTCGGTTGACCTTAACACCTATGCCACCAGCACGACGGATTTGTTGCGCAACCGCGCTATCTGCGATTTATTTGAGCCGGGGTCGGTCTTCAAGATTGTTACTGCTTCTGCCGCCCTTGAAGAGGGTAAGTTTACCGAGGAAGATAAGATTTTTTGTGAGAATGGTTCATATAAATTAGCTAATCATATCCTGCACGACCATAGGCCTCACGGTATGTTGACATTCAGGGAGGTTATTGAACAGTCCAGCAATATCGGCGTCAGCAAAATTGCCCAGGCGCTCGGAAGCGACACGATTTACAAATACATAAGGCTATTCGGTTTCGGTTCAAAAGCCGGGATTGATTTACCTGGAGAAATTGTCGGCATGATAAAGGAGCCTCGTCAGTGGTCTAAAACTTCTATAGGGGCTGTTCCTATGGGGCAGGAGGTCGGCGTTACCGCGTTACAGCTTGCATCGGCGATTTCCGCCATTGCAAACGGCGGCCTTTTGATGAAGCCGTATGTCGTAGAGGAAATCCGGGACAAGAGCGGCCAGCCCATTAAGCAGTTTTCTCCTGTTGAGGTGCGCAGGGTGATCTCTGAAGAGACTGCAGCAAGAATCAGGAGCATACTGACGGGTGTTGTTGAGAACGGGACCGGAAAGTTGGCTAAGTTCGGCGATTGTTCTGTTGCGGGCAAAACCGGCACTGCCCAGAAAATCGAGGCAAACGGGACCTATTCACACGATAAATTTTACGCTTCATTCATCGGATTTGCGCCCGCAGATAAGCCTGTCGTTGCGATAGTGGTAGTGCTTGATGAGCCGCGCCCGTATTATTTCGGAGGCGTGGTTGCCGCGCCCGTATTCAAAAACGTGGCGCGCGATGCGTTGCGGTATCTCAAAAGTAATCAAATGTTTTTCGCAAACAATACCTTGGTGTTCAATGACGCTGGCAGAACTCATTAAATCCATACAGGGATACCGGCTTTATTCCGGCCTGGTTGATTTTGAAGTGAAGGGCATCAGTTGTAATTCTTCTCAGGTTGCCCCCCAATTTCTTTTTGTTGCGATAAAAGGAAACAAACAAGACGGCCACGCATTTATCAAGGAGGCGGTTGCAAAGGGGGCAGGCGCAATACTGCTTCAGGATGAAGCATTCGGACTGCCGTTTAAAGAGAAAGTGGCTATTATTCAGGTAAACGACAGCCGCCACGCACTGGCCCGGCTGGCTGCACTTTTTTATGGTGAGCCTTCTGGCGCACTCAAAGTAGTCGGGATTACAGGGACGAACGGAAAAACCACAATCGCTTACCTCGGGGAAGCCATAACCAGGGAAGCAGGATTATTATCTGGGGTGGTCGGTACGGTTGAGTACCGTTTTGGGTCGCACACATTCCCTTCGAAAAATACTACTCCCGGTCCGCTTGAGCTTGAGTCTTTGCTTCATGGTATGGTGCAGGAGGGAGTGCAGTATTGCTTCATGGAGGTTTCTTCCCATGCGCTTGACCAGGGCAGGACCGAGGGGATATCTTTTTCTTCGGCGATTTTTACCAATGTCACCCAGGATCACCTGGATTACCACGGTACGCTGGAAAATTATTTTCAGGCAAAGGCAAAGTTATTTACGGGTTTGGACGGGCATTCCTTTGTAGTAATCAATAATGATAATAGTTATGGGAAAAGGCTGCTTGGTTTAATCCAGTGCCGCGCAGTGACCTATGGGATAGAAGAGCATTCGGATGTGATGGCGGCAATTACCCGCATGAATTTAACCCATACTGAATTTACGTTGACACACAAAAACATAAAGGTTCCGGTACGCACGAAACTCATCGGTTGCCATAATGTATATAATATACTCGCATCGTGCGCCTGGGCTTTTAAGGAAGGGCTAAAGTCGGAAGTTGTTGTTTCTGCGATTGAGCGTTTTGATTCGGTCCCGGGTCGGCTCGAGAGAATAGATGCGGGAGGGGATTTTTTCGTTTTTGTCGATTACGCACATACCGAGGATGCGCTCTTAAACGTGATACAGACGCTCAGGCAGGTCTCAAACGCAAAGATCATCGTAGTATTCGGTTGCGGGGGAGAGCGGGATACTACCAAAAGGCCGAAGATGGGCCGCGTGGTGACGGAGCTGGCAGATTATGCGGTTATTACCAGCGATAATCCCCGTTCCGAGGACCCGGATGGAATTATCAGTGATATAAAAAATGGCATTTCAAAAAATAATTATACGGTCGAAGTTGACCGTTATGCGGCAATTAAAAAGGCAGTCTCTCTTATTGAGCCGGGCAATATTCTGCTGGTGGCAGGAAAAGGCCATGAGAATAGCCAGATACTTAAAACCGGACCCGTTCCTTTTGATGACCGTGAGGTTGTAAAAGAATGTTTACGCTTGAAGAAATTCTAAAAGCGACAGGCGGTACTCTCTTCGAAAAACCAAAGAAATTCCTTGCCGGCGCCATCTCCATTGATTCTAGGGCGCTTGTCAAAGGGGATGTTTTTATCGCGATTAAAGGAGAGAGGTTTGATGGCCACGATTTTATAGAACAGGCTGCGCGTAAAGGGGCTTCATTGGTAATTATAGACAAGAAGAGGGGTCAGACCTCGCCTTATAAGCGCAGCCTTGCAAAAACAGCAAAAACCGCGGGGGTCCTTGAAGTCAAAGACCCAGTAGCCTCTTTGGCTGATTTGGCTCGTTTCCAAAGAACGAAATACCCTGTTCCGGTCATCGCAGTAACGGGCAGCAATGGAAAAACGACAACTAAGGAAATGATAAGTCACCTTCTTTCGTCAGGGCACAGGGTCCTTAAGAACGAAGGGACAAAGAACAATAATATCGGGCTGCCTCTGACACTGCTTAAACTCGATGCTTCCTTTGACAGCGCGGTGGTTGAAATAGGCACAAATCATCCGGGAGAGGTGAGACAGCTGGCTGAGATTTGTTTGCCCAATATAGGCGTTATTACCAATATCGGGCCAGCGCACCTTGAGTACTTTGACACGTTGCAGGGCGTGTGTAAAGAAAAGTTTTCTTTAATCAGGAGCCTTACGCATCCACGCATAGCCATTTTGAATAGAGACGATGTCTGGTTAAAGAAAAGGTTATGCCGCGCCTCAAGAAATTTCTTTGCGGTCTCTTACGGTGTGCGCAATGCTTCTGATTTTTCATGCAGCAGGGTGGCACTCAAAGGCGGGTCCTTTTCGTTTCTGGTAAACGGAAAATATAAATTTACACTGCCTACAATGGGGTATTATAATATCTATAATGCCCTGGCAGCTGTGGCGGTAGCGCGTATGTTCGGCATTGGCTATAAAACGATACTTTCAAGAATCGCCGATTTCCGGTTTCCTGCTGGTAGGCTTGCGATGCGGAAGATCGGCGGAATCAGGTTTATCGATGATACATATAATGCGAATCCGCTTTCCTTCAATGAGGCGCTCAGGGTGCTGGCCGCAACTAGGGTCAAAGGCAGGAAGATCTGCGTTATGGGTGATATGTTTGAATTGGGGCGGCATAGCCGCGCTTTTCATTCCCGGGCAGGTGAGGCAGCCAGTGCTGCCTGTGATGTGCTTGTGGCAGTAGGTAGTTTGTGCAGGCATGCGGCAGAAGCGGCGGCCGGCCGCGGACTGGATAAGCAACAAGTCTTTACATGCGCTGATTCGATCCGGGCGAAAGAAATCTTGCGTAATAAGATAAAGCCCGGGAAAGATGATATTGTGCTCGTGAAAGGTTCGCGCATGATGAAAATGGAGAACGTTTTTTAAACGATGCTTTACCATTTACTGTATCCTCTAGAGAGCGTAATTTCATTTTTCAATATCTTCAAGTACATTACGTTCCGTGCTGCTATGGCGACGGTCACTGCGTTTTTTATCAGTATCGTCCTGGGGCCGTTGGTCATCCGTCTGCTCAGGCGTTTTCACATCGGACAGAACGTACGCAAGGAAGACGACAGCCGGCAGCTCTACGAACTTCATAGCAAAAAACAGGGGACCCCTACCATGGGAGGGGTGCTTATCCTGTTGGCCATAACTCTTTCTACGCTGCTGTGGGCAGACCTTCATAACCGCTACGTCATTCTGGCGCTCATGGGTACACTCTACCTTGGAGTAGCCGGTTTTCTCGACGATTACCTTAAGTATATACGAAAATGCTCAAAAGGTCTCACCGCATCCACAAAGATCATCAGCCAGGTGCTATTGGGCCTTATCCTCGGCGCAATACTCTTCCTTGATCCTGAATACAGTACGCAGGTGGATGTCCCGTTTCTCAAAAATGTTTCGCTCAACCTAGGTATTTTTTATATACTGTTTGTCATCCTGGTGATTGCGGGTTCTTCGAATGCGGTGAACCTTACTGATGGGCTCGATGGGCTCGCAGTCGGTATCGTGGTGATGGTTGCCATTGCGTTCAGCGTCATTAGCTACGTATCGGGGAACATAAAATTTAGCCAGTATCTTTTTATACCGTATATTCCCAGGAGCGGAGAGTTGGCTGTCTTCTGTGGCAGCATCTTGGGTGCGGGATTGGGGTTTTTGTGGTTTAATTGCTATCCTGCGTTGATATTTATGGGGGACGTGGGTTCTTTATCGCTGGGAGGCGCACTGGGGATAGTCGCAATTCTGATCAAGAAGGAGCTTTTGCTCCTGCTGGTGGGGGGGATTTTTGTGCTTGAGGCCCTTTCAGTGATACTTCAGGTTGCGTCGTTTAAACTTACCAAGAAACGTATTTTTAAAATAGCACCATTGCATCATCATTTTCAATTCCAGGGTTGGCAGGAGAACCAGGTCATCGTGAGATTCTGGATAATCGCCAGCCTCCTGGCCCTCCTGACGATAATTACCTTAAAGATACGCTAAGGGTAGCCAATGCGAAGCTGTCGGAAAGACTTATAATTCAAACACGTTAAGACTGCCCGTTTTTTTATGAAAAACACTGAATATTTTAAAGGAAAAAAAATAACCGTTGTAGGCCTTGCGCGTTCAGGCAGCGCGTGTGCTGCGCTTCTGTCTTCGCTTGGCGCAGAGGTATATGTTACCGAACTGCAGGACAATGAAGTTACGCGAAGAAAAGCCTCGGAACTGATTGCCAGGGGTATTCAGGTGGAGCTGGGCCTTCACAGTGAAGGTTTTATAGCGCATAAAGATATGGTGGTGCTTTCCCCGGGCGTTGAGAATACCGCCCTGCCTGTGGTCTGGGCAGATCAATTTGGTGTTCCCATTGTGAGTGAAATCGAGATCGGCTGGATGGTCTGTCCTGCGCGGATTATTGCGGTGACCGGCTCAAATGGCAAGACTACGGTCACTACTTTGATCGGGCAAGTCATTGAGGCAGCTGGAAAAAAGGCTTTAGTGTGCGGGAATATCGGCACGCCTTTCACTTCGGTCGTCGCTGCCATGGTGCCAGAGGATTACGTATCTCTTGAGGTGAGCTCTTTTCAACTGGAACGCATACGCACCTTTAGGCCCTTTATTGCCTGTGTGCTTAATTTTACACGCAACCACCTGGACAGGTACCGTTCTATGGAGGAGTATGTGCAGGCAAAGAAACGCATCGCGATAAATCAGGGAAAAGGGGATTCCCTGGTATTAAATTATAATGATGAAACAGCCAGGGGCCTGGCAAAAGAGACAAAGGCAGAGGTGATATATTTTTATGAAGGGCAAAAGCTTAACCCTAACCAGGCAGCAGTCATGGCGGTGGGGTCGATACTGGGCATACGTAAAGATACAATGGAGGAGGTTTTTAAGGGTTTCAAGGGCCTCTCTCACCGCATGGAATATGTTGCCCAGATAGCCAATGTTACCTTTGTCAATGATTCCAAGGCGACTACTGCCGATTCGACCCTTTGGGCCTTGAAGAATATACAGGGCAGGGTAATCCTGATTGCCGGCGGAAAAGACAAAGGGGTTGATTACCGACTTATTCTTGGCGTGGCAAAAGATAAAGTCAAAGAGCTTATTTTGATTGGCGAGGCTGCGGCAAAAATCGAAACTGCCCTGCGCAATGCCTTCCCCATACAAAAGGCAACAACCCTACAGGAGGCGGTAGAGAAGGCTTATCGTGATGCAGAGGCAGGAGATTATGTATTGCTTTCTCCGATGTGCTCAAGCTTTGATATGTTTTTAAATTATGAAGAACGGGGAGAGGTATTCAGGGAAGCAGTGAAAAAATTACTGTCAGCCAACCGGGGGGCGGCCGCTCACTAATGCGTACAGTCCGCATAAAATTATTTATCACAACCGTTGTCCTTATCTGTATTGGTATTGTGATGATTTACAGCGCCTCTAGTATTTACGCCGCAGAGCGTTATAAAGACGGTGCCTTTTTTTTGAAAAGGCACCTTGTTTTTCTTGTGATAGGTGCGGCATTGAGTATGCTTGTTATGAAACTAGACTACATGGTTTTGGGAAGGTTTGCCAAGCCCCTGTTATTATTTTCTTTTTTTCTGCTGGCTCTCGTATTGGTGCCGGGGATAGGCAGGGAGGTTGCCGGCGCACAACGTTGGTTCAGGTTCAAATTTTTTAGTTTCCAGCCGTCGGAATTGGCAAACCTGGCAATGATTATCTACATCGCTGATTTTGTCACACGCAAAACAGAATACATCCGTGATTCGTTGCGGGGGTTTCTGCCCGTCCTTTTTGTGCTAGCTTTTTTGGTTGTGCTCATACTCTTGCAGCCTGATTTAGGGACTGCGTTAGCCATAAGCGCAGTAACTTTTCTTATGCTCTATGTCAGCGGGGTACGGACGCGGTATCTTGCGGGGATAATCCTGACATGCCTGCCCGTACTTTTTGTCCTTATATTCAGCGTGCCTTACAGAAGGATGAGGATACTTGCTTTTCTTAATCCCTGGGCAGACCCGCGCAAGAGTGGTTTTCAGATTATACAATCGCAGCTTGCCCTTGGTTCCGGGGGGCTCTTAGGTGTCGGCCTCGGCCATTCACTGCAGAAGTTGTTTTATCTACCTGCTGCCCACACAGATTTTATTTTTTCGATCATAGGAGAGGAACTCGGCCTTGTAGGGACGCTGTTAGTAATTTTGCTGTTTATTTTTTTTATACGCCAGGGGATTAAGATCGTGCAAAGCGCGCAAAATAAATTCGGGTACCTGCTGGCGTTGGGATTACTTTCTATGATTTTACTTAAGGCTGCGGTCAATATCGGAGTCTCAAGCGGGATACTGCCTACCAAAGGATTGCCTCTGCCTTTTATAAGCTATGGAGGGTCTTCTTTGTTGTTCGATATGGTCAGTGTCGGGCTCCTTTTGAATATCGGCCGCTCAGGAGAGAGCCCATGAAGATCTTGATTTTTACCGGCTCTAGCGGCGGCCATATGTTTCCCGCATTCGGCTTTCTCGATGCGCTGCAGGCAAGGTATCCATTGATAGAGACACTCCTTGTGCTGCCTAAGAAAAGCCTTGGGGAATGGGCCAAAAAGCGAAACTATCCCTACAAGGTTATTGAGGTAAGCTCTTTCGGGCTGGCGCAGGGAATACGCAATGTGAAGGCGTTCTTGCAGCTGTGCATCAGTTTCCTAAAAGTCATTTTCCTCTTTTTTGCATTCCGTCCTGCTGCCGTTGTCGGTTTCGGCGGACTAAGTACTGTCCCGGCAATTATGCTGGCGCATTGCCTCGGGATAAAGACATTGATACATGAGCAGAATGTGTTGCCGGGTCGCGCGAATGGATTTTTAGCGCCTTTTGCCGACGCAATTGCAGTTTCTTTTAAGGAAACCAGCCGATACATGGCGCGTTACGAAAAAAAAATTGCCCTGACCGGCCTCCCTTTGCGAAAAGAGCTTACGAGGATCGAAAAGAAAAAGGCGCTGGCATTTTTCGGGCTGGATGATTCCTTTGTCACCATATTGGTTTTAGGGGGCAGCCAGGGCAGCCATCGTGTCAACATGGCGTTTTTGCAGGCGGTCTCCAGTCTTGTGCGCAAAGACGGTATTCAGGTGATCCATGTCTCGGGACCGCTTGACCATGCCGTATTGAAGGAGGCCTATGGCAAAGAAGGCATTCCTGCGGGGATTTTCGATTTTCTTGAAAAAATGCAGTTTGCCCTGAGCGCATGCGATATGGTCGTTTCTCGGGCAGGGGCCAGCACAATCGCAGAACTGATACGTTATGAACTGCCGGCTATACTTATTCCTTATCCCTTTGCGCGCAAGCACCAGGCTGAGAATGCAAAACACCTTCAGGAAATCGGCGCTGCCTTGTGCATAGAGGAGACAGCATCGCTGGCGAGCGAACTCAAGGATTGTATTGCTTCACTCGCCAATGATAAAGAACGGTTAATGCGGATGCGTTATGCCTACAGAAAAACAGCGTATCGCGACGGCGGTAATTTATTATCCGAAGCAGTGCTTTCTTTGTGCCCATGAAGAAGATCATGTTTGCGCTGCTCTGCAGCATTGTGCCTGTGGCGGTAAGTGCCGCCCCAAAATGGAACACCGTAAAGAGCACGCATTTTATCATTTATTATGCGAAAGCCGAGGATGCGTTTGTGCGTTCCGTCGTTGACTACGCAGAGAAATATTATGAAAAAATTGCTGACAGCCTCGGTTTTAGGCGGTATAATTTCTGGCTTTGGGACAACCGTGCCAAGATTTATATCCATGAGAACGCTCTAGAATACCAGAAAGAGACAGGGCAACCCAGCTGGTCTTTAGGTTCGGCTTCTCCCAAAGAGAAGATCATCCATACCTTTTTGCGCGAGGAGGGCTTTCTTGATTCGATTCTTCCGCATGAGCTGGGGCATATCATATTCAGGGAATTCGTGGGTTTCGACAACCCGGCTATTCCCTTGTGGTTCGAAGAAGGAGTGGCGTCTTATCAGGAGGCCTCAAAACTAGCCATCGCCAAAGAGGTGGTGCGGCAGGCGCTCAAAGACGGCAGCTTTCTGAATATAGAAGGCCTTGTAAGGTTCGATGGCAAAAATATTAAAGACGAAAAAGTGGTGAATGTGTTCTATGCCGAATCGATAAGTATAGTGAATTACCTGATTAAGAAATTCGGCAACGACCGTTTTGTGCTTTTTTGTCAATACCTAAGGGATAAGAAGAATTTCGAGCGGGCATTGGCTTCCAGTTACCCCATCGCGAATATAAAAGAATTGGAACGCGGCTGGATCGAGGATATCAAGAAATGAGCACCCATTACCATCTGATTGGCATCGGAGGAATCGGGATGAGCGGTATTGCCAGGCTTCTATTCTGTGGCCGATGCAACGTTACCGGTTCAGACGCCAAACAAAGCAAGATTACCGAGGAGCTCAATGCCCTTGGGATCAAGGTGTATATAGGTCATGAGGCTTCATATGTCCGTGGTGCCGATTACGTGGTGTATTCGTCCGCGATAAAGGCGGATAATCCCGAGATCGAGGAAGCGCGCAAAAGGCGGATCCCGTTATTGAAGAGGGCAGAGGCACTGGCGCAGCTTATGGCGGATAAGAGGGTAGTGACCGTAACCGGAAGCCACGGCAAGACTACTACTACGTCTATGATCGCCTACCTTATGCTTGAGGCAGGTTTGTTTCCGACGATTGCAGTCGGCGGTATCTTAAAGAATATCGATACAAACGCCTGCCCTGGCAAGGGTGATTTTTTTGTGGCTGAGGCGGATGAATCAGATGGTTCTTTTCTTTTTTACAGGCCGCGCTATTCGATAATTACCAACATAGATTACGAGCATTTAGATTTTTACGGAAACTTTGAAAATGAATTAGCGGCATTCAGGGAGTTCATTGAGCGCACCGAAGAAGAAGGGTGTCTTATATGCGGTGGCGATGATAAGCACCTGAAGAAGCTAGTAGAGAATTCCCGACGCCAGCATATTTTTTTTGGCCTCAACGAAAAAACAGGCATACATGCCCGCAATATCAGTATTACCGGCCTTTCTTCGGAATTTGATTGTTTCTTGAACGATACCCTCATTGGGCACTTTAGACTTTCCTTGGGCGGAGCGCACAATATCTCTAACGCGCTCAGCGTTATTGCCCTGGGAATGGAATTAAAAATAGATATCGGTACGATACAGAAGGCGTTGTTCAATTACCAGGGTTCAGGCAGGCGGCTCGAGGTAAAGTTCTACGAAGACAATATGCGCCTGATAGACGATTACGCCCACCATCCCACAGAAATCAAAGCGACCCTTGAGGCAGTGGCGCATTTGAACGCCAAGAGAAAGATAGTTATTTTTCAGCCCCACCGTTATTCGCGCACAAAGCTGTTACTTGAGTTGTTTGGAAGGTGTTTTGCTGCTGCGGATTATTTGATTATTACCGATATCTATGCGGCCAGCGAGACGCCGATAGAAGGCATAAGCGGTAAGAAGGTCTATGAAACAATAAAAGAATTTGAGCCTGCCAAAGAAGCGTATTTTTTAAAGAAAGAAGAGATTGCCCGGCACGTTCTGAAAATAGCAAGGGCAGGAGACGTTATTGTTACGCTCGGCGCAGGAGATATTTCTAAGGTGTCTGATGAACTGGTACAAGGGCTTAGGGCAAAGCTGCAAGTGCCGCGAACCGCTTAAACGGCATACTACACTTAAGATTGGCGGTCCTGCGCGTTTTTTCATTGAGCCGCGCGATAGGGATCAGCTGCAGGAGTTGCTGCGCCTGCTTCGCCGCAATAAAATTTCTTTTCACGTATTAGGTATGGGCAGCAATGTCCTTGTACGTGACAGGGGCTTTAACGGCGCGGTGGTGCGTTTACATGCACCGGGTTTTAAAAAAATCACTTTCGGCAGCAATTATGTGATCGCAGGCTCAGGCGTATCCCTGGTCCGTTTGTTGCTTGGTTGTTATCAAGAAGGTTTTTCCGGCCTTGAATTTCTTACGGGGATACCCGGCACAACAGGGGGGGCGCTGGTGATGAATGCCGGGATAAAAGAAAAGTGTATTGCCGACGCATTAGAATCGGTGACGGTAATGGATAAAAATGGTTCAATAAAGACCATTGTCAACAAAGATGCGCGTTTTTCCTACCGAAGTTCTTGTCTTAAAAAGTTTGTGGTGCTTGACGGACGCTTCAGGGTGCGCAGGAGGCCGCGCCTGCTGATCAAAAAGAGGATGGATGAACTGCGCGCATGGCGCCATAGGAACCAGGATTATTCTTTTCCTTCGGCAGGATGCGTTTTCAAGAATCCGGTCAATGATTCTGCGGGCCGGCTCATAGATGCATGCGGACTCAAGGGCGTAATAATAGGCGGGGCTGCAGTTTCTTTGCTGCACGCCAATTTTATCGTCAACCGGGGCAAGGCCTCTGCGGCAGATGTCTTAAAATTAATGTTATTGATGAAAACACAGGTAAAAAGGCGGTTCAGTATTACCTTAACGCCTGAGATCGAAATATGGAGATAAGAGGCGCACAACGCACAGCGCACAACGCACAGCGCCATAATTTCGGCAGGATTGGCGTCTTGATGGGCGGACCTTCCGCTGAAAGGGAGATATCGCTTAAATCAGGCAAGGCAGTGCATGCCGCACTTAAAGACTTGGGGCTCGACGCGGTAGGTATTGATATAGAGACGGCCGACGAGAAAAAAGCCCTTGCGTTATTGCGCTCCCAAAATATTTCCTGCGCGTTTATTGCGCTACACGGCTGTTTCGGCGAAGACGGGACAATACAGAAGATCCTTGAGAAACTTAAAATTCCCTATACCGGTTCCGGGGTTTCTGCAAGTATGTGCGCCATGGACAAGGTCAAATCGCGGCAGATATTTCAAAGTTGCGGTTTGCATGTACCGCGGTATGAGGTATTTAAGAAGGACGTGGTGATGCAGGGCAGGGGCGCGGTCCACAGCAGCCTTCTTGTGCCCTTGGTGGTGAAGCCTGCCTCCTGCGGCTCAAGCATCGGCCTTTCTATTATTAAAGACGAGATACTGCTAGAAAAAGCCCTGCAGGATGGGTTTGCGTTTGACGAAACGGTGATTGTCGAAGAATACATTAGAGGCCGTGAGCTCACCGTCGGGGTTTTGAATGAAACAGCGCTGCCGGTCATTGAGATAGTGCCCAAGAAGGTTTTTTTCGATTACGAAGCAAAATACCAGGCGGGCATGACGGATTATATTGTGCCTGCCGAACTCGATGAAGGTATTGCTTCCCGAGTGCGCAAGGATGCGCTTTCAGCACACCAGTCCCTGGGGTGTTTCGGCTGTTCACGCGCGGACATTATCTTAAGATGCGACAATACGCCTTTTATCCTTGAAATAAACACGATCCCTGGTTTTACATCGACAAGTCTTTTACCTAAAGCAGCGAAGTCCATAGGTATTGAATTCGGTCAGCTTTGCCTTGAGTTGTTGAGGTTGGCATATGAAAAGAAATAAGCCCAGAGAGTTTTTTTTATTTTTTCCGGCAGCGGTTTTACTCGCTGGTTCTTTTTTTTTAGCCCGGTTCGTTTTTTCTGGGCTTACCGCCTCAGGGAGCTTTACAGTTACTGATATCCTTGCCAAAGAAGACAACGCTGCCCAGTTTGAGTATTTAAAGGGCCGTAGCATTTTTGGCATTGACATTTCCCGGGAATCAGCGTATCTTGCTAAGGTATACCCGCAGTATCGTACAATAGAAATCTATAAGATGTTCCCCGGGACGCTGTTCATTGATTTTCTCCGGCGCACGCCTATTGCGGCGATAAAGCTGCCACAGGGTTATTACTGTGTTGACGAAAACCTCATTGTCTTTGAGGCGCCGCTGCAGTTAGAAAAAGAAAATCTCCCCGTTATTACCGGCCTTGAGAAAAGGATGTCTGCGTTGGCGGTTGGCCATAGGTATGAATCTTTGGAATTGAAGTTGGCAGTGGCTATTATTCAGGAGATTAAAAACAGCGAGTCCTTAAGGAAAATTACCATAAAAGAAATAGACGTTTCGCAATCCGGGTATGTTTCTCTTCTGTCTCCGGACGTCCCGGAAGTAAGGTTTAGCCGTGGTTTTATCGGAGACAAAATCAAGATTTTTGCCGGATTGTGCAATCAAACCACAGGGGAACTTCAGTCCATCGACTACATTGACTTGAGGTTTCAGGAGCCCGTACTCAAATATAAAAATGCCCGCTAGTTACATCTGTGCTCTGGATATCGGTTCAAGTAAAATCGCTGCGTGCCTGGCAAGGGTAAAAGGCCGGCAGGTCATTGATTTATTCCTTGAAGCCGCTCCCTCCAAGGGCGTACGCAGGGGCTCTATCATTGATTCGATAGAATTCAGCGAATCAGTCGCGCAGATACTTAAGAAGTTACGGCAGAAGTCAGGGGTCCGTATTAAATATGTGCATGTCGGATTCACAGGAGAAAATATCATCACCAAGCACAGCCGTTCCATTATCCCTCTTGCGGAGAGAGGCAATAAAGTTATCACGTCCTATGATATCCAGCGCGCGCACCAGCAGGCCCTCGTACTTGGTTCCAATGTAGAGGAGGAGATTATACATCATTTGCCGTTCAGTTATGCAATCGATTCTAACGGCAATGTCCCTAATCCCGTCGGTCTTTATAGCCATCGGTTAGAGGCCGATGTGTACTTGGTATGCACAAAACTTTCCTACGTGCAGACCCTCGTGCATGCCGTTAACCAGGCTGGTTATGAAATGAAGGACGTTTCCTTTAACGGCCTCTTGGAAAGCAAGGTTGTATTGGGTAAAAATGAACAAAAAGGCCTTTACGTACTTTGTGACGTAGGCAGCGATATTACGGAATTGCTCATATTCAATGACGGCGTGCTCAGGCATATCGAGCTTTTTCCGTTCGGCGGTAATGACCTGACCGCTGGATTGGCAGAGGAACTTAAGATCCCGTTTGAATTGGCAGAGGCCATTAAAAAGTCCCACGGGGTCATCGGTGATACAAGCCTCATGAATCCCGAAAAAGAAATCTTATTCAAAAAAGAGGACAGGTATGAGCCTATCAAAGAGAAGGTGGTCTGTGAAATCATTACCGCCAAGGCTAAATTGTTTTGCGCAAAGATATATGACACCTTACACGTACAGGTCCCTCTATATGAGATTAAGAAACTTTTCGTTACCGGAAGGACCATACTGCAAGACGGCTTTCTTGAACAGGTGGAGAATATTCTCGGAGTGCAGGTGGCGTTCGGAAAGATCACCGATGCAAAGTTTCTTACCTGGTGCGCTACCCATGAGGCCCTCTCAGGGCAGAAGTACCTCACTTACCTTGCCTGCCTGGGGTTGTTAAAACAGATTTTACAAGGCGATTCTTTGCCGCAAAGCAAGGCACAGGTCCAGTCTGGGCGCAATCCTTTTTTAAAATCACTGCATAAAATCAAAGAGTTATACCAGGAATACTTTTAATTGAACCTCCATTTTTGTGTTGTATAATAATATGTTATCCAAAATATGGTAAGCGAAAATATTGCAAAGGTCAAGCAGCGTATTGCCTCGGCGTGTGCAAGGGCAGGTCGAAAACCCGGCGAAATAACCGTTATTGCGGTAAGTAAATACAGGCTCCTGCGGGAGGTCGAGGAAGTGGCGGAGTCCGGCATTTGCGATATCGGAGAGAACAGGCTTCAAGAAGCGTCGCTCAAACACGCCGCAATTTCCCGCAATTTCGGAAATGTCAGATGGCACATGGTTGGCCATCTTCAGACCAATAAGGCTAAGCAAGCGGTCAAGATCTTCGACCTGATCCATTCCGTGGATAGCGCTCACCTTGCGCAGGAAATCGAGATACAGGCATCAAAGATTAATAAGATCCAAAAGATCCTAGTCCAAGTAAATATTTCAAAGGAAAAGACTAAGTCCGGTTTTACGCTCCAAGACGTAAAAAAGTCTATTAGAATTATAGCCGGATTTAAACACATAGTCGTTAAAGGGCTTATGACAATAGCGCCTATTGTGCAAGCTCCTGAGCAGGCGCGTCCCTATTTCCGCCTCCTCAGAGAATTATTAAATGAAATCAACTCAATACTCAACACTCAACACTCAATACGGGAACTCTCTATGGGCATGTCTGATGACTTTGAAGTAGCTGTTGAAGAGGGCGCAACAATGCTTAGAATCGGTAGGGCGATTTTTGAAGGTTCAGGTTAAGACTTAGGTTAAGTAAGGCTAAGGTCAAGGAGTAAGGTAGCTGGGTTAATGACAAATGCACAAAATCAAAATGACAAATAAAATCTCAAACTCCAAGCATCCTGCCTACCGGCAGGCAGGCAAATCACAAATAAGCTCCAATTACCAATGACCAAATCACCAAAAGGGGTGAATTTTGTTCATTGGTCATTTGGGCATTGGGATTTATTTGGGATTTGACATTTGGTATTTGTCATTTATTTGTCACTGGTGCTTTGGTATTTGTCATTCACGCACTACACCGTTCGCAATACGCGATACACAATACGATACGAGGTGTGAGTTTGCAGAAGATAGGAATCATCGGATATGGGAACATGGGGGCTGCGATAGGCGAACGGATAAAATCCGTCTACCGCGTGCATGTGTTCGATAAAGACAAAGACAAAACAAGCGGTCTTACTGATATATACACTTCTGATACTGTTTTGGATGTGCTCAAAAACGTTGATGCCGTGTTCTTGGCGGTAAAACCCCAGGATTTTGATTCGGTGCTTGAAGAGATCAGCAATACGGCAGAGGCATTGTTAGTTATTTCTATCGCGGCAGGCATTACCACGCGTTATATAGAGCGCTACCTAAAGAAGGCCCGGGTCATCAGGGCTATGCCTAATATCGGGGCTAAGATTGCCCAAGCGCAGACCTGCGTCTGCAGAGGTGTTTCTGCTAGTGATAGTGATTTATCATTCGCCGAAGATTTATTCAAGATGATCGGAAAAACCTGGAGGATTGGCGAGGATATGATGGATGCTGCTACAGCAATTTCCGGCAGCGGCCCAGCCTATATTTTCTACGACATCGAAAAAGAAAAAATAGAGCCGAACCGCATCACGCAGCAGCAGAAACACAAATACATGGAGTTCCTTAAAGATGCTGCTGTGGGTTTAGGTTTTAGCGCTGCCGTAGCCGGAGACCTTGCTTCAAGCATTACCCAGACAAGTTTGAACCTTATGCTGATGACGCCTTTTTTGCCTGCCCAGTTGAGAAGGCAGGTAACTTCTAAGGGTGGTACCACTGAGGCGGCAATACATGTGTTGATGAGCGGCGGGTCGTGGTTAGAGGCGGCAAGGGCCGCTGAAGAGCGCGCAACGCAATTATCAAGAAAGGATTAGGCGATATGGGGCGCATAGGCATTATCGGAGGCAGCGGTCTTTACGATATCGAGGGTTTAAAAGGCGCAAAAAAAATTAATGTTACCACGCCGTTCGGGAGGCCTTCAGATGCGTTTGTGATGGGGAGCCTTGAAGGAAGCGAGATAGTATTTCTTCCCAGGCACGGAGTAGGCCACCGGATTTCGCCCAGTGAAATCAACTATCGCGCAAACATCTATGGCATGAAAAAACTTGGCGTAGAGCGGATTATTTCAGTGAGTGCCTGCGGTAGCCTTAAGGAGGAAATAAGGCCTCTTGATTTCGTAATCGTAGACCAGTTTGTCGACCGCACTAACCAGGCACGCCAGATGTCGTTTTTTAAAAACGGAATCGTTGCCCATCTTGTATTTGCGCACCCTGTATGTGGGGAATTGTCGGCCCTTTTGTATGAGGGCGCGAAACGGCTGCATATTTCTGCGCACAAAGGGGGCACGTATATCAACATGGAGGGCCCTGCCTTTTCGACACTTGCAGAATCCAATCTCTACCGCAGCTGGAACATTGATATTATCGGCATGACCAATATAGCAGAAGCAAAACTGGCCCGCGAAGCAGAGATATGTTATGCTACACTTGCTGCGGTCACCGACTACGATTGTTGGCATCCTCAGCATGAGAGCGTGACGATTGATATGGTGATCGAGAGCCTGGGGAAGAATATAAATAATGCCAAGATGATGATTAGGGAGGTAATAAAGAATATCCCTTCGCAGAGACAGTGCGCGTGCAAGGACGCGCTTAAATATGCGATCGTCACCGACAGGAAGTCTATTCCTGCAAAGGTGAAAAAGGACTTAGGGATTATTATTGGGAAATATTTGTAGGGTTAGCACAATAAAAACAATAAGGTGTAGGCCTAGGCTAAGGTTCAGTAAGGCTAAGGTCAAGGTTAAGGTTAAGGTAGTAAGGAAAGGTTAATGGTCTAGTTATTGGCGTAGGGTTATTGGTGTGTGTTCTTTTTTTACACCATCTACCTTACCCACTCACCAGACCAATGACTTAACCCTTACCCAAGAACCAGGCTCGTTATGCGTAGAGCGTTGTGCGTTTTGCGTAATGCGTTACGCGCCGTACTCCGTACGCATAACGCCGAACGCATATAGCACTCACTACCCTGAGCTCTGTACTAAACTATGGATAAAATCAACTACAAGGCTACGTTAAATCTACCCAAGACGGAATTTCCGATGAAGGCTGATTTGCCGAAGCGGGAGCCGTATGTGTTGCAATCGTGGCAGAGCATGGAGATAAGTAAGCTTATTTCCCACAAGCGCAAAGGTGCGCAAAAATACATATTGCACGACGGCCCTCCTTACGCAAACGGCGATATTCATATCGGTCATGCGCTGAACAAAATTCTAAAAGACATCATCGTAAAATACAAAAGCATGCGCGGGCTTGATGCGCCCTTTGTGCCCGGTTGGGATTGTCACGGCTTGCCGGTGGAGCATCAGCTTTTTAAGGAATTGGGGATTACCAAATATCAGATCAATCAGGTGGAGTTCAGAAAGAAGGCTTACGCCTACGCTTCAAAGTTTGTCGAGATTCAAAAAGAACAATTCGTAAGGCTCGGGATAATCGCTGACTGGGAGCATCCTTACCTTACCTTGCAGCCGGAATATGAAGAAGCAATTATCCGCTCCTTCGCCGTACTGGTAAAGAAAGGCTATGTCTACCGCGGCCTTAAACCGGTAAACTGGTGTTACCGGTGCGAAACAGCGCTGGCCGAAGCGGAAGTAGAATACGAGGACCATGCGTCGCCGTCTGTATTCGTGAAGTTTGAAATTGAACAGGAAGGCCAGTTCCTGCCACAGAGTTTCCTCGTGATTTGGACAACCACTCCTTGGACGCTCGTCGCTAATGTCGCAGTTGCCGCACACCCCGACTTTACCTATTCCTACGTAAAGACCGACAAGGGAAACCTCTTGGTATATAAAGAGATGATCTCCCGCCTCATGGAACTCTTCGGGATAAAAACATACGAACTCATAAGGGAGTATAAGGGCAGAGAGCTCGAAAATATTTCTTACAAACACCCTCTTGCCGGCAGGAAAGGCAGGGTGGTGCTGGCTAATTACGTTTCAAAAGAAGAGGGCAGTGGCCTTGTGCATACCGCGCCCGGCCACGGCAGCGAGGACTATTTTACGGGAGTCAAATATAAACTCGATATCATCATGCCGGTGGATTCCAAGGGAGTGTTTGACGCATCCGCAGGAGAATTTAATGGTTTGGATGTGTATAGCGCCAACACCAAGATTGTGGAAAAACTTAAGCTCCTCGGGCTTTTGCTATTTTCCGGTACGGTAAGGCATTCGTACCCTCATTGCTGGCGTTGCAAAAATCCCGTTATTTTCAGGGCGACAAAACAATGGTTTTTGAAGATCGATCACACTCAGGGAGCAGGGGAAAGTCCGACGCTACGTACGCAGCTGCTGGAAGCGATACATCAGGCAATTACCTGGATCCCGCCTTCGGGGAAGGAAAGGATTTCTTCGATGGTGGAATTGAGGCCTGACTGGTGTCTCTCGCGGCAAAGGTATTGGGGAGTACCGATACCGGCACTAGCGTGCAAGGATTGCAATGAAGAATTCCTCTTCCCCCAGGTCATCGAAGCGTTCGCTCGCCTTGCTTCAGAAGAAGGTTCTGATTGCTGGTTTAAGCGGCCATTGGCAGATTTTATGCCTTCTTTGTTGCAGTGCCCGCATTGCGGAAAAAGCGATTTTGCAAAGGGTGCGGATATCCTTGATGTCTGGTTTGACTCCGGGGTAAGCCACCAGGCAGTGCTTAAAAAAAGAGGGGCACTGACCTTTCCTTGCGATTTGTACCTTGAAGGCTCCGACCAGCACAGGGGCTGGTTTCAGTCTTCGCTCATCCCCTCGATTTGTATTGATGGCATTGCGCCATTTAAAAACGTGCTCACCCACGGGTTTGTCGTCGACGGAGAAGGCAGGAAGATGTCGAAGTCGCTGGGCAATGTAATCTCGCCTTTTGATATTATCAAGCAGTATGGGGCTGAGATAGTAAGGCTGTGGGTGGCCTCTAGCAATTACAGCGAGGATATACGTATCTCATCAGAAATTATCTCAAGGCTTGTAGAGGCGTATCGTAAGATCAGAAACAGCGCCCGTTTTATCCTGAGCAACCTCTATGATTATAACCCGGATAGCTCAGCGGTGCGCTATGCCGAACTGAGGAAAATAGACGTATGGATCCTGGATAAGCTTGAATCGATGTATATACAGGTGACCGACGCCTACGAGCACTTTGAATTTTACAAGGCCTACAAAGGTATCTATGATTTTTGCAACGAGTCGCTCTCTATGTATTACCTTGATATGGTCAAGGGCAGGCTCTATACCTATGCGTCGGATTCCCGCCCGAGAAGGGCGGTGCAGACTGCGCTCTATTGCGTGCTTAATACGCTTACTAGGGTTATGGCACCGATACTGGCGTTTACCGCCGAGGAAATATGGCAGCATATGCCCAAAGAAGATAAGGACGTGGCTTCGCAAAGCGTCTATCTTCTTGACTGGCCCGGCCAGGAAGAGCTTTTTCCAAAAGGCTTTACACAGGACAGTGCGAGGGCAAAGGAAGCAGATTTTGAGGTTATCCTTGGGTTAATACCTGAGGTGACAAAACTTCTTGAAGAAAAGCGCGCTGCGGGCATGATAGGTAGTTCTTTTGACGCGAAAATAAATATATTGACAAACAGCCAAAATCGTTATAACTTTTTAGAAAGTTTACAGTATGAGCTTAATGAGGTATTTAAGGTCTCGCAGGTTGAAATTGTCCTCAAGGCAGACTTTGGAGAAGGGGTATTCAAGAGCGCGCGTTATTCCGATATCGCCATTGCGGCACTAAAAGCAGAAGGGGATAAATGCCCTCGCTGCTGGAATTATACAAATGAGTTGTTAACCAGCCAGGAATACGGCACGCTATGTAAAAGGTGCGCACGAGCGATAAAGGGGGAAGATACGTGAAAAAGAAACTTGCCAAAAAGGAATTAGGGGAATTCAGGAAGTTGATCATAAAAAGGAAAAACGAAATCCTTGAGAATTTAGACCGTATATCGGAGGATACGTTAAAGAAATCGCAGAAGGATGCCTCCGGTGATATTTCGGGTTACACATACCATATGGCAGACGTTGCTACCGATAATTACGACAGGGAATTTTCGCTTGGCTTGGCTTCCAACGAGAGGCAGCTTCTCTATGAGTTAGACGATGCCTTGAAAAAAATAGAAGAATCTACTTTCGGCGTATGTGAAGATTGTAAAAACCTGATCACCAAAACCAGGCTCAAGGCCCTTCCTTATGCGCGGCTTTGCCTTAAGTGCCAGGAAAAAAGAGAAGGGCGATAACTTCACCTCTTCTTCATGAACCTCCTTCTTTCTACAATCCTCATAATTATTCTAGACCAGGCAACTAAATTCCTCGCGATAAAGAGCCTCTCATTGCACCAATCCGTTGTGCTTATCCCGGGAATATTTCATATTACGTTGGTCTTAAACCGGGGCGCTGCATTCGGGATCCTTAAAAACCAGACTCTTCTTTTTATTTCCAGCGCCGTTCTGGCAGTAACGCTCATCATGCTCGATTTTTTTCGTAAAAGGGCATCTAACTACCTATACGATATATCCTTATCCCTGATTGCCGCCGGCGCAATCGGTAACCTGATCGACCGTCTTTTTCGCGGGCACGTAGTCGATTTCCTCGATTTTCGCGTCTGGCCCGTGTTTAATATCGCGGATACCTCGGTTACTATTGGCGCGATACTGCTGGGTTATGTAGTGCTTCTGCAGCAGAAGGATACCCCTGCGCGCACACAATAATCAGGCTTCTGAAAAAAACCACGGCTATGAAAGAATACACGGTTACCGTAGACCAGGCACATTCCGGCAAAAGGCTGGACTTGTTTTTGTACGGCTCGTTTGGCCCTACAGACGGTTTTTCGCGTACCTTCTTACAGGGGCTTATCAGGGGTAGCAAGGTTAAGGTAAACGCCTCACTCGTCACAACGCCCCACCATAAAGTATTTTCCGGGGATACTATCAGTGTTTCCATACCAGATAAAGAAACACACATACTCAAAGCAGAGCCCATATCGCTTCAGGTATATTACGAAGACGAAGATGTCGCTGTCATTGAGAAACCTTCCGGTTTAGTAGTCCATCCTGCGCCGGGGAATTACGGACATACCTTAGTCAACGCCCTTATACACCGGTTTGCGCATCTGTCGGATGTAAATCCCGGTCGGCCCGGCATAGTCCACAGGCTTGATAAGGAGACTTCGGGGGTGATGGTGGTTACCAAAACGAACTTCGCACACCTTGCGCTTGCCAAGCAATTTGCCGCGCACAGTATCAAACGTATCTATGTGGCGCTGGTGAAAGGTAGGATGAAATTTGACGAAAATATCATTGAGCTGCCTATAGGCAGGCATCCTTATAAGAGGAAGCAGATGTCGGTGCTATCGGTAAAAAATCCCAGGTACGCCAAGACGTTTTATCGCACGCTCAAAAGGACTGATGAGAAAAGCCTTCTTGAGCTTCATCCGCATACTGGCAGGACGCATCAGCTCAGGGTTCACCTTGCTTTTATAGGCCATCCCATCATGGGGGATACTAAATACGGAAAGAATAATGCCTGCGAAAGGCTGGCGTTACACGCCACAACGCTTGGTTTTTTCCATCCCCGTAGGAAGAAGTTCGTAGAATTTCATTCGCAGCTTCCTGAGCTCTTTGTGGCGTTCTCTGGGTGTGCAAACCGGGCTCCCGCACCAAAATAAAACTTGATTTTTATACCGATAATGATATAGTAAAAAAAGCCAGAAACGAAGGCAAAAAGGAGGGGGCATGTCCAACAAGGGTAAAACTTCCGTTTTTATTTTGTTTCTTTTGATCATTATTTCTTTTTCTTTGGCAGGCGGGGCATTTTATCTTATGCAGCAGGAAAAAACAAAAGCTGCTACGCTGGAAAAAGACATGGAGGCCCTTTCCTCAAAACAGAGGGTAGTCCAGGCAGAACTTGAGAGTGCAAAAAAGACCATCGTAGATTTTGAGTCAAAATTAAAAGCGTATGAACTGCAGATTGAAAATTTAACCGAAGACCTCGATATGGAAAAGACCGCGAAAGAAGAATCGCTCAAGAAAGTTTCGCAGCTTAAGATAGCGCTTGAGCTCCAGGAGAAACAGCGTTCCGCCCTCGAGGAGAAGGTTACTCAGGCCCAGGACGAGGTAAAGAAGTTCAAAGAGGAGTTGAAGGACCTTCAATTAAAGAAGGGCGAGCTTGAAGAGAAGCTTAGGGGCGTGCAGGCAAATGCCCCTTCAGCCGGCGATGTGGAATTAGGCAAAATTGTAATCGGTCCGGAAGGTGAGGAGCTTGTAGGGTTTGACCAGGAGGTTCTCGCGCAACCGCGCGGCAATGTCCTTGAAGGAAAAGTGCTTACCCTCAACAAAGAATACGATTTTGTTGTCATTAACTTAGGAAGCAAGGACGGCGTAAAGATAAATAATGTATTTTCCGTCTATCGCGAGAACGCCTATTTGGGTGACGTAAAAATAGACAAACTTCACGATTCCATGTCCGCCGCAACGTTTGTGGTAGATGCAAAGCATAAGGATTTGAAAAATCGTATCAGCGAGGGCGATAAGGTCGTATTAAAAACCAGATGAGTTCTTTTTCGGTCAGGACCTTACCCTATTTTCGTGTACACATACGCCTGCCCGGAGATAAATCCATAGCCCACCGAGCTGCGCTGCTGAGCGCCTTAAGCAGCCGCACAACCATACTGAACAATTATCCTCTCAATAACGATTGTCTTTTTACCTTGCGGGTACTCAAGCAGCTGGGAATCAAGATTGTTATAAAGCGCCTTGAAGGATTTCGCGGCGATGTCCGTATTGCCGGGAGAGGATTATGCGGCTTTAGGCATCCCCGTTCATCGCTCTATGTTGGTGAATCTGGGACTACCTTGCGGCTCATCCTGGGAATCCTGGCAGGTCAGGAGTTTAAATCAAGGCTTATTGCGGGGGAGTCGCTTTCCGCAAGGCCTATGTTACGCGTCACTGGCCCGCTGCGCATGATGGGAGCGCAGATTGATTCCGTGCGCATGAAAAGGGGCTCAAAAATAGAAGAATACCCGCCCATAGTGATCAAGGGATGCAGATTGATGCCTATTACCTATACCCTGCCTGTTGCCTCGGCGCAGGTGAAGTCGGCAATACTTCTGGCAGGGCTTTTTGCAGAGGGCAAGACCTCTGTAATTGAACCCGTAAAAACCAGAGACCACACTGAGCGGATGCTTAAATTATTTCATGCGGACATAAAGAGCGCCGGTAATAAGGTAACTATTAACAGTGAGCGTGCGCTCGTTTCCCCGGGCAAGGTGTATATCCCCGGAGATATTTCTTCGGCAAGCTTCTTTATGGTGCTGGCAGCGCTGGTGCCTTCTGCAGAAATCACTATTGAAAATACGAGCATAAACCCTTCGCGGCTGGGCGTCCTGAAGGTTTTAAAACGGATGGGCGCAGATATCCGTATCGTAACTCGCACAAAACAAAGCTTTGAACCCATAGGGACAATAGTCGTAAGAAACAGGTGCTTAAAAGGGGTGAGGGTCAGGAAGGAAGAGATTCCTTCGTTGATAGATGAGCTGCCCGTATTAATGGTGGCTGCGGCATTTGCGCAAGGCCAGAGCGTATTTGAAGGAATTGAGGAACTTACGGTTAAAGAAACTGACCGCGTTATTTCTATACAAGAAAATTTAGAGAAGATGGGCGCGCGCGTTGAGGTATTCCGCAAAGGAGGGTTTTCAGCCATCCGTATTTCAGGAGGCAAGGAATTGCACGGAGCCTCTGTGCGCAGCTTCGGCGACCACAGGACTGCGATGAGTATGATTGTCGCAGGCTTGGCAGCAGGAGGCAGTACCGTGCTGGATGATGCCGATTGTATCAATAAATCATTTCCCGGGTTTACGCGTATGATTCGCCGGTTTTTGCTAAAAAGTTGATAACTTTTTATTTGACATGTAGTTTAAACTCTGATACAATCTTCCTAGTTCAAAAGGAGAAGGTATGATTAGGCCAAGGCTAAAAGAAATATTCAAAAAATCATTCAATTATATTATTGGTCTTTTTTCAAATGACATGGGGATTGACTTGGGTACCGCGACAACCCTGGTATATGTCAAGGGTGAAGGAGTGGTTTTGTGCGAGCCTTCGGTGGTGGCAATCAAAAGAGGGACCTCTATTGTAAGGGCAGTGGGGGATGAGGCGAAGCGTATGCTCGGCCGCACCCCTGGGAATATTGTGGCAATAAGGCCCATGAAAGACGGCGTGATCGCCGATTTTGAAATAACCGAAGCGATGCTGCGTCATTTTATCAAAAAGGTCCATCACCGCAAAGTATTAGTAAGGCCGCGCATAGTGATTGCGATACCTTCGGGGATTACCGAAGTAGAAAAACGGGCAGTGAAGGATTCTGCCGAGCGCGCAGGCGCGCGGGAGGTAAAACTGATCGAAGAGCCGATGGCTGCATCAATCGGGGTAGGGTTGCCCATAAACGAGCCCATGGGCAATATGATCATAGATATCGGAGGAGGCACTACAGAGCTTGCGGTCATCTCGCTTTCCGGGGTGGTTTTTTCAAAATCAATACGCATCGGCGGCGATGAGCTCGATGAGGCTATTATCGAATATTTGAAGAAAACTTACAACGTGATGATCGGAGAACGGACTGCAGAGGAGATCAAGATTAGGATTGGTTCTGCCTATCCCTTGGAAGAAGAGATGAATATGGAAGTCAAGGGCAGGGATTTGATTACGGGGTTGCCTAAAGCCGTTATCCTGACTTCTGAAGAAGTAAGGGAGGCGCTACAGGAACCATTGCGGGCGATTCTGGAGATCACCAAGATATCCCTTGAGCGGACCCCGCCTGAACTTGCCGCGGACCTCATTGAGCACGGGATAGTCATGGCAGGAGGCGGTGCGCTCTTAAGGGGCATCGACAAGCTCATTTCCGAAGAAACCGGCCTTCCCGTGCATATCGCGGATGACCCGATCACTGCCGTGGTGCGCGGTACCGGAGAAGTCTTAGACCAAGTCCGTTATCTCGATGACGTCACCGTCTCAATTAAATCAGAAATCCAGACCTGACGACTCGAAAATAAAATGTGTTTAGGCTTAATAAGAAAAAATTAAGTACTATTGGCATTAGTCTTTCCTGCGTTTTACTCCTTGCCGTTATCGTTCCTCTCATACGACCGCCCCTACTGAATGTACTGAAGTTACCGCTTAGTTTTCTCCAATTCGTAAGCGATGAAGTCGGTGGCCTTATTTTTTATCACCGTAACATGGTCCAAAACGAAATACTCAAAAAGGAAATAGGCATCCTCGGGCAGAAACTCATCGAATACGACGATGTAGTGCTTGAAAACGCGCGCCTAAGCGCCCTTTTTGATTTTAAACAGAAGACTTCTTATAAGGTGATTGCCGCACGGGTTGTAGGCTCTTCTGCCGATGATTGGTCTTCGGTGGCGATCATCAATAAAGGTGTGTATCACGGGATAAAAAACGGATACGTTGCGGTTAGCTACAAGGGCCTTATCGGCAGGGTGATCGAAGCTGGTTCCAGGACAAGCAAGGTAATGCTGATTAACGATCCCAATTTGAGTGTGTCGGCAGCGGTGCAGCGCAGCCGACAGGAAGGGCTGGTATCCGGCAGCCTCAGCGGTTCACTGGCGATGCGCTATCTTCCCCTTGAAAGCGATATTGCGGTTTCCGATACGATTATCACTTCGGGGCTTAGTCAGATCTACCCCAAAGGTATCCCTATCGGCAAGGTTGTTTCCGTTGGTTATGAGTTTTCAGGTTTAAGCCGTTACGCATTGCTTAAGCCTTTTGTTGAGCTCTCTCGTCTGGAAGAAGTACTCATTATTATCCCATGAAGACAACGGCCTATGCGGCGCTCATGCTTGCCTTTTGTCTGTTGCAGGCAACGTGGCTGAACGCCCTCAAGATCTTTTCCGTTAAGCCGGATATCCTGCTGATTACCATGATTATCGCCGCGCTTAATTTTAAACCCGGTAAGGCTCTGGGTTTCAGCGTGTATGCCGGGGTCCTGAAAGATATCCTCTCGCCGTTTCCTGTGGGCTTACACACACTGTTGTTTCCCCTATGGAGTTTCTTTATTATCGCGCTTTCTAAAAAGATTGTCGTTGACAGTACTCTTCTTTACTCCGTACTTGCCGCTATTATTGTGATATTGCAATCCATCGGCGCAAGGATGACCCTGGCGTTCCTTGGAGAGGACATGCCTTCTGGTATTTTTTTACGCATTATGATTCTAGGGGCACTTTATACTGCGCTTGCAATGCCGATAGTATGGAAGCTGCTTAAACCGTTAATCGAGTACAGGGATGCCGAGGATACGATTCTTTAATTTTGTGGTACTGTTTGTGTTTGGGGTCCTGTTTCTTGGCCTGGCAAACTTGAGTATTATCCATGGATACAAATACAAGGAGCTGAGCAGAAAAAACTGCATTCGGCTCATACCGCAACCCGGCAGGCGGGGCAGAATCCTTGATCGCCATGGCGACGTTATCGTGGATAATATGATTTCCTATAACCTTATGGTGTTGCCTTCGGAATTCAACAATCCCGACCAGGTGCTCTCCAGGCTTTCGAGGGTAACAGGTAAAGATAATGCCGCGCTAAAACGGGCCTACAGGCAGAATTTTGTATCATTGAGTATTCCGGTAGTGGTTTCTGAGAATATAGAGGTTAAGAAAGCGATTGTACTTGAGGAAATGAAGCCGGAGCTTAGCGGATTTACCATAGAACCCCAACCACTGCGCCATTACCCTGAAGGCGAACTCGGAGCGCATGTGCTTGGCTATTTGGGGGAGATTGATCGCTGGCGCCTTACTAAGCTTGCGGATTACGGGTATAACACAAAAGACATAGTGGGCTTTGGCGGGGCGGAGGAGCAGTATGATTATTACCTGCGCCAGGAAGATGGAGGTTTATCGGTTGAAGTCGACCGCAAAGGAAGATTCGTCAGAATGATCGGGTTTAGGCCTGCGCAGGGAGGCAGGGATATTCAACTTACGCTCGACCTTAAGATACAAAGGATAGCAGAAAGTAAGCTCGCAGACAGGCGCGGCGCGGTAATCGTCATGGACCCATTCAACGGCGAGGTGATGGCCATGGTGAGCAAGCCTTCATTTAACCCGGCCGTCTTCGTGGAAAAAGATATCGCGGCAGTGCAGGCGCTTTTCAATGACCCCAAAGCCCCTCTATTTAACCGGGCGGTCAGCGGTGCTTACCCTGCCGGTTCCCTTTTCAAATTAATCATTGCCTCGGGAGCCTTGGAGAATAAAAAGATCAACCTCTCGACAACCTTCACCTGTGACGGCGGGTTAACTATCGGCAGGAGAAGATTTGCCTGTTGGAATACGCACGGCACACAAAACTTGATCGGTGCAATTGCCCGTTCCTGTAACGTCTTTTTTTTCAGGACCGGAGTCCTGCTCGGACCGCAGCTGATACATGATTATGCCGTCAAGCTCGGGCTTTCCAAGCCCACGGGCATTGACCTTTCCAGTGAGGCAAGCGGCTTTATACCTGATCCCCGCTGGGATAAAGTGTATAAACGAAAAACCTGGTACGACGGGGACACCGCAAACTTTAGCATCGGGCAGGGAGAGGTTTTGGTGAGTCCCGCGCAGATGGCCTGTATGATTGCGGTCTTTGCCAATAAAGGAACGCTCGTCTGGCCCCACCTGATTAAGGATGTGCAGGGAAGGGACATCTCTGCTACTTTCAAGAAACCTTCTTTGGTGCCTATCCAAAAGAGCACCATAGAAACAGTGCGTAAGGGCTTGCGGAATGTGGTTGCAGACCCCGAAGGCACTTCTTATTTACTCGCCAGCCTTCCCGTGGAAGTTGCGGGCAAGACCGGCACTGCCCAGGTTACCGGAAAGCTGCCGCACGGCTGGTTTATCGGATTTTTTCCTTTTGAAAAACCAAGGTATGCGCTCTGCGTTTTTTTGGAACACGGCGGCTCAGGGTATGCTGCCAGCGTGGTCGCGAAAGAAATCATTGCTGATATGTGCTCCGGAGGGGTCCTGTGAGGGATGTGGGTGTCAGGATAACCGTGATTGCTCTAATTTTGTGCGTGTTGGGGATTATTTCTATTTACAGCAACACCCATCAGAAAGAAGACCGTTACTGGCAGCTGACGTATCAGCGCCAGATCCTCTGGGTGATTATGGGCCTTTTCATTTTTTCAATCACATCGCATTTTAATTACCGTAATTTATGGGATTTCTCTTATTTCCTCTATGCCTTTGTGCTCCTTTTGTTATTCCTGGTATTCGTGTTGGGGGTAGTGCGGCTAGGCGCCCAGAGGTGGCTTAAAATCGCCTGGTTCAATTTCCAGCCTTCAGAGTTGGTAAAACTGGTGTTTGTAATATTCTATGCGCGGTATTTCAGCGCGAAATCTGTCCATGATGTATCGTTGAGGGTAGGTAAGTTCGGGGCATTCAGGGCAATGCTCTTGCCGCTTCTGTTCTTAAGCGTGCCCCTGTATCTAATCGTCGAACAGCCCGACTTGGGCAGCGCTGTCATGATCATGATGATATTTGTGATAATGCTTTTTCTTGGCCATGTGAAGCTGCGTTACCTTCTTATATTCATCGGGCTGATACTTGCGTTTTTGCCGCTAGGATGGCATTTTTTAAGGGACTATCAAAAAGACAGGCTGATAGTCTTCTTGAATCCCAATATTGACCCGCTCGGCGCAGGATATACCATTATCCAGTCAAAAATTGCCATAGGTTCAGGGGGTTTCTTCGGGCAGGGCTGGTTATCGGGCACGCAGAGCCAGCTTTATTTCCTGCCCGAATCGCACACCGACTTTATTTTTGCCACCTTCATCGAAGAGTGGGGTTTGGCTGGCGGGTTTGTGCTTCTGGGGTTATATTATCTGCTTGTCCGCCAGGGCATCCTGATTGCGGCAAAAACCTACGACCATTTTGGAAGGCTCTTGGCCCTGGGAATCTGTGCGATGCTGTCTTTGCAGGTTTTTATCAATGTGGCGATGAACTTGGGGCTTGCCCCTGTAGTCGGCATTCCTTTACCCTTGATGAGCTACGGCGGTTCATCGCTATTCTCGACGCTTCTTGCGCTGGGGATCCTGGTGAACATCAACAGGTCTCGGGCAGTGTTTTAATTCTTCAAAACGTCAGGTTAGTCCGTGTATTATTCTTGAGGTTTCCTATGCGTCAAGATTACCTGCTTGCGGTGCGCAAGCCCGGCCAATATATCGGAGGCGAATGGAACGTCTCGTCAAAACCTTTTGAAAAGGCCTTTATTACCTTTGCGCTTTGTTTCCCCGATTTGTACGAAGTGGGGATGAGCAATGTGGGTATGCGAATCATCTACGACGAGCTCAGGCGCATAGACGATGTTGCCTGCGAGCGGTTTTTTTCTCCGGGCCTTGATATGGAATCCGTGCTGGGCGCTCACCACGATGAAATCGAGTCCCTGGAATCAGGAAAAAGTCTTAAGGAGTTTGATTGCATCGGTTTTTGCTTGAGCCACGAACTAAACTATACTAATGTGCTCAATATGCTTACGCTAGGCAATGTCCCGCTTTTGTCCGAAGCGCGCAAAGCGCAGGATCCCCTTGTAATCGGGGGCGGGCCGTGTACCCTTAATCCTGAACCATTGCATGTTTTTTTTGATGCGTTCGTAATCGGTGAAGGGGAAGAGGCGGTTGTCGAGCTTATGGCTGCTTTTCGCCGCAACAAAACTGCCTTCAGGGAATCGAAGATGAGCAGGGAAGAACTCTTGAGGGTTTTTGCAAGGATCGAAGGAGTATATGTGCCGTCATTGTACGAGGCGTCTTATGACGAAGAGGGCAGGCTTGTTAAGTTTGTGCCTAAAACACCCGGAGCCCCTGCAGTGGTGAGAAAGCGTTTTGTGCCTGATTTGGAACGTGCCTCGTTTCCGACGCGCTGGCTCGTTCCTTATGTTCAGATAATCCATGACCGGGCTGCGCTTGAGATCATGCGCGGTTGCCCTAACCGCTGCCGTTTTTGCCAGGCGAGGGCTCACTATTTTCCTTATCGTTTGAGGAAACCGGAAAGCGTCATGCGGCTGGCCAAGGAACTATACCGGACAACCGGTTACGAAGAAATATCCCTGGTCGGTTTGTCGGTGAGTGATTATCCCGGCATCGAAGGCCTGATTGAATCACTGATCGATAATTTTAAAGAAGAGGCAGTGAGTATTTCTCTGCCCTCGATTAAGCCCCGCCTGGTTGCAGGCAGGCTCTCATCGTTAATCGCGCGCATCAAGAAGACCGGCCTGACCTTTGCGCCCGAGGCAGCGACGGATAGGCTGCGCAGTATTCTCGGCAAGGATTTTGACGAAGAAGAATTCTTTAAAGTATTACAAGAGGCCTTTGCGCACGGCTATCAGAATATAAAACTTTATTTTATGATTGGCCTGCCTTCCGAGAAGGAGAGTGACGTTGAAGAGATCGTGCGGTTGGGCATGCGGGTTTCAGAGGCCAGGCGCAAAGCCGTTAAACGGCCTGCCCGCATCAGCCTCAGCGTGAACGCCCTCATACCCAGGCCGCACACCCCGTTCCAATGGCTGCGCATGGAAGACCGCTTAAGCCTGCAACACAAGTTTAATATTCTTAAGGAGCGCACCAGGCGTGCACGGTTTAACTTCAGTTTTCATAATCTTAATATGAGTTTTCTTGAGGCGGTGCTCTCGCGCGGTGACAGGCGGTTAAGCGGGGTCATACTGTATGCGTTTGAGCATGGCGCACGCTTTGATGCCTGGCAGGATATGTTCAGGTTTGACCTCTGGGAAGAGGCGTTCCGGATAAACCACATCAGCCCAGACTGGTATGTGCGAGAGAGGCAAAGGCAAGAGCTTTTGCCCTGGGATTTCCTTGATATCGGCATTTCCAAGAGTGCGCTACGCAAAGAAGCTGATGCTGCCTCTGTCGGTTGAGGGAGCCGTGCGTTTTTATTAAAACTGATTGCAATAACACAAGATAAGATGTATAATTATATTTCAAAAAGAAATCGGTTATCCCATAAGCCCGGGAGGCAGCTATGAAAAAGAACGTCGTCCTTACCTTATCTTCGCAAAATATCCATTATAAATTAAAGATTGCATTTGCGCTGATGTCCATATTGCCTTTACTTGTTTTTATCTACATAGTTTCCAACTATGTCCTTCCTAACATCGGCCTGAAGCTAGATATCTGGATTTCGATAGTGATCAGCGTATTGATTTCGGGGATAGGGTTTTTCGTGGTCAAAGAGGTCATGGACCGCATTATTTCATTAGCCACGATCGCTAAACTTATCGCAGCCGGCGATATCAACCGCACGGTAGAGATGGAGCGCATTGACGAGGTCGGCGACCTGGGTGATTCCCTCAACCAGATGACGCAGCGTATCCGCGACTACATGAATGAACTCAAAGGCTATAGCCTTAAGACCACCGAGATCAATTTTGAGATTCAGAAACGCATCCTTGTGCTTTCATCGCTTTTGCAGATAAGCTCTTTGATCGCGCAGGGCGTGAAACTCGAAGAGATCATAAAGCTGGCAACCGAAAAGTCGCGTCTTCTGGCGGATTCAGATGTCTCTTTTCTTTTTACAAGAGAAGAAGAAGGCCAGAAGTTCTCCATGAAGATAGCCGACGGCATAGGGGCAAGTAGCCTGCTTTCGCTTACCATAGACCCCAACAAGGAAGTGTTTAGCAAGGCAATAAAATACAATAAGCCCCTTATCATCGATAAGGACAATACGGTATCTGATAGTTCAAAGATTGAATTTTACGACAAGTTCAAAGTCCATAATACGGTGTCGCTGCCGATATATTGCAGGGGTATGGTAAGCGCAATACTGGGAGTGGGCAATTCAAGGGATGGATACCGTTACGAGAAAGACGATATAGACCTGCTGGATATTTTTGCCAAACAGATCGCGATTGCGATAGAGAACGATTTATTACTGCATCAGGTTGAAAAGCTTGAGATAAAAGACCCGCTCACCGGGCTCTACAATAAGTCCTATATCGTCAACCGCCTTGAAGAGGAAATCAAAAGGGCTGTTGTCTGCCAGAGGCCGTGTGCCTTTGTTATGATTAACATCGATAATTTCCAGGCCTATAAGAATAACTTCGGCTCCCTCCAGTCGGAAGCTACCTTGCGCAGCATCGCATCCTTGATTAGGGAATCGGTAAGCGAAATCGACCGGGTTGCCAGGTTTGACGACAATGAATTCGCGCTTGTGCTGCCTGAAAAAAATAAGCGGCAGGCAAAGGACCTTGCAGAGGAGGTCCGCAAAAAAATAGAATTCTCTTTTTCCAAAGAACAGGAAGCAAGGCGTAAGCTTACGGTAAGCGGCGGAGTGAGCGAGAACCCGCTCGACGGAGTTACCTCCGTCGAACTTATCGACAAGGCAAAAGAACTGCTTGGTGCTGCAAAGCGGCAGGGTAAAAACATGATTGTAAGCTTTAACGAAAAGCGCATATGCCAATAAGGATTATTAAGAAACAGCTTGGAGAGCTGCTTGTAGAGCAGGGCATCATTAACCAGAACCAGCTTGACAGGGCCTTGTCTGCCCAGAAAGAAAAGGGCGGCCTTATCGGAGAAATCCTGGTTGAGCTTGGTTTTGCCAAGGAAGAGGATATCGCGCACGCCCTAACCGTGCAATACGGTTTTCCTTATCTGCCGCTGGACAATTACGAAATCAATCCCGATATGACCAAAATCATTCCGTCTAGGGTCTGCCGGCAATACCTGCTCATGCCAATTGACAAGATCGGTAATAATTTGAGCGTCGGCATGTCGAACCCTTTGAATATTCAGGCTGTCGAGGATATCGAGCTGCTTTCAGGTTGCAATGTCCAGATCTTTGTCTGTACCGCCTCTGACATCAAGAAGGCGATCGAGAAGCACTATAAAGAGAAGGCATAGAAGTCGGAACGCGGCGCATGAAATCTCAAATCACAAATTCCAAATAAATTCCAATGTCCAAAATTCCAGCCACCAAAACGTGCCTGGTTCGGTAATTCGGTCATTGGGATTTTGAGTTTATTTGTGATTTGCCTGACTGCCCTGACTGCCCTGACTGCCGTCAGGCAGGCGTCAGGCAGGATGTTTGGAATTTGAGTTTTTATTACCACTTATTCATACTAAACAATGATTTCTTTAAAAGAGAGACTCACAGATATCCTTATCAAGAACAAGCTCATTACCGAAGAGCAGCTCAATGAGGCCATAGAAGCACAGAAGAAAAAAGGGGGGAAGCTGCGCGATATCATCGTAGAGCTTAATTTTGTCAAAGAAGGCGACCTTATTTCTGCCTTAAGCGAAGGCCTCGATTTCCCCCTCATCGATTTAAAGCGCCTCAAGATTGACCCCGAGATAGTAAAGATTATTCCCATTGAAGTAAGCCGCCATTATCAGATAGTCCCTATTTCCAAGATGGGCGATACTGTTACCTTGGCAATGGTTGATCCGCTCAATATATTCGCCATAGACCACGTCGAGAAGCTGACCGGTTACAAGATAAACCCTATTATCGCCTCTTTACAGGATATTGTACAGACTGTAGAAGTTTCATACCCTGACCTGGCCAAGGATATGCTCAACAGCCTGGTGAAGGAGATGTCTGATACCTCAATTGAGCTCATCAGGGAGGAAGCCGAGCACACACCCACCGACCAGGAATTAGGAAAGCTCAGCCAGGATGCCCCGGTCATAAAAATTACCAATATATTGCTTGAAGAGGCAGTGAAGAAAAAGGCATCGGATATCCTCATAGAGCCGTTTGAGAGAAAGCTGAGGATCCGCTATAGGGTAGACGGTATATTGCAGATTACTGAAGCACCCCCGAAAAGGATGCATGCCTCGGTTGTCTCGCGCATCAAGGTTGTTTCGGAACTGGATATCGCCGAACACAGGTTGCCGCAAGACGGCCGTTTTAAGGCGCGGGTTGCCGGAAGGGAAGTTGACTTTCGGGTTTCCATTTTGCCTTCAAGCTTCGGAGAGAAGGTGGCGATACGTATCCTTGATAAAAGCCAGGCGATGCTTAACCTCGAGCAGCTTGGTTTTAGCCGGGATATCCTTGACAAGCTTGAGAAGGTTTCCCGCCTGCCTCACGGAATGATTCTTGTGTGTGGCCCGACCGGCTCGGGCAAGACCACTACCTTGTATTCGGTATTAAAATCCGTTGATGCACCTGAAAAGAATATCGTCACCGTCGAAGACCCGGTAGAATATCAGCTGGAGGGGATAAACCAGGTAACCGTGCGGCAAGAAATAGGGCTTACCTTTGCCAGTGCCCTACGCTCTATATTAAGGCAGGACCCGAATATCATCATGATTGGTGAGATCCGTGATTTCCCGACTATGGATATCGCCATCAAAAGCGCCCTCACCGGCCACCTCGTCCTTTCGACATTACACACTACTACGGCAAGCGGCTCAATCATCCGATTGGTGAACATGGGCGTTGAGCCCTATCTTATTAATTCCTCGGTGGTCTGTATTGCTGCCCAGCGGTTGATCAGGAAGATATGCACTCACTGTAAGGAGGAGTACGAAGTGGACGATGAGATCTTGCGTACCCTCAGGATAAAAATAGAAGGTAAGCAGAAGCCGAAATTTTTCCGGGGCAAAGGCTGTAACCGTTGTTTTAATTTTGGCTACAGCGGAAGGCTGGGTATCGCGGAATTGCTTCTTTTGAGCCCCAAGGTAAGGGAATTAATCTTAAACCGTGCCCAGGAGCACATGATCAAGCAGCAGGCGCGGCAAGAAGGTATGAGGACGCTCAGGGAAGAAGGGATGAGCGCGGCGTTACGAGGTTTCACGACGCTTGAGGAGGTTGTCCGAGTAACCGCGCCTGATGAGAACTAGGCTAGAAGGATAAGGTTAAGGCTTAGGCTGAGGTAACATTCTCGCCTTGACCTTAGCCTAAGCCTTAACCTTTTACTACGATGCAAGCACTCAAAGAGACTATCATCGACATATTGTTCAAAAGCGGGCTTATCCCGAAAGAGAACCTGGATAAGGCGCTGGAGATCCAGAAGGTCAAGCAGGTGCCGCTGCGCAGGATCCTGGTTGAAGAAGGCTACATTTCCGATGTGGATTTATTGGCCCTGATATCGAACCAGCTCTATATTCCGACGCTGCACATCTCTAAATACAAATTCGATCCGGATATTATCAAATTGATCCCGGAACACATCGCCCGCCAGTATTCAGTGATCCCGCTTTCCCGTATTGGCAACACGATTACCGTGGCCCTGGTCGATCCCCTCAACATTTTTGCTCTCGATGACCTCAAGGCCTTAACGGGTTGCGCGATCGATACCGTGCTAAGCTCTGAAGAGGAGATACTCAAGGCCATCCAGTCGCATTACGGCTCAGGCGTCGATATCCAGAAGATGCTGAAAGAGGGCATTCTCGCAGACGCAAGCGCAGATGCAAAAGACCTGGAGCTCTTAAGGAACGAAGAGATAGAACTAAGCAGCGCTATCGAGGAAAGCGAGAAGCCGACCATAGTCAAGCTTGTTGACCTTATGCTTACCGAGGCGTTAAAAAGAAGGGCTTCTGACGTGCATGTGGAGCCCGAGGAAGACGGGCTGCGCGTGCGCTACCGCATTGACGGCTCCTTGCATGAGATATTCAAGTTGCCCAGGAAGAACCAGAATGCGATTCTTGCCCGATTAAAGATTATTTCAAACCTCGATATTACGGAAAACCGTATCCCTCAGGACGGAAGGTTCAAGGTGAAGTTTGAGGGCAGGGAGGTGGATTTCCGTGTTTCAAGCCTCCCTATTAAGTTCGGCCAGAAATTTGTGTTACGTTCCCTGGACAAAACAAATCTGTCCATCGGATTGGATAAGCTGGGTTTCTCCGAGCAGCCTTTGCGTGTTTTCAAGGAAGCCATTGCGAAGCCTTTCGGCATGATGCTGGTAACCGGGCCTACGGGATCAGGAAAATCAACGACCCTGTATTCGGTATTGAATCAACTTAACACCCCGGAGAGGAATATAGTTACTATCGAGGACCCCGTGGAATACCAGGTAGAGGGGATTACGCAGATTCAGGTAAAGCCTGAGATCGGGCTTGATTTTGCCTCGGGGTTGCGCTCTATACTGCGCCAGACCCCTGACGTAATCATGATCGGAGAAATAAGGGATTCAGAGACCGCAGATATCGCGATAAAGGCCTCCCTTACCGGGCAGTTGGTGCTTTCGACGCTGCATACCAATGATGCCATCTCAAGCATTACCCGTCTCATCGATATGAACGTGGAGCCGTTTTTGGTCTCTTCTAGCCTTGTGATGCTTTGTGCGCAAAGGTTGTGCCGCAGGATTTGCCCGAAGTGCAAAAAACCCGTTGAGGTACCCAAGGAATTTCTTGAGGATATCGGTTTTAAGGAGAAAGCTACCTTTTACAATGCAGAGGGCTGCAAACATTGTAATAATACCGGTTTCTACGGCCGCGTTGCCATACTTGAGGCGGTGCTTATCGACGACATAATCCGCGAAATGATTATCAAGAGAAAATCACTCGACGAAATCAAGGAATACGCCGTCGGCAAGAATGGGATGATGACGCTTAGAGACGATGCGTTCCTTAAGGTGAAAGAGGGTACTGTCTCTATCGAAGAGGCATTGCGTATCACTACTGAAGAATAAGTATGGCTGAATCAGAAAAAATATTGTGTATTGAACAGGATGCCTCTGTGGTGCGCCAGCTGCAGGAGATCCTTGTGGACAGGGCAGGATATGCAGTTTCTTTTGACGCCGATCCGGATATGGCACTAGCCTCTTTTAAAGACAATCAATTCGATCTGGTGATTGCCCCGTTCGGTATAGGGGGCCTGGATGGGCTTGAGCTCATCAAACGCCTCAAGGCGGTTGATCCGGATTGTGTGATCATTCTTTTGGAGAAAAACAGCCATGCCAGGCTTTTGGAAGACTCAAGGCTTCTGGGGGCCTATGATATAATCAGCAACGATACTGTCCCCGGAAGGCTCTTGAGCGTGGTCGGCAAGGGGATCGAACTGCACGCAATACTTGCAGGCAGCCGTAAGTTCGCCGCCATTCTTAAAGAGCAGAATGCGTCGCTGCAGAAACAAAATCTGCTTCTGGCAAAAAGGATAGACGAATCGACAAGGAACCTGACGCGCCTCTACGAAGACCTGCGTTCGACCTACATGCGCACCATAAAGGCACTGGCGCAGGCAATAGATGCGCGGGACCATTATACCCACAGTCATTCCGAGAACGTGGCACACATCGGCGTTATTATCGCCCAGGAGATGGGTTTGTCCGCCCGGGACCTTGAACATGTCAGGCAGGCAAGCGAACTGCACGATTTGGGAAAAATCGGCATTGAGGACAGGATATTGACAAAGCCTGCCGCCTTAGATGCTGAAGAGTGGGAGCAGATCAAGCGCCACCCGCAGATGGGCGCGCAGATATTAGAACCCTTGACCTTTTTGAACGATGTTATAGAATTAGTGAGACAGCACCACGAACATTATGACGGGAGAGGTTACCCCAAAGGCCTCAAAGGGGAAGAGATACTCTTAGGTGCTCAGATCATTCACTTGGCAGATGCCTACGAAACAATGCGTTCTGAGCGTGCGTACCGGAAAGTACCTCTAAGTAAACAAGAGGCCATTGCTGAGGTAAAAAAGAACTCCGGCACCCAGTTTTCCCCGCGGGTGGTGGAAGCATTCTTAAAGGTGGTGGATACCCTATGAGCTTCTATCAATACACGGCAAAAGATGTAAGCGGTAAATCGGTAACCGGGATGATCGAGGCTGCTTCGGAGGCTGAGGCAGCGAGTGCGCTGCACAAGCGTGAACTGGTGGTCATTTCGCTTGTATCGTCAAAACAAAGGAAGATAAAGAAGGTCAAGGGCGGCAAGATTAAACAGGACGACCTGGTTATCTTTTCGCGGCAGCTCGCTACGATGATTGAATCGGGCATTCCGCTGGTGCAGGCACTGGCAATATTATCCGAACAGATAGACAACCGGCTGCTTAAGGACATCACCATGGCAGCGCGTCAGGATATTGAGTCCGGCACTAACTTCTGCGATGCCCTGGCAAAATACCCCAATGCCTTCTCTGATTTTTTCATCAACATGAGCAGGGCAGGAGAAGCCTCAGGAACCCTGGATGAAGTCCTTGATCGGGTTGCTACTTATATGGAGAAGATCTCCTCACTTACCAGGAAGATCCGTTCTAGCCTTGTGTATCCCGCGGTTGTCATCACCATGGCAGTATTAATTACCGCAGTGCTCCTGCTTAAAGTCGTGCCTACTTTTAAGGGTATTTTTTCCATGCTCGGAGGAGACCTGCCTCTTCCGACGCGCATCTTAATCGGCGTCAGCGAAGGCTTAAGGCACTATTTTCCTTTTGTGGTTGTCATGTTCGTGGTATTGGTTGTTCTTTTTCAGCGTTATACCAGCACTGAGAAGGGCAGATATATATTTGACAAAGTGAAATTAAAAGCCCCGGTATTGGGCCCGCTTTTCCGTAAGGTTGCGGTAGCCAAGTTCGCGCGCACCTTCTCGACATTGGTCAAGAGCGGCGTTTCCGTTCTCAATGCCCTTGATATCGTTTCCAAGACTGCAGGGAATAAAGTGATTGAAGAGGCGATACTTAACTGCCGCGGCGCAGTCAGGGAAGGCGAGCCTATTTCATCTCCTTTATCCAAGAGCGCAGTCTTTCCGCCTATGGTCTGCCGCATGATCGGGGTAGGCGAACAGACCGGGCAACTAGAGAAGATGCTTACGAAAATCGCCGATTTTTACGATGATCAGGTGGATGCGGCGGTTTCTGGGCTTACCAGCATGATAGAACCCATGGTTATTGCATTCCTGGGTGTCATAATCGGCGGCATCGTAGTTTCGCTGTTTCTGCCTATTTTTAAAATCACGGAACTGGTAGCGCGATAAAAAAGCGTATCCCCCTGCTTTCGTGGGAAAGCAGGGGGATACTTCGTGCTTATAACGTATGTCGCCATTAATACGCTGCAGAGACATAAGTTATGCGCTCGTTAAAAAAAATACTTGACAAAAATAGTATTTTGTTCTATACTTATCAAGCTCGAAAAGGAGCGGAGGAAAACTTTTATTTTTGTGAATAAAATAAAAGAGTATTTTGACAAATTCTGGTAAGGGTAATTCCGACGTAAGACGCGCTATCTAAAAATATAGAAAGCGTCCGAGAGTTGTCGGACGCTTTTCATTTTTTCTACTTTCGTATTAAAAATGATGCCGAGCGCATGCTCGTTATTTAGATTTTCCGCTAGACGCGGAAAGAAGTGAACTGTTCTTTGATAATTGAATGGCCAAGCAATAGTAATACAGAACAAAAGAGCCATACTAAAACTTTCTTGTATTTTCGGAGAGTTTGATCCTGGCTCAGAGTGAACGCTGGCGGCGTGGATTAGGCATGCAAGTCGAGCGATCCGGCTGAGTTGACAGGTTGACCGTAAGGTTGACTTGAAGGCGAAGCCGTGATAGCGGCAAACGGGTGCGTAACGCGTGAGTAATTTACCTCTATGTCGAGGATAGCTTCGCGAAAGCGGAGGTAATACTTGATGTGTCCAGACCCCCATAAGGGGGACTGTGTAAAGGCTTCGCAAGAAGCCATGTAGAGATGAGCTCGCGTCCTATCAGCTAGTTGGTAGGGTAACGGCCTACCAAGGCTTTTGACGGGTAGCTGGCCTGAGAGGGTGGTCAGCCACACGGGGACTGAGATACTGCCCCGACTCCTACGGGAGGCTGCAGTCGAGAATCTTTAGCAATGGACGAAAGTCTGACTATGCGACGCCGCGTGAGGGATGAAGGTTTTCGGATCGTAAACCTCTTTCGATGGAGAAGAAGGGCCGACGTAAGTCGGCCTTGACGGTATCCAGAGAAGAAGCCACGGCCAACTCCGTGCCAGCCCCGTTAGAAACGGGAGCTGGAGGCGCGGAGATACTGTAGTAATACAGTGTAAGAAAATCTCACTATATGCTGGGAAGCTTATAAACGGGCTGCGTCCCGAAAGGGATTGTTTATAGGTCAATCAGCAGGCAACCTGCAAATGTGCAGAGAGTCCTCAGAGACTATACGTGAGACTCCATGAAAGTGGATGATGATATAGTCCAAACCGTTGTTGATGTTTCTAACGGGGCCAGCAGCCGCGGTAATACGGAGGTGGCGAGCGTTACTCGGAATTATTGGGTGTAAAGGGCAGGTAGGCGGCCATGTAAGTTGGGGGTGAAATCCTTTGACTCAATCAAAGAACTGCCTTCAAAACTGCATGGCTTGAGGCCAGAAGAGGAGAACGGAATTCCCGGTGTAAGGGTGAAATCTGTAGATATCGGGAGGAACACCAGTGGCGAAAGCGGTTCTCTGGTCTGGCCCTGACGCTGATCTGCGAAAGCTAGGGGAGCAAACAGGATTAGATACCCTGGTAGTCCTAGCCGTAAACGATGAGCACTAGGTGTTGGGGGGTTTCCTTCAGCGCCGCAAGATAACTCGTTAAGTGCTCCACCTGAAGACTACGGCCGCAAGGCTAAAACTCAAAGGAATTGACGGGGGCCCGCACAAGCGGTGGAACATGTGGTTCAATTCGATGCTACGCGAAGAACCTCACCAGGGCTTGACATGCAGGAAGTAGGAACTTGAAAGAGAGACGACCTGTCAAGTCAGGAGCCTGCACAGGTGCTACATGGCTGTCGTCAGCTCGTGTCGTGAGATGTTGGGTTAAGTCCCGCAACGAGCGCAACCCTCATCGTTAGTTGCTACTTTTGGAGGGGCCGCAAGGTCTTTCTTAAAAGGCACTCTAACGAGACTGCTCGCGATAAGCGAGAGGAAGGTGGGGATGACGTCAAGTCCGTACGGCCTTTATGCCCTGGGCTACACACGTGTTACAATGCCTGCTACAAAGCGTTGCCAAACCGCGAGGTGGAGCTAATCGCAAAAAAGCAGGCACAGTTCAGATTGGAGTCTGCAATCCGACTCCATGAAGCTGGAATCGCTAGTAATGGCGGATCAGCTACGCCGCCGTGAATACGTTCCCGGGCCTTGTACACACCGCCCGTCAAGCGATGGGAGCTGGGGGTACCTGAAGTCTCCTTTATTGGAGCCTAAGGTAAATCTGGTGACTGGCGCTAAGTCGTAACAAGGTAGCCGTACCGGAAGGTGCGGCTGGATCACCTCCTTTCTAAAATTTTCCGCTCTGCGGAAAATTTTGAAGGAAAGTCAATGGCGTTGCCTCAAGGGGCGACGAACCACAGACTACATGCTGTCCGCTTCGGCGGACAGTGCTTGGCCATTTAATTCTTTTTTTCTCCACATCAAACAGCGCGAGCATGGGTTTAATGCACGCGTTTGCTTAATGTACAGCGTGTAATGGTAATGATCAGGGCATTACTTATTACATACACATTACACAAACGAAGAATTGGGCCCATAGCTCAGCTGGTTAGAGCACAGCCCTGATAAGACTGGGGTCAGTGGTTCGAGTCCACTTGGGCCCACCATTTTTTCTGCTTCGCGGAAAAAAATGGCTCCGTGGATACCTAAATACACAATATAGGGTTGACGAGGAGTTAATGATTTCTCCTTGCTTAACCTAGATTTGTAAATTAAGGTAACGCTCGGAGTCAAATTTTCTCGCTTTGTTCGAAAATTTGAGGGGGCGTAGCTCAGTTGGGAGAGCATCTGCTTTGCAAGCAGGGGGTCGCCAGTTCAACTCTGGTCGCCTCCACCAAAATTTTCCGACAAGGAAAATTTTGGTGGCACTCAAGCGAGCGTTAAAAACCGCGACAAGCGGTTTAGCGAGCGCAGTGCCTAACCGGACAAATCCGACAAGGAAAATTTTGGTGGCACTCAAGCAGTACCGTTCTTTTTAAATTACATTTTGAGCATATATCCCTGCTCATTGCAGGGATCCAATAGATTTTACTCGTGTGTTTTTGTTGCGCGGGAAATCTTCTTTCTGTGCACGGAATGCACATTATGCTCTTTGACAACTGCAATAGTAAAACTACAAAATCGACGAGACTAATTATCAGTTAAGCTACTAAGGGTCTATGCACGGATGACTTGGTTAGGTGAGGCGATGAAGGACGGGGTAAGCACCGAAATGCCTCGGGTAGCCGCAAACAGGCTTTAATCCGAGGGTGTCCGAATGGGGGAACCCTTCCGGTCGAAATACCGGAAACCCTACGATGAATACATAGTTGTAGGGAGCGAACCAGAAGAAGTGAAACATCTAAGTACTCTGAGGAAAAGAAATCGAACAGATTTCCCCAGTAGCGGCGAGCGAAAAGGAAACAGTCTAAACCTTTTTTGTTTTCGCAAGAAAACAAAAAAGGGGTTGTGGGGCCTCGTCATGGTAGGCTAAGGGATAGCAGAAATGCCTGGAAAGGCATACCAAAGAAAGTGAAAGTCTTGTAAGCGAAATTCTGCAGCCGCCTAGAGGTACCCCAAGTACCACGGGACACGGGGAATCCTGTGGGAATCCAGGCCGACCACGGTCTAAGACTAAATACTCCACCTAAACCGATAGTGTACAAGTACCGTGAGGGAAAGTTGAAAAGAACCCCGGGAGGGGAGTGAAATAGAACCTGAAATCATAGACCTACAAGCGGTGGAAGGGCTATGGTCCGGCGTAAGCCGGACAATGCCTGACCGCGTACCTTTTGCATAATGGACCGACGAGTTATTCTTGTAAGCGAGTCTAAGTAAGCTGTTAACGCATCTTACGCAGGCGTAGGGAAACCGAGTCTTAAATGGGCGTTTAGCTTGCAGGAATAGACCCGAAGCTGAGTGATCTACCCATGGCCAATGGGAAGCCTTCCGAAAGGAGGGTGGACGTATGAACCCGTCAGTGTTGAAAAACTGTGGGATGAGCTGTGGGTCGGAGCGAAAGACTAATCAAACTCAGAAATTGCTGGTTCTCCCCGAAATATTTCTAGGGATAGCCTCAAGACACTACGTTATAGGGGTAGAGTACTGAATGGACTACGGGAGTCTACCGACTTGCTGAGTCCAACCAAACTGCGAATACTATAACGACTATCTTGGGAGTAAGACGTTGGGGGCCAAGCTCCATCGTCTAGAGGGAATCAGCCCAGACCGCCAGTTAAGGTCCCTAAGGACAGGCTAAGTGGTAAAGGATGTGGATTCGCTTAGACAGCCAGGATGTTGGCTCAGAGGCAGCCATCATTTAAAGAGTGCGTAACAGCTCACTGGCCGAGCGGATTCGCGCCGAAGATGATCGGGGCTAAGCCTGTTACCGAAACTGTGGGTTCATTTTGCCCTCGGGCAAAGTGAGCGGTAGGGGAGCATAGTCCAACGAGTGAAGTCATACCGTAAGGAGTGATGGACGTTGGACTAGGGATTATGTCGGTATGAGTAGCGAAAACGTCTGCGAGAAACAGACGCGCCGAAAGTCCAAGGTTTCCTGGGGAAGGTTAATCCGCCCAGGGTTAGTCGTGCCTAAGCTGAGGCCACAAGGCGTAAGCGATGGACAATCCGTTAATATTCGGATACTTACTTATTGGCGTTACGTTTTCCGTGTGACGCAGAATGTTGATATCTGCGCAGTGTTGGACGTCTGCGTTCTTGTTTCCGTAAGGGGATGAGGGGACCCTGAGGTTTCTGAGGGGGAAGTGGTTGAAAACGGGCTGCCTAGAAAAGCACGGGGAGCAGTCAGTAGGTGACACGTACCGTAATCCGACACAGGTAGACCACCAGAATATGGTAAGGCGTTCGAGATAACTCTCGTTAAGGAACTCGGCACACTAGCCCCGTAACTTCGGGATAAGGGGTGCCCTTCGTCGAAAGGCGTAAGGGTCTCAGTAAAGTGGCTCGGGTGACTGTTTAGCAAAAACACATCTCTCTGCAAACTCGAAAGAGGACGTATAGGGAGTGACACCTGCCCAGTGCTGGAAGGTTAAGGGAATTTGTCAGTGAGAGTAATCTTACGAAGCATTGAACCGAAGCCCCAGTAAACGGCGGCCGTAACTATAACGGTCCTAAGGTAGCGAAATTCCTTGTGGGGTAAGTTCCCACGCGCACGAATGGTGTAACAACCTGAGCGCTGTCTCAACGAGAGACTCGGCGAAATTGTAGTGGCGGTGA
>QZKA01000011.1 GCA_003598135.1 Candidatus Omnitrophota bacterium
ACCGAACAGGTAGCGTACACGGAGACCTCGCAAAGTACCGAGAGTACCTCAGTACTTCAGTCTACGCAATTTAAGGATGTACCGGTAAAACTTGTCGTCAAACCCCATATTACTAAAGATAATTACGTTTTTATGAACATCCTTACTGAACAAAGCTTCCGTAGCGGTACCGCAGGAGGCCAACCTATCATAGACAAACGCAGCGCCTCGACCAATTTAATGGTAAAAGACGGAGAGACTATTGTAATAGGCGGCTTAAGGAAGAAGGAAAAAACCAGCACGATTGATAAATTTCCCCTGTTAGGCGACATCCCGTTCGTCGGGTTCCTTTTTAGAAAGACCGTGATTAACACGGTGAATACCGAGCTGATTATTTTTGTAACGCCGCATGTAATCAAAGATACGAAAATGAGCCCTATTGAGACAAAATACCTGGAGGAATTTAATAAAATCACCGCAGGCAAAACCCAGGAGGCATTCAAGAATGCCAACCCATTCCCTTTGAGGGCACCTGTGGCGAAAACTTCGCAATAAAAAAGTAAAAGGAGAAGAAAAATGAAAATACTACGAAAAGGCATAATTGGGTTTTATTGCGCAGTACTTACGCTGGGTTTTATGCAGGCGGCGTACGCCGAAAGCAAAGAGGCGGTTAAAAAGAAAGAAGTTGCGCATAAAGAGCAGGTGGCAGGCCTTACGCGCGATAACGAGGTGCTCGCGAAAAAAGTAAAAGAGCTTGAGACAGCAGTTCTTAAGAATAAGACCAGCGTTTCAAAGGAGGTGCAAGGACAGCAGGAACAGCTCAAAAAAGAAAACGTTTCTTTGTCAAAGGAATTAACCGCAAAGACCAAGGCAATGAACGATTTGGATAAGCAACTGGCTATTTGCAAGGATTCAGTCAATACCCTGGGAAAAGACAAGGCGAGCATGCAGACAAAATTCGGCCAGGACTTAAAAAAGGCAATCTCGCAGTCAGCAACAACGACACAAGAGAAGGCGTCTTTACACACAAGGCTTCAGGAGGCGATGAAAGAAAAAGAGGGACTTAAGGCGCAGGTGGTTACCCTTAAAAACGCAGTAGGCATACTGCAGAAAGAAAAAGCTATTCTTGAAACTATGATGGCAGCCCAGCCCCAGACTTTGCGTTTTTCTCAACCCAGGACTGAAGTAGCCAAGTCTTTAAAAAATGAGGTGCATTTAAACCTTGGGTATGCGTATGCGCTTAAAGGGAATGCGGAAAAGGCTATTCAGGAGTACCGCAAGGCGTTACATTACGACCCTCAGAATAGGGATGTCCATTATAACCTCGGGTATCTGTTAGCCAGGCAGAATCGTTTCCAGGAAGCCGTTGAAGAATACAAAAAGTCCCTTAGCGGCTCGACAACAGACAGAGAGGTGTATTATAACTTGGCCATACTCTATGCAGTGAACCTGAAAGAACCAAAGCTTGCGCAGATGTATTACAATAAATTTTTGGAATATTCTTCTGATACTTCGGCTTTAGAGTAACTTATTCCCCGGATATACAATATGGAATCAATCGATTTTTTAAAAGATTTTTTTGTCACGCCCTCCATAGGCCTGGATATCGGCAGCTTTAGCGTAAAACTCGCCCTCATCCGCAAAACGACCCTAAAGAAGGAAACATTTCTTAGCGTGGCGATAGCTCCTATCAAAAATGCCCCATCAAGAGAAGGCATTATCGAAGCGATAAAGGAAGTATTCAGCCAGGTTAAAACCGATTGCCGTAAGATTAACCTCTCCGTATGCGGTCCCAATGTAGTCATGCGTTACATAATACTGCCGCACATGAAAGAAAAAGACCTTTTTAAGTCGCTTGAATTCGAACTCGAAAAATACATCCCTTATAAGAAAGAAGAGGTAATGACCGATTACCGCATATTGGCAAAACTGGCTAATAATAAAATCCTCGTACTACTGGTTGCTGTTGAGCGGGGGTTCATCCAGGAAAGGGTTGACTTAGTTAAGGAACTCGGGTTTGAGCCCCAGCTTATCAATGTCGATTCCCTGGCCCTGGTTGAGGCATTTAAGGCGACCAATCCTTCTTTTAAGGGGGTTGCCGCCATCCTTGATATCGGTTATAAAATAAGCAAACTGGTGGTGCTGGATAACGACGTGCCTTATTTCTCGCGCGATATAGAAACAGGAGAATACGAGATTGCACAGACAATTTCTGAAAAATTCGGCATTCCGTTTGAAAAAGCAAGGGCGTTGGCGTATGAGCCGCAGGAGAAGAGAGAGCAGGTTGCAGAGGCGGTGAATTTAGTCTTAAGCAATATCTTGGAAGAAATAAACCTCTCTTTTGAATACTGCGAGAGGAATCTTGAGAAAAAAGTTGAGTACATGTTTTTAAGCGGCGGCGGCTGCAGGATTTCGGTGCTGTTTGATTCTTTCAAACATATGCCGGGGCTGCGCCTTGAGTTTCTCGATCCCACCCGCGGTTTTAAATTGGTGCCCCCCCTTACCGAAGAGAGCATAAAAGCACATGCCCCGCTCCTGGGGGTAGCGATAGGCCTTGCGCTTAGTTAACCATGGATTTCGAAAAAGAAAAAAGAAAATTTAACAGGGTTTTCGAATACGACGAGATTTCCTATAGTATTATCCCGCATCCGAAAAGCAAAAATAAACTTACCCTTGACCTGAGTGCCGGGGGAATCCGTTTTATTGCCGATGAGTTCATTCCTCTCAATTCTCTTCTGAAGATTGAGATAAGGTTGTTGCATTGCTCGAAGGTCATCAACGCGATTGCCAAGGTCGTCCGTGTAAAGTCGCTCTTTGGCGATGAACGTTTTGAGATCGGGGTTGAGTTTGTTGATATCAAGAAAGAAGACTTGGTACTTTTTAAATCGTTGTATCAGGGGCCTGTGCAAGAGGCCGGTTAACAATATCCCCGATGACGGGAGGCTGGCGCGTTTTAAAAACGGCTGCGAGGGCGATACTATGGAAAAAAAAGTTTTGCAGTTAGCAGGTTTGCTAAAAGAAAAATGCATCAACCTGTCTCTTGAGGGGCACAATAAAAAGAAACTGCTTGAGGAATTAGTGGATTTTGTCGTAGAGTCGGGCAAAATAAAGGATAAAAAAGCAATACTGCGGGAAATTGTAAAAAGGGAAAAATTGGGCTCTACCGGGATAGGATATGGGGTTGCTATTCCTCATGCGAAGGCGCAAAAAGCGCACGGGTTTGTCCTGGTGTTGGGCAGGCATGATGAAGGCATAGATTTCGGCGCTCTGGATGGCGCCAGGACGCATCTTTTTTTTATGCTGGTTTCTCCGGAGAAAGAGGTGGGCAACCACCTGAAGATCCTGGCAGAAATCTCTCGGCTGGTGAAGGATAAATTTATAGTAGAGCGCCTTAAGAACGCAAGGGACAAGAAGGAAATAGTAAGAATAATCGAGGCGTACCAGGGTTAACTTTCAGAAAATCCCCCATACCTTATTTACACAGAGGCGAAATTAGGCATTTTGCTTATACGGCGTTATGAAAACAATAAAATTGCTGGTGGTGTTCTCGGTAGCGATGGCTTGTCTTTTCCCTGCCGGGCGATCCACCGCCAAAGAGGAAACATCCACAAAGCCCAAGGTAATATTTTTTTACTCACACACATGCTCAGCCTGCCTAAAAATCCTGCATGAGTATATGCCTTTCTTCGAGAAGCAGTTCACCGATAAAGTCGAAATAGTATATAAGGATATCGCAGATATTGAGAATTATAAACTGCTTATCCATATGCAGGCAGAGTACGGCCAGGGAAAAAAAATAGAGGTGCCCATGATTTTCTTTGGGGGAGAGGTTTTAACCGGTATAAAGGAGATCCAAGAGAGGTTAGGGCTCCTCGCCAGGCATTATTTGTTGGTGCCCCATCGCGGAAGTACGCTGGCAAAGGAAAAAGTTGATCTTGTGTCGCGATTTCTCGCTTTCAGCCCTTTTGCGTTAATAAGCGCAGGGCTCATTGACGGAATAAACCCTTGTGCGTTTACGGTAATCGTCTTTTTTATCTCTTTTTTGGGCCTTCAAGGGTACAAAAAGAGAGAGCTGGTTATTATTGGATTGAGCTTTATCTGTAGCGTATTTCTTACCTATTTATTGATTGGCCTTGGTCTATTTGGTTTCCTGTATCGGCTAAGAGGTTTTTGGTTTATCGCGCGCATCGTAAATTACGGCATAGGGCTGTTGAGTATTGGTTTGGGAATAGCAGCGCTTGCTGATTTCTTTACGTTTAAACGCACCGGTTCAAGCGAAGGGCTGCTCCTGCAGTTACCCAGGCCAATAAAGAATCGCATCAACAAGATAATCGGGCTTCATTACAGGGAGCGCGCAAACCAAACGTCCCAGAAACAGGTTTTACAAATTATCTTCACCGCTTTTGTGACCGGGTTCTTCGTTTCGCTCCTTGAAGCGGTGTGTACGGGCCAGGTGTATTTACCGACGATTACCTTTGTTTTGAAGACAACTGCCTTGAAGGCCAAGGCCTTCTTCTATCTTATGCTTTATAACCTCATGTTTATTATCCCCCTTGTTGCCGTCTTTATCCTTGCGCTCTTGGGGGTTACCTCTACTCAGTTCTCTTTGTTTTTGAAAAGAAACCTACTGACGATTAAAATACTTATGGCAATCCTATTTTTTAGCCTCGGGGCCATAATCCTATTGCTCGCATAAGATGAATATAGTCCTGCGCTGCACTCAAGGAATACTGCTCTTGCTTTTTGTTGCCGGATGCGCGATGGTAACTCAGCAGGAGATTACTCAAGCGGTGCCCGGGATGGCGCTTGATCCTTTCTTTTGGGATTTTGGAAAAGTCGAGAAAGGAAAAACAGTAGTACATACATTCATCCTAAAGAACAACGCCCCTCACAGCTTATCTGTAAAAACAGTAAATACTTCTTGCGGTTGTGCGGTTACTAAGATAGGCGAAAAGAGCATTCCGCCGGGCGAAAGCACTTCTCTTGAGGTTGCGTTTGACAGCCGGGATTATTCCGGAGTCGTCCAGCAGTATATCTACGTCCACACAGATGACCTTGACAATCCCATTTTGCGTTTTATAATTAAAGCAGATGTGGTTTAAAGTCATTAGGGTCTATACATTCGTATTGAGTATAGAGTATTGAGTGCAGAGTACGGAACAAAAACTTAATATCAAAGGCACAAAATCAAAATGACAAATAAAATTCCAAATCCAAAGTGCCAAATCACAAATAAGCTCCAAATTCCAATGACCGAATCACCGAAACTGCTACGTTTGGGAGATTGGAAATTTGGACATTGGGATTTATTTGGAATTTGAGTTTTGGAATTTGTGATTTGTCATTGATGCTTTGATATTCGTCGTTTACTCAATACTCTCTGCTCTGTACTCACTACTAATTTTATAGACTAATTCGATATTCCATAATAAGCAAGAAGCAGGAGGTAACGTATGTTTTTTCTTCAATTGAGAATGTGGTTATTATTGAGCGTTCTGTTCGGAATTATCTACATGATCGTAGTGATGGTCGGTGCTTCCATGGGGATTTCCAACTTTTATTTTTACCTCATTTTTTCATTCTTTTTATTATTCATTCAGTATATGGTCGGCCCAAAGTTGGTCGAATGGCAGATGAGAGTCAAATATGTGAAAAGGCAAGAATACCCTCAGTTATTCAGTGTCATCGAAGGGCTGGCGGCGAAAGCGAGGATTCCCATGCCAAAAATCGGCATTGCCGATACGGATTTACCCAACGCCTTTGCCTTTGGTAGGTCACTTAGGGACGGCCGCGTCTGCGTGACGCGCGGTATCTTAAAGCTTCTCAATGAGGAAGAATTAAGGGCGGTGTTAGGCCATGAGATAAGCCATCTGAAGAACCGCGATGTGCTTACTATTACCCTATTGTCAGTTATCCCGTTGATTATGTATAGGATTGCCTGGCATTTTATGTTTTTCGGGCGCAGGAGAGACTCGCGCAACGGCGCTAATACCGTACTTATTGGAGTAGCCGCATTTGTTTTTTATTTCATTACCAACCTTTTGGTGCTTTATGCTTCCCGCATCAGGGAATATTTTGCAGACAGGGGATCGGTGATGTTGGGGAATCGTCCTTCGAGCCTGGCCTCAAGCCTTTACAAGTTGGTCTACGGTTGTGCGCATATGGGGAAGGAAGAGATTAAAGATGTAGAAGGCCTAAAGGCTTTCTTCGCAAATGACCCTTCTTTGGCCTTACATGAAATCAAGGAATTGAAACAGCTTGATTTGGATAAGAGTGGTACTATTGACCAGTTAGAATTATCCGCACTAAGAAGCAAACAGGTGGCGTTGGGGTTCGCCGATAAAATGCTTGAGGTATTGAGTACGCATCCTAATATGCTTAAACGCATACAGCAGCTTTCTAAATATAATTCTATTGCCTAAGTCGTACCCCCAAACTATTTTAGGTAGCCGCTGTTTTTTTTGTGATGGGGCCTGCCCAAGGGGCGTCATTCCTTCCTAGCGTTGTCTCCTTGTAAACGTTTTCAATTTATTCTCTTAAGCCATTGATTTTAGGCTATACGGTGTTTATACTTACTATAAGGAACGGTGTGGAAAAATTGTTTCATCGAAAAGGTAAACCACAAGAAATTGTGGGGCGCAAAGCTACGGGTCTAACGATAGCATACTATTACTGACCGCCGGGCTGCCGAAATGACTATCTATGATTGCCGGGCTGCCGAAATGAAGCAAATGAGGCAGTCCGGTTTTTTTTGACGAGGTGCGTAATGCGGGTGCTTAAACATAAGACGTGCGTAAACAAGATTATCGATAAAATAGATACGGACATTGGCCTTATTGAGAAAATCGAAACCATGCTGAGGCGTTTTGCCAGAGGTACCCCGGCAGCTGCGCGTACGCAAAAAGGACGTACACAGGCGAGTTATTATAATAAGATTTCGGCACTGAGCCGTTCTCTGCGCCGTCAAATGGTATCGCTTAGAACAGTAATCGTTTCCCTTAAAGGGCTGAGCAGGTCCCTTCAGAAGAAATACCGGCAAAAGATCAAAAAACTTATCACGATGCAACGGCAGGTCCAGGGAATATCTAAAGTAAACTGTCTGTTAAGCTCAACCGCGGAATCTAAAAAGGTGTATTCATTTATTGTTAGGTGTGCGCGCGAACTTCTTCATGCCGATATCTGTGTGGCAAGGATTATTCTTGATCATGCGCATACCTTTATCATAAGTGCAGGACCATCCTTAAGCGGAGGCCTTAAGAAGAAAATGCCACTCTTAAAACAGGGGGAAGGCCTCGCGAGATTAGCTCTTCATATAAAAAAGCCCGTTTCTATCTACGATATGCATAATGACAAGAGGGCCGTTACAAAGGAGGCGATACAAAAAACAGGGATGAGGTCGATGCTCTGTGTGCCTATAACTTTTCTTCAGAAGCCGTTAGGCGTTATGTCCGTATACACTAAGAGGAAAAGGAGATTTTCCGAGGGAGACAAAGAAGTTTTTAATACATTTGCGTCTCAGTTCGCAATGGCAATCCAAGGTTCGAGGCATTACCAAGATATCCACATGAGTTATTTTAGTGCCATACATGCGCTGGTCCTTGCGCTTGAGGCACGGGATCCTTACGCCAGAGGGCATACCGAGCGGGTAACCAGGTATGCCCTTGCAATTGCCAGGTTATTGCATTTTTCTCCGTCAGATACCGAAGTATTACGCTATGCTGGGGAACTGCATGATATAGGTAAGATTAGTATACCCGATTTTATATTGAACAAACCGGGAAAGCTCAGCCCTGCTGAAAGGGTTATTATTCAGCTTCATCCTGTCAAGGGCGCTGAGGTGCTTGAGCCGCTTGAATTTTTAAAGACCGCACTACCTATTGTGCGGCATCATCATGAGAGGTATGACGGAAGAGGGTATCCTGACGGCTTACGCAAAGAAGCCATTCCTCTTATGGCAAGGGTACTGGCATGCGCCGATTCATTTGATGCGATGATTTCAGAACGGCCATACCGGCTTAGGAGCTTGACGATAAAGGAGGCACTTAAGGAGATAAGCGATAATGCCGGTTCGCAGTTTGACCCTCACATAGCCCGCCTCTTTATTAAGATGATAAAGCACGAATCGCACCCACAGTATGCTTCGTAGTGATCAGTCCACCCATCCACAATTGACCTCAGGCCATCAAATCCTAAGCACTAAATCCTAAACAAGCCACAAATCCCAAGCATCAAATTCCAAGTTCCAAGCCGGGATGGTGCGGTTTGGTTATTGGAGCTTTGGAATTTATTTGAGATTTGGAATTTGTGGTTTGGGGTTTGTTTCGGATTTATGATTTGCCGAATAGTTTGTTTTTACTCAATACACAATACTCTATACTCACTACTAAAAGATTGACAAACCTGCAGCGCAAGTGTATACTTGTGAAATAATTAACAATCTATACTAATACGATGGAACGAACTACATATATTCCCCAGGAAACAGCCCGGCGCCTCAGCCTTTATTTACGGATGTTAAGAAGGCTACGGCAGGAGAAGGTACGCATAGTGTCTTCTGATCAGATCAGGAGATTTTTGAGTGTTTCGTCAGTGCAGTTCAGAAAAGACCTTTCTTACTTCGGTGAATTCGGCAAAAGAGGGGTTGGTTATGATGTAGAGTTGTTGACCAAGGAAATAGAGAAGATCTTGGGAACGGATGTATTGCACGAAATAACCCTTGTTGGTGTGGGGCGCCTGGGTTCGGCATTACTTGAGTATCCTGGTTTTCTTGAGTTTAACCTCAAAATTTCCGAGGCCTTTGACAGTCATAAGGACAAAGTCGGAAAAATCTGCGGAGGGATTAGGATAAAACATATACGTCAACTGCGGTGGGTGATCAAAAAAAGGAACTTAAGAATTGCGATCCTTTCCGTTCCGGTTGAATTTGCGCAGGAGGTAGCGCAGGAGTTAGTCAGTTACGGGATAAAAGCAATATTGAATTTCGCTCCCGTGAATCTGGTACTCGCTGCAGACGTATTCGTCTCTAACGCCGATATGGCGTCAGAGCTGGAAAGCCTTGTGTATAAGTTGAAACAGAAGAAATAAAAAATTATTTCTTGACAATAAAAGGGAATATAGTATTATGGACAATGTAATTTTTTATTTTTTAGGGCTGTTTTGTGATATTTTTCACAAACCCCCCTTATTAACTCCTCCTAATTTAATTACAATAGTCAATGGAGACCTACTTTCTTAAACACCAGGACGTATTTGTTTTTTACTCCCGTATCGAAGAAGAGTTCGAGCTTTACGCGCCGATAAAGGTAGAGGCAAAGCCGCGATTACTTTGCGAACACGGATTTTCACTTCCCACCGAAGAGTATCTCCTTAGGCCTTTTTCTTGCATCCAAGAAAAGTCGGATATCGTCTATAACGAGTACCGCTGCGTTGAGCCGACACGCACTCTTTTTGTATACCCTAAGGAAAATATAAGCGGGGATACGCCGGATCCGAGAAGGCAAGGGCCGTCTAAGCCGCTGGCAATCAGCGGATTGAAGAACTGCGATATTTTTTCATTGAAGATCCAGGATTTTGTATTTCTGGGGGGGGACGAAGTCGATCCCTTCTATCAAGCAAGAAGAGAAGATGCTCTTATTATTTCAGGAGATTGCCCTGCGTTTAAAGAGGTTTGTTTCTGCAGGGCGTTTGCCATTGATCCCTACTCACAGGAGGGATTCGATTTTAATCTTTCCCCGCTTAATGACGGTTATCTCCTTGATGTTGCGACCGAGAAAGCGCAGAGAATCGCGGATTCCCTGAAAAATATTTTATCGTTGGCAACACGCGGGCAGCTTGCGGGACGGGCCCAAAAAAGGGAAGCGGTGGTAAAAAAGCTCGACGCGCACCTGGCGCTTCATAAAATCCCTACCAAAGGATCCCTTAAAGATATTGTAGTTTCGGGATACAATTCAGCGGTGTGGCAGGAGCAGATGCTGACGTGCGTTGAATGCGGAGGCTGCGTTTTTATCTGTGATACCTGTCATTGTTTTCTTTTGGCCGATACGCTTTCAAAAGAGGGTCCCCAGAGGATGCGCATCTGGGATGGGTGCCTCTATAAGAATTTTACCAGGGTTGCTGGCGGAGCCAATCCGCTGAAGATGCGCTATATGAGGCTACGCAACCGCTACCTTAAAAAATTCGATTTTTTCATCGATAACACAGGAACGCAGGCCTGCTGCGGGTGCGGAAGGTGCATAGAGGTCTGTCCCGGTAAAATCGATATACGATATATCCTGAAGAGGCTTTATGAAGAAAAACATCTATCAGCCCATTGAGGCGGTCATCGAAGATGTGCGCCATGAGACAGCGACGATAAAGACGTTTGTGCTCAGGCCTAAATTTTTGTTTTCGTTCCGTACTGGCCAGTTTATAGAATTGAATATTCCCGGCGTAGGCGAAGCACCGTTTACGCCTTCGTCGGATCCCGCGGTAAAAGACAGGCTGGGTGTGACCATTATGAACGTTGGGAGTATGACATCCAGGCTGCATGCGATGCACAGCGGCGAAAAAGTAGCGCTGCGTGGCCCGTACGGAAAAGGTTACCCCCTAGAGAAGTTTAAGGATAAAGATATTCTTATTGTTGGCGGTGGGGTGGGGTTGGCTCCTTTGCGCTCTCTGCTCTTTAGCCTTTTCGGAGAGGTCGATAATTACAACAAAATAGTTTTGAGGTACGGTGCCCGGACCTCTGGCGATATAATCTATAAAGACCTTCTTCCGGAATGGGCTAAGAAGAAGAAGGTGGATGTGATGACGACGGTTGATGTCGGCGACCCACAATGGAAGGGAAACGTGGGACTGGTGACCACCATCTTAAAAGACCTCCCCATTGAACTGCATAAGGCGATTGCCGTGGTGTGCGGTCCTCCTATTATGATGAAATTTGTCAATCTGAAATTGCTGGACCTTGGTTTTAAGCCCGAGGATATTTACTTGTCTATGGAGAAAAATATGTCGTGCGGCCTAGGGAAATGCGGTCATTGCAGGCTTGGTAGTTATTATATATGTAAAGACGGTCCTGTATTTACCTACGAACAACTTAAGGATATGCATGATATCTGGGATTAGATGAAGAGACTTTTTATTGATTTAGAGATATGTAATCGGTGCCAGCAGTGTATTGCCTGTTGCGATTATTTTTACCATCCTCAAAATAGCGGGGTAACTGCGCTTCGGGAATATGCGACGTTTGCCACTATCTGCCGGCATTGCGAACAGGCCCCATGCGTGAATTCGTGTTATCATAATGCCCTTGAGCGTAGCGCCGACGGGCATATCAAAAGGTATACAATGCGTTGTACAAGCTGTAAAACCTGCTCTATCGCCTGTCCTTTTGGTATCATTTTTCAGGATTTTATCCCCTACCTTGATTCGAAATGCGATTATTGCGTGGGCATCACAGAGGGGCTTGCGAGGTGTGTTGTTACCTGTCCTGAGAAGGCAATTGAGATCAAAGAGGTACAAGAGGATCCGGAAAAAAATATCTTTCTTGTGGGAACGCATCTTGCGGTCCATACCCTGAAATGGTCGCGCGAAGATGCGCAGCTCAAAAAAAAGTAATTGCGATGAACACATTATTTAGTTATCTCGTATTCCCTGGCTTTCTATTCAGCGCCTGTGCAGGCTTGCTTGCGGGCTGGGTAGACCGAAAACTTACTGCACGGATACAATACAGGGTAGGCCCTCCCTGGTATCAGAACTTTGTCGATATCCTTAAATTGTGTTATAAGGAAACCATTATTCCTTATGCGGGAGCAAGGGCAATTTTTCTATTATCGCCAATCGCAGGTCTCCTGAGCATGATATTGGTTTCTTCTGTTTTGGGAAAGGCTATACAGTCTCCCCTGGAGAGTTTTGCCGGCGACCTGATTGTGATTATTTATCTTTTGATTGTGCCTGCGCTAGCGCTAATAATCGGCGCTTCGTCTTCAAAAAACCCTTTTGCTTCTATCGGCGCCTCAAGAGAAATGAAGCTTATTTTAGGGTATGAGCTTCCGTTTGTTCTTGCGATGGCGGTGGTAGTCATTAGATCGCATGGCGCACTGAATCTGGGCGCAATCATCAATCGCCAGATAGCCTTCGGGCCGCATATCGCTTCTTTTTCTGGTGCACTTGCGTTTATAGTTGCGCTTCTGTGTGTACAGGCAAAATTATGCCTTGTCCCGTTTGATATGTCCGAAGCGGAGCAGGAGATAATGGCGGGAGCCTTGGTTGAATATTCAGGGGTTCCGCTTGCAGTTATAAAATTGACCAAGGCGCTTTTGTTGTATTCGCTTCCGGTATTGCTTATCAGTTTATTCTGGGTCAATAATTTGAATCTACTGTCGCTTATTATGAAATATTTAGTTATCCTCTCGGTCATAATTCTTATCAAGAACACAAATCCTCGCCTCAGGATTGATCAGGCATTGAGGTTTTTCTGGGGGCCGGTTAGCGTGCTGGCAATACTGGCGGCAGCATTGGCATTGGTAGGTTTATAATAAATGACTTTTGTGTTACTTAACTCAATACTCAATACACAATACTCAATACGAAAGCGTATGGTTTTTTAATGAGTATAAAAACCAACATCTTAACGAAATCTATATGGGCCTACCACGCAGCTACCTCGCCGTGTAACAACTGTGACATAGAAATACTTGATGTCTTTACGCCTCGGCATGATGTGGAGAGGTTTGGCATAGTATTGGTGGGTAGCGTTAGGCATGCCGATGTGCTCGTGGTGACCGGGGTGCCGAATTTTAAAACTAAAGAGAGGCTTAAGAAGCTTTATACACAGGCTGCCAAGCCGTGTTTTGTGGTTGCAATCGGGGGGTGTGCGTGCGGAAGGATAATGTTCAGGGATTCATACAACAGCCCCTGTGCGGTGGATGAGGTGGTGCCGGTGGATGTTTATATTCCCGGATGTCCGCCCAAACCAGAAGCTATCATCGCCGGCATAGTCAAGCTGATCGATAAAATTAAAGGGAAAAAATAATGATTACAGAGCAAATCAGGGCACGTTTGAAAGAACAAATATTGGACTGGTATGAGCATAATCCTAAGAGAACCTATATCTCTATAGCGCCCAAGGATATTAAGCTTGTCGCTGATTATCTTTTTAAAGAATTGGGCCTTAGGTTTGCTACTGCTTCAGGGCAGGACACGCCCTCTGGCCTTGAGATCCTGTATCATTTTAGTTTTGACAAAGAAGGAGTAGTGGTGTCTCTGAGGGTGTTACTGAAAGACAAAAATAATCCTCAGATAGATTCGCTGGCAACGCTTTTCCCTGCCGCGGAATGGATCGAGCGAGAGATGTGGGAGTTGTTGGGAATCAATTTTGTCGGGCATCCGAATTTAACACGCTTGTTACTAGCTGAAGAGTGGCCCGAAGGCAAGTATCCCTTAAGGCACGAACACAGCGAGGAAGAAGGCCACGGCCATACGCATTGAGGAGGAAACTTAAAATCCATGAGCCATAAAGTCGTAATACCGATAGGACCTTACCATCCTTTGCAGGAAGAGCCGGAATTCTTCCGGCTTTATGTGGAGGGGGAGAAGGTGGTTGATATCGATATAGTGATAGGATATATGCATCGCGGGATAGAAGAGCTTTCAGAGCATAAGCACTATGACCAGGTTGCGTTTTTGGTGGAGCGTATCTGCGGTATCTGTTCGACAAGCCATCCTTTTGCGTACGTGAATGCAGTTGAGGATCTTGGCAGAATACAGGTACCTGAACGGGCACTCTACATCCGTACCATTATCGCAGAGCTTGAACGGATACACAGCCATCTTTTATGGTTGGGCCTGGCCGGTCACTTCATCGGCTATAATACGGTATGGATGTGGGCATGGCGTTACCGTGAGCCGGTGCTGGATATTTTTGAGATGATTTCCGGCAACCGCAATCATTACGGGATGATGAAGGTTGGAGGGGTCAGGCGCGATATTAGTGACGAGGACATACCTGTAATAAGAAAGACCATCGACGAGCTGGTTTCTGCAGCGGAGATGTTTAAGGGGGCGGTTATGGATGACCCGGTCATCCAGTGGCGTCTAAAAGGAGTTGGCATACTCACTAAACAACAGGCACTGGAATGGTCTGCGGTCGGTCCTACGGCGAGGGCTTCGGGTATCAATATTGATGTACGCAGGGATGATCCTTACGGTGTGTATGACCGTGTAAAATGGAACGTCATTATCCAGAAAGACGGCGACATCTTTGCGAAAACGGTAGTCAGGATACTAGAATTATTTGAATCGATTAGTATCATCAGACAGTGCCTTAGCGCAATGCCTAAGGGCCCTATCGATGCGGATGTGCAAGAGATACCGCCCGGCGAAGGGATTGGGAGGGTAGAAGCCCCGCGCGGCGAATGTTTCCACTACGTACGTTCGGACGGGACCAACCGCCCGGTGAGGCATAAGATCCGCGCGCCCAGTTATATGAATGTGGCGACCAACAAGGTAGCAGCGCCAGGGGGGACTATTTCTGATGCGGCGCTTACTTTGGCGGCAGTCGATCCTTGTTATTGCTGTACCGAAAGGACCGCGGTAATCGAACGGCCTTCAGAAAAGAAAATTATGAATGGGTGGGACCTGATTGAGAAATCCCGTCAGAAAACCAAGCATTTCCTTATTACCAGAGGTAGATAACTATGCGTCAATTAGCCGAGATTAAAAAAGATATTGCAGCCATGGCTGGATTGGCTCTTCAGATGTGGCAGCTGACATACCGTTCTTTTATGGACCACGACCTCGATTTGCTGGGCAACGTCCTTGAGAAAGAGAATCAACTAAATGATCTGGAGAAGCGTTTGACTCAGGATCTTGTAGGGTTGGCCCGTGCTACCGGTAAGAAAGACGAAAAGCATGCAGTTACCGTCTACGCTGACGTGGTAGGCGATTTAGAGCTTATCGGTGATTACTGCAAGGATATCCTTGAGAGAGTCCAGATCAAGGTCGAAGAAAAATTGCTCTTTAGCGATGACGCGGTAAAGGAATACTCGGAATTATACCGTAAGACAGAGCTGGCGCTTAAAGAAGTGGGGAATGCGCTGGTTGAAGATAATCTTGCGTTGATTAAGGCGGTGCTGAAGAATGAAGAGCATATCGATTCTCTTGTGGACGAATATCGCAGGAGGCATAATCAGAGGTTGATTGATGGCGTCTGTAGTCCGCTTGCGTGTAATATGTTTTTGAATATGCTGGATTTTTCGGCTGCAGTGTATTACCATACTAAGAAAATTGCCAGGAATCTATTGAAGGTAAAATTATGAATTCAGTACTGCTTGCGATAGTCATACCTTTGTTGGGAGCGTTTCTCATCCCTTTCCTTCCGAAGAGGTTTAAGCCGGTTGTCTCTGTCTGTATCTTAGGTATTACCTTTTTGATTTCGGTTACCGCTTTGCCGGTTGTCATAAAATACGGAGAAATATTCCTTCAGAAGAAGGTCAATGAGTGGTTCAACCTGACGTTTGTCATCGATGGATTAAGCGCGATTATGGCGGTAGTATCTTCGTGCGTTGCGTTCTTGATTGCGCTTTACTCTCTGGAATATATGAAGGACTATGAAGAAAGAGGGATTTTCTATTTCTGGATGGTTTTGTTTGTTGGCGCGATGATGGGGTTAATATTCTCAGCCAACCTTCTGTTGCTCTACTGTTTCTGGGAAATCACCGCAGTCTGTTCCTGGAAGCTGATTGGTTTTTATCGTCAAGAAAAGGACCTGAAAGCTGCGGACAGGGCGTTTTTAGTCACTTTTTTCGGTGCATCTTTGTTGCTTGCGGGAATCGTATTTGTGTTCTTTAGCTACGGCAGCCTCGATTTGTATTTTCTGAAAGGGAAAACCCTGCCTTTTATTACCTCAATATTATTGCTGGCAGGCATTATTTCCAAATCTGCACAACTGCCGTTTCAGACATGGCTTCCTGATGCCGGGGTCGCGCCTACTCCGGTAACCGCGCTCCTACACGCCGCCGTCTTGGTCAAAATTGGCGTATATGTATTTGCACGGTTGTTCGCACAGACATTTCTGGCGCAACCTGCATTTTTGGCTGCAGTGATTACTTTAAGCATTGCGACTATCATAGTCGGCGCTGCCTCAGCCTTGGTTGAGAACAACCTCAAGCGCATCCTTGCCTATTCTACCATAAGCCAGCTGGGGTATATTTTGTTGGCGCTGGCCATTAATACTAAATTTATGCTGGTGATTGCGCTTTTGTATATCCTTGCCCATAGCCTTGGTAAAGCGGGCCTCTTTTTGTGTGCGGGGATCATTGAGCAGAAGACGCATACTAAAAATATAAGCGAATTAGGAGGGTTATATAAAACCATGCCGCTTACCGCTGCCGCATACCTTATGTGTGCCTTTTCGATTATCGGACTCCCGCCGTTTTTGGGTTTCTGGCCGAAATTCATGACCGTTTTATTTACGGTCAAGGAAGGATATGTGATTGCTGGCATCCTTGCCCTTGTGGGGGCATTGGCGACTCTGCTGTATTTGGTAAGATTGTTTAATTTTGTTTTCCTCGGAGAAATGAAAATAAAGGCAGAAGAAGGGAAGCGTTCTGTCATGGTATTTGTCGTGATGGTACTTGGTGTTGCTTCGCTTCTTTTGGGGCTGGTAGTCAAACTGCCTTTTGGTTTAATTGCAAGGCTTATACAATGAGTGTATTGCTATTCTACAGTTTTGAAGTTCTCGTAGTGGTCGGTTTTCTGCTGCTTGCGGTCAGGAGCGAGAGTATAAAGAAATGGCTGGCTCAAGGAGTGCTCTTGGCGAGCCTGGCGGCTGTGCTGTTTTTCTCTGGTGCCTCACTAGACGGAAATGTCACGGTCGCTATCACAGGAGGTTTTGGATTAACGTTCGGCTTGACTGTAATCTCCAGGCTTGTTTTTGTATTAATAAACGTATTTGGAGTGCTCATCTGTCTTTATGCGGGCAAGGACAGGCAGGAAAAAGGGCTTTATTTTTCTTATCTCCTTTGGCTCATCGCTTTTTCTAACCTTGCGGTAGTATCGAAGGATTTTGTTTCTTTTATTTTTTCCTGGGGCGCAACATTGGTATTGTTATATCTTTTCTTGGGTCTCGGCTCTTACCGCAACGCCACAAAGGCCTTTACCATTGTGGGCATGGCTGATTTCTCACTCATGCTGGGAATTTGTTTATATGTTGCTTCTACAGGGACTATTGCCATGCCTGAAGGAAGTGCGATGAAACTTACGCTGGATAGTCCTTTACACTGGCTGGCATTCGGGTCTATGTTGATAGGCGCGCTGTCAAAGGCCGGTTGCGGCCCATTCCATACCTGGATTCCCCAGTCGGCAGAAACAGCATCTATGTCTGTCATGGCGATACTGCCTGCTTCACTGGATAAATTGTTGGGTATTTATTTGCTGGGGAGGATGTGCGTTGATTATTTTGCCTTGAATCAGCTTGCGATGTCTCTACTGCTGGTGATCGGCAGCCTCACTATACTTTTTGCGGTAATGATGGCACTTATTCAGCATGACCTTAGAAAACTATTGTCGTTCCATGCGGTCAGCCAGGTAGGATACATGGTGCTTGGTTTTGGTACGGGTACGGCACTGGGTGTTGTGGGTGGTTTATTTCATATGGTAAATAATGTAATATATAAGAGCGGGTTATTCCTGGTGGGAGGCGCAGTCGGACAGAAGAGGAATACGTATGAACTAGAGAAGTTAGGCGGCCTTGCAGTGTACATGCCCTTGACTTTCATTGCGACAATCGTATTTGCGCTGTCCATCTCTGGAGTGCCTCCTTTTAACGGGTTTGCCTCTAAGTGGATCCTCTATCAGGCGATATTTACAGGGCTTGCAAATGCCTCAAGCTTTTTTGTTTCATTCTTGTACGTTTTTGCTCTGGTGGCAGCTATGTTCGGCAGTGCCCTGACCCTGGCGAGCTTTGTTAAGTTCGTACATGCGGTCTTTCTCGGGCAGGATACTCACTCCGGGAAGAAGCCTGTGGGCGAAATATCGCCTTCAATGTACGTGCCTTTATTAGTTTTGGCTATTTTTTGTATTATTCTTGGCGCCCTGCCCCAGAAATTTCTTAGTTTCGCTGTTACGCCTTGGCTGGCACAGGAAGTTGTCTATACGGGGTCATGGAGCAGTTCTTTTGCCCTTATTTTTCTCTCGCTGGGCCTAATTTGTGGCGTTTTGCTTTGGTATGTAGGGCCTTTAAAGAAATCCGTGCGAGAGGATGTTGCGTTTACCGGAGGCGAAACGTCTGACCTGCACACAACCTTTCCCGCTACGGAGTTCTATAAGACCGTAGAAGAAATACCGGCGGTCAATAAGGTCTTGAGGTTTCTAAAGCTTGAAGTATTTGATCTATACAATGTCGTCAGGGGGTTCATGAATGTGGCTGCCTATCTTTTGTTTATATTTGTGGACCGCTCGATATACGCCATTACCAATGCCGTAGGTTATTGTGTGCTCGGAGCAAGCTGGGCATTAAGGAAACTGCACACCGGTGTACTTGATTTGTATATCGCCTGGAGCCTTATTGGGCTCATCGCCTTGTTTTTCCTGTTGATGCGGAGCTAACATGATTGAGTTGCATATTTTATTAATTCTTATGATAATCGGCGCCATCGTGGCGATGGAAATAGAGGATTTACTTTCTAGCGTCATCGCCTTAGGTGCGGTGGGGTTTGGGCTGACGCTTGCATTCCTGTTGTTACGCGCCCCAGACTTAGCGATTACGCAACTGGTAGTCGAGATCCTTTCGCTTATTATTCTTATCCGTGCTACGGTCGGCGTCAAATTGCCCCGTGAAAAGATACGTTCGCGAATTGGCTATTCTATCTTTGCCGTTATCTTCGTGGCGCTGTTTTTGTCGTTTAGCGCAAAGGCCATTACGCAGCTTCCGTCGTTCGGTAATTCGCTTATGAGGATGGGTTCACAATACGTAGCTGAGGCAAAGATAAAGACCGGGGCGACAAATATTGTGTCGGCTATCATTCTTGATTTCAGGGCTTATGATACATTGGGCGAGGCAACGGTATTATTTACCGCAGTTATCGGAATTCTGGCAGTATTAAGGAAATCGAGGAAGCGGGCATGAAACAACAGCAGGGGATGTCTTTAATTGTCAAGCGTATCACCAAGATTACGGTGAGCCTGATATTCTTGTTCGGGATGTATATCGTTTTGCACGGCCATCTCACCCCCGGAGGGGGGTTTGCCGGAGGCGTTATCATAGCACTCTCTTTTATACACCTTGTGCTTGCGTTCGGAAAAGAGCTCGTTTTGCAGAGGTTACGCGAGTCATTCTTTTCAGTGGTTGAATCCTTAGGCGGCCTTATGTTCTTAGGTATCGCGCTTTTAGGTCTGCTCGGCGGTTATTTCTTCTTGAACTTCCTTCCTAAGGGCGAACCTTTTACGCTCTTCAGTTCTGGTATTATCGTGCTATGCAATATCGCTATTTTCTTAAAAGTCAGCGCGGGGCTTTTTACCATATTCATCGCACTGGCGATTATCAGGATGCCGACTGATGATACAAAGGAGCAATCCCGATGAGCCTTTTTATACTCTGTATTTTACTATTCGCGATAGGCTTATTTTGTCTGCTGGTGAAGAAGAACCTGGTCAAAAAGATTATCGGGCTGGGGATTGTGGAATATGCGATTAATCTATTTTTCATCCTTGTAGGGTACCGTACGGCAGGAGAAGCGCCCATACTTGATAAACAGGCCGCTGTTACCAATTTTGTCGACCCGCTTCCACAGGCACTCATTCTTACCTCTATTGTTATCGGTTTGGCCATTACTGCGCTCATGGTTGCTGTTGCGGTAAGGTTATATGAGAAGTACCGGACGTTTGATATAAATGAAATCCGCAGGTTAAGGGGTTAAACGTATGCTACCTTTATTTGTGGTTATACCGCTGGGCTTGGCTTTTTTAATACCTATTGTGTCCAAGTTCAAAGAAGGGCTTGCCCGGGTGCTTGCGTTAGCCGGGGGTTTTCTTCTTTTATTGTTTTCTCTTGCCAGCATGCACTGGATCAAAGCCGGGGTCAAGACGTATGCGGTGGGAGGATGGAAGCCGCCCTTTGGCATATGCATGGAACTCGATGGGCTAAGTGTACTTATCCTCCTGGTAATCAATATCATCGGGTTTCTGGCTCTCGTATATTCCGCTGAGTACGTCAAGAAACGCTATACCTCCCCAGGGCTTTATTATACCCTGTTCTGTTTGTTGCTTGCAGGCCTAAACGGCGTCGCCATAAGCGGGGATTTGTTTAATATGTTCGTATTTTTGGAAATTACCTCGATTGCCAGTTATGCGTTGGTGGCATTTGGTACAGACGCAGAAGAGCTGGAGGCGTCTTTTAAATATATGGTCTTAGGAAGCATTGCTTCGGCGCTGATCCTGCTTGCTATCGGCGTATTGCTGGCAAAGGTATCGACTTTAAATATGGCCGATATCGCAAGGCTATTGATGTACCATAAGTCTGATAGTAGTATTTTATATTGCGTAGCGCTTTTTACGATGGGGTTTGCGCTGAAAGCAGGCTTAGTGCCTTTCCATACATGGCTTCCGGATGCACATCCGGCTGCCCCGGCTCCGGTTTCCGCAATGCTTTCGGGTGTAGTTATCAAGACCTTGGGTATTTATCTATTAGCGAGAGTTGTTTTTAATATTACAGGTTTTAACCAGTCCATATCGTTTATTTTCGTGTGGCTGGGAATTGTTTCTATGGTTGTCGGAGTATTACTTGCCATAGGGCAATGGGACTTCAAACGGCTGCTAGCGTATCATTCGATCAGCCAGATTGGATATATAGTCTTCGGAATCGGCCTGGGCACTCCTTTAGGGATTATCGGCGGGCTATTCCACCTTTTTAACCATTCATTATTTAAGTCGCTTCTTTTCTTAAATGCCGGCGCAGTAGAGTATGCCACTGGCACAAGAAGGCTGGAGAAGTTAGGAGGCCTGAGCAAGGAAATGCCGGTTACCAGCGTTACCTCGTTGGTTGCCTCTCTTTCTATCGCAGGAATCCCTCCCTTGTGTGGTTTCTGGAGCAAGCTCATTATTATTATTGCGGCTTTCCAGGCACAGCATTTTACCGGGGCTATTGTTTGTCTTGCGGTAAGCATGGTAACGCTGGCCTCTTTCCTGAAAGTACAAAAGTACGCTTTTGTGCGGAAAACGCAAAATCCTGCCTCAGGGATAAAAGAAGTGCCTTTGTCGATGAGGATTTCCATGGTGCTGCTTGCTTTTCTTTGCGTGGCCGTAGGTTTGTTTTATCCCGTAGTAATAAATATGGTTATCAAGCCCGCAGCAGACGTATTACTGGCGGGGCGCGAATATATCAACTGGGTGTTGGGGGTGAAGTAGTATGCGTTCAAGAGTCATTACCTTTATAGTCTCATTCCTTCTGTGGATGCTCCTGTCTTTTAGCTTTGAATGGCAGCATGCGCTCGTGGGATTGCTGGTTGCACTTGTGGTGGCATTGAGCATGGGCGATATGTTTACCGACAAGGCCTATAGATGGTTTGAAGTCAGGCGTTACGCATGGTTTATCGTATATATGTGCGTGTTTGCCTGGGAGTGTCTGAAGGCAAACCTCGATGTGGCGTGCAGGGTTTTGAATCCTCGATTGCCGATTAACCCCGGCATCGTGAAAGTTAAGACGATTCTTAAAACGGAAACCGCGCTTACCTTCTTGGCCAATTTTATTACGCTTACTCCCGGGACTTTTTCGGTGGATGTAGACCAGGATAACGGATACCTTTATATACACTGGATTGATGTCAAGACTCAGGATATAGAAAAAGCGTCAGAGATTATAGTATCGAAATTCGAAAGGATATTAAAAGAGGTATTTGAATGAAATTCACACGTTGGTTGCTGGGTTTTATCTTTTTATCGGGATTAGTAGTCTATATTTTCTCTTTTCTTGAGGTAAGCGCGCCTACGAAGCTTATGCTCTACCTTTTGATTTGCTTTCTTCTTTCGATGTTCAGGATTTTTAGAGGCCCGACTGCCGCAGATAGGTCCGTTGCCGCTGACATACTGGGGATCCTTGTGGTTGGCTTCTGCGCAATACTTGCAGTGTATACAAAAAAGGATTGGTATATGGATATTGCTATTGCCTGGGCATTACAGAGTTTTATCGGCACCTTGGCATTAGCAAAATTCTTGGAAGGAAGGAACTTCGATGATTGAAGTAGTAACCCTCTTTTTTATTATCCTGGGCATTACCTTTGACCTTTTCGGCTGTATAGGCCTGTTACGCCTTCCCGATATCTATAACCGCCTGCAGGCTTCTACAAAATGTGTCACCTTAGGCACCTGTAGCATATTATTCGGTGTCTTTATGAAATTCGGCCTTTCAGCCGCCGGCGTCAAGTCAATACTGTGCATAATCTTTCTGTTGCTTACTACTCCGGTGGCTGCGCATGCGCTGGCCAGGGGGGCGCATTTGAATGGCATTAAGTTATGGGAAAAATCAGTCTGTAACAAATACGAAGAGGACAGAAATGCGCTATCCTAAACTGCGAGAGCTAAAAGAGGCGATAAGGGCATTACTGAAAGGCCCGTATACCTCAAAATTCCCCTTTAAGCCGCATGAGCCGTTCGAGCGGTTCAGGGGAAAGCCTTATTTTTACGAGAAAGATTGTGTCGGCTGCGGGGCATGTGTTCAGGTTTGTCCTGCCCGAGCAATAGAAATGGAAGATGTCGCCGGGGAAAGGATATTGACGCTGCATTGGGACTTGTGTATATTCTGCGGGCAATGCCAGGCAAACTGCCTTACCGCAAAAGGCATCATGTTATCGCGTGAATTCGACTTGGCGACTACCGGGAAACGGCAGGAATTATACCAGCAGATACGCAAAGAACTTTTGTTATGCGAATGTTGCGGAGAGCTCATTGCTCCACACGACCAGATACTCTGGGCAGCACAGAGGCTTGGGCCGCTTGCGTTTGCAAATACAAGCCTCTTTCTATTTTACCTTGCGAATATAAATCTCATCTATAAAGAAAAGGGCGTTGAGAGGAAGGGTGAGGATTTAAACCGTTCCGACCGTTTTCGTTTCCTTTGTCCCCGTTGCCGCCGCGAAGCAGTCCTGAAATCGTAATCTAGTAAGGTTTTGTCATGGAAACACTGGAAGAATTGGCCCCCGTATTACAGACGACGTCGCTTATAGTGGGCGTAGGAAATGTGTTGCGAGGAGATGACGCGTTTGGTTCGCTTTTAGCACAGAGGCTCAAAGGCAAACTTAGTGTCAAGGTCGTGGATGCAGGAAGCGTCCCTGAAAACTATCTCGGCCTGATAGTGAAAGAAAATCCCGACACCGTATTGCTTATTGACGCAGTGGATTTTGGGGGGCAACCTGCCCAGATGAGGCTTTTGAATCTGCGCACTTGCTCGACCAAAAGTTCTTTTTTTACACATAGCCTCACCCCGGATTTTTTGCTGAGTTTTTTACAGCAATACACAGGCGCGCAGGTATATCTTTTGGCAGTGCAGCCGGTAAGCCTTGGATTGGATGTTCCGTTAAGCCCTGCCCTTTCAGAGGAGCTTGCAATATTGGAGGGCTGGTTTCTTGCGCATTACGCGCCTTTAACTAGCCGGGCAGAAAAATGACACAGAATATAATCGACGAAAAAAATATCCACTCTATTCTTGAAACGACAAAGTCTTCTCCTTTGGCGAAGATGCAGGAGATATTCGAGAAGGCGAAAGAGAAGAAGGGCTTAAGCCTTCAAGAAGCAGGCATGTTGGCAAACAGCAAAGATACGTCATTGCTTTTAGAGCTGTTTCGTATCGCAGGATCGGTCAAAGAAGATATCTATGGGGAAAGGCTTGTCTTTTTTGCGCCGCTGTATATTTCCGATTTTTGTGTGAACGACTGCACATATTGTAATTTTCATTCTTCGAACACCGGGCTTTCGCGCAGGAAACTCTCCCTGGAACAAATAGAAGAGCAGGCCAGGTTTATTATTTCAATGGGCCACAAGCGCATCTTGCTTGAATGCGGGGAAGATCCTTTACATAATCCCATTGACTATACCGTACACGCAATACAAAGGATATACGAAACAAAAACCGACAAGGGCAATATCCGCAGAATCAATGTGAATGTGGCAGCAACTTCAAAAGACGATTACATAAGATTAAAAGCAGCAGGTATTGGTACGTACCAGCTGTTTCAGGAAACGTATCATCAAGCAACGTACGCGTCTCTTCATCGCGGTCCGAAAGCGGATTACCAGAGACAACTCACCGCTCCTTGCCGTGCATTTGAAGCAGGTATCGACGATTTTGGGATGGGTGTTTTGTTCGGGCTCTACGACTGGAGATTTGAGGTACTTGCGCTTATCGCCCATGCCCAGTTTATGGAGAAGGAATACGGGGTCGGGCCGCATACGTTTTCGGTTCCCCGGTTCAGGCCTGCCCCTACAGTAACCTTTAGGCCCGGCCATCCTGTGAGTGACAGCGACTTTTTGAAACTCGTCGCCATTTTAAGGATCTGCGTTCCTTATACGGGCATGATACTTTCCACTCGTGAATCGCCAGAAATAAGGAAAGCGGCGTTTAAGATCGGGATCTCCCAGGCCTCTGCTGCGTCCTGCACAGTTACCGGAGGCTATGGCAGCAAGGCAAGCCAGCCTCAATTTGAAATTACCGACGAAAGAAGCCTTGAAGAGGTGATTAAAGATATTATTTCTGATGGATTTCTTCCTAGTTTTTGTACCGCCTGTTACCGTTCGGGCCGTACGGGCGAGCGTTTTATGGGACTTTCAAAAACAGGGCACATCCATACGTTCTGCCGTCCTAACGCGCTGCTTACGTTCGCTGAATACCTTGAAGATTTCGCAAAGTCCAATGGCGTCTATGTAAAGGGTAAGGAGCTTATCGCCACTTATCTTGCGCAGATAAACGATGAAGCAGTGCGCGACGAAACAAAAAGGCGCCTTATTGCAATCGCCCAGGGCAGAAGGGATCTATATTTCTGATGTGTTACTCTATTCCGGGCAAGGTGCTTGAGGTTGCAGATAATTTTGTGACGCTCGATTATTTTGGAGAAAAAAGGAAAGCAAGGAACGAACTTTTTACGATATCCTGCGGTGAATACGCGTATGCGCAGGGCGGCTTCATTATCCAAAAGATCCCAGCCGTGCAAGCCGAAGCCATTCTTGATTCTTGGCAGGAACTGTTTTTTAAATTAAAAGAAATCGATGAGCGGCTTGCACGCGATAGCAAGACACTCTATCAAAAGGCTAATCAAATAAGGCAAAAATACCACGGTAATTCCTGTTGTATCCACGGGATCATTGAATTTTCCAATTACTGCCGCAATGATTGTCTTTACTGCGGCATACAACATAATAACCAGGCGGTTGGCCGTTATAGGATGGAAGTCGCAGAAATTATCGAAGCTGCCGTATTTGCGGTTGAGAAGCTTAGGTTTAAAGCGCTGGTATTGCAGTCAGGCGAAGACGAGTATTACGACGAAAATAAGCTTGTTGCTATTGCTGAGGGTATTATGAGCCAAAGCCCATGCCTGCTTACGTTAAGCATAGGAGAGCGTAATCCGGATACTTTTGAGGCTCTTTACCGAAAAGGCGTGCGGGGAGCGCTGTTACGTTTTGAAACCAGCGATCCTCAGATCTACGCCAGGATGAAGCCGGGGCATAGCCTTACACAGCGGCTCGACTTACTTGTTGCACTAAGAAAGATGGGCTATTTGATCATGACGGGTTTTTTAATAGGCTTGCCCGGATGGCGCAAAGAAGATATAATAAAAGATATTACTCTTACAGCCGAGTTGGGTGCGGAGATGTTTTCTTTCGGCCCTTTTATTCCTCATCCTGATACGCCCCTGGCAGGAGAGGGGCAGGTATCTTTAGAAACGGCACTTGAGGTAATCGCAGAGGCGCGGATACGTAACCCCGAGGCAAAAATATTGGTTACGACAGCGCTTGAGACCATGGATAAAAAGAACGGGCTGCAGCTGGGCTTGATGGCAGGGGCGAATTCTATTATGCTCAATGCCACGCCCCGTCGTTACCAGCAGCTATATTCCATTTATCCGTTTCGCGCTGGCACTGATACGGAAATAGAGTCAAGGATAGAGTTTGTTATCAGGTTATTGCAATCACTTGGAAGGGCCCCCACTGATTTAGGGCTCTGATAAAGGAGGATAGAATGGCTGATTTTTTTAGCGCAAGCGAAGTATTTCAATTTGCAGTCCGCATCGAGGAAAACGGAGAGCGTTTTTACCGGCTTACCGCAGAGAATATCAATGACAAAAAGACGAAAGAGTTGTTCGTTTTTCTCGCAGACGAAGAGGTAAAACACCGCAAGACCTTCCAGGGCATGGTTGAGAAGGTGGAAGCCTATGAGCCTGCCGAAAGCTATCCGGGCGAATATTTTGCTTTTTTAAAGGCCTATGCCGACGAGCATATCTTTACCCCCGAAAAGAAAGCAGAAGTAGCCGCAAAAAAGATGCAGGGCCCTAAAGAGGCGCTGGAATTTGCCATTGCCCTTGAAGTTGACTCCATACTTTATTATCTGGAGGCAAAAAATCTAGTCCCCGAGAACCAAAGGGATGTGATGGATAGGATTATCGACGAAGAGAGGCGGCACTACCTGAAACTTTCGGAGACCAAAAAAGCGCTTTAGTATTTTTTCATCCGCGCAATTGGCTACAATGCCGCCTTGCCGCTTTGGATATCCCTCCAATCCGTTTTTTACGGGTCAAGAGGTCATTGAAACAAAAACCGTAAAATTCCTTTAAAAAAATAAAAAGCTGATTTATAATATACCTATCTTCCTTGTAGACAAAGAGATGCCTGCAAGGCGATGTTGGTTGTACGTAGAGGGGCTAAAGAGAAAATGAGATTACGTAAGAAAAGCTTATTTGTGTTTGGTATCATATGCTTTTTTGCAATCGTGATTATTTATGTATTGTCAGAAATAATCTTGCTGCAAAGCTTCGAGAGGCTTGAGAGGGAATACATAACAAAAGAATCGTCGCGCACCCGCGATGCGGTTACCCAGGAGCTATCTTTTATCTCGCAGAAGATCTCTGATTGGGCTGCCTGGGACGACACGTATCATTTTATTGACAACTTAAATCCCGCCTATATCACTTCCAATATTAATAGTATTACTTTCCAGGGATTAAAGATTAATTTCATGGTGTTTGTTAATGCATCGGGTAAGGTTGTGTTGGTAAAGGCATTTGACCTGATGCAGGAAAAGGAAATCCCCGCTTCTGAGCTGTTATTATCCCGGTTACAGCCGGGTTCAAGTTTCCTGCAGCAAAAAAATATCTTTGAGGCCACAAAAGGCCTGGTGATGCTTGAAGCATATCCTGCTTTTGTTGTTTCTCGGCCGATAATTACCAGCGAGGGGAAAGGCCCGCCGCGCGGAACATTGTTATTCGGCCGTTTTCTCGATGAAGGAGAGATCAAAAGCCTGAGTACGTTTACCGGATGCCCTTTGGTTATGCACCGCATAGACAGGTCTCCTGCAGAAAGCGAGTTACATAATGTGATCCGGCGTTTTTCTGGCGACTCGCCGGTTTTTCTTAAACCCACGAGCTCAAAAACAATCATAGCGTATTCCCTTATCAAAGATATTGACGGGAGGCCTGCGCTCATTTTTGAAACGAATTTACCGAGGGATATTTTCCGCACTGGCCAGATTACCGTGCGCTACCTTATCCTTTCCATATCGTTGGTAGGTTTTATCTTTATGATAGTAGTCGTTATTTTTCTGGATAAGTTTGTACTTTTCCGGCTCGCATCGCTTAGTCAGAGTGTAAGCGGTATAGGAGAAAGCGGGGGGGTTTCATTGCGCCTTTCCGTAAAAGGAAAAGACGAGATCGCAAGCCTTGCCGGGGAAATCAACGGGATGCTGGAGAAGCTTGAGCATGCGCGCGCTCGGCTTTATGAGAGCGAGACGCAATATCAAAGGCTTGTAGAAAATGTCAACAGCATTGTTCTGACAATGGACAGGGATTGCAATATAACCTTCTGGAACAGGTTTGCTGCGGAGTTCTTCGGATATACTGCAAGAGAAATCATCGGTTATAGCGCCATAGGAACGATTGTTCCTGAAACCGAGTCCGGAGGCCGTAACCTCAAACAGTTTATGTATCAGGTTTGTCAGGATCCGCAGGAAAGCTCAAACAGCATAAACGAGAACATAAAAAGGAACGGAGAGAGGGTTTGGATTGCCTGGACTAACCGTCCGATTACCGGTAAAGATAATGAAATTATTGGCGTGCTCTGTGTAGGCAACGATATCACGGAGTACAAAAAACTTGAAGAGCGGCTTGTCAGTTTGAATAAAGTGTTCCTCACCCTTGGCAGCGATTTCGATAAAAACATACAGCAGCTTACCCGGACCTGCGGAGAATTGTTGGATGCGACCTGTGCCCTGTACAATAAAATATCCGAAGGGATGCTTTGTTCGGTTGGGCAATGGAATACCCCTGAAGATTATACCCCTGCGTCTTCTCCCGAAGGGCACATCTGCTATGATCTTTTAAGAAGTAAACAGAAAGACATCCTTGTAGTAAGGAACCTTGATCAGTCCCAATATTATGTAAGCGATCCCAATGTGGTAAAATACCATCTCAAAACCTATATCGGTTGCCCGGTGCAGGCATTCGGAGAGGTTATCAGCACGCTCTGCGTGGTGTTTCAGAGGGACATTGAACCTACTGACCACGATAAGCGGCTTATCGGAATCCTTGCTTCTGCCATAGGCATTGAAGAAGAGCGTCGTTATTCGCAGGATGCAATCAGGCGTTCGCGCGATTTTTATCTTACACTCTTTGATAGTTTCCCCACTCCGGTATGGCGTTCAAATATTAACGGAGACCGCGATTATTTTAATAAGGCATGGCTTGAGTTTACCGGTAAAAGAATAGAGCAGGAACTTGGGTATGGCTGGCTTGATTCTGTGCATCCTGAGGACCAGAAAGAAGCCGTGCAGATGTATGAAGAGGCGGCAAGGGAACAGAGGTCTTTTGAAGTCGAGTATCGACTAAAAAAGAAAAATGGAGAATACCGTGCAATGATCGAGACAGGCACTCCTTTCTACGACCTGAAGGGAAATTTTGCGGGATACATCGGCTCCTGCTATGATGTTACTGAACGCAAACATCGCCATAAATAAAGTTTAAAAATTCCTTCATTACCTCCCCTACACATGGCATTAAAGTATACGCCTTTGTTGAGTTGTCACGAGAAGCTGGGCGCAAGGCTTTCTGCATTTGGCGGATGGCTGATGCCGATACAATACGAGGGGATTATCAGCGAACATCTCTGGACGCGCCGAAGCGTTTCGGTCTTTGATATCTGCCACATGGGAGAATTCTTGGTGTACGGAGATCCCGAAAAGAGCAACCTTGACAGGATCGTCACAATGAATCTTGGCGACATGCCTTGCGGTAAATGCAGCTATGGATTTATGTTGAATGAAGAAGGCGGCATCATCGACGATCTTGTAATGTATAGAATAGCTCCCGAAAAATGGATGCTCGTGGTGAATGCCGCGACTACGGATATTGATGAGCAGAATTTAAAGAAGCACCTCTTTAAAGACGCCCGCCTTGAAAATGCCTCATCGGCACTCGGAAAACTCGATCTGCAAGGGCCTGTTTCATGTGAGGCGATACAGAGGCTTTTTGATTTTCAGGCACAAGGCCTGCGATATTATCATTTTGAGGAAGTCATCTGTTTAGGGGAGAAGGTAATCTTAAGCCGCACCGGCTACACCGGCGAGCTTGGGTATGAATTATATATCCCAAGCGAAACAATCCTAGGGGTCTGGAATCATATACTGGCGGATTCCGCTGTTAAGCCTGCGGGGCTGGGCGCGCGCGATACATTGCGCTTAGAAATGGGTTATCTGCTTTACGGTCAGGATATCAGCAAGGACACCACTCCTTTAGAGGCAGGGCTTGATAAATTCGTCGATTTCAATAAGGATTTCATAGGTAAAGATGCCCTCCTTAAGATGCGCCGGGAGAAAACAAAAAGACTGCTTGTTTGTTTTCTTTCGGATTCACGCAGGGCGCCACGGCACAATTACAAAATATATTCCGACAGCAGGGAAGTCGGCACAGTTACAAGCGGTTCGTTCTCTCCGAGCCTTTCCTGCGGGATAGGTATGGGATATGTAGAATTAGACTGCGCAACAATAGGAACGAAATTGGTGCTTAAAGATAATACAGTAGAAATTAACGCTACGGTGGTTGAAAAACCTTTCTATTCCGAAGGCACAGCTAGACAGAATCCTGCTGTAGGTAATGTGCCCGTTACTTAAAAGGAGAAACTAAATGAGCATACCGGGTAATCTCTTATATACGAAAGACCATGAGTGGGTTAAAATAGAAGGCGCAACAGCCATTATTGGGATTTCTGACCACGCGCAACATGCGCTAGGAGATATTACGTTTGTGGAATTGCCTAAAATCGGCGATAGGGTTGTACAGGGTAAACATTGCGCAACGGTCGAATCAGTAAAGGCTGCATCCGATGTCTATGCCCCGTTTTCCGGAAAGGTAATAAAAATTAATACTGAACTACTGCAGCATCCTGAGTTGGCCAATCAGTCTCCCTATTCGCAAGGATGGTTCATAGCCATTGAGATAGACAACATAAAAGAAAAGGACTCATTGATGCTGGAGTCCGAGTATGTGCATTATTTAACACAACTGCCCTCATGAGTTTTATTCCCCATACCGAACAAGAAATAAACGAGATGCTGGAGACAATAGGGGCTTCTTCGATTGATGAGCTTTTTAAGGATATCGGGCCGCAAATGCGGCCCAAGTCATTTCATATCCCTGAAGGCAGATCAGAGTTAGAGGTGGATCGTTACTTTAAGGTGATGAGTCAGAAAAATAGGCCCGGCCTTGTTAATTTTATCGGCGCTGGTTTCTATGAGCACTATATCCCGGCAGTGGTGGATGCGCTTGCCAGCCGCAGTGAGTTCTACACCGCCTACACCCCTTATCAGTCTGAATGTGCGCAAGGGTGGCTTCAGGCAATGTATGAATATCAGACCTCGATATGCGAATTGACGGGTTTGGATGTTTCCAATGCCTCTCTTTATGACGGAGGCACTGCGCTCTGTGAAGCGGTAATGATGGCTATACGCATTACTGGCAGGAATAAGGTTATAGTGGATTGCGGGGTAAATCATACGTATCGAACGATGCTGTATGCATACACGAAAAATCTGGCGATAGAATTTGTTGAAACGCCCGTAGTACAGGGCTTAAGTTGCCGTAAGGATATCTATAAGCTTCTTGATGACAGGACCGCTGCGGTTATTTTACAGAACCCTAATTTTTTTGGGGCGGTGGATGACCATTCTGATATTGTGGACAAGACCCACTCCTGCGGCGCTGTTGCAATTGGGTCCGTATACCCTATTTCTTTGGGGATACTGAAAACCCCGGCTGAAATGGGGATAGATATAGCTACCGGCGAAGGCCAAAGCCTGGGATTACCGCTTTCTTTTGGCGGCCCCTACCTGGGCTTTATGGCTGTCAGAAAAGAGTATACGCGTCAAATGCCAGGCCGCATCGTAGGGGCAACCGTGGATAAAGACGGCAAGCCGGGATATGTGCTTACCCTCCAGGCGCGGGAGCAGCATATACGTAGAGAAAAAGCTACTTCGAATATCTGCTCTAACGAAGCCCTCTGCGCGCTTCGCGCGCTGATGTATCTTTGTGCATTAGGAAAAGAAGGGCTGCGCGAACTCGCTTTGTTGAACTTTCATAAATCGGAATTTGCCAAAACCTGCCTGGATACGATACCCGGCGTAGTGGTCAAGAGGAGTTCGCCTACTTTTAATGAATTCACGGTAATGCTTCCGCACGATGCAGAAAAGGTGTTTGAGAAAATGGCAGCCAAAGGGTTTGCGTGCGGTTTCCCGTTAGGCAGGGCATATAAGGGAATGGAGAATTATTTGTTGGTTGCCGTAACCGAGAAACGTACCAAGGATGAAGTTATGGCTTTCGCAAAAGCACTTGAGGAAGCGGTATGCAGTTAATCTTTGAAAAAAGCAGGAAGGGCAGGAGGGCTTTTCGCATTCCGGCAGTAGACGTGCCGGTAAAGGCAAAATTACCTTCCAAATACTGCCGTAGTAACGATGCCTTGCTTGCAGAAGTATCGGAGTTGGATTTAGTGCGCCACTTTACCAACCTTTCCCGCCTCAATTTTTCCGTAGATACGAATTTCTACCCGCTGGGTTCCTGTACTATGAAGTATAATCCTAAATTTACCGAGCAGATTGCGGGGTTGGAGGGCTTCAGGGAATTGCATCCTTTATTTGCCCAGCTCGATGCCACCGTGCCATATACCCAGGGTGCTTTGGAAGTGCTTTTTTGCGCCGAGCAGGTATTATGCGAAATTACCGGGATGACAGCATTTACTACCCAGCCTCTCGCAGGCGCGCACGGAGAGCTTACCGGTGCGATGATAATTGCTGCTTATCACAGGCATAAAGGCAATACGCCCAAATACGTAATCGTTCCGGACTCTTCGCACGGCACCAATCCTGCTAGTGCTGCTATTGCGGGTTATGAGGTGATGGTCATACCTACCGATAAAGACGGCTATATGGATATGGAGGCATATAAGAGCAAGTTGGGGCCTGAATCCGCCGCAGTCATGCTTACTTGTCCTGATACGCTGGGGATTTTTAATCCACGCATCAAAGAAATTGCAGACCTTGCCCACAAGGCAGGGGTTTTGATGTATTACGACGGAGCCAATTTAAATGCCGTCTTGGGAAAGGTCAGGCCAGGCGACCTCGGTTTTGACATCGTACATTTAAATCTGCACAAAACCTTTGCGACCCCTCACGGAGGCGGCGGGCCAGGTGCAGGGCCTGTGGGCGTGACTGCGCGGTTATCCGAATTCCTTCCTGTTCCGCGCGTGATTAAAAAAAGAGACAACACTTTCGCCCTGGAATATAAATTTCCTCATTCTATCGGCCCGGTCGCGCCTTTTTACGGAAATTTTGGAGTGATCCTGAAGGCGTTGGCTTACATTATGCTTTTGGGTAAGACAGGATTGATTGAGGTAAGCGAAATCGCGGTCTTAAATGCGAATTATTGCTTGGCGCGGTTAAAAGATTTTTATCAGGTTGCCTACAATAAAAATCGCTGCATGCATGAGTGTATTTTGTCTGCGGTTGAACAGGCAAAAAACGGTGTCCGGGCACTGGATATCGCAAAATACCTTATCGACAAAGGGTTTCATCCGCCCACCATTTATTTTCCCTTAATTGTCAAAGAGGCCTTGATGATTGAGCCTACAGAGACCGAGTCGAAAGAAACGCTTGATTCCTTTATTGCCGTGATGATAGAGATCGCCAAAATGAGCAAGACCCACCCTGAGTTGGTAGTGAATGCCCCATTGTGCTCTCCGGTAAAGCGCCTTGACGAGACTAAGGCAGCCAGGGAGCTTAATCTAAGGTGGAGGCCCCCCCTAGAAAAGGATGGCTAAAAACTGGCGTTTGATACTCAGTGGTCCTGCCGATGCCTATACCAATATGGCAGTTGATGAGGCCATATTCTTTGCCTATTGCGAGAAAAAAGCAATACCTACCTTACGATTATATACATGGGACCCTCCCGCATTATCGTTGGGATGCGCGCAGGATCCTTTTGAAGAATTAGACCTTAAGAAATGTGTTCGTGCCAATATTGATGTGGTGCGTAGGATCTCAGGTGGAGGGATCATTTTTCACGACCAGGAGCTGACCTACAGCGCAAGCTGTAACAAAGAAGACATACAGGCTTTTGGCTCAATAGCGGATTCTTTTAAATCCTTTTGTGCTTTTCTCTTGTCAATGTACCGTACATTAGGCCTGTGCCCTGTGTTTGCAAATGAGGCGGTCCCGAGGCTGTCACTGCAAAGGCCCTCGGTGTTTTGTTTCTCGTCATGTGCAAAGTACGATATCCTAATAGGCGGCAAAAAAATTGGAGGCAATGCGCAAAGGCGGAAAAAAGATTTTATCTTTCAGCACGGAAGTATCCCTCTTGAATTTGACGCAAAAAAAGCAACCTCTTTTCTGAAGAAAGACCCCGGCCGGATAAAAGAAAAGGTCTGTGCTTTGAATGAGGCAGCGGGCAGGGAGGTGGACTTAGGCATGCTTCAAGGGATACTGGTTCAGTCTTTTAAGGAGACATTCGGCGTAAGTCTTGACGAAGGCGAACTGAGTAGCTGGGAAAAAACTTTAGCGTTGCGCTTGCGAGAAGAAAAATATTCGCTGCAAGATTGGAACCTAAGAAGGCATGAGCACCGTCTTGAAGAAGCCTACGTGGCTGCATAAAAAGATAGAGTTGTCCGGCTGCCAAAGACTCGAGGCATTTATAAGAGAGGCCCGGCTTAATACTGTTTGTCAGCAGGCGCATTGCCCGAACAGGGGAGAGTGTTTTTCAAAAGGAGAAGCCACGTTTTTGATACTAGGCAATACCTGTACGCGTAAGTGCAGCTTCTGCCGCGTAGAAAAAGACAGATTCCCTCAAGCCCCGGACCGAGAAGAGCCTTACAGGCTCGCTTGGACGATCAGGCAGTTAGGCCTTGCGCATGTGGTTATTACCAGTGTTACCAGGGATGATTTGGCAGATGGCGGAGCAGGGCATTTTGCAGCCAGCGTATCCAGTATCCGGTCTTATTGTCCCGAAATATCTATTGAACTGCTTATTCCAGATTTTCTTTTTAATACGCAGGCGATTAAAACAGTAGTAGAGGCGCGTCCTGATATTATCGCTCATAATATTGAGACAGTCCCCGGTCTTTATGCATCCGTACGCCCGGGAGCTGAATATAATAGGTCAGTAGAAGTGCTAAGGTATGTAAAAGAACTGGATGCGCAGATGTACACTAAGTCAGGATTGATGTTAGGCCTGGGAGAATGCAAAGAAGAAGTGTTGCGTGCCTTCGCAGACTTGCGTAAGGCAGGGTGTGATTTCTTAAGTATCGGGCAATATTTGGCGCCGAGCCTTGCGCATTATCCGGTAAGAGAATATGTCGTGCCTGATATGTTTGAGTATTATAGAACAGAGGCAGAAAGCCTAGGGTTTTTACACGTGGAAAGCGCTCCGTATGTGCGCAGTTCGTATCGAGCTGCAGAATACTTGCGGAAGGTCGAGGCCAAGGCTTAGGTTAAGTAAATCCTAAGCACGAAATCCTAAATTCTGAACAAACTCTAAATTATAAATCCCAATGTCTTAAACGAATGCGCTTGGGAATTGGGAAATGAGAATTTGGAATTTGTTTAGGATTTAGAGTTTAGAATTTAGAGTTTGCCGAATAGTTTGTTTTTACTCAATACGCAATACGCCGTACGCAATACGCATAACGCCAAGCGCTTTATACAGAACTCGATACTCTGTACTCAATACTCTGTACTACCATGAAGCCATTATTTTTTGCGAATATAACTATTCCCGTTCCCAAAAAAGAAATATACCGGCGTCTGGGGTATCGTGATTCCATCACCAGGATTGCTTTCCGCCAAAAGCAGGAGATAGAACATTATATCGAGGAAGCGGTTGCGAAGATACGGCTGCGGGGCGCAGCCCGGCGGATCCCTATTCATAAAGCTACAAGGGCCCATGTGGCATTAAAGGGCGATATTGTATTCAGGAGCAGGAATGTTGCCGCAATACTCAAAGGCGCCGAAGAAACGCTCTTGATGGCAGCGACTTGCGGTAGTACAATAATGAAGGCAATAAAGAAATACGCTCTCTCAAGTAACATTATTAAAGCGGTTGTGTTTGATGCGGTTGCAAGCGAAATGGCGGATGCAGGACTTGACTGGATAATGAGGTATATTAACCAGGAGCTAAGCCGGCAGAAAAAATACCTCGGCCGCAAAAGATTCTCCTGCGGGTATGGAGATTTCGGCCTTGTGTATCAAAAGGATATGTATCGGCTGCTGAATCTTATGCAGTTGGGCGTCGGCATTACAAAGGATTTCATTCTTATCCCGGAGAAATCCGTTACTGCGGTTGCTCCGGTATATCCCACTAGACCATGAAGACAAAAGAAAAAATTATCGCTACACTACAAAAACGCATCATTGTCCTTGATGGCGCAACAGGCACAGAGTTGTCAAGGCGCGGAATGCCCCAAGGAATAATGCCAGAGGCCTGGGTACTTAAAAACCCCGATGTCTTAAAAGCGATCCACGCCGAGTATCGGTATGCAGGCGCAGATATAGTCTATGCCTGTACTTTTGGCGCTAACCGGATTAAACTTGCTGAATACGGAATTCGCAATGTAGGCGAGACAAACCGTAAGCTTCTATTATTGGCAAAAGAGGCGGTGGATACACGGGCGTTGGTTGCCGGCGATATAGGCCCGACCGGCAGTTTTGTCAGGCCGTTTGGGAAACTTGAGTTTGAGAAAGCAGTGGCAGTATTTAAAGAGCAGATACGGGGTTTATGTGCGGGGGGAGCGGACCTCTTGGTTATTGAGACGATGATGGATATCCAGGAAGCGCGCGCAGCGCTTATTGCAGCCAAAGAAACGACCGGTATGTTTGTGATGGTAACCATGACTTTTGATCAAGGCGGCCGAACACTTTTCGGCACAGACCCCTTAAGTGCCTTGATTGCCCTGCAAGGCTTAGGCGCTGATGCGGTGGGTGTTAATTGTTCGACTGGTCCGGAAGGGATGCGTGCGATTATCAAGTCAATAAAGCCTTTTGCCACAGTCCCTCTCGTTGCCAAGCCTAATGCAGGTATCCCAAGGCTTGTAGGAAAAAAGACGGTTTTTGTAACGGGCCCAGAAGCCTTTGCGAAAGAGGCCAAAAGGTTAATAACAGTTGGTGTCAATATACTCGGCGGCTGCTGCGGAACGACGCCGCGTCATATCCAACTACTCAAAGACGCCGTCGCTACTATGAGGCCTCAGGCGGTGATGAGAAAATCAATCGGTGCGTTAAGTTCGGCGCGAAGAACAGTTATTATTGACGCACAAAAGCCTCCTCTGATTATTGGTGAAAAGATTAATCCTACCGGCAAAAAAGGCCTGCAGCAAGAGCTTCTTGATGGGAATTTTTCTCTCCTGCGCGGACTTGCGATAGAACAGGAGGCTCATAAGCCGGTATTATTAGATGTGAATGTGGGTGTCCCTCGCATAGACGAGAAGAAAGCCATACAGGGGGCCATAGAAGCATTGGCAGGCACAGTTGTCCTGCCGCTAGTAATTGATTCTGCTAACCCTTCCGCTATCGAGGCTGCCTTGAGGCTCTATCCGGGCCGAGCTTTGATTAATTCTATTTCCGCAGAGAAAGAAAAACTAAGGCTGCTTCCCGTTGCGCGTAAATACGGCGCTATGTGTATTCTCCTGCCGCTTAGCGGTAAAGGGATACCGTCGAGCCTTTCCGAAAGAAAACGGATTATACGCAAGGTATTTCATGAGGCGAAGCGCTACGGGTTTACGAAAGAAGATATTATTGTCGACGGACTGGTAATGAGTATGGCCTCAAATCCCGAATTCGCCAGTCTTGCCTTAAAGACTGTGGAGTGGGTCAGTAATGTATTTGGGGCGCATACCGTTATAGGGCTCTCGAATGTGTCTTTTGGGCTTCCCAACCGGCAAATGATTAATGCGGCATTCCTTGCTATGGCGTTGCGCGCAGGCCTGACTTTTGCGATTGCCGACCCTTTAGTGGTAGCTCTCTTGCGTAAAAAAACGATTCAAAAGATAGTTTCGAAAAAGACAGCTGACCCAAAAAAGCTGCTTGATCTTTTTGCCGGACAAAGCCGAAAAGAAATCAAACCGCTCAAAAAAATAGCGCGTATAGAAGAGAAGATTTATCAGGCGGTACTTGAAGGTAACAGGGATTCCATTGATAAACTGCTCAAAGAAGGGTTAGGTAAAGGATTAGGCGCCTATAGGATTATTGAGGAGCTAATGATTCCCGCGATCATGAGAGTAGGAGAACTCTTTGACAAGAAGATTTATTTTCTCCCGCAGCTTATTGCAGGCGCAGAGAGCGTAAAAAAGGCATTCGGCTACCTAAAACCGTACATCAAAAAAAGTTTTATAAAAGACAAACAAAAAAACCTTATCCTTATGGCTTCCGTCAAAGGCGATATACATGACATAGGAAAGAATATCGTGATTTTGATCCTTGAGAGCAATGGGTTTAAGGTGATCGATTTAGGTAAAGACGTCTCCGCACAAAAAATTGTTGCAGCGGCCCTGCGTTATCGGCCTGATGTGGTTGGCCTCTCCGCGCTTATGACCACTACCATGGTAAGGATGAAAGAGGTGATCGCCCTTGCCAGAAAAAAAAGGCTTACAACTAAATTTATCGTAGGAGGCGCAGTAGTCAGCGCTCCGTATGCCCGCTCTATCGGCGCAGAATACGCCAAGAATGCCACTGATGCCGTTAGGATCATGAAGAGATTACATAAAGCTTAGATCCCCGCTCACTGCGTTCGCGTGGATCAATTCGCACCGCAACTTATGTCACTGGCAAGAATACTATGGTTCCATAAGTTGCGTGCTCATTGAGGTTAAGGTTTAGGCCAAGGCTTAGGCTTTGGCGAATAGTTTGTTTTTACTCAATACGCAATACTCTATACTCAATACGAAAAAGGAGCAATGCATGCGTTTTTTAGTCACAGGAGGTGCTGGTTTTATCGGAAGCTGCCTTGTTTGGAAACTGAACCAGGAGGGCATCGACGATATTATTGTCGTTGACCAGATGGATGCTTCTGATAAATGGAAGAACTTAGACGGCAAGGCCTTTCAGGATTATGTCGATAAAACCAAGCTACTTGCATATTTGGATACAAATAAGTTAAAGGGCGGACTCGATGCTATTCTGCACATGGGCGCTTGTTCTTCTACCATTGAACAGGACGCGTCCTATATGGTAACAAATAATTACCTGTACTCAAAAAAGCTCTGCCAGTGGGCCTTAAGGAATAAGGTTCGTTTCCTCTATGCTTCTTCGGCAGCTACGTATGGCGCAGGAGAGCTGGGTTACAGCGATGAGGATAGGGTATCTTTGCGATTAAAGCCTTTGAACATCTATGGCTGCTCCAAACAATTAATGGATGCCTGGGTTATCAAGAACGGCCTGAGTAAAAAGGTGGCAGGTTTTAAGTTCTTCAATGTCTTTGGCCCGAACGAGTACCACAAGGGCGAAATGAGGAGTGTTGTGGCTAAATCTTTTGAAAAGGTAGTGGCTGAGAAAAAGATCAGGCTTTTTAAATCCTACAAACAAGAATATGCTGATGGCGAACAGAAAAGGGATTTTGTCTACGTCAAGGATGCGGTGGAGGTGGTGTATTATTTTGTGACGCATCCCGATAAGGCCGGTATTTTTAACCTCGGCACGGGAAGGGCGAGGACATGGAAAGACCTGGCCTTTGCCTTGTTTGCGGCGTTGCGCATACGGCCGCACATTGAATATATTGAAATGCCTCAGATTATACGCGATAGATATCAGTATTTCACTCAGGCGGAGCTTGCAAAATTAAGAATCGCAGGTTGCAGGCATACATTTCTCTCTCTCGAAGACGCAATCAAAGACTACGCGACCTATTTAAAACACAACGCCTATCTATGAACTCTTCTTGTGCCCGGTATTACAAGCTTTCCGAGTATTACCGGAGAATGAGCGGCGGGAAAAAAGTGCATAAGGTGACTGTTGATGCCGGCTTTTCCTGCCCTAACCGCGATGGTACGCTATCCTCAGATGGCTGTTCCTATTGCGATAACCGCGGCTTTAGTGTCAATACGCGCCTTTCTGTCCGTCCAGTTGAGGCCCAGATAAAAGAGGGCATTGAGCGTTTAAAAAAACGTTTCGGGGCTGAGAAATTTGTAGTTTATTTTCAGGCTTACTCCAATACGTACGCGCCCGTTAAAATCTTGCGCAAATGCTATGATACGGTTAAGAATTTTAAGGACGTTATCGGCATCTCAGTTGCCACTCGGCCGGATTGCGTGAACGATGAAATTATGCGCCTGCTTGCAAGCTATGCAGAAACATATGAAGTCTGGATAGAGTACGGGTTGCAGTCGATTCACAATAGGACATTAGAAAGGATCAATCGCGGCCACACCTATGAAGATTTCCTGAAGGCCTTGTACGTAACGAGGAAATACGCTTCTTTAAAAACCTGCGTACATGTCATTATCGGGCTCCCTGGCGAAACTAAAGAGATGATTCTTAAAACGGCAAAGGCCTTAGCCGGCCTTAAGCTCGAAGGTGTCAAGGTCCATCCCCTGCACGCGATAAAACAGACGGCGCTGGAGAAAGAGTTTCTTAAGGGAGCGTATAAGCCGCTTGAGTTGGATGAGTATGTGGACCTCGTGTGTGTCTTCCTGGAATACCTTTGGCCTGAGACAGTTATCCATAGGTTAGGCGCTGATTGCCCGGAAGAATTTTTAGTTGCGCCGATGTGGATTCTGGATAAGAACAGACTGTTGCGGGAGATAGAGAAAAGGTTGTGTGAAAGGGGTTCTTGCCAGGGAAAATTGTATACTGCAGAAGGCCCGGAAGCAACCTTAAGTCATGCATTGCGTGTAGACCATGCGTAACGGAATATTGGTAGTTAATAAGCCCAAGGGTTTGACTTCGCACGACGTGGTGAATAGTGTGCGTAAGGCCCTTAAGATGCGCAGGATAGGCCATGCCGGCACCCTTGATCCTTTGGCTACGGGTGTTTTGGTGATATTGGTAGGCGAGTGCACAAAACTGTTCGATCGTTTTCTTACGTTTGACAAGGAATATGTGGCGACCCTGACGCTCGGCTCAAGGACGACGACTGGTGATAGTGACGGCCAGGTTGTCGAGCAGAGAGATTATTGCGGCGTTACCGAAGAGAAGGTCCTTGGCGTGTTATCTGCGTTCCGGGGAGAACTGATGCAGGTCCCTCCAATGGTCTCTGCGGTGAGGCATGAAGGCCAGAGGCTATACGTCCTTGCCAGGCAGGGTAAGGAAGTTGAGCGTAAGCCGCGCAGAGTGCATATCAAAGAATTACGATTGGAACGTTTTAATCTTCCCGATATTCAATTCTACCTCAAATGTTCCCGGGGTACTTATGTGCGCCAACTCGCCGAAGATATTGCCAGGGAGCTGAACTGTATTGGTTTTGTATCCCAGATAGAGCGCCGGGGAATTGGCCCGTTTAGTATACATGATGCAATTGACCTTACAGAGGTTGATGAGGCAAAAGTCGTACCTTTCGCAGAGGCCATTCATACACAAGGAGGATAGCATGGCAGTAGAAAAGATTGGAGAAAGTTATAGGTGCAGTGTCTGTGGCAACGAAGTGATCGTGATGAAAGTCGGCGGCGGGACACTGGTTTGTTGCGGCAAGAATATGGATAAAATAGAAGGTTAAAACACGGGTATTTTTTAAGGTATTCCCTTGTCATAACCAATTCAATCGGGTATACTATCCCTTGATAAGGGATGAAGAGAATACTGATTATAGATGACGAGCCTGATATCATCAGGAAGGCAAAATATGCCCTGGAAGAGGCAGGGTATGATATCTGGCTTGCCCAGGATGGGCTAAGCGGCCTGGATAAACTTAAAAAATTCAAGCCTGATCTTATCCTGCTTGACCTTGTATTGCCTGATCAGAGCGGTTTCAAGGTTGCTCAGGAAATAAAGTCACGGGATGAATACCGGCATATTCCTATTGTGGCAATATCGCTGAAGAAGGATGAGATAGATAAACACGTAGCAGCCAAGAGCGGTATTGTGGAATATGTTGAAAAACCGATAGATATACAAAGATTGCTGTACTGTATTTCAGACATCCTAAAAAGCCAAGAGCCATAAAATCCTTCCGCAGTACCCCTGGTAATAGCCCTTTTAGAGTCTTTCCTATTAAGATTGACATAGCCTGATTTCTGCTATATAATTAATAAACTTATGGAACTAAATGAGATTATAGCCCAGAGAAGGGCAAAACTTGAGGCGTTGCGAGCTGCTGGTTTTGGATATGGCGATGCCATGCCATCTCAGCATAGCGATATCGGCAAGGCTTTGGCTGACTTTCAAGAGAACACAAAGCATACCTTTGCCGGCCGCATCATGGCCAAGCGGCTTCACGGCAAAGCGGGTTTTTTTGATTTGAGAGACTCAACCGGCAAGATCCAGCTTTACCTAAAAAGCGATATTGTGGGAGAGCAGGCGTTTGCGTTGGCGCAGGAACTCGATGTCGCCGATATTGTTGCGGTAGAGGGGGAACTTTTTAAAACTCACACGCAAGAACCGACCTTAAAAGTGGATAAGCTTTTTGTACTGGTAAAGGCGCTTAGGCCTCTTCCTGAAAAATGGCACGGGTTGAAAGATATTGAGACGCGCTATCGGCAACGCTATCTGGATCTTCTGGCAAACGAGGAGGCAAAAAAAGTATTCCTGACGCGTTCAAGGATCATCAGGAGTATAAGGAATTTACTCGATAACAAGGAGTATCAGGAAGTGGAAACTCCGATGATGCATCCTATAGCCGGCGGCGCTGCAGGCAGGCCTTTTAAGACCCATCATAATGAATACAATATGGATTTATTTTTAAGGATTGCCCCGGAACTGTATCTGAAAAGGTTATTGGTGGGGGGGATTGAAAAAGTATATGAGATAAACCGTAGCTTCCGCAATGAGGGCGTCTCTACAAAGCATAACCCTGAATTTACGATGCTTGAGGTGTATGCGGCTTATGCAGATTATGAAAGCATGATGCAGCTGTGCCAGGAATTATTTATTACTTTGGCCAAGGAGCTATTCGCAGAGGCCTGTTTTACCTATCAGGGCAAGCGCATAGACCTAAGCCTTCCCTGGCAGAGGGTTTCTTTCGCAACGCTCCTGAAAGAAAAGTTTAATATCGACCCGGAGGATGATGCGGGCTTGATGCTTAAGAAGCTGCAACAGAAGGGATTTGCGAAAGATAAACAGAAACTCACCCGTTCCCAGGTAACCAAGATTATAGAAGACGTCCTGGAGCAGGATATGAGCCTTAACCCGACTTTTGTCACCGATTATTATACTGCCTTGTGCCCTTTGGCAAAAACCAAGAAGGACAATCCTTTGCTCTCAGAGCGGTTTGAGCTTTATATTGCCGGTATGGAGGTTGCGAACGCGTATTCGGAGTTAAACGACCCGCAGGAGCAGAGAAGGCGTTTCCAGGAGGAAATCAGCGACGGAGATGCCGATATGCGCACCGTCGATGAGGACTACGTCATTGCCCTTGAACACGGCATGCCTCCGGCAGGAGGGCTGGGCGTAGGGATAGATAGATTAGTTATGCTTTTTACGGATCAACCCTCTATCAGGGATGCAATACTTTTTCCTTTGCTAAGGCCTTCGGAGTAACGACAGATATGATGTTTGAATTGTGGTTGAGTAGGTGCTATCTTGCAAACGGCAAGAGAGAAAAGATTATTTCGCTCACCGCGTGTATCTCAATGGTCGGGATAGCGCTGGGTGTGCTGGTCGTGATTGTGGTTATCTCCGTGATGAGCGGTTTTGATAAGTATCTTGAGGACAAAATGATTGGTACGAATTCCCATCTTCTCTGGGAGTTCTACGGGGGGACCAACCAGCCGTATGCGTTACAGGAGAAACTGAAACAGGTCCCCGGCATTAAGGCGTCTTCGCCTTTTATTGCGGGCCAGGCATTTATGAAAACAGGCGCGCAGGTGCTCAGCGTCGAGATGAGAGGTATCGACCCACAACTTCAGCCGCAGGTGACAAAAATCAACCAGTATCTTACGAAGGGCACACTTCTCCTGAAGGACAACGAAGTGGTGCTGGGAGAAGAGCTTGCTTTGAATCTCGGGGTTGGGCTGGGGAATACGATACAGCTCATTTCTCCGGCGACTTTAAAGCCCCAGGAATTCATCGTTAAAGGCATTTTTAACAGCGGCATGTATCTGTATGACGCAAGCCTTGTATTAACGGACATAAAGAGCGCCCAGAGGTTTTTTGCTGCGGGGGATTACGTTACCGGGATAGCTATAAAAGCCGAGGATATCTATAAGGTGGATGCGATTAAGCGCCTGCTCTACAACAGGTTTTATGGCGATTATGAATTCGAGGTGAGGACCTGGATAGATTCCAACAGAAACTTTTTGCAGGCCCTGCGCCTTGAGAAAATCGTGATGTTCGTGGTGGTAACGATGACCGTGGTTGTTGCAGCCTTCGGGATTATCAGCACTTTGATTATGTCGGTGATGAGCAAGGTAAGGGATATAGGCATATTGCGTTCTATAGGCGCAAAGGCCAGGAGCATACTGGCGATATTCCTTTTTCAGGGGTTAGCCATCGGTATTGCGGGGATTGCCTTCGGCCTTGTCGCAGGCATAAGCCTTTCGCGCTCGCTCAATAAAATAGTGGATTTGATTTCTTTTTTAATCGGCAAGGACCTGATACCTAAGGATATTTACTATTTTAATAAGATTCCGACGTCTATCAATGTCCATGATATAGGCGTTATTATCATATGTACGCTGGCGATTACGTTACTGGCAAGCTTCTATCCGGCGTTCTATGCAACCAGGATAAATGCCACGGATGCCTTGAGGCATGAGTAAGTGTTATGCTTTGTGCTAAGGATATACGCAAGAATTACAAGACCAGCGCCGGTTGTCTTCAGGTACTTAAGAAGATTGACCTTGAGGTCAAGCCGAATGAATTTGTGGCAATTCAGGGGCCTTCAGGCGCAGGAAAATCAACGCTCTTGCATATCCTGGGCGGTTTGGATATGCCCAGCTGTGGCAGCGTGCATTTTGAAGGTAAAGACGTCTACGGTTTATCAGAAAATGAACGTGCTATTTTCAGGAACCGAAACGTCGGGTTCGTTTTTCAGTTTTATCATCTTTTGAGCGAACTGAGCGTCCTTGAGAACGTGCTTTTGCCTTCGTTGATCCAGTCATGGTGGGAAAGGAAGCGCGCGCGCATACGTGCGGTGTCCCTTCTTGAGAAGTTGCAATTGACAGAGCGCACGCACTACAAGGCGGGTGTTCTGTCCGGAGGAGAAATGCAGCGCGTGGCGATAGCCCGGGCTTTAATTAACGAGCCCAGGCTCCTGTTGTGCGATGAGCCGACCGGAAACCTTGATTCTGAAAACGGTAACAGGATATTACAGCTTTTGAGACAATTAAGGCAGGACAATAACGTAACCCTCGTATTGGTTACTCATGACCAAAATATCTGTATGAGCGCCGATAGGGTGGTACATATAAAGGACGGCGTACTCTTGAATTAAAAGGAGGTACAATGAAGGTCTATATCAACGGTAAATTATACGAAAAGGAAAATGCCAAGATCTCGGTGTTTGACCACGGCCTTCTTTACGGAGATGGCGTGTTTGAAGGCATCCGCGTCTATAATCACCTCGTATTTAAATTAAAAGAACATATCGAGAGGCTCTATGAGTCCGCTCATAGCATTACGCTGAATATTGCGCTGAACAAGGCAGAGCTGAGCAAGGCAGTGATCGCGACCCTAAAAGCGAATAATTTAAGCGACGGCTATATAAGGCTAATCGCAACCCGCGGCGAAGGCGATTTAGGCCTTGATCCGCGTAAATGTAAAGGTAAGGGGTCGGTGATTATCATTACCGATAAGATTACCTTGTATCCTGAGAAATTCTATAAAAACGGCCTTGAGATTATTACGGTGCCTACTGTCAGGAATCTTCCTGAGGCGCTTAATCCGCAGATTAAGTCACTCAATTATCTTAATAACATCCTGGCAAAGATCGAAGCGGTGAACGCAGGTTTTGATGAGGCGATTATGCTTGATTCGCTGGGATTTGTGGCCGAGTGCACCGGCGATAATATTTTTATCGTCAAGAAAAACCACCTGTATACCCCGCCTCAATGTATGGGTACCTTGCGCGGCATTACTCGCGATACCGTGCTTGAGATTGCCAAACGGGATAAGATTACTGCGCATGAGCACGTGATTACGCGGCATGAGGTATATATTTCGGATGAGTGTTTCTTAACCGGGACCGCAGCCGAAATTGTTCCGGTGGTCAAAGTAGACGGCCGCACTATCGGTACCGGAAAACCGGGGCCGGTGACATTACATCTCATGAAGAAGTTCAAAGAGCTGACCAAGAAAGAAGGAGTCAGATATTAGGTTAAGGCTGAGGTTAAGGCAACCTTCCTTGACCTTAGCCTAGACCTTGACATTTTCTCAATAGGAGTTGCGATGCTATGCGATGTCTGCGGGAAGAATCCCGCAACCGTACACCTTACTGAAATTATCGACGACCAGATGACTGAGCTGCATCTGTGTGAGGAGTGCGCCAAGCAGAAGAGCATGCAGATGGAGCAGCAGTTCGGGCTAGCCGATCTTTTGGCCGGACTTGCCGAATTCGAAAAGCCGATTGAGGAAAAAGAAACGCTTTTATTGAAGTGCCCCAACTGTAAACTGACTTACAAAGATTTTAAAAAAATCGGCCGTCTTGGCTGCAGTGAGTGCTATGAGGCTTTCAGGAAATATCTCTCACCGCTTTTAAAGAGGATTCACGGTTCAACCGCCCATGCAGGAAAGATGCCGGTCAAGATCGCAAAGACGGCGAAGAAAAGGCTTGATCTGCAGGAACTGCGCGTTAAGCTTCAGAAGGCAATAGAGGCGGAACAATTTGAAGAGGCAGCCAAGATCCGCGACCAGATAAAGGCACAGGAGAAGACGCAAGTGCCGCCGCAACCTGAGGAAGAAAAACACGATGAACCTCAATGACCTTTTGAACCACAGAAGCGAGTGGCTTAAAGGCACGGGTCCGCATTCGGACATTGTCATTTCAAGCAGGATACGTCTTGCCCGCAACCTTGCGAGTGCCCCATTTCCGCACTGGTCGAACAAGAAACAGGGCAGGGACGTGCTTGATGCTATTGAGCAGGCAGTTGGCAAAATAAACTATTTGAAAGGCACTACTATATTTGAACTGGCTGACCTAGATAGTCTTGACAAGCAATTCCTGGTTGAGCGCCACCTGATGTCCTATGGGCACGCGCATAAAACCAACAGCAAGGCGGTGGTAATTGATAACGAAGAGATTGTTTCCCTGATGGTTAACGAAGAGGATCACATAAGGCTGCAGGTCATGCAGTCGGGTTTCAATCTTTTTGAGGCCTGGAATATCATTAACCGCATAGACGATTGTCTGGCTAAGGAATTGTCCTTTGCCTTTTCTCTCGATTACGGCTATCTCACCGCCTGTCCCACTAATACGGGGACAGGGATGCGTGGTTCGGTGATGCTGCATTTGCCGGCCCTGGTAATTATCGGCCAGATCAAGCAGGTGCTGAACGCGATTTCTAAACTGAGCTTTACCACGCGCGGTCTCTACGGGGAAGGGACCGAAGCGACCGGTAATTTTTTCCAGGTCTCTAACCAGGTTTCTTTAGGGCACAGCGAAACGGAGATAATCGAGAATATCAACGGTTTGATCCGTCAGATCATCGAGCAGGAAAACCAGGCGCGCGAGACCTTGATGTCCAAGAACAAGTCCGTGGTCGAAGATAAAATCAGCCGCAGCTTCGGCATTTTAAAAAACGCACACATTATCAGCAGTCAGGAAACCACAGAACTTTTGTCGATGGTGAGGCTTGGTATAAGCCTGGGCCTGATTAAGGAGATCGACTCAAGCAGCGTCAACGAACTCTTTATCATTACGCAACCGGCGCATCTGCAGAAACTGGAGAACAAGAAGCTTTCTTCTCAGGAGCGTGATGTCAAGAGGGCAGAGATAATCCGCGATAAATTGAATAAGCAATAATAACAACCATAGAAGGAGAGACAGGGAAATGTTTAATCGATTTACGGAACGGGCAAGAAAAGTCATTATCCTCGCAAAAGAAGAAGCGCGGCGTTTTAATCATGATTATATAGGGACAGAGCATATCCTGTTGGGGTTGATCCGCGAAGGGGAAGGGGTGGCAGCAGCGGTTTTAGAAAGGCTTGGTCTTTCCCTTGAAAATATTCGCATAGAGATAGAGAAGTTGGTGCAGCCCGGACCGACCACGCAGATTATGGGCGATATACCTTTTACTCCTCGTGCCAAAAAAGCCCTTGAACTTGCAGCCGAAGAGGCGCGGTCTTTGGGCCACAACTACATCGGGACAGAGCATATCCTGCTGGGGTTGATCCGCGAAGAAGAAGGGGTTGCCTACCAGGTGCTTTTGAACTTAGGGTTAGACGTCAATACGGTACGCAGTAAAATCATGGAAGTGCTTGGTTCTGCATTGCCCGGTTTCGGCCAGGCTGCGCAAGGAAAAACCAAAACTCCTGCGTTGGATGCGTTCGGTAGAGACCTGACTGCATTGGCCAAAGAAAACAAGCTCGATCCTGTTATTAACCGCAGGAATGAAATTGAAAGGGTTATCCAGATACTCAGCCGCCGCACAAAGAATAATCCTGTATTACTGGGAGAGGCAGGTGTGGGAAAGACCGCTATCGTCGAAGGCTTGGCACAGGCGATTATAGTCGGGAATGTGCCTGAGGTATTGCGTCATAAGAGGATGATCGTGCTGGATCTGGCGCTTATGGTCGCCGGGACAAAATACCGCGGGCAATTCGAGGAAAGAATCAAGGCAGTGATGGAGGAGATAAAACGTTCACAGGATGTCATTATCTTTATCGATGAACTGCACACGCTGGTAGGCGCAGGCGCAGCAGAAGGCGCTATTGATGCCTCTAATATTTTAAAGCCTGCGCTTTCAAGAGGTGAGATGCAATGTATCGGCGCAACTACCCTTGATGAGTACAGAAAGTATATTGAAAAAGATGCGGCGCTTGAACGGAGATTCCAGACGATCATGGTAGAGCCGCCGTCAGTCGATCAGACAATAGAGATCTTAAAGGGGCTGCGCGATAGATACGAAGCCCATCACCGCGTGATTTTTAAAGACGAGGCCCTGGAGTCCGCGGCGAAATTATCCGACCGCTATATTTCCGGCAGGTTTCTGCCTGATAAGGCGATTGACTTAATCGATGAGGCCGGCTCAAGGGCACGGTTAAACGTGCTGGTGGTTCCTCCGGAGATTAAAGAGTTGGAGGCTAGAGTAGAGTCTTTGAGGAAGGAAAAAGAGGGCTACATCAAAGATCAGGATTTCGAAAAAGCGGCGTCGCTGCGCGACCAGGAGCGGATTGCCCGTCAGGAGCTTGATCAACACAACAAGGAATGGTCTCAGACAAAAGATAAAATCAGGCCCGAACTTACCTCAGAAGACATTGCCAAGATTGTTGCGCAATGGACAGGCATCCCTATTTTTAGACTTGAAGAGAAGGAGAGCGAGAAGCTGCTTAAAATCGAAGAGGAGTTGCATAAGCGGGTTGTCGGGCAGAATGAGGCTATTTCAGTTATTGCGCACGCGGTGAGGCGTTCCCGCGCGGGAATCAAAGATCCTAAAAGGCCGATCGGTTCCTTTATCTTCCTCGGCCCTACCGGCGTCGGTAAAACACTTCTTGCGCGCGTATTGGCTGAGTTTATGTTTGGCGATGAAGATGCGCTTTTGCAGCTGGATATGTCCGAATACATGGAGAAATTCAATGTGTCCCGTCTTATCGGCGCTCCTCCCGGATATGTCGGCTATGAGGAGGGGGGACAGCTCACAGAAAAGGTTAGGCGCAGGCCCTACTCTGTCATTCTGCTCGATGAGATTGAAAAGGCGCATCCGGACGTGTTCAATCTTTTGCTGCAGGTATTTGAAGACGGAAGGCTCACTGACAGTTTTGCCAGGAAAGTAGATTTCAGAAATACTATTGTCATCATGACCTCTAATGTCGGGGCAGAACTGATTCGCAAAACCGGGTCCATCGGGTTTAAGAACCAGAAAGAAGAAGTTACCTACCAGGATATGAAAGAGAAGCTACTTGAAGAAGTAAAGCGCACCTTCAAGCCGGAATTCTTAAACCGCATTGACGATACCGTGGTGTTTCGGCCGCTGGTGAAAGAAGACCTGCAGCGCATTATTGATATCGAAATGGGGTTTGTTATCGAAAGGCTCAAAGAGCACGATATCAGCCTTGAGCTTACGCAGGAGGCAAAAGATTTTCTTGTCGAAAAAGGATTTGATCCCGTGTTCGGGGCAAGGCCTTTAAAAAGGACGATTCAGAGATTCTTAGAGGATCCGTTAGCTTCGGATATCATCTCTAAGCGGTTTAAAGAAAAAACAGTCATAAAAGTAATGCGTAAAAACGAAGAACTTATATTTGAACAATAATGGAATTTTTTATTAGACTAGGGAAAAAAACATTATCGTTTTTCTATTTTCTGGGCGGCTTGTCTAATTTAGCGCTCCAGACGATTTACTGGTCATTTCTGCCGCCGTATCAAAAAAAGCGCGTAGTCGAGGAAGCGAAAAAAGCAGGGCTTGATAGTTTATACATCGTATCGTTGATAGCTCTGTTTTTAGGGGTAATTCTTGCGTTCCAGATTGCCTACATCATGCAACGCCTGGGTTCTGAGCTTTACATCGCCAGCATTGTCACGCTGGCGCTAGTCAGAGAATTAGGCCCAGTGATCACTTCGTTGGTTGTGGCAGGCAGGGTGGGCGCGGCAATCGCTGCTGAAATCGGCTCAATGCAGGTAACCGAACAAGTGGATGCGCTTGAGGCGATGGCGACAAACCCGATAAAATATCTTGTGGTGCCCAGATTTCTGGCTTTAAGTCTTATGCTGCCGGTTTTGACACTCTATGCCGATATCATCGGAATCCTCGGAGGATGGCTGATCTGCGTGTTTAAGCTGGGGATATCCTCAAGTTTATATTTTAAGATTGCCTTTGATTCGTTGTTGTTTAAAGATCTGTTTACCGGGCTTTCCAAGACCATCTTTTTCGGCATGATTATTGCGTTGGTAAGTTGTTATGAAGGCTTTAATGTGGAGGGTGGCGCTGAAGGCGTGGGCAGGGCGACTACCAAGTCCGTTGTTACTACTTTTATCCTGATCATTGCCTCTGACTGTTTCTTCACCGCGCTCTTTTATTTCATTTTTCCTTAAAGACAAATGGACTATCCGATAATCCAGATAAAGGATTTATATAAATCCTTTAATTCCCACAAGGTCCTCGACGGCATTAACCTAGACATAGAGAAAGGCACGACCGTTGTTGTTATCGGCCGTTCCGGCTGCGGCAAGAGCGTTATGCTTAAGCACATCGTAGGCATTCTGCAGCCTGAAAGGGGAACGGTGTCCGTCAACGGCAGGGATTTGGGTGAACTCAGCGATAAAGAACTCGAAGACGTCAGGATGAAAATGGGCATGGTATTTCAAGGGGGCGCCCTTTTTGATTCGATGACCGTCGGTGAAAATGTAGGCTTTGGCTTGATTGAGCACGCAGATATATCACATAAGGAACTGTTTGAGCGAATCGAGGAATCTCTTTATATGGTGGGCTTGTGCGGGATTGCGAATCTTATGCCTTCGGAACTAAGCGGCGGGATGAAGAAACGCGTAGCACTGGCCAGGGCATTGTGCATGAAACCCGATATTATCCTTTACGATGAGCCGACAACGGGCGTTGACCCGATTACCGCAGACAGTATCAATGACCTGATCAAAAGCCTGCATGACAAAATCAAGGTTACCTCAATTGTAGTAACGCACGATATGAAGAGCGCCTATAAGGTAGCTGACAGAATTGCCATGTTGTACCAGGGTAAGATTATTTTTTATGGGACCCCTAAGGAAGTGCAGGAAACGAATCATCCGATAGTACACCAGTTTATCAACGGCTTAGCACACGGGCCGATTACCGAAACCATAGATTGTTTTAGATAAACGGAGGTTATACGATGATATTCGGCAAAACAAAACTCGAGTTGAAGGTCGGCATTTTTGTCTTTATTGGCATAATCATCCTTATTATGTTTGTGTTATTCATCGGTGATTTCAGCACCTGGGGGACCGGCTATCGGATTAATATTGTGTTTAAATTCATAAACGGAGTAAAAATTGGTGCGCCGGTACGATTTGCGGGGGTAGACGCCGGGGAGGTAAAGAGTATACGGCTTCATTTTGTGCCCGAGGAACAGGTGACCAAGGTAACCCTGACCTGTCTTTTAAGGAGAGAGGCGCTGGTTCCCCGCGATTCGACGGTATGGGTGAATACCCTCGGGCTGCTGGGCGAGAAATACCTTGAAATCATACCCGGGAGGAATTACGCTGACTGCCTTAAGGTGGGCGATACGATAGTAGGCAATGACCCCGTGCCTATGCATGAGGTGTTTGAGTTGCTTGAGGGCATGGCAGAGAAACTCGACGCAGGCATCTCGGAGGTTTCAAGCAAGAAAGGGACGATCGGAAAGCTGCTTTACGATGATTCAATATATAATGAAGTCGAAGCACTCGTAAAGGATCTAAGGCTCCATCCTTGGAAAATATTCTGGAAGACCAAGGAAAAACCCGTCAAGCGATAAGTATGGTAAAGACAAAGACAATATTCACCTGTCAGAATTGCGGCTATCAGTCGCCCAAGTGGCTAGGTAAATGCTCCGACTGCAATAGCTGGAATTCGTTTGTCGAAGAAGATTATACGCAGCCTTGCGCAAGGTCAAAGGAGAGAAAGGCGCTTTATAAAGACGAGCCTGTGTTGTTAAGAGACGTTGAAATAAAAGAAGCAGGCCGTCTTAAAACCGGGTTAGGCGAATTGGACCGGGTCCTTGGGGGTGGGATCGTTGCGGGTTCTGTAGTTTTGATTGGAGGAGACCCTGGGATCGGCAAGTCTACCATATCGCTTCAGATTTCTAACCAACTGGCACGCCAGGGCAAAACCGTCTTATATGTCAGTGGCGAGGAATCCGTATCGCAGACGAAACTCAGGGCCAGGCGCCTGAATCATGCGTCGGGTGAAGATCTTTATATCGTCAACCAGACGGACCTGTCCTTGATCATGGAGTACATCCGTAAAATCAAGCCCAGCCTGGTCATTATCGATTCGATCCAGGTGCTCTTTGATCCCGGGATCAGCTCTTCCCCGGGTAGTGTAAGCCAAGTGAGGGAATGCGCCGGCATGCTTACGCAATTGGCAAAAAGCAGCGCAATATCAATTTTTATCATTGGACACGTGACCAAAGAAGGTTCCCTGGCAGGACCGAGAGTACTGGAGCATATCGTGGATACGGTGTTGTATTTTGAAGGCGACCGGTTTTCGATGTACAGAATCTTAAGGGGTGTCAAAAACCGGTTTGGCTCGACCAACGAGATTGGCGTCTTCCAGATGACCCAGGAAGGGTTGCAGGAGGTAAAGAACCCATCTGAAATATTCCTTTCCGAAAGGCCAAAGAACGTTTCGGGGTCAGTGGTAGTTTGTGTTATGGAAGGCAGCCGCCCCTTACTCGTTGAGATCCAGGCGCTGGTAAGCAAATCTATTTTTGGTTATGCCCGGCGGCGCAGCCAGGGCTTTGACTATAACCGATTAGCGCTGCTGGTGGCGGTGCTTGAGAAACGCATGGGGCTTTCTCTTGAAGCAGAGGATATCTTTGTTAATGTTGCCGGAGGGATAAAAGTTGAAGACCCGGCAGCAGACCTGGCAGTGGCAGTGGCAATTGCTTCCGCGTTTCGCGAAAAAAACGTGCTTTCGGATACGGTGGTTTTAGGCGAAGTGGGCTTAGCCGGAGAAATAAGAAGCATATCCCAATTGTCGCTTAGGCTTAAGGAATCGGAAAAGCTTGGTTTTAGGCATTGCGTCCTCCCGAGAAATAATTATAAGAACCTTGCTGATTATGAAGGGGGGTTGCTTGAGCTAGCCCCCGTTTCCATGTTAAGAGAAGCGCTTGATATTTCATTAGAGGAGGTTAAATCATGAATCTATTCTTCGTCCGCATTCTTTTTCTTATCGGTAGTGCGCTTATCGGATACCAGACGTTTGAACCGCGGGGGACTGTCGCGGGCATTATCGGCGCCTTAATGGGCGTTGTTGCCAGCGGGATTATTATCCTTCTTGAGATCGGCATGCGCCGTGTGTCCATGAGGGGCCTTTCCAGCGCCGTGTTTGGATTGATCCTCGGCCTGATCATGTCAAAGATGATCGGGGATGCGGTCAGCCTCGCACCGATTTCTATCGAAGCGCTTTCCGTGGTGAGAGTTACCCTTACGCTTATATTCTGTTATCTCGGTATGACCATGGCCTTGCGCGGCAAAGATGAGTTCAACATCATTATCCCTTACATACGCCTGCGCAGACAGGACCAGGAGGAAGATATCGAAGTATTGGATACCAGCGTTATTATTGACGGCCGCATTCTCGATATCTTTAAAACAAAATTCCTTCAGGGGAAAATGATCGTGCCCAGATTCGTTTTGAGAGAGCTGCAGCAGATTGCTGATTCAACCGACCCCCTGAAACGGCAGAGAGGGCGGCGGGGGCTGGAGATACTGAACAAGATCCAGAAGGAGCTAGGCATAGAGCTGACTTTGCACGAAGAGGAATTCCCGGAGGTGCGCGAGGTAGACGCGAAACTGGTAAAATTGGCAAAATTGTTAGGCGCTAAAATCCTGACCGTTGATTTTAACCTGAATCACGTGGCGACGCTGCAGGGGGTTCAGGTCCTCAATATCAACGAGCTGGCAAATTCACTGAAATCGATGGTATTGCCCGGGGAACACCTCCAGATAAAGCTTATCAAGGAAGGCAAGGAATACAACCAGGGGGTGGGCTATTTGGATGACGGGACCATGGTCGTAGTCGAAGACGGCAGGCGCGCCATTGGGCAGGAATTGAAGGTAAACGTCACTTCGGTCATCCAGACCCCTGCGGGTAGGATGATCTTTACTAAGATTGCAAAATAATGCGTGTCAGCGCAATAGTACTTGCCGCGGGGCGGGGTATGCGGTTTGGCGCAGGCCAGGACAAACTGCTTGATGTTGTTGGCACAAAGCCCGTCATTATCTATAGCCTTGCGGTATTAAGCGCACATCCTCTTGTCAGGGAAATAGTCGTAGTAGCCAATCGCCTGAACCGCAGCCGCATTATCGAGAAGTTAATGCAATTCAGGATCCCCAAGGTGCGCGCAGTGGTTCTTGGGGGGAGGAAGCGCCAGGATTCTGCGCGCAAAGGCCTACGCGCCATCTCAGGGCAGGCGGACATGGTTTTGCTTCATGACGGGGCGCGGCCTTTTATCACTCGATCCATGGTATCGTCGGCGATAAAGAGTGGCGCAAAAACAGGGGCAGCCATTGTCGCCGTGCCTGTAAAGGCAACTATTAAAGCAGTCAAAGGCGCAGTGGTAAAAAATACCCTGAAGCGGGATGAGTTATGGGAAATCCAGACTCCCCAAGTGTTCAGGGGCGTCCTTCTGAAGGAGGCATATAAAAAATGCAAGGGCAGGGAAGCCACGGATGATGCCTCTTTGGTAGAAAGGATTGGCGTAAAAGTAGCGGTAGTGGAAGGCTCATATTACAACATAAAGATAACTACCCCTGAAGATATGGTATTGGCGCAGGCTATCGCCAAACAGCTTAACTACAGTAGGCGTTGAGGCCGAGGCTTAGGTCAA
>QZKA01000008.1 GCA_003598135.1 Candidatus Omnitrophota bacterium
TGGCTGCCCCGCTTGGACTCGAACCAAGATAGTCAGATCCAGAATCTGAAGTCCTACCGATTAGACGACAGGGCAAAAAATTATTCCATACTCCCCCTCGCTTCGCTTCGGGGGATAAATTCGGGCTTATAAGTTATGTCGCCATAAACGTGGCTGCCTGCTCCACAACTTATGCCCTCATTTAATTAGACGACAGGGCAAAATGTACGTATTATTGTAATCTCCTACTCCAATCCTGACAAGTAAATTTATCAGTGAATAAAACAGACTTCCAAAAAGGCCTGGCACGATATGCCTATGCCTTGGTTATAATATGTTCGACTCTGTTTTTTCCGTTTTGCTTGGCAGAATACATCAGCGTATCTACCATATGAATCATTTTATCAACCGTAGCCGGTGCTGTAAGAAAGGTGACTGCGCCAAAGCTAAAAGTAACCGGGTAGCCGTTTTTGCGCATATTCTCAAGTAAGTTATTTTGAATCCTTTGAATAACCGGCTTGCTGTTTACGAATTCCGTTTCCGGAAGCATAATAATGAATTCGTCTCCGCCAAGCCGCGCCACCACATCAACATTCCTAATAGACCGCTTAATAGTGCCTCCTACCAGGCACAAAAGACTATCGCCCACCTTATGCCCAAAATTATCGTTAATATCCTTGAAATTGTCGATATCAAGGTAGGATACGGTAAAGACACGATTGTATCTCCTCGCCCTATCTATTTCTCCTGCGGCTAACTTAAAGAAAAATCTTGAATTAAAAAGCTTAGTTAAATAATCCCTTGTTGCCAATTCCCGCTCTCGCTCGTAGGACCTTTTTAATAAGAATAAGATAAAGCTGGTGATCAAAAAAAACCCGAGCCTGATGCACGCATTCCAAAATAAAATGGGGAGAGGGTCGGGTTGTTGTGGCCAGCGCGCTGCAACATCAGCGATAATCCATACCACAAAACTCAGTATACAGGTCGCAATGCCCGCGGCTTTTTTCCCGAACCAAGTAACAAGTAATATGGGAACCAAATAAAAAATAGAAAAACTTATCAAATAACCCGTGAAGTAATCGATTAATCCTACCGCCAGAACCAACAAGACCCCTAGCAGTATTAAGAAATTTGTTCTTTTCTGACTGAAGTAGGCGACAATATCAAACATGTTTTCCTCTTGGTTGCTATAATAGCATTATAGCAAATTTTGTACGAGATGGCTATTTTTGTGTTTAAAACCGAGGCGGAACGAGGAAGATAGGAAGCGGAATTTATATCGTCCTTAAAACCCTGGACATTCCCATAAGGTCGGCCTTGTCAAGATTAATGCCTGCTTTATACCTGTTTGGTTCTAATCTTTCTGACCAGACAATTTCGCCCCTGGTATAAAGCGAATCCCCCTTATCGGGAACATGCAGCCAAAGCTCAATGCTGGAATTGGGGGATAATGCTTCGTGCGTCATAATGCCCACCCCTTTGGCGCTGATATCCTGCGCCTCGCAATACCCCTCCTTGCACGTACTTGGGCATAAGAAACGCGCCGGAAATTCAACGGGGAACCGCGCGAATATTCTTTTATCCTCTAAGTCTTGTTTTTGCATGCGCCACTCTTTATAAAAGTCTTAAATAAAAAAGCCACGTTGAGGTTTATCTTACCTCCGTGGCTTTTGAACCAAGCTTTCGCCTGATTCCGAGTTGAGTATATCTTGTTTTTTCAATGCTGTCAAGAACGAATTGGCAGTTACCAAAGATTCTTGCGCATCCAGTCATCTATTTTTTGGGCGGATTGCCAGTCTTTCTGGAGTCCTTCGCCAGCTCCTTTTGTTGCTCCTTTAAGCGTCTCGCAACCGCAGAGCGCCATTGTCAACGCGCACAAAAGGAAAAGCGATAATTTCCTCTTTATCATTCAGCTTCCTCCTTGGTTACCCAACGCATCAATCGTTTTTTGGTACGCTCTTTTCCCAGATAATATATTACCTCAAAAAGGCCCGGCCCAACTGTCTTGCCGGTCAGTGCAACCCGGATAGGATGTATCAACGCCCGTGATTGGATATTCAGTTGCTGGACCAATTCCCTGAATGTCTCTTCTATATGTATGATATCAAAAATTTCTAGCTTTTCCAGCTTTTCTATAAAAAGCCTGAATTCTTTCGAAAGATCCGTAGATAAGAATTTTCCCCTCGCCTCTTCATCGACTGCGATATTGTCAAGAAAAAAGAAATCCGCCCAGTCGACAAAATCATTCAAGACGCAGAGCCGGTCTTTGAATAATTGTACCAGGGATACCACGTATTGTCTATCGTAGTTTTCTTGCGCGATATATTTTTTTTCAACCAATAAAGGCATCAGCTGATCGGCAAGCTTCTCGGCATCTGTCCGTTTAAGGTATTGGTTATTCATCCAATCCAGTTTATCGAGATCCAACACTGCCGCCGTTTTATTAACAGCTTTTATATCAAAGAGGCTGATGGCTTCGCAGATGTCGATGATTTCACGGTTGTCTCCCGGAGACCAACCCAAAAGCAACAGATAGTTGACGAGGGCTTCGGGCAAATATCCCATAGCCCGGTACTCTGAAATCGCAGTCGCCCCTTTTCGCTTTGAAAGCCGGCCACCCTCTTTCGCGAGTATTAACGGCAGGTGCGCAAATCCGGGGATGTTGAATCCTAAAGCCTTGTAGAGAAGGATTTGTTTCGGCGTATTGGAAATATGGTCATCCCCCCGCACCACGTGGGTAATATGCATCGTGGCGTCATCAACCACGCAGGCGAAATTATACGTCGGCGTACCGTCAGATTTGATGAGCACCTGATCCTTAATGGTGGTGGCATCAAACTCAATGTCGCCCCGGATCAAATCCCTAACTTTAATTTTCTGGGGAGACACCCTAAAGATTATCGCCTCTTTGCCCTCTTCTGATTTTTCGATATACGCCAAGCCTTCTGAAACAAGCTTCTGCGCATGCTCCCTGTATATATCAAACCGCTGACTCTGGTAATAAATCTCGTCCCAATTAAATCCCAGCCATGCAAGGCTTTGGAGTATCTCATCCAAATACTCCTTGCGCGAACGCGCTGCATCCGTATCCTCTATCCTGAGGACAAAGGCGCCGCGGCTGGCTTTGGCATAAAGCCAGTTGAACAAAGCAGTGCGGCCTCCACCAATGTGCAAATTGCCTGTAGGGCTAGGAGCAAACCGTACCCGCATCATCTATGTATTTTTGTTCCTTTCATTATTGTCCTGACGGCGTTGGCAATACCTTCTCTGCTCAACCCGTACTTTTCCAGCAGGAGGGCACGGCTGCCGTGAGTAATAAACTCGCACGGTAACCCTATCCTGGCCACGGGCCGATCAAGGGCATCCGCAACTGCGCTGCCGAAGCCTCCGTCGGAAATTCCCTCCTCCACAGTAATAATATGTGTTGCCCGTTGTGCAACGCCCCGCAGCAAACTCACATCTAAAGGTTTTGCAAAACGCGCGTTAATCAGACCTACGCGCATAGCTCCTTCTTTTTCCAAAAGCTCAAGGGCTTCCATGCTAGGCTCAACCATGCTGCCAAGAGCAATGACGAAAACATCTTTGGCGTCCTGTATAAGCTCAGCTTTCCCCAGTTGAATAGGCGATACCGGACGTAACGAGACAGGGGCTATTGCCTTTGGGTACCGTAACGCAACCGGCTGCTTCAAAGAAAGCGCAAACTCAATCATGAGCTCAAATTCCTTCTCGCTAGAGGGAGCCATTAATACCATATCAGGGACTGAACGCAAAAAAGCAATATCAAAAATTCCTTGGTGGGTAAAACCGTCTTCGCCGACAATACCGGCGCGGTCAAGCGCAAATAGCACTTCGGTTTTCTGTAATGCCACGTCTTCTATGATTTGATCATAGGCCCTCTGTAAGAATGTCGAGTATATGGCAACTACCGGCTTAAAGCCCTGCTTGGCAAGACCCGAAGAGAAACATACGGCATGCTCCTCCGCAATCCCCACATCAAAAAACCTCTTGGGGAATAAATCCCTAAACCTATCAAGCCCGGTTCCTTCCGGCATGGCTGCAGAGATTGCAATAATTTTCTCGTTCTTGCCTGCGAGCTCCGCTAGTTTTTCGCTGAATATCTCGGTGTAGGTCCTTGCGGTTTGCGACCGCGTAGATACCCCTTTGCCTGTCGCAATATCAAATGGCCCGGTGCTGTGGAATTTTACCGGCTCTTTTTCCGCGGGGAGATACCCTTTGCCTTTTTTGGTAAACACATGTACCACGCGGGGCCCCTTGATCTGCACGATATTATTCAGTGTCGGAACCAGGGTCGCCAGGTTGTGCCCGTCGAAAGGGCCGAAATACCTAAATCCCATCTCTTCGAACAAAAGCCCCGGGACAAACAGGCCTTTTAGCCCCTCTTCAAACTTATTGGCAAGTTTTATAATCCTGCTTCCTTTGGGCAGGCGCGATTTTACAAAGCTGTCCAGTGAATTCTTAAAGTGGTTGTATATCGGCATCGAAATAAGTTTGTTCAGGTAGGTGCTCAAAGCCCCCACATTGGGAGCAATGCTCATTTCATTGGTATTTAATATGACAAGGATGTCTTTCTTGAGGTGTCCGGCATTATTCAGGCCTTCAAAGCACAAGCCGCCGCTTAAGGAACCGTCCCCGATTATCGCAACCACCCTAAAATAATCCTTCTCTTCCATTAAATCGCGGGCGCACGCTAATCCCAATGCCAACGATACTGCCGTCGAACTATGCCCGGTAGTGAAAATATCGCAAGGGGATTCGTCGCAGCAAGGAAAGCCGCTTATCCCTCCATACTGACGTAAGGTAGAGAAATACTGGTTCCTGCCGGTAAGAATCTTGTGGGCATAGCACTGGTGGCCCACATCGAAGATCATCTTGTCCCTAGGAATATCGAGGCAATAATGGAGGGCAAGGGTAAGCTCTACCGCGCCTAAGCTTGAGGCAAGATGCCCACCGCAGAGCGCAGTTGCCTCAATAATCCTCCTGCGTATTTCTTCTGCGAGGACAGACAGCTGCTCCAGCGGGATCTGTCGTATGTCCCGCGGAGACTGAATCCGATTCAATAAATGGTAATTATTTGCCATTCTCTATTTCTGTCTCATCAAAAGGCTTTAATTCAAATTCCCCTTTTTTATTCTTGGCGAGGACGTCGATTTTCTTCCTTGCGCTTTCCAGCCTTTGCGAACAAAGACGGGACAACTCTAATCCTTCCTGGTATTTTTTTAATGCCTCCTCGAGCGACAGGTCGCCCTTTTCAAGGTCATCTACTATCTTCTCTAGCTTCTTGAGGGCCTCTTCAAACCTTATCTCTGCCATTGCGTCTGACCTCCGTCACTTGACTGATAATTTCCCCCTTCTGTACACGCGATTTTATCATATCGCCGGCTTTAAGACGACTGGAATCTTTCACTACCCCTGTGCCGGGCAGCGCAAACGTAATACTATATCCGCGGCTCAAGATGGCCAAAGGATTTAAGCTTTCCAGTTTTTCAATTAAAGTAATAAATGCCGATTTTCTTAACCTAAAGAGCATCTGCATCCTCACATAAATCTGGCGGACGGCGTTCTCTAACTTTCCCTGATACTGTGTGAGTAAGGCTGAGGGATTTAAGAGCGCCAATTTGCCGCACAACCCCTCAAACGCCTGGGAACTGCGTTCTGCGCTATGCGCTATTGCAGTATCTAACCTGCGCAGGGAATCGTCTATGGCCTGCTCGGATTCCATGACGATACCCGCAAAGGAACCACGCAGACGTTCTTGTAATTCCTGTAGCCTATCTTTCAAATCATTTTTTTCGGGAATGACTAATTCCGCTGCCACCGATGGAGTTGCTGCCCGGACATCAGCCACAAGATCTGCAATGCTAGAATCCCGCTCATGCCCTACTGCAGAAATAACGGGGATCTTAGAATTGTAGATTGCCCTGGCCACCGCCTCCTCGTTGAACGCCCAGAGGTCTTCTGTGCTGCCCCCGCCTCTGCCTACAATCATCACCTCAATACGCTCTTTCAAGGGGAGTTCTCTATTGAAACGGTTGAGGTCGCTGATTGCACGGGCGATATCATCTTTGGCAACCTCCCCCTGCACCTGGGCAGGGTTTATGATTACCTGGATAGCTGCAAAACGCCTATCCAACACTTTTAAAATATCCTTGAGGGCGGCTCCCGACAATGAGGTAACTACCCCGATCTTTGCGGGAAGGTAGGGAATCTGCCTTTTGTGCTCAGTCGCAAACAATCCTTCCTTTTGGAGCTTCTTTGTAAGCTGTTCGAATGCCAACTGCCGGCTTCCGATCCCCTTTGGCTCTATCTTCTCGACGATAATCTGGTATTTGCTCTGTGGCCCATAGGCGCTGATCTTACCGAAGCATATCACCTTTAGCCCGTTCTCTAATTTAAATTTGACGTTTTTATTTGCCCAACTAAACATCACTGCCGACAGGACAGCCGATTGGTCTTTTAACGAAAAATAAAGATGGCCTGAAGGATGGGCGCCGTAATTAGAAATTTCCCCTTCGAGCCACAGCACCCCGAAGGTGTCCTCAAGAAGATGTTTTACGTTCTGGGCTATTTCGGAAACCGTATAGATGTGGACCGTCTTCTTTGCGTGGTCAAAGAGGTCTATCTCTTCTGGCTTGGGGATCATTCTTTTTTTGGCGTACCAGCGGCGTTCGCTTCCCTGACAGCAGGCAATACCGCAGTTGCGTTTCCAGCTGAAGCAGCATTGTTGTCGGTTGTCTTAGGCTTAGGCGCAGCTTCTTCGGTAGTTTTATTCAGAGCGCCCTGCATTAAGGGCGCCTGCTCAGGCGGTTTTGCCTCTGGGGGCTTCTGCGTGAAAACAACGAGCGTGACGGAATAAGGCTTCATGGTAAGCGTTTCTTGGTATATGTCGGAAGGCGCGATTTCTTTCTCTTGGGTTGGGGTAAGCGCGCAATTCTTGCTACAGGATGAATCAACAATATATTTCGCGTACTGATAGCTGTCTTTTAAATTCTTAACGACTAGTTTTACATTGCGGTCGGAAGAAGCCCATTTGTTGGCCTTAACGTATAATTCCTGCGCTTTCTTTAAAAGATTTTTTACGCGGGGGGAAACTCGCAACGTCTCAATTGCCGTTTCGCCCGACTTGATTTTCTCGAAGCTCTTTGACTTGACGATGCCCAATACCGCCCGCCGTTCCCCTTCGCCCAATGACGAGATGTTTCTGGATAAATAGTTAAGGAATATCTCTGGGTCGATATAATTAAATATAAGGATGGCGATTGAATCTTTGCTCTTGGTAGCGATTGCTCCCGTGAATTCATTGTCATTTTTCGGCAAGACATACATCTCGCTGCCTAGAGATGTAAGCATTTTAAAAATATTAAAAACCACTTTTGCTTCCGTTTTGAACGCGCCTCCCGAAGGTGCGACTGCAAAAATGCCTACATTCCTAACCACGTTATCCTTTGTATTGTAAAAATCCTCCAATGAAAAAAACATCTGGTGCGTAATACCTGCAGTGTACATGTGCGCCAGTCGTGCCGGGATGTAGCTTGCGGCCATACACGCTTTTTCCGCCCGCTCCGGAAGGAGATTTGCCCTACGGTCATAATTCCACTCATCGATGATTAAGGGAATGTTTTCCTCAAAATGAAAATACGAAAGCCAGTCACGGATGAGCATCGAAGGGTTTTTATTGTACCGTGTAACCTCTTTTTCTGCCTTGGGATCGGTAGAATAAGCATGCCAAGTAATAAAATCCAGCGGCAGTTTGTATTTATAGCAGAACTTAATAAGCTCATAGATGAGGCTCTTCTCCGGTGTTACTATTGTATTGCCGTCAAAATCCTGAAACCACCAGCTTGTTGAAGGGCCGCCCAGCGGAATGTATATTTTTGACTCCTCTTCTAACTCTTTTACTACCTCGGCAACCGATTTATAGAGCATTAGGTATTCCTGCCTCTTCCCCAAGAAGAATTCATCCAAGTCGGGGGCGCTCCAAACCTCATACCAGATACGGTATCTTTTGTTACAGCTCAATTCCCGGATAGTCGCCTTCACGAAATCCTTGAATGCTTTTTGATTAGTGGGGGGGCTGCGTTTATCTAATACGGTACCCATGCCTGCCGGGGTGCCGAATAAATCCAAAATAACTATTCCCCCCGCGTCATTGATTTTTTTTATCCGCGCTTCATAGTGAGCGAGTATTTTTTCTTTTGCCTCTTTGTCCTGGGATAGTTGCGAAATATACCAGAGGTTATATTGCAAACGGTAAAACCCTGAAAATCCTATTTCCTTTTCCCATACCTGTAACGTATCTTCGGCGGCGAGTTCCTGAGGCCAGGCCTTATCTTGCGAAAACCCTCTTCCGCTTAAATCGATATTCGGCTTAAATATCGACGGTAACGCAACTGTTGCATTGGAAACAATATCGACCTCTATTCCAAATTCTTTTTCCTGTGCACACAGAATAGAAGCAGAAAAACACAGCGCCAAGAAAAGGGCGATAGGCAACAATCTATATTTAGGCATTACATTTCCTCTGGATCCTGGTAATTGACTCTGCTATTCCCGTCGCATCATTGATCTGTATCGCCACAGCGCGCAGCTGGATATTGCCTTGAGCCACTTCAAACCGCGTAGGGATACTGGTCACAAAACGTTCAAGCACGTCCTCTACCCTGCGGCCTATTACTGAATCATAGGGACCGGTCATGCCCACATCGGTGATATACGCGGTGCCTGCGGGGAGAATCCTTTCGTCTGCGGTCTGAATATGGGTATGGGTGCCTACTACTGCCGAAACCTTGCCGTCGAGGTACCACCCTAATGCCACTTTTTCGGAAGTGGCTTCGGCGTGCATGTCTACGATGATCGTTTTGGTTTCGCGCCGCATTTCTTCTACCGCAGACATAGTAGTCTTAAAAGGACATTCAAGCAATGCGTCGACAAACACCCTCCCTAATACGTTAGCGATGCCGATTTTTAAACCTGAGGGCAAGCTAAAGATGCCAAAGCCTGAACCGGGTGCGCCTGCAGGGAAGTTAAGGGGCCTTATAATCCGGCGCTCACCCTGGATCAGCTCAAATATATCCTTCTTTTTCCAGATGTGGTCGCCAGCCGTGACTACATCGACTTCTGCGTCAAATAATTCTCCCACGGTCTGCGACGTTATCCCTGAGCCGCCTGCGATATTTTCCGCATTGGCTATCACGAAATCCATCCCTAACTCTTTTTTGAGCTCCGGCAAAAGCCTCTTTACCGCTTCTCTGCCGGGGCTGCCCACAATATCTCCGATAAATAATATCTTCATAATTGCTTTACTTTAACAGCCGATGGCCTATGGCTTATTGATAACAAAACTATCGACCATTGTTATTTTGCGTACTCAATTGCCCTTGTTTCCCTGATGACCGTCACCTTAATCTGGCCGGGATATTCCATGCCTTCTTCAATTTTTTTACGAATTTCCCTTGCCAGGTTTACGGCATCATGGTCTGAAATCTTTTCGGGCTGCACAATAACTCGTATCTCCCGACCTGCCTGTATCGCAAACGCCTTATCTACCCCCTTAAAGAGGTTCGCAATAGACTCAAGCTTCTCCAGCCTCTTAATATAGGTCTCCAGCGTCTCGCGGCGTGCGCCGGGCCTCGCTGCGCTTATCGCATCAGCAGCGACCGCCAACACTGCATAGAAACTTGTAGGCTGCGCCTCTTCATGGTGTGCTTCGATCGCATGTATTACCTCTAAGGGTTCGTTGAATTTCTTGGCCAAGTCCGCGCCGATTTTTGCATGCGTGCCTTCAATTTGATGATCGACTGCTTTGCCAATGTCATGCAACAACCCGATTCGGCGCGCAAGCTTAAAATCTAGGCCGAGCTCGGATGCCATTGTCCCCAAAAGAAACGCTACCTCGGTAGAATGCTGCAGGGCATTCTGCCCAAAGCTAGTGCGGTACTTAAGCCTTCCTAAGAGTTTTATCAGTTCGGGGTGCAGCCCGTCAACTCCCGCCTCGAATGCAGCCTTCTCACCTTCCTCGCGGATATGCTCCTCCATCTCCTGTTTTGTTTTCTCGACTACCTCTTCAATCCTGCCGGGATGGATCCTGCCGTCGCTGATCAGCTTCTCTAGCACCCGCCTGGCTATCTCACGCCGCACCGTGTCAAAACAGGAAAGGGTAACTGCCTCAGGCGTATCGTCAATAATCACATCTACCCCTGTGGCCATTTCGAGGGCTCGTATATTTCGGCCTTCTCTACCGATAACCCTCCCCTTCATTTCGTCATTGGGAAGATTGACCACGCTCACCGTTGATTCCACGGTATGTTCAACCGCACATCTTTGAATTGCCAGGCTCACGACCTCCTGGGATTTCTTATCCAGCGTGGACCGCACCTCCTCCTCCTGCCGCTTGATCAAAACTGCCTTTTCTGCGTTCAACTCTTCGTTGAGGCGATTCAACAATATCTGTTTTGCCTCCTCCACAGAAAGCGAGGATATTTTTTGCAACCGCTCCTTCTCTTCGGCAATGAGCATGTGCAGTTGGTTCTCTTTTGCCTTTAAGGACTCTTCCTGCTTCTTGAAACCTTCCTTTCTCGCATCGATTTCCTTTTCCTTCTTCTCCAAAAGATCAAGCCTGCGGTCAATATTCTCTTCTTTCTGCGCCAATCTCTTTTCCAGGTTAAAAATCTCCTGCCGCCGGTCTTTTGTTTCATTGTCAAAATCCTGCCTCATCTTGTACAAAAGATCCTTGGCCTCTAATTCTGCCTGCCGGCGTATATCGTCCGCCTCTTTCTTCCCTCGCTCAAGGAGAATTTTAACTTTTGCTTCTGCGTCTTCGATTTTCTTCTCGGCGACATATCTTCTCAGAAGATAACCGGCATATACCGATATCGCCGACACTATGATGGCTATGGCTATATTAAGCATCTATCGCTCAACCTCCTTTGAAGTAAACACAAAAGTGCCTTTTGCCCGGGCATTAGTGTACGCCGCCTCAGGCCAGAATGCAACTATTGTGCTTAGTCTTTGTGTAAGGTGAAAATTTAGGCAAAAATAACCCTATTGACTTCTACATCTGCTTTTGTGGCGGGGATTCGGGGCAAGATCTGAAAATCAAATGCGAGACCTATTGTATATGCGCTTGAGGGCACTTTTTTCAGGAAGCGATCGTAACAGCCTCTGCCGCGGCCAAGTCTTCGGCCTTTGGCATCAAAGGCCACGCCTGGCACCATGACAAGGTCTATCCTGTGAAGATCAACTGATTTTTTAATCACAGGCTCCAATGTGCCGTAGAGACCTCTTTGGAGTTTCGTATCCCTATTTAATGTACATGCGTGTAATGTGCGGTTGCGTCCGCACACAGGCACTACAATCGTTTTTCCCAACTTAAGCGCATCCTGAATCATATTTTTGGTATCAACCTCGCCGTCAAAGGAGATGTAGCCCATTACTATCTTTGCCTTTTTAAACACCGGAGTCTTAAACAGTTTCTGTTTAATGAGCCAGCTTTTTCTGGCGCGATATTCCTCCTTTTGTGTTCTCAGTCTATGTAAAATTGTAGTACGAATCTTTTGTTTTGTCAACCCTGCATATCGAATCACGCTACGCATCTATAGGCATCAGTCTAGAATGAGCTTGCGCGGCTTTGCCGCTTTTTTGAAATCCCTCGGTTTCTGTATTTTGTGCAACGTCCCCTCTTCGCCCTTTTGGGCAAGCTCCTGATAAATCAAAACCCACACGCAATCCATATCGTTATCGATTTCACACTTGCCGTTGTTAACGCCGCTACAGGGCCCGTTGAGCATGCCTTTAGGGCAGAGTGTAACCGGGCATCGCGCAGCGGTAAGGCCCAACACGCACTCTCCGCAAAGAGAACACTTTTCATAAAAATTGCCCTTGCTGTCAAGGCTTGAACCAAACAAGGTATTGCAGGCAGGCAGTATCGCTATTCCCCTGCGGTCATTGTCTTTAACCGTCTGGACACCCAGCCCGCAGGCAAGCACAAGCACGGCCTCTGCGCCCTGAAGCGCTTTCGTATGTTTTGCGAGTTCCTTCTTGACCTGGGCTGCGACGCATGGCGCCTGGGGGATTGCGCTACCTACCACATCCTTGCCGTGTCTCTTCAATAATTGTGCCATCGCCGCTATTTCCTTTTCCCCCCCTGTGCGGCACTGCGTTGCGCATTCACCGCAACCTATGAGAAATATGCAACGGCGCTCTTGTAACATCCGCAGTAGTTCCTGAATTGGTTTTTGTTCTGTCGCAATCATGTGTGCGTGTAAAAAAAATCCCCGCACTGTGCCGTTGGGAATGATGGGCTGAACCGCTTTGGGTACAGGTGGGTGTCTGCTCCGCAGTGCCTCAGCACCACGGAAGCTTCTGACTCCCTTTAATGTGGTGTTGGCTCACCAATCATCAAACTTCCAACGTGCACGGCAGGGATATGGGTATGTGCCGTTTTTTCCTTTGACCACAGTATATCATATTGTGTCTAAAAAATCAAGCTACCTAATTGTGGCGTTAAAAATTTTTTTAAGCTCATCCACCAGCTGCGCATGTAACGAATTGATTTCGCCATCGGTTAATGTGCGCTCCGACGAACAATACGTACAAGAAATAGTCAGGCCTTTCGCATCGCCTGGGATTTGTTCGCCCTTATAGTATTTACTAATCTCTACGCCCTGCAAAAGCCCTTCTGAGTTGCTTGTCCCCCATCGGTTTATCGCGCCTAAAATTTCGCCTGCGGGAATATTGTCTTTTACGATAACGGTGGTATCTCTGGTCACTCCTGGCATACGAGGGAAAGGCGCGAACCTACGCTTAAGGCTCGCTAAGGACAAAAGCGTTTTTACGTCTATTTCCGCCTCAACTACTTCTTTATTTTTTATATCAAACTTCTCGAGCGCTTCTTTGCGCAGCGCAACAAGCGTGCCCACCAACGCGCCGTGCACATACACCTCGCCTTCATAGGTGCTTTTCATGACAAATCGGTATGCGTTTTTTTCAATCCCAAGCCGCTCAAAAAGAACCTCTAATATTCCTTTGATATGAAGTAAGCTCGCCTCGTCGTAAGCGCGGTCTTTACCCAGCCAGAGCAATCGCCCTCCGCAGAGAGCAACCCCTAATTTGTAACGTTCCTGAACCTTAACAGTAACATCAAGAGCGTATGTGTGAGCAATTTCAAAAATAGCTATGTAAGGCTGTTTCTGGCGCAGGTTGTAGGCAACGCATTGCGCCAGGCTCGGCAGTAAGGTTGTCCTGAGAACCGCCTGATCTTTGCTTAAAGGATTTGCGATTGCGATTTCCTTATCCGTATCTTGTCCCGCAGCGTTTGCCCGTCCCTTCTCTACAAGGCTATAGGTAACAACTTCATTCAAACCAAGCCCAATGAGAATCTCTTTTAAGGACCTGTGTACAGCGGTATCGTCCTTATGGTCAATCTGGGGCTTGATACGCGGGATGGTGCGAGGTATGCGCCCATAGCCAAATATGCGCGCTATCTCTTCGATAAGATCGACCTCTAATTTAACATCTTGGCGGAAAGAAGGTATATCCACTGCGTATTTTTTCTGCGATATTGCCTTTACCTCACAATCCAGCCTTTCCAGAATTCCTTTTATTGTACCGGCAGGGATCTCAACAGCTAACGCGCGCTTCAAGTGTGTGGCCTCTAATACAATGCGCCTGGTCGGCACCTTAGCAGTCCCTGCATTTTTTACTGCGGATATCGTGCCACCAGTGACTTGTTCGATCAAGCGCGCTGCGCGCAAGGATGCCTCTTGCACAATTGCAATATCCACGCCTCTTTCAAAGCGGTAGGCAGATTCGCTCTCCAACCCGAGCATGCGCCGGCCTCGACGAACCACTATCGGGTTAAACACTGCTGCCTCAAGCAGTATGCGTGTGGTGGCCTCACCTACTTCAGTCTTCCTGCCTCCCATTACTCCTGCTACTGCGACCGGCGAGCTTGCATCCGCAATCACCAGGACATCCGGGGTAAGCTGTCTCTCGATACCGTCGATTGTAACGATTTTTTCTTCCTTCTGCGCCCTGCGTACGATGATTGTCCCTGCCTGCAGTGTATCAAAATCAAATGCATGCAAAGGCTCTCCCCACTCAAATAAGATATAATTAGTGATATCTACGATGCTGTTTATGCTGCGGCAACCTATTAGCTCAAGACGTTGCCTAAGCCATTGCGGAGAAGGCCCTACCTTCACCCCCTCGATAAGCTTGGCGGTATAAAGCGGGCAATCTTTTTTTCCCTGCACTTCTATGGCCAGCTGGTGCCTTCCTGTCTTAAGAAGCGGGCGCGGCTCAGAGAGCTTAAGCGTCTTGTTGGTAAGCGCGGCGACTTCGCGGGCGATCCCAACAACGCTGAGCCAGTCAGGACGGTTTGAGGTAATTTCTATCTCAAAAATAAAATCGCCGCGTTGCTCCTCAATGGATACCACTTCAAGGCCGGCCATAGTCAATCTCTCGGCCAATTCACGAGGCGCAAGGGTAATCGCAACAAAATCCTTCAGCCAGTTATAGGTAATTTTCATGCGCTAAAACTGTTTTAAAAATCTTAAATCATTTTCAAAAAATAAACGTATATCATCGATGCCATACTTAAGAAGCGCTATCCTCTCAACGCCCATGCCAAAGGCAAAACCCGTATATTCCTTAGGATCGTAGCCGACATGTTTAAATACATTGGGGTGGATCATACCAGAGCCTAAAATTTCAAGCCAGCCTTTCCTGCCACAGAGAGAACACCCCTTGCCTTTACAGAGGATGCAAGAAATATCTACTTCTGCCGAGGGCTCGGTAAAAGGAAAAAAATGCGGCCTAAAACGCATGGAGATATCTTTGCCGAATACAGCTTTGGCAAAAAATTCAAGCGTGCCTTTTAAGTCAGCAAAAGTGATGTCGGTATCCACCACAAAACCTTCTATCTGATGGAACATAAAAGAATGGCTTGCGTCAACCGCGTCTGGCCGATACACCCGGCCGGGAACCACTATCGCCAAAGGAGGCTTGTGGGATTTCATCGCCCGGATTTGTACCGGCGAAGTGTGGCTGCGTAATAACAATGTGTCTTTCGTGGCGAGATAGAAGGTGTCAAAGACGTCGCGCGAAGGATGCTCTAGAGGGATATTCAACCCGGTAAAATTATTAAATTCGGTCTCAATTTCCGGCCCTTCTACAATAGAAAAACCCATTTGCCTGAAGATGGCGCATACCTCATGGATGATTTTTGTGATAGGATGAAGATGGCCCAGCTCCGGAGCAATGCCCGGCATGCCGATATCAATAGTATTCGCGTTTACACCTTCTTGCCCGGCCAAGAAGGCTTTTTGTTTCTCATCAAGAAGCGCAAGAAGACTCGATTTAAACTCATTCACCTTCCTGCCGAAAGAAGCGCGTTCTTCATCCGGCAAAGAAGGAATTGAGCTGGTCAGTTGTGCGATAAGGCCTTTCCTGCCCAGGTATTTTACGCGCACTTCCTCCAGCCCTTGCAAAGACCCTAAATCTTTGAGGTCTGACGTTATCTGATTTTTAATTGCTTCAATATCCATGCCACTCCCAAAATAACTAACAACACAAGCGCAAAATTCCTTTTGCGTATGTTAAATTTTTCTGCATATGCCCTGCCAGATCTTACGATACGTATGGTTTCGGCATGTATATCAAGGTCGCCGCCATGTAAGGGGCAGGCTCGATGAAAGATCCCTACCACTTCAACCCAATCGCCCTTTGACTGGTAGCTGCCTGTGCGTTGGATAGTCTTTGCGGCAGACCCTTCCAGCCATACGCCGATCGCATTCGCTCCATCACGAAGGTTTACCCATGCAAAATTCCCTCTGTACATTATATCACCGATTGCTTCGCCTTCATACGATATCCTTGTGTTATCAAATTTGGCTGCGTTACTGACCAGATCGACGCTGGAGACGGGTTGAGCATAGCAGGCGCGCGCGGCAAAAATAAGAAACAACCCTATGAAGAAGACGCCCCGGAAAAACAGCTTCATGTTATTTATTTCCCTCTTATGGCTGCGACGAAAAAACCGATTAACGTAAACACCGAAATAAACTCTAGCCTTCCCGCCCACATTTGAAAGATGTAAGTTATTTTCAGCGCGGCAGGCATAGCTACCGAAGTGATCCCGCAAGACAAGCCCACGTTAGCTGCGGCAGAGGTCGACTCAAAAAGGGAATTCAAGAACGGATAGCCAAAAAGCATGCCCACAAGCGAGCCTATTCCATAGAGCGCTAAGTACGCAAGCGTAATAATCAGCGCTGTCCTCGCCTGATGGTCTTCCAGAAACACATCCCTGATATGGTGGAACTTCTGTATGACAATCGACTTATCAGGCAATATCACCCGCTTGATATCCTGAAAAAGCGCCTTCATTACCACACCCACCCGCAACATTTTAATCGCGCCAGTCGTCGAACAGACCGCGCCGCCAAGCGCCATAGCGATAATCAAGCCCACTAACGCAAGCTGGCTCCAGTCGCTGATGAATTGAGGGGCATAGAGAGTGCCATAACCCGTACCGGTGTGCCCTGAGATAAACTGATAGAACCCTTTGCGGAAAAGCGTGGATGTGTGCGGATACACCTGCATTTGGTTTAACCCAATGGCAACGAGCACAAAAAGCAAAGCGACCGAGAAGAAAAAAGCAACGGTCTCAATATTCTTAGTTATCTCTCTGCGGTTGCCCATCCATATATGGTAATGTAGCCTAAAATTAATGGCACCCAGGATCATAATCACAATAGTAACAATTTCAATAGCCGCACTGTGATAATAAAGGATGTTTTGCGACTGAGGCGCAAACCCGCCCGTATCGAATGCCGCCATAAAAATACAGGCGCCGTGGAAAAAAGCACTTCCTTTTGACATCCCTTCAGCTATGCCGACAAAGCCGAGGACCGTGGTCCATAAGACAAAATATACTATACTTACCAGCCAGATAAAACGGCTTGTGTTGACCACGTTAGGCAGTATTTTTTCGTCGCGCGCTTCTCCAATATACATCTTGAAGGCGCCAGAGGTACCCTTCACCAGCAGGGAAAGAATGACAATCACTATCCCCTGCCCTCCCACAAACATAATCAGGTGCCTCCAGAAATTATGGCTTAGCGCCATGTGGTCCAAATCCTGGACAAGGGTAAGCCCTGTGGTGGCAAACCCAGACATCGAATCAAAGCATGCATCGAGAAACGAATTCCAGTGCCCGCTTAAATACATGGGGATTGCGCCCAATACCATTGCCACCAGCCACGATAAGGACACTACAATCATCCCCTGCATCCAGCTTAAGTCTTTATCGGTATCGCATAACTTTATCAAGAGCAGCCCGATAATCAGGCTGATTTGGGCACTGATAAGAAAATCCAGCGCCGGGTTAAGCTCATTACACGCTACCCCCAGTATCAAAGGCAAGAGCATAACACAGCCCAGGCCCACAATAACCTTACCTAAATAATACCCGATGGTCTTGACGTCTTCTATGCTCGGCTTCAAAATCATATTTTTAGAGAAAAAAGTAGGCAGGTAATGAATCCAGCGAGGATAATCATCAAGGCATACACGCATTCAACGGCAATACCTAACGCGATATTAAACAGCGTGGATATTCTCATGCTAGAGTTTCCCCAAGAGAACGTTTAACAGTTGCGACTCGTTGCCGATAAGGGTCATGGCAATAATATCGTCGCCGGGCAAGAGCACGGTGTTGCCTTTAGGGACGATGACCTCTTCTCCCCTCACAATCGAGACAAAGACCGAATCCGCCGGCAGTTGGATGTCTTTGATCTCTTTGTTGACAACAGGAGAATCCTCTGCCAAATCGAAGCGCACGATGCTGAGCTTGCCTCTTTTGAAGCTCATTAAATTAACGAAGTCGGAGAAAGATACCTCTTCTTCGACAATCTTAGCAATGATACGCGTGGAATCGATCGGAATATCAACACCTAACTCAGAAAATATTAGTTCGTTGGTAGGATTGTTCACCCGCGCGACGGTGCGCCGGATGTGAAATTTCTCTTTGGCTAATTGACTGATAATCAAGTTGTCCTCGTCTTCTCCGGTAACTGCCGCAATGACGTCGGCACGGCGCGAACCTGCCTCTTCCAGAATACTGGAATCACACCCGTCTCCGTTAATCACAAGGATTTCCAACTCCTTGGCAATCATCTCACAGATAGAACGGTCTTTCTCAACAATGCTGATAGTATGTTTTCCCAGCGTGAGCCTCTTTGCCAAAAAATATCCAACCTTACCTGCCCCTACGATTACAATATACATAGTCTTATCACATTCGCCTGGTTAAAGTTCGAACTTCGCTTTGATTTTGTTTAAACTCTCTACCTTGACCACCGCCATCAGAATATCTTTCGCCCTTAGGACGGTATCGAGGTTTGGTATAATAACCCCTTCCAGCTTCCTTATCGCAACCACCAGAAACTCGTGGGGAATACTTATCTCTTTTATGGTCTTTCCTGCCAACTCGCCCTTGACTTCAATCTCGATGACTCCCACATCCTTGCTCTCGATAAGATACGTAGAGAATCTGCTTTCTACGATCTTATCTCTAATCATGGAAGCAAACAGCATGGTGCCGCTTATCACATCCATGCCCAACACAGAATAGATATGGGCACGTTGCGGGTCATACACGCGGGCGATTACCTTGGGGATTTTAAAAATTTTTTTCGCGACCTGGGAGGAAATTAAGTTTGTATTATCGCCGTTAGTAACCGCGCAAAACGCATCTGCCTTCTCAATACCAGCCTGCTTCAAAATGTTCACATCAAAACCATTGCCCACTAAGGTCAGCCCGTTAAACGTGCTTCCCAACCGCTCAAATGATACGGGGTTCTTGTCGATTACTACCACATCATGGCCCTCCTGTGACAAAAGTTTGGCCAGCTCGGAACCCACCCTCCCACATCCAATAATAATTGTAAACATGGCCCTATCCTGTTATCGGACGCTTTTTGATAATTCGATTATTTTCTGGAACGTGCGGTTATCTTTTACTGCCAGTTCCGCCAACATCTTTCTATTGAGCGCAACCTTGGCTTTTTTAAGACCTTGCATGAACTGACTGTAGGTGATACCTTCCTGGCGGCAGGCAGCGTTTATGCGCGTAATCCATAAACTCCGAAATTCGCGTTTTTTTACGCGCCGGTCGCGATACGCATACTTCAACGCGTGCATCAGGGCTCGCCTGGCCTGTTGAAATTGCTTGCTCCTGTCTCCCCAAAAACCCTTTGCCTGCTTTAATGTCCTTTTTTTTCTTCTCTTTGTTGCAACGCTATGTTTGACCTTTGCCATACTTCCTCCTTAACACTGCACAAATACGCTAAACCAGCAAGGAACCAAATGCCTGCGCTATGCATAGGGCAACATGCGCTTTAAAAAACTCCTTGTTTTTCTGTCCCCTATTGTCCGAGCCTTCCTCAAGTTTCTTAACCGTTTGGCATTCTTTGACGATGCCAGATGGCTTTTCCCGCAAGGAAAATATTTAACCTTGCCTTTTTTGGTCAGCTTGAATCTCTTTGCCACGCCTTTCTTTGTTTTTAATCCTTTCATGTCATTCCTCTGTTGTAAGGTAAGGCCTTGCTTCTTACTGCGGCAACGCCTCCCCCTTTATTATGGCCGCGTGCGTATGTTGGCCCTATACGTTACCGCGCTTAGGCGCAATCACAAAAGACATTATCCTGCCTTCAAGCAAGGGCTCCTTCTCCAATTGCGCTTCCTGCTGCGTATCGCTGATAAATCTATCCAAGACTTTCCTGCCCAAATCAAGATGCTCCATCTGCCTGCCTTTGAAGAAAAGCTCGACCTTTACTCGATCTTTTTTGTTCAGAAAATTAAGTGCCTGCCTGACTTTTACCTGATAATCATGATCATCAATATTTGGCTTCAAGCGTATCTCTTTAAGTTGGGATTGATGTTGGTGCTTCTTTGCCTCGCGCTCTTTCTTCTCCTGGTCGTACTTGAATTTACTGAAATCGATAATACGACACACAGGAGGGGCTGCCTGAGGCGCTACTTCTACCAAATCAAGGCCATGCTGTTCAGCAAGCTCAAGCGCCTTTTGTATAGACACCACTCCCAACTGGTTACCTTCGGGGCCTACAAGGCGCACCTCGGGTACGCGGATTCTCTCATTAATACGGATAAACTTCTTTATGTGTACCACCTCCTTTTATTTTCTAGGCACATAACCTACCTATCGCCTTCTCTGCTCTCTACCGGCGACCTGTGATTGTATGTCGCGGATACACTCCGCAATCTCTACGATGCTGGTGCCGCTACTTCCCTGCCGGCGTACCGATACCGTATTATCCCGCACTTCTCTCTCTCCGACAACTAAAATAAAAGGGATCTTTTCTGTCTCTGCCTGCCTGATGCGCTTATTAAGCGTTTCGTTACTGTCGTTACACTCTATCCTGATATCCTCTGCCCTCAGCGCGGCTTCTACCTTGAGCGCATATTCCTGGCATGTATCCTTTACAGGAATAACCACTGCCTGTACCGGCGCCAGCCACAAGGGGAAAGCGCCCGCATAATGCTCGGTGAGGCAGGCGATAAAGCGCTCAATACTCCCCAATACTACGCGGTGCAACATAATCGGCTGCTGTTCCTTGCCATCTGAATCAACATAGGTAAGCTCGAATCTCTTGGGAAGCGCAAAATCACACTGGATGGTCGCACATTGCCAAGACCTCTTCATCGCATCCTTTAATTTTATATCAATTTTTGGCCCGTAGAAAGCGCCTTCCCCGGCGTTTACGGTATATGCAAGCCCCATTTCTTTCAAAGACTTTTCCAACCCCTCGGTAGCTAACCGCCAATCATCGTCGGATCCGATGTGTTTCTCAGGTCGGGTGCTTAACTCAATCCCTATAGATTGAAAACCAAACACTTTCATGGTGTCGAATACAAATGCGATAATCGCTTTTATCTCGCTGGTAAGTTGCGAGGGCAGGCAAAAGATGTGGGCATCATCCTGGGTAAATCCCCTCACCCTCAAAAGGCCGTGCAGGACGCCTGCCTTTTCGTGTCTGTATACCGTGCCCAGCTCAAATAAACGCAATGGCAGCTCTTTATAACTTCTTGTTTTCGATTTATAAATAAGGATGTGGCCGGGGCAATTCATCGGTTTTAATACGAACTCCTTCTCCTCTATCTGAAACGTATACATGTTTTCTTTGTAATAGTCGTAATGCCCGGACTTCTTCCAAAGCGCAGCCTGCATTATGTGGGGAGTAATCACCATTTGGTAGCCGCGTTTTGTATGTTCGCTTTTTTCGTAATCTTCGATTAATCTGCGTACAACCGCGCCTTTGGGATAATAAAACACAAGTCCGGCTCCGGCATCTTCGTGGAACACATCAAAAAGCCCAAGCTGCGGCCCGAGTTTTCGGTGATCGCGCTTCTTGGCCTCCTCAAGATTGTTAAGATATTCCTGAAGTTCCTCTGGGGCATTAAAACAAGTGCCGTAAATTCTGCGCAACATAGGGTTGGTTTCGATCCCGTGCCAATAGGCGCCTGCTACCGACAAAAGTTTAAAGGCTTTTATCTTGCCCGTTGTTTCGATGTGCGGGCCGCGGCACAGATCAAGAAAATTCTCTCCGGTCTTATATATTGATACTTTCTCGTCGGGGATTTCTCGAAGCAGCTCAACCTTATACTCTTCGCGCAGCTTCTTAAACAATATCTCTGCCTCTTTCTTAGACAGTTCCTGTCTGACAAACGGCTCGTCTTTGCGTATAACTTGGCGCATCTTCTCTTCTATTACAACCAAATCATCGTCGGTAAAAGGCTCTTTCTTATCGAAATCATAATAAAACCCGTCCTCGATAGAAGGGCCGATGCCTAATTTTACTTCGGGCCACAGCTCTTTCACGGCCTGGGCCATTATATGAGAACAGGAATGACGTAAAATATCTAAGCCTTTATCCATGTATGTTATTGAGTGCTTAATGTATTCAGTATGCGCATAAAATCCTTATCATCGTTGGCATACTCCGCCTGCGTCGTATTAAGGCCTAATTGAAGCAAATAGTTGTCCATAAATATATAGACAAAATGATACCTCAACTTCTTGTCTGGAACTTCGATTACTCTTTCAAAAGCAGAGAATTCTTTTAGTTTCAGAGGGCTGCCGTTATTCACAAATGTAGCACTTTCTCCCCAGACGCCCTTCTCCCACTCCTGATGAGATGCAGCGATTTCTTTGAAAGAAGCCTCTTTATCTAAAAGCTTCTCTTGTGGCACCTGAGAAACCATTGAGCTGATAAAGGGCATATCCTTTGTAAACGTAGCGTCATTGGCAAGATAAAAAGGCACTGCGGGTTCATCAAAAACAACAAAATGCCAATTTCGAGAAGTCCCTTCGGGAACTTTTAACACAAACCTTGGTATTGCGTGCTCGTATTGGCCGAATTGCTTTTTACCTGCAGCAAGAACATCGCCAAGCTTGCGCTTTCTCGTCTGGCCAGATGCCGAAACCCTTTTCCCTTCTCCAATAAATTTAAAAGTGGCTGCGGCATCCTCGAAATCTTTAAGGTGCGCATTCGCGGAAGAAGACCAATCCCCCCCCATAACAGAAATAATTATCTCGTTTCTCATAAATTTGTAGTCCACATTGCGCATTGATTTCCCGTCGTTTGCATTTAGGTCAAAAATAGCCCTTGATCCTTTAAGACCGTTGAGTTCTATTGCGTGCGGCTCTTCAATCACCACCAAGGTGCCTGTTTTATATTTCGCGAATACCTCTCTCCAATATTGAAGAACGCGTTTTGAAAAATCAACTGCGCTCGTAACATTCTCCGGCGCAATATCTATTGTCACCATCAAATTCGGAAAAACCGCTTCCCCTTTTGCATGCTGAGCATGTTTATTATATACGACTGCTTCGGTCGATGTTTTCCCGGGGATAGGAGCGTGCACATCTTTAAACCATCCCTTGGGGCCACTAATTTCAAATCCATACTCAGTATTTATATGGAGCGCGGCTGAGCCGTCTAGAAGCGGCGCCTGCGTCGCTGTTAATGATTTTTCTAAAATCCCCTCCCCTTGCTCTGCCTTGATTTCTTGTATTTCTTCGCTAAAATAAGTAAGTGGCACTCCTTCTACGTCAACCTTTATATATTTATCCGTTTTTTCGATAATGGTAGCTTCGAGCTTCTTCCCATCTTTAAAATAAATGGTGTCTGCAAGACAAGGGGATGCGCACAATAATAAGATTACTAACCATGCTAGATTTTTAGACATTCTTTCCTCTTTTTAGTAGCGGGCCCACGAGGAGTTACCGCTAAGCGAATCTGTTATCAAGCGGGATCCCGTTTCTTAGGATTAACATTACGGAAACGGAAAAACCTCGAAACCCGATTTTACAAAATGGGCTCAAGTGGGTTCGAACCACCGACCTTTGCGATGTCAACGCAACGCTCTAACCAACTGAGCTATGAGCCCTGATTTTTTGCTCGCCCTGCTCATAGCGAACACCCATGAACCAATCCCGATGGTGGCGCTTCTTCGGAGCTTGCCATCGGGACCCCGACCCACCATGCAGTGATGCGTGTCAGGACGTCGAGGCTAGAGCTATGAGCCCGTCGTTCGCTATAGTCAATAGTTAATACGCAGTGTATATTGCACTGGATTCTAAATACTAAACAAATCATAAATCCCAATGTCCCTAACGAATTCGTTTAGGATTTGTTTAGTATTTAGTGCTTAGGATTTACGTTTAGCCTAAGCCTTAGCCTAAACCTTGTTGTCTACTTCGCAACAAGTGGGCAAGGAGGGAGTTGAACCCTCACGACCTTGCGGCCAACAGATTTTAAGTCTGTCGTGTATGCCATTCCACCACTTGCCCGATGGCTTTTTAATATGTCCTTTAGCCGCTAAACCAAAACCTTGGTGGATAAAGGATGAATTTCGCTTCCGCGAAATCAAATTCCGCTTCACGGAATTTGAGGCGACGAGCGGATTCGAACCGCTGAATAGCTGTTTTGCAGACAGCTGCCTTGCCACTTGGCTACGTCGCCATCCGCTCTATCTGTATGACTATATCGTCAATTTCTGCCAGGCAGCCCGTGCCTATTTTCCCGCAGGCAAGCCTCCCTCTTTTCGGCCCAACAAACACATAACCCAGCGCCTGTAGTTTCTTAATATTCGCCTGCACAATTGCATTGCGATACATGCCCTCGTTCATTGCCGGGCACAAAAGCACAGGCGCTTTTGTCGCAGCCACTACGCAGGTCAATAAATCATCGCAGATGCCGGAAGAAATTTTGCCTATGCAATTCGCAGTGGCCGGCACAATCGCAACCACGTCTGCCTGCTCTGCCAGAGAGATATGTTCGATTTCCCAGGCATCCGGCTCGTCAAAAAGGCCGCGATATACCTTGTTCCCGGAAAGGCCCTGGAATACAATCGGCTTAATCAGTTCCTCGGCCTCTTGCGTCATCACCACGCTAACTATAAAACTTTTTTCCTTGAGTCTGCGGATAAGGTCACATGCCTTATAGAGCGCAATGCTGGCAGTTACCCCAAGGATAATATGTTTATTTTTCTTCATAAAAATAAACCGAGCTTCGGTTTTTCTACTTAGCTGGTGCGTTTTTCTTATATTTTACTTTTCCTTCAGCCATCTCCTGCAGCGCCAGGATAGAAGGTTTGACCGAAGCGCTGCCTTCTATGAGTCTCGGCTGCCCTTCTGCAATCTCCAGGGCCCGTTTTGACGCCAATACCACTAACTTATATACAGAACCCTTGCTGTTTTCCAGTAATTTTTCCAACGCTATATCTGTCATATGCATACACCTCGCTTATTTTTTTACGTTTTGCGCGAAAAGCTTTCTTTTAATGATGTTCCGCAGGGCTACGATGGCCTTGCCAAGATCTTTATTCACGATCCGATAATCATAATGCATGGAGGCCCGCACCTCTTCTTCGGCAAGCGCAAGCCGCTGTTCGATCTCTTTCGCCCCTGTCTTGCTGCACCGTTTTTGCATCCGCTGAGGAAGCAATTTCAGCGAAAGAGGCATGACAAAAATTGACACGGAGTTTTCAGGATACAATTTTTTTACCCTGCGTGCCCCTTTTATATCAAGACAGAGCACAAGGCCTGGCCTTGCCGATGATTTATCCGAGCGCAGCTCTTTGGGCGTTCCGTAATAATAACCTAAATATTCCGTCCATTCAAGCAGTTTTTTCGCCTTCCGCTTCTCCTTGAATTCATTCTTGTTTATGAAACGATAATCCCTGCCATTCTTTTCTCCCGAGCGTTTTGGCCGGGTTGTATAAGACACTGAGCGCGCGAGTTTATTGCGTAACAACCTGTCGGCAAGGACCCCCTTAAGAAGCGTGGTCTTGCCTGATCCGGAAGGCCCGGAAATAACAAATATGGTTTTGGGTATGCTCATCGCGCAACCGCAGATAACACTACTCTATGTTCTGCAACTGTTCCCTTATTTTTTCGATTTCGCTCTTTGCCTCAATAACCCTAGAAGTAATCAACACATCGAATGATTTTGCGCCCGTCGTATTAATCTCCCTCTGCATCTCCTGGGCAATAAAATCGAGCTCCTTGCCTTTTGGCCCGGCGCCTTTCAGGGTACGCATGAAATTTCTTATGTGAAACGCCACGCGTTGCAGCTCCTCAGAGATATCGGATACTTTCAAAAAGTTTTCCTTTTCTTCGTCGGAAAGAAAGTTTTCCAGCTTGGCTGCAACCGCTTTTTTAAAACACCTCCCGATGCTGTCTACGAGCGCGTTTAAGTGCCTCAGCCGCGCCAGAAGATATGCCGCCAACACGCCCCCCTCTCTTTTGCGCGATGCAATAAGGCTGGCAAGCGCTTCGGTAACGAGCTTTTTAAGTACCGGCCACTTCTTTCTTAACAGCGCCTTATTATCAGCGAGGGAAACAACGCCGGGAAGACTGATTAATGTTCCTAGGGTGACCTCATCCTTACAATGCGTATATCTCCTGATACGCCGTAAGCCAGACATGTAATCTTTAAGCAATTGCGTATTGGTAAAAACGCTTTTTGATTTCCCTCCGGTGAGCGTCATCAGGCACAAAATCCTCCCCCGCCTTAAGCGCGCCTCGATTACTTTTTTTATTTTCTCCTCTAGCCATGACATCCCTTCCGGCAATTTAGAGATTATCTCCGAAGATTTATGGTTTATGCTTTTTATCTCGACATAGACCCTGCCCAGTTCTTTTATCTCTGCTTCCCTGCTGCCAAAACCGGTCATGCTCTGCATACTAAGCCCCTTTTTTATGCCCACACAACGTGCGTACAGCTATTTACGGTGGATTCCTTGACAGGGTAAAGATCTACTATCACCTCTGCGGGCGTAAACCATAGCTTAATCTCGCGCTCTGCCTCATCCTTGTTTGAAGAAACGTGTATTACGTTTTCGTAAAGCCCTGAGGTGGTAATCCTTCCGTAAGAACCCCTAATTGATGTCGGTTCTGCTTCTTCAGGATTAGTGGCGCCTGCAAGCTGTCTGCACTTAGTAGTTGCGTTTTCCCCCCAATATACAAGTGCCATCACTTTCTTACGGTTATGTTTTTCTCCGCATATGTAATCGATCAGTTCGTTGAAAAAAGGCTTGTCTTTAAGGTGCTTGTAGTGTTCCGTCGCAAGCCCCTTATCTACTTTCACAATTTTTGCAGCCATAATCTCCAGCTTTGTTTCAGATAAGCGCGTCAAGATATTGCCGGTCAGTGATTTTTTTAGACCGTCGGGCTTGATAAGTATTAGCGTAGCCTCGTTCATATTACTGCCCACCTTTCAGTAAAGCGACAATGCGCTGCAAATCCTCGTCGGAATAAAATTCGATTTGTATCTGCCCGCGCTTTTTTTGCCTGACAATCTTTACCCTGGTCGCTAAGGCCTGCTGAAGCTGCGCTTCTGTGAGGGAAACAAAAGGGTCTTTGCCGGTAATTATTTTTTTCCCGCTCGCTTTCTTTGGCCTCTTTGTCCGGATTAAATTTTCAAGCTCTCTTACTGATAACCCTCTTGCAATCACTGCCTGGCTTAGCGCACGTTGTTCGTTGGGGTCTTGCACCTCTAATATCGCTCTTCCGTGCGCAAACGTTATTCTCCCTTTTTTAATTTCTTCTTGGATTTCTTGCGGTAACTTCAATATTCTCAATAGGTTAGCAATAGTGGATCTTGACTTGCCTAACGCTTCGCTTATTCTTTCCTGTGTCACTTGAAATTTATCAATAAGATATTGATAGGCGTGCGCTTCTTCAACCGGATTAAGATTTTGTCTCTGGACATTCTCTATTAAAGAAAGCTCCAGGGAGCCCTGGTCCTCAAGGTTCTTGATTATCACTGGTATTTCTTTGAAATGCAGCTGGGCAGCTGCGCGCAGCCGTCTTTCTCCGGCAATCAATTCATAATAATCGCCCTTTGGCCTTACGAGCACAGGTTGAATAATTCCTTTTTCTTTGATGGAATGTACCAGGCTTTCCATTTCGTCCGCATCAAAATGTTCGCGAGGTTGCAATGGGTTTGGCCTGACTTTCTCAATAGGCACTTGTAGCAACTGTTCCGAGCTGTGTGTTTCCTTCTCAGGAATTAAAGCGCTGATACCTTTACCTAATGCTTTTCTCTCCATGATACAATCTCCTATTTTTGAGTAATTTCTTCGCTCGGATAGACTGCCTCTTTTTCTTCGGTAGGCGGTAATCTTAAAATTTCGTTTGCCAGTTCCGCATAGGTTTTCGCTCCAATTGAGTCTTTGTCGTAAAACGCCACTGGCTTGCCAAAGCTAGGCGCTTCCCCAAGCCTGATATTACGCGGGATGATTGTTTCGTATACTTTGTCTTTAAAATATGCCCTTATTTCCTGGATTACTTCCCTACTAAGGTTCGTACGGAAATCAGCCATGGTAAGAAAGACGCCCTCGATTTCCAGTTTTGGGTTTAGATTACTTTTTACCAAATTAAAAGTATTCATAAGCTGCGTTACCCCTTCTAAGGCGTAAAACTCACATTGAACAGGTATAAGTATAGAATCGGCAGCGCAAATTGCATTTATGGTTAAAAGGCCAAGGGAAGGCGGAGAATCAATGAAAACAAAGTCAAAGGTATCAATGATACTCGCTAATGACTTCTTTAACCTGAATTCTCTGGCCAAGGCGCCCACTAATTCTATTTCAGCTCCAGTAAGATCCAAATTTGCTGGCGCCAAAATTAGATTTTCCACTTGGGTAGTTTGAAAAATTTCATTAATGTTGATTTCTTCGAGAAGGATATGGTAGGTGCTCTTGGCAACGCGATGTTTATCTACGCCCAGGCCACTTGTAGCATTTGCCTGAGGGTCTAAATCTACTAAAAGAACTTTTTTCCCTTTTAGGGCGACATAAGTAGCTATATTAACCGCTGAGGTAGTTTTCCCAGTCCCACCCTTTTGATTACAAATTGTAATAACTTTACCCATTGTAATTTAAAGAGTTACGAAATGTTCCACGCGGAACAATTATATTATTTCGAAAATAGCGAAAAAGTCAAGAAATTTCTTGTTTTGACAATATACTTACCTTGACTTTAGCTGGCTTTGCACCAGCCATGCCGAAAAGGCCTTTTTCTTCCTCAGATAAAACCTCGACCTTTACCTGGTTGCGCTTTAATTTCAATTTATCAAGGGCTTTCTGGATAGCTTCTTCCACTGTTTTTCCCTCAGCTTCAATACTCATTTTTTGCTTATTCATTTGTCTTGACGCTCTTTAAAATGCTCAATTGTGAAATCAACATAAAGGCGCTATTCAACAACCAATACAAAACCAGCCCTGATGGCATATTATAGAACAAAAATCCGAAAAGTAAAGGAAAAATAATCATCATCATTTTTTGCTGCTCAGCAGTTTCTGGGCTCGAAGCCGCTTGCGATAATTTCTGCTGGAAGAACATTATTATTATCATGAGAATGGGCAAAAGATTAAATTCCTTTCCTGCAACGGAAAATTTGTCTGGCTCAGAAAGATCCCGTATCCAGAGAAACTCTGCCCCCTTTAAAGCAATAGACCGCATCAGCGTCTGATATAACGCAAAAAATATGGGCAATTGCAACAATAAAGGCAAGCACCCTCCGAAAGGATTGACTTTACTGCTTTTGTAAAGCTCCATGATTTCCTGGTTAAGTCTTTTGGGATTATCTTTATGCTTTCTTTTCAGCTCTTCTAATTGGGGCTGAAGACTCTGCATTTTTTTCATTGAATGCATTTGTTTGAGGGTTAACGGGAAAAGCACAAGGTAAATTAAAAAACTAATAATGACAATTGCCCAACCCCAATTGTGGACTAGTTTAAAAATAGCCTCTAGCAATTTCAATAAAATCTGTGAAATGATATCAAAAACTCCAAAATGGATAATAGATGCCCATTCGGGCTTTACACTACTAATCAAATTAAGATCTTGCGGGCCAAAATATGCATTAAATTTCCCTACAAATAATTGTCCTGGAAGTAGTTGTAACACAGGGAATTTTAGCCCAACAAGGGATTCTTTGGTGTTTATTTTATCAACAAAACCACTAAAGTCTCTGTTCTCAGTTGTCATAACCGCGCAAAAATAGCGATCCCTTAATCCAAGAAAACTTACTTCTATTGCATCAACTGATTTCTTGCCATTAACACGCAAAATTTTATCTTTTGTAGCCAAAATGGCCTCTTGAAATCTTTCCTGGATAGAGTTACTACCAAAATTAAGCGCTCCTAATACCAAAGCGGGATTAAAATCTAGCCGTCTATTTGATAAATTCTCGATTGATAATTCTAACCTTATGTTATACAAAGAGTTAGTAAAAATAAACCTTTTGTTAATGATTTTTTCTGCATCCTGGTGCTTAAAGCTGATTTCATTCTGCCCAATATGCTCTGCAGTAAAATTTAGCTCGTTGTCAGCTAGCCAAAAACCATTTTTTATCTGGAATGGATATTTTTTGTAGTTATTGAAAATTATTTCTCTGATCGATGCGGTTTTTACGTCAAAAACTATTTCTGTGTTGCCGAAAGGGAAATTGAGGGGGGGCGTAATCGTTTTGGGAATTTCTTCGCCCGATACATGGTAATTTGCTACAATCGCCTCTTGCGTAAGATAATTTTTTGTAGTATTTTGTATCGTAACTGTTTTGTTTTCAATGTGATAAGTACGACTGACAAAAGAAGACCAGAGCATTGAAACCATAAACGACAACACTACAGCTAATAATATTCTTTTTCCCATTTTTTGTTTTAACGATTAATGCAGCGGGTCATGCCCGGCGTTTTTGTTCAGGGGGTGACAGCGCAGGAGCCTTCCTGCCCCTTTCAGGCTTCCTTTGATTATCCCGAATTTTATTATTGCTTGTTTATAATACTCGGAGCAGCTCGGCCAGAAACGACAACACCGGGGGAGGAATAAGCGTACGTGCCGCTGATAAAAATTAATGAGGCCTACAGCCAAAGACTTCATTATACGGAAAGCCTCTTTCTTCCTTTGCGTCTCCTGCGCGCAAGCACCTGTCTTCCTGATTTAGTGGCCATTCTCCGCCGGAAACCATGCCGGCGCTTTGCAACAATTCTGGTTGGTGTTTTAATATTTTTCTTCATTTTCTGTCTGCTCCTTACCTGCCTTGCCACGCCACAGCGAAATGTTTGCGTCTCAGAGCCGTTGCAATGGTCGTGGCGGTTTTTTTAAAACGAATAGGTTTTTGATTATAACATAAAATTCATTCAAGTCAATGCCTTTTGTTTCTAAAAAACAAAGAATTATTTTAATTGACTGATGGAAAGGTTGTTGTATAATGTTTTTCCTTTACCAGGTAACAGTTGTTTGATATAATGACTTTCGTCTTTGGCGCTCTATCTTGTCGACAAGCGCGCCTACATAAAAACTAATATCCACAAGCTTATACACTCTGTGTATAAGCTGTGGAAACCTAACTCAGTAAAGTTTTGGCTATGGAAGATTCTATGGTGGATAGCTGGGATGCAATCCGCTCCCGCCTAAAAGACTCTCTGGGTGGTTCGATCTTTGAAACCTGGATATCGCCTTTAAAATTGAAGGGGGCCAACAATGTCACCCTACGCCTGGAGGCGCCCGATGCCTTTTTTAAAGAGTGGGTAGAGCGGCATTATAAAACGGCAATCCAGACTGTTTGCCTAGAAATCACAAAAAAAGGGCTTTCCGTTGAATTCTCTGTAGCGCCTTCGGATCAAGACAAGATCGTAAGGACGCCTGCGATAAAAGCAAAAACCAGACCTATTGAGCAACCTGGGGGCTTAGGGCTTAATTCAAAGTATACCTTCGAAAATTTTGTCGTCGGTCCTTCAAACCGTTTTGCCCACGCATACGCCTTACAGGTCGCGGAAGCGCCTGCGAAGGCCTATAACCCGCTTTTCATCTACGGGAAGGTGGGATTAGGAAAAACGCACCTTATGCAGGGAATATGCCATCGCGTGTACCTCAAATTCAATACTATGAAAATATGCTATACCACTTCCGAGCGCTTTACCAACGAGCTCATCGATGCAATCCAGCACCACTCAACTCATGCCTTCCGGCAGCGGTATCGCAGTGTCGACGTTTTGGTAATCGACGACATCCATTTTATCGCCGGTAAGGAGTCTACCCAGGAAGAATTCTTCCATACCTTCAATGCCCTCTACGACGCCCATAAACAAATAATTATCTCTTCCGACCGGCCGCCGAAAGAAATCGCAAACCTGCAAGAAAGGCTCGTGTCCCGGTTTAGTTGGGGACTGACAACTGACATCCAACCCCCGGATTTTGAAACAAGGGTGGCGATTCTTAAGAAAAAAATTGAGCGCGAGCCCGTAAAAGTCCCGGACGACGTACTCTTTTTTATCGCCCAAATTATTAAAACCAATATCCGGGAACTAGAGGGGGCGCTGGTACGTATCATCGCGTATTCGTTATTAGAAGAAAAGGCAATCGCGCTGGATTTGGCCAAAGAGGTGCTCAAGGATTTGTGTAAAGAACCAAAAAAAATAATCACCGTTGATTTTATCCAGCGCTGTGTCTCGGAAGAATTCGGGGTTGCTCTGTATGACTTCAAGGCCAAGCGCCGAAATAAGAATGTCGTTTTACCAAGGCAGGTGGCTATGTATCTGAGCCGCGAGTTAACTGAGTTATCTTTACCGGAAATAGGAAATCATTTTGGGGGCAAAGACCATACTACCGTGTTACACGCTTATAATAAAATTAAGGGAAGTTTAGGGAAGGACCAGGATTTACAAAACAGGGTTAACTCGCTTATTTCTATTATTCAACAATAAATGCGTTTTTTTTCAACACGCAATTTATGTGTAATTGGCGGGTATATATCATGTTATGTGGTTATCAACAAAAATCACACATCTTATTACTACTACTATTTTTTAATCTCTAATAAAAAATCGTAATACTATAAGGAGGCCTTATGAAATTTAAAATCACCAAAGAAGCCCTTTTAAATAGCATTGATACTTTACAGAATATCATTAATACCAAAACCTCTTTACCTATATTATCAAATATTTTAATTGAAACATATCAGGGTAAACTTAGGTTTACTGCCACCGACCTTAACATAGGTATTACCTGTGTAGTTCCTGTGGATATTCAGGAACCCGGAGCGGTTACCATACCTGCGCGTAGATTTGGGGGTATTATTCGGGAATTATCAGAAGAAAAAATCGAGATTACTACCAAAAAAAACCATTTAATGGTTATTGATGCCGGGATGTGCCAATTTAAAATTATGGGATTACCCGCCGAGGATTTTCCTAAATTACCGGAAATGAAAGATAAAGAGGTGTTGCAATTAGAGCAGGGAGTTTTAAAAGAGATGTTGCGCTTAACTTCTTTTGCGGTTTCTTTTGATGAAACGAGGTATATATTAAATGGCATATTATTTAAATTTTTAGATAACACGCTTACTCTGGTTGCTACCGATGCCAAAAGGCTTGCGGTAATCGAAAAAAAATTACCACAGGGCATCAATAAAGAACTACAAGTCATTATCCCAATCAAAACCATCCAGGAGCTTAATAGGAACTTAAAAGATGAGGGTATGGTTTCTATGATTATGGGGGCGAATCAGGTTTTGTTTGATTTTGGGGATATAACCATTATCTCTCGTTTAATCGAAGGAGAATTCCCCAGTTATCAGCAAGTGATCCCTCCTGAGGCAGCCCAAAAAATAAAAGCAAGCCGCGACCCACTCTTATTAGCGGTGCGTAGGGCGGCCTTATTATCAACACCTGATTACCAAGCAATCAAAATGGAAGTGTTTAAAGAAAAACTGGTGGTTTCAAAGTCGACACCTGATGTGGGCGAATCGAGGGAGGAGCTCGCGGTTAGTTATGCGGGCAAAGAGATGGTAATCGGGTTCAATCCGAACTTTTTAATTGATTTACTAAAAAACATTACCGAAGAAACAATCGAGTTGGAAATCACCGGCAGCGAGAGTCCGGGGGTGATACGCAGCAAAGGATATGTGTATATTGTATTGCCAATGCGCCTGGGTTAGGGATGGACGCCATTAAAAACACCGTGCAGTCATTACTGTCTCGATGGCGTTCGAAACAAAAACCCTGTAAGGATAGTTACGAACGGTATATAAAAAAAATATTGACAAACAGGGAAATAAAGCATATTACATTAAATAATTTCAAGAGCGGCACACTTACGCTATATATCGATTCTTCGAGTTGGCTTTATCACTTACAATTAAAAAAAGACCAATTGTTAAAACAAATACAGGTGGATTGTCCAGAAGTAAGGGATATCCGGTTTTTTCTCGGTGAGAAAAATGAAAAAAAAGATTGAGGCGAAACTGCCCAAAAAAATACCCGCGCAGGCGCAGGGTAAAGATAAGCCCTACGATGCGACTACCATCCAGGTCCTTGAGGGGATAGAGGCGGTAAGGCGAAGGCCAGCAATGTATATCGGCGATACGTCTAGCCGCGGCCTTCACCATTTAGTCTATGAAGTGGTCGATAATAGCGTAGACGAAAGCCTCGCCGGCCATTGCAATTATATTGAAGTAGTTATCCGTTCCGATAATAGCATTAGCGTGCTGGATAACGGGCGAGGCATTCCGGTCGATATACATAAGACAGAAAAAAAGCCTGCGGTGGAAGTGGCGCTTACTACGTTGCATGCCGGGGGCAAATTCGATCACCGCATATATAAGGTGTCGGGAGGGCTGCACGGTGTCGGCGTGAGCGTGGTGAACGCCCTCTCTGAATGGCTGGAAGTTGAGGTGAAAAGAGACGGCAAGGTATATCATCAGCGGTACGAACGGGGGAAAACTGTTTCAAGGCTTACGGTGATTGGTAAAAGTAACTCCACCGGCACCAAGGTGACCTTTAAGCCCGACAGGACAATTTTTAGCAAAAATGATTTTTCCTATGATATCCTTTCGCAGCGCTTAAGAGAGCTGGCCTTTTTAAACAAGGGCTTGAAGATCAAGCTCGTTGATGAGCGTAGCGATAAAGAGTCAGTGTTTGAGTTTGCGGGGGGCATCGTTTCCTTTGTGGAGTACCTGAATAAGAATAAAAACGCGCTTCACCCAAAAGTGCTTTATTTTGAAAAGACGCAGGATGAGATTTTGGTTGAGGTCGCCCTGCAGTATAACGATGGCTATACAGAGACCATTTTTTCGTTTGCGAACAACATCAATACCATTGAAGGTGGTACGCACCTGTCCGGGTTTAAATCTGCACTTACGCGCGCTATCAATCAGTACGCCAAGGCCAAAAACCTTCTCAAGGACGATATCGCCATCGCGGGGGATGATGTGAGGGAGGGCTTGACGGCGGTCGTGAGCGTAAAAGTACCGAATCCGCAGTTTGAAGGCCAGACCAAAACCAAATTAGGGAATTCCGAGGTAGAAGGGCTTGTCGCCTCAGTGAGCCTAGATTCCCTTTCCGATTATTTTGAAGAAAACCCGTCCGTTGCAAACAAGATTATTGATAAAGTGATCGTGGCGTCGCGCGCACGGGAGGCGGCGCGAAAAGCCCGTGAGTTGACCCGGAGAAAAGGGGCACTCGAGGGCGCAGGCCTACCCGGCAAATTAGCCGATTGCTCCGAGAGAGACCCCAAGCTCTGCGAATTATACATTGTAGAAGGGGATTCCGCAGGAGGGTCTGCAAAACAGGGGCGCGACAGGAGGTTTCAGGCGATACTTCCCATTAAAGGAAAAATTTTAAACGTCGAAAAAGCACGGCTGGATAAAATATTATCGAATGAAGAAATCCGTACCATTATTACTGCGCTAGGCACCGGCGTAGGGGAAGAGTTTGATTTGGGGAAACTGCGTTATGATAAATTGATTCTTATGGCAGATGCCGATATCGATGGATCGCATATACGTACGCTTCTTTTAACCCTCCTTTATAGGCAGATGCCTAAGATGGTAGGGGAAGGCCACGTATATATCGCGCAGCCACCTCTTTATAAGATAAAACGAGGCCAGCGAGAAGAGTATATTCAAACTGAGGAACAAATGGATGAGCTGCTTTTAGAGCTTGGCAGGGAAGGCCATAAGTTTATGTGCACGAAAGACAAGCGTGTTTTTACTGATAATCAATTTAAAGACTTGCTTAAGCTCTTGGTGGAAATAGAAAATTTAGCCAAAATATTAGATAAAAAGGGAGTAAATTTCTCAAAATATCTAAGTTTAAGACATCAAAAAACCAAAAAATTGCCTATTTATAGGGCAAAAGTGGATGGTAAAACCCATTTTTTATATTCCGACAAGGAATTAGCTGCTTATTCCGATAAAGAGGAAAAAAGCGATAATTTTGACGTGCTTGAGATATTTGAATCACAGGAATTAGATAGCCTGGTGGGGAAGATAGAAAAACTAGGCCTGGATATTGCAACATATGGCAGCCAGGAAGAAGTTGCTGAAGCCGAATCGAATAAGCCTTCGCAGAAGAAAAGCAAGTCACCTTATCGAATTATAAACGAGAAAGAGGATAAAGAACTCACTGCACTCAAGGACGTACTCGCATTCATCAAGGACACGGCGAGTAAGGGCATGCACATCCAGCGGTACAAAGGCTTGGGCGAGATGAACCCGCAGCAGCTGTGGGAAACTACCATGGACCCTGAGAAACGCACAATTTTAAAAGTGACGCTCGAAGATTCAGTTGAGGCGGATAAGATGTTTACCGTATTAATGGGAGACCAGGTTGAGCCGCGCAGGGAGTTTATAGAAAACTACGCGCATCAGGTGAAAAATCTGGATATATAAATTATGTATACTCGTAATGAAAAAATAATACCAATTTCTATCGAAGAAGAGGTTAAGGATTCGTATCTTAATTACGCGATGAGCGTTATCGTCGGTCGCGCACTTCCCGACGTGCGAGATGGCCTAAAGCCCGTGCATCGGAGAATCCTTTACGCGATGCAGGAGCTAAGCCTTGATCATACCAAACCGTATAAAAAATGCGCCCGTATTGTTGGTGAGGTTCTCGGGAAATACCACCCCCACGGAGACGTGGCCGTGTATGATACCCTGGTAAGGATGGCGCAGAATTTTTCATTGCGCTATCCGCTTGTCGACGGACAAGGTAACTTTGGCTCGGTTGACGGAGACGCAGCCGCAGCGATGCGCTACACCGAGGCGCGCCTGGCGGCCATTGCCGATGAAATTTTGGCCGATATCGACAAAGACACGGTCAATTTCGGTCCGAACTTTGATGCATCTCTCGTAGAGCCGCTCTTATTACCGGCAGCCCTGCCCAATCTCTTGGTCAACGGCTCAAGCGGTATCGCGGTGGGCATGGCAACAAATATCCCTCCCCATAATTTAACAGAGGTTGCCGACGCAGTCATTTATATACTCGAGCACCCCGAGGCAGAAATAAAGGACCTCATGCGTTATATCAAAGGGCCGGATTTTCCGACGGGCGGCATTATCTGTGGCAAGGGGGGGATAAAGGAAGCGTATACGACCGGCAAGGGAAAATTGATTGTCCGCGCGAAAGCGGCCATCGAGCATCAAAAGAACGGTAAAGACCTTATCGTAATTACCGAAATACCCTACCAGGTGCAGAAGTCCGGCCTTATAGAGGCCATTGCCGACCTTGTGGATGACAAAAAAATAGAAGGGATTTCCGATATCCGCGACGAATCCGACAAAGAGGGCATGCGCATAGTGGTGGAGCTGAAGCGTGACGCGGAATCCCAGGTTGTCTTAAACCAGCTTTTCAAGCATACGCAATTAGAGGGGACATTTGGCATTATCATGCTTGCGCTAGTTGAAAATCGGCCGCGCGTCCTTAGTTTGCGCCAGGTCCTGGATTACTACATTGATCACAGGAAAGTGATTATACGTCGCAGGACCAAGTTCGAACTGGATAAGGCGCTGAAAAGGGCCCATATACTGGAAGGGCTTAAGATAGCGCTGAAGTATATCGATCGGATTATAAGAATAATCAAGGCATCAAAGAATACTCAAGCCGCCAAGGCGCAATTAATGAAGGAGTTTGACCTTTCAGAAGTGCAAGCGCAGGCTATTTTAGAGATGCAGCTGCAGCGCCTCACTGCCCTTGAGCGGGATAAGATCGACGCGGAGTACGCCGAGCTCCTTAAAAAGATTGAATTGTGCCGGGCAATTCTGGCGTCAGAGAAAAAAATAGAAGCCATTATCAAAGAGGACCTGCTTGCGCTTAAGAAAAAATACGGAGATGAGCGTAGAACGGATATAGTCGGGGAAGTCGAGGAACTGGAGATAGAAGACCTGATTGCCGAAGAGGACGTGGTGGTAACGATTAGCCACGGTGGTTATATAAAACGCCTTCCGGTCAGTGCCTACCGTAAACAGAAACGCGGAGGAAAAGGAGCTACCGGAGCCGAGGTAAAAGAGGAAGATTTTGTTGAGCACCTCTTTGTGGCTTCCACAAAGGCCTACCTCCTGATTTTTACTGACAAGGGTCGCGTGCACTGGCTGAAGGTATATGAAATTCCCCAGGCAGGCAGGGTTTCAAAAGGCAAGGCGATAATTAATCTTCTTGAGATGGAGGCCCAAGCCAAAATCAGCTCAACCATGCCCGTGAAAGAATTTTCTTCAGATACCTACCTTGTCATGGCAACCAAGCAGGGGATGATCAAAAAAACCAAGCTTGATGCATACAGTAATCCACGCAAGGGCGGGATTATCGGCATTACCTTGGATGAAAAAGACGAGCTTATCGGCGTAGTCATGACTGACGGGAAGCAGGATCTTTTGCTTGGGACACGGCAGGGCAAGGCAATACGTTTTTCCGAAGCCAAAGTACGCGATATGGGCAGGGCTGCGCGAGGCGTGCGTGCAATCTCCTTAGCCAAGAAAGACGAGGTGATCGCCATGGTGCCTGCGCAGAAGGGCGCTACTATTTTGACGGTAACCGAATTAGGTTTTACCAAGCGCACCCCCGTTGAGGAGTATCGCCTTACCGGCCGAGGCGGCAAAGGGGTCATTAATATCAAAGTCACCGAAAAAAACGGCTATGCTGTTAGCTTAAAGGGTGTTGGCGACAACGACGAATTAATGGCAATAACACAAAACGGCATGTTTTTGCGTTGTGCCGCAAAAGACATTCGTACCATTGGTCGATCTGCGCAGGGAGTCAGATTAATAAAACTGAACGGCAAAGACCACGTATCCTGCGTTGCTTCTGTGGTTGCAGACGAAGAATAAAACTCGTCCCCATCGTCTAGCCTGGTCCAGGACAAGAGCTTTTCAAGCTCTCGACACCGGTTCAAATCCGGTTGGGGACATTAAGTTTTTATTGGTATCCCGCTCCAATGAGTAACATGGTACGGGCGGGATCCCGCCGAAAGAGTAAGCTGATGCGGCGGGAAGCCGACCGGGGGCACTAATCTATGTGCGGAATAGTTGGTTATATAGGCCAGAAACAAGCCCAGCCAATTTTGCTCAGCAGCCTCAAGCGTCTTGAGTACCGCGGCTATGATTCAAGCGGTATGGCACTTATCTTGACCGCAAAGAACGCCATTTCCGTGCGAAAAGCAGCGGGTAAAATCAAAGTTCTTGAGAAGCTTCTTGCCAAAAAGCCGCTTCAGGGGATTGTGGGCATTGCCCATACTCGGTGGGCTACCCACGGCGTTCCCAACCAGGTAAATGCCCACCCCCATGCAGACTGTTTGGGAGAAATCGCAATAGTGCATAACGGCATCATTGAAAATTACTCCCAGTTAAAAAAAGAGCTGGGCAAAGAAGGCCATACGTTTCGCAGCCAGACAGATACCGAAGTCATCGTCCATCTTATTGAAAAATACTATTCCCGCAACGTGCCCTTGGAAGAAGCGGTCAGTAAGGCCGTGTTAAAGCTAGAGGGTTCTTTTGCGCTCGGCGTTATATCGCGCAGGGAGCCGGGTAAGCTCGTTGGCGCCCGGTTAGGCAGTCCGCTCGTCGTTGGTATCGGCAGGGGGGAGCATTTCCTCTCTTCTGATATCCCGGCCGTGCTAGATTCTACAAAAGAAGTGGTTTTTGTGGATGAAAAGGAGCTGGTAGTTTTGACCGCAGATAATTATACAATAACCGATTTTCTAGGAAGGCGGATCATCAGGAAGTCCGTTTTAATAGATTGGGATATCGCCCAGGCGCAGAAACTGGGCTATACGCATTTTATGCTCAAAGAACTTAATGAGCAACCAAAGGTGCTCGAGCACATTTTGGCATCCCGACTTAAAAAGGGTGTCAACAGTATTGTGTTTGAAGAACAGCGCATCAGCGATGAAAAATTAAGAAAGATGCGCGCTATTCACATTGTTGCCTGCGGCACGGCCTATCATGCCGGCCTTGCCGGTAAATATATTCTTGAGGAACTCTGTCGTTTGCCCGTTTCTGTCGACGTGTCGAGTGAATTCAGATACCGCGATTTGCTCATTGACGAATCTGTCCTGGTGATTGCCATAAGCCAGTCGGGAGAAACCGCAGATACCTTAGCCGGCGTGCGGGAAGCAAAAGAAAAAAATGCAGCCATCCTTGCGGTATGTAATGTCGTCGGCTCGACCTTGCCCAGGGAGTCGGATGGCGTTATCTATACCTATGCGGGCCCAGAAATCGGGGTCGCATCTACAAAAGCGTATACTGCGCAATTAGCCGCCCTCTATTTGTTTGCATTGTACCTTGCCCGCGTCAAAAGCGTGCTCGGTGAAGAGCAGGTCGCTAAATATCTTACGGAGCTGAGGCGGATACCGCCACAACAGGAAACAATATTAGGCGCCCAGAAGGTTATCGGTAGGCTTGCAAGAAGACATGTTCATTTTGGCTCGTTTCTCTATCTGGGCAGGGGGATTAATTTCCCTTCGGCACTTGAGGGGGCGCTTAAACTGAAAGAAATTTCTTATATTCCTGCCGAAGGGTATGCGGCAGGAGAGATGAAGCACGGGCCTATCGCCCTCATTGACGAATATCGTGCGGTAGTATGCATTGCCTGCCAGTCTCGCGTATACGAGAAAATGATTTCTAATATACAGGAAATCCGTGCCCGCCAAGGCAAGCTCATCGTAATTGCCACAGCCGGAGACGATAAGATACAAGACCACGCCAGGGAAATTATCTATATACCAAGATGTAGCGAGTTATTTTCTCCTCTGCTGGTGGCGCTACCCTTACAGCTGCTGGCGTATCATATAGCCGTTGCCCGCGGTTGCGATGTGGACCAGCCAAGAAATTTGGCTAAGTCGGTTACCGTTGAATAAGACGCAAGGGTAACCGCCCGTCTTAAAAAAGCATGCCCATGCTGTACCTAGTTGCCACTCCCATAGGTAACCTCAAAGATATCACCTTAAGAGCTATTGAAGTATTGCAGTCGGTAGATATGGTAGCTTGTGAGGATACCAGGCATTCCCGTATCCTGCTTGGCCATTACGGCATACGCGCTGCTACCACCAGTTATACACAGCATAATAAGTTACACAAAGGCCAGTATCTGCTTTCGCTTTTAAAAGCAGGCAAAGACGTTGCCCTCATTTCGGACGCCGGCATGCCCGGCATCTTGGATCCCGGCTACCACCTCATTAATCTTGCTATAAATAATAATATTTTTGTGACCGCAATACCGGGGGCCACTGCTTTTGTGAACGCGCTCGCGGTATCCGGGAAACCGACCCATAGATTTTTCTTTGAAGGCTTCCTTCCCGCAAAACAAGGCGCCCGCATCAACCGCTTGAAGGGGTTGATGGCGCTGGATTGTACTATAATTATACTGGAGTCGCGTCACAGAATAATCGCAACAATACGCGATATCCAGACCGTGTTCGGCACAAACAAAGAACTTGTGTGCGCCAGGGAACTTACGAAAAAATTTGAAGAAGTATTGCGAGTAAAACCCGCAGAGGCGCTTGAGGTCTTTAAGACCAAGCCCCCTCGCGGAGAATTCGTGATTATTTTATGAAAAATTGCCTTAAAAACGTTTTCTTTTGACATTGTTTATTGCTTGAAAATGATGATGCATGGTGTATACTTAAAAGTGCAATTAAGAAAGTTTTTATAATCTTTATAAAAGGAGGGGGAGATGTATAAAAAGGCTTTATCCCTGCTTGTGATTTTTTGTTTTTTGCTAAGCCAGCCTTTGGGTTTTTGTCAAACAATAGCACAGCTTGATGTATCGCAGCATATAGGGGCTTCTTCAAGGGTGAGCACAGCCCTGGAGGCTGCAAGGCCTATCCATTTGAGGTATTGTGCGTATGAACCTGTCAGTAATCAATTCCGTGTTCTCATTGATAAGGGAGACTCAGGCGACATAGGCCAGAAATCCCTGGGCGCAGCTACACAACAACTTTTGGATTATTTTTTCATTGGGATAGCCCTGCCCAACGACTCTTTTTGGGTCAACTTAAGGCCGGATGCAGAAGACAAGATATTGGATAAAGATTTAAGCACCACAAGGATGGGCAAGGTTCTCTTAGAGGCAGACCTTCAGCTGAAAAAAGATACCGCCCAGCTGGTTTCTCCGAATACTGCCGAAGGGAGCGAATATTGGACGAAACTGTACAAGAAAGCCGAGGAGCTTTTTGGGTCTTCAAACGTAGAAATCCCCACCATGGTAAGGCCGTGGATTGTGCCCGATGAAATTCTTATACGGCAAACCCCTGACAGCGCCTATATTTATAAAGCAACGTTGAAGGTTTTATTGGAACAGGATTATCTAACAGGCTCCGAACTCTATAATTTCAAAGACGAGCGGTTAAAAACTCTTAATGAATATGCCGCCCAGTTGATGAGGCAATTAATCATTCCGAGGCTTACCAGGGAAGTGAATTCCGCGGCACGTTATGCAGAGTTAAGGCAGGTGTATTATTCCCTGATATTCGCCCAATGGTTTAAGCAGCAGTTTGCCGGCAGGTACGGCTTATACGCAAGCCTCGTTGACAAAAAGATATTATCAGGGATCGATATCGGCAAGCCGTGGTCAAAGAGCACTTATTTTAAGGAATACCTTGCTTCTGTGCAGAGAGGCGAATTTAAAATTACCGCTCCCCAGGCAGGACCGGATAAGGCCTTAAGGACCTATTTTGCAGGCGGGATAGGGTTGACAAATTTGATGGAGGGGGTTTCTCCGGGTTCATTTGTGGTGCCGCGTCTGCAGGTTCAACCCATGCCGCCGCGCATGGCGCCGATAAGCGGCATAGAAAGAATCTCACCGATTACGCAACTAGCAAGCGTCAGGCCGGTTGCGACAGTAGCTACTACGGGCGGGGATATCTTATTGATAGAGGCAGGTAACATCGATAGGATAGTTACTGCTCGTATAGGCGTTCTTCCTGTTGAGGTAACCAAGTTGCCAGCGTTTAATCTAGAAACGTTAAATTTAGCAGGCGCAGAAATCGACGTAGCTCCTATTGCTTCCAGTCCTTTGCCTTCTTTCCCGAGAGTCGCCGTAAATGTGCAACCAATAGGCAGGATAATCGATTCATGGTCTATTGCCAACATAGAACGGGCATTGAGAGAACGTCTTGGGATCCTGGAGATCAGAAACAACCAGGCATTGGCGCGGCTGGCAGAAGCAGTGTATGTTAAGGGAGCAGAGATTAACGAAGTCGAAATTCCAGAAATACCAAATATTTCCCGGACAGAGATTAAGCTAGCCATTGATGGAATAGTCGGGAGTCAGGCAGCGTCTATCGTGATTATGCCTGCTGCAGAGGCTATTGCCATCCGCAGCGCTACAGAAACCCTTTCTCGGCCCAGACAGTTGCCGGGAGTGAGCGTATCTCAGGCTGCCAGCCCTATCGCGATAAATGACATAAGCGCAAAACAGATTGCCTCAGCCACCATTAGCATGCCGGGATATGAAGCCTTGCCTACGAAAGTAGCGGGAGGAAATCGCTTGGTAGTGGTAATGCCTGTCAGTAAAGCGTTTGAGGGCTTAGGCATCGTGTATACTCCAGAACAGAAGTTTGCCATAGCAACTCCGGCTCTGCAAGCCTCGAATTATTTGGTAGCACAAGCCAATCTTCCCGGCGGTAAAACGCTCTTGTTAGCCAAGCCGCTTGCGCAGACGGATTCCGCAGAGAAGGTGGCCCTTGATGCGGCAGACGTGTTTAGTGTTTTATCTCGGCAGTATAAGTTACGACCCCAGAATATTAATCTGGTGATCATGGCTGCTCCCCAGTCAGAAGCTCTTACTATTGATACGGCCCAGTTCGCCAAAAGGATCGGGGCAGAAACAGTGCGCGTAGAAGTAAAGCCTGTCAGGGAAACGGCAATCATCGCCTCTGAAGGGCTTGTAATGGGCAGCTCATCAACGATGTTACGCTATTTTCCTCTCAAACAAGAAACCGTAGTATCTTCGCCCGTGGCAGCTACGCCTTTTCTTGATATCAAAGGCATTGCCGAATCCATCGGCAACAGGGATATTATTTCCGAACGAGCCCAGATAGCCAGTGATCAGATCCCGAGCGTGCCGCAGGTCCGCCAGTTAGAAAATTTATTGCAGGGGATACGGACAAATACCCTTCGGATCCAAGGACAGCCAATAGAGCAGGTTGCGCCCCAGGTGGTAATAGAATTTGTTCGGCAGCAAAATTTACCGGCGCCGCAGAAATTTGTTCTTGCTTCCGTACTTAAGGTCAACCTCCCGGAGGTTACCCTTGAAACAGCCTTGCAGGAGGCAACGCCGGTTGTTGCCCCGGCATTGCCTATATCTGTGGCCACGCAAACAGCACGCCTGCCCGCCCTGGAAGCCGCCCGCAATTTAGGAGGCATTGATCTGCGCTCCATGAAGATACTTCTTCCTCCTGCGCTGGGTGCTTATACCAAAAGCGCTACAAGCCTAGCCATCATTAGCCTTGGCCAGGAAGAAAAGAAAATAGGGGCGATGATTAAGAGCGGGATTGTCCCTTCAGGCCAAAGGGTAAAGGAATACGTAGAAGCGGCTTGTCAGGGCCCAGACGCCGCTGAAAGGATCGGCGCAACATTTGCACTTTTAAGCGATATGTTAAAGCTAGAAGAGTCCAGGGCCATGCCGACTGCGCCTGAAGTAGCAGAGGCCTTGGTGTTTTTAGAATCACAGAGCCAGCTGCGTTAGATTTTTAAAGAAAATGTGTTGACAAGGAGTGCGCGAAGAGGTATAGTAACGCATAATAATACAATATAAACCTTTAAGCAGGCCCTCGCGAGGTTTGCAAGGTGAAAAAATGAACCCAGTCATTAGACAACGAGAAAGCCCAGCCCCTCAAAAAGGTTGGGTTTTTTTATTCAATGCAGGAAAAGGCAAAAATACTCGATAAAGACACTATTCAGCGCACCCTTATGCGCATGGCGCATGAAATCCTGGAAAAGAATAAAGGGACGCAGGCGCTTTGTCTCATGGGGATCCGCAACAGAGGGGTATATCTGGCGCATCGTCTGGCAGGTTGCATTATGAGCATTGAAGGCGACGTAATCCCCGTTGGCGTCTTGGATATTACCCTCTACCGCGATGATTTAACCTTGCTTGCTCCCAGCCCGGTGGTTCATAAGACCGAGGTGAATTTTGATATTACCGATAAAAATGTGGTATTGGTAGACGATGTATTATATACCGGCAGAACAGTGAGGGCTGCGCTGGATGCGCTTATGGATTTGGGCCGGCCGAAATCCATCCAGCTGGCCGTGCTCGTCGATAGAGGGCACAGAGAGTTGCCCATCCGGCCCGACTTTGTGGGCAAAAATATCCCTACTTCCCAAAACGAATTTGTGGAATTGAGGCTATCAGAGTCAGACGGCATTGATGAGGCGGTCATCAAGCAAAAAAAACCATAATCCTATGGAATGGAAAAGAAAAGACCTGCTTGGGCTTGAGGAATTAGACAGGGAAGAAATAGAACTTGTTTTGACCACCGCAGAATCTTTTAAAGAGGTTTCCCGCCGCTATATCAAAAAAGTACCTGCCCTGCGCGGCAAGACGGTCGTGAATTTGTTCTATGAGCCCTCTACGAGGACGCGCGTATCGTTCGAGGTCGCTGCCAAGCGCCTTTCCGCAGACGTGATTAATATTGCCGCTGAGACATCGAGCGTGAAAAAGGGCGAAACCCTTATTGATACCGGCAGGAACGTCGAGGCCCTAAGGGCAGACATTATAGTTATCAGGCATAATTCCTCGGGTGCTGCACATTTACTTGCGCGGCATGTCGGTATAAGCGTGGTCAATGGCGGAGATGGCTGGCATGAGCATCCAACCCAAGCACTCTTGGATATGTTTACCCTGAAGGAGAAACTTGGTAGGCTTAAAGGCCTGCAGGTAAGCATAGTAGGGGATATTGCACATTCGCGCGTGGCACGCTCAAACATATGGGGCCTTACCAAGTTAGGCGCTGAGGTTATCGTATGTGCGCCGCCCATGCTGATTCCTCCATGCATAGAAGAAATGGGGGTTAGAATTACCCATGATATTGACGAAGCATTGCGTGATGCCGATGCAATCAACGTATTGAGAATGCAATTTGAGAGGGATGAACGCAACGCCTTCCCCCAACAGATAGACTATTTCCGGCATTTCGGCATAAGCATAGAACGGCTCAAGAAAGCCAAGAAGGATATTGTGATCATGCACCCAGGCCCCATAAACAGGGGCACCGAGATGTCAAGCGAGGTTGCTGATAGTGCGAATTCCGTTATCTTAGAGCAGGTGACAAACGGGATTGCGGTAAGAATGGCTGTATTGTATTTAGTGTCGCAAGCACACGATAAAGCCAATGAAACTACTGATTAAAAACGCAACCATAGCCGATCCTTCTTGCCAGACACAGGAAGAGTTGGATATGGTAATAGAGAACGGTACGATTAGCCATGTCGGCAAACACATTAAGGAAGAAGCCGAGACTATTATCGATGCAAAAGGCAAGGTAATCATGCCCGGATTAGTGGATATGCATGTGCATTTAAGGGAGCCGGGCAGGGAGGATAAGGAGACGGTGGTGACAGGGACTGCGGCGGCGCTTAAGGGGGGAGTGACCTCCCTTTTGGCAATGCCCAACACAGAACCGGCCATTGATACAAAAGAACATGTGCGGCTACTTAAGGGTATTATCGGCCGCTCTGCTGGCGCGCAGGTGTACGTGACAGGCGCTATTACTAAAGGTCGGCAAGGAAAAGAACTGGCTGATTTCGCGGCAATGCGAGAAGAGGGGATAGTTGCCCTTTCGGATGACGGTTCTTCGGTAGATAACGAAGAGCTGATGCGCAACGCCCTTCTGCTAGCGCGCGAGAATAAACTGCCGGTTATTTGTCATTGCGAAGAGAAGGCGCTTGCCAACAGCGGAGTGGTGAACCTTGGGTTGGTTTCTACTAAATTAGGCCTGCGCGGAATTCCTTGTGAGGCGGAATATAAAAGAGTAGAACGCGATATCCGTTTTGCCGAAGAGGCTGGATGCCGTATTCACATTGCGCATGTAAGTTGTGAGCAATCACTGGAAATAATTGCAAGGGCAAAAAAACGCGGGGCAAGAGTTACCGCAGAAACTGCCCCTCATTATTTTGCGCTTACCGAAGACGCAGTGTGCGGGTACGATACTAATAAAAAAATGAACCCTCCTTTAAGGAGCAAGAAAGACAGGGAGGCAATATGTCAGGCGCTGCGGGATGGCACGATAGACGTCATTGCTTCCGACCATGCCCCTCACACGGAAAGCGAGAAAGAGGTAGAGTTTGATTTCGCCGAATTCGGCGTTATCGGCCTGGAAACATTATTAGCCGTAAGCATTACCGAATTGCTGCACACGAAAACCTTAAGCCTTCCAGAGCTCATTAATAAGCTCTCATGTAATCCGTCAGAAATTTTGGGGCTGCGCAAGGCCTCCCTAAAGAAGGGTTGCCAGGCCGATCTTATTATTGTAGACTTACACAAAGAGTGGCAGGTTACGAAAGACATCCTGACGTCCAAATCAAAAAACTCAGCCTTCTTAGGCAGGCGGTTGCGAGGGGTGGTGGAATACGCGATCCTTGCCGAAAGGATTGTGTATAAAACCCGCCATTGAATTTGGTATGGTGTTAAGTGGTGCCGAAAGCAGCGCAAGGTTTATTCTTACCAAGGAACTGGGCAGGCTTTCCCGGTGGCTAAGGATTCTTGGTTTTGATGCCGAGTATGATATAGGCAAGAATACTAGTGCATTGATTATCGAGGCCCTAAGGGGTAATCGCATTATCCTTACGCGCACGCGCAGGATGCCCAAACCCAGGGGCATACGGATATTGACTATTAACGAAGAAAAATTACAGGGGCAACTTGCCGAGGTTGTGCGGGCGTTTGGTCTGCGCCTTGACGCAGGAAAGATGTTTAGTCGTTGCATCATTTGCAACATCGCTTTGGAAGATACCGAAAAAGAAAAAGTAAAAGATAAGGTGCCGGAACATGTGTGGCGTACCCAGGAACAATTCGTAGCATGTCCTCTTTGCCACAGGATATACTGGCGCGGCAGCCATTGGGGCAATGTTGCAGATGCGCTTGAAGATTTTTACCCTTACTAACGGAAGGAAGGCCAAAGGCAGTGCGCTTTATCGCCGATTTTCATATTCATTCTAAATATTCTCGCGCTACCTCTCGGAATATGGATATGCCGCATATTGCTGAATGGGCGATGCTCAAAGGAATTACCGTTATGGGCACGGGAGATTTTACCCACCACTTGTGGCTTGAAGAGGTTAAAAGAAATGTCGAAGACATGGGGAACGGTTTGTTTAAATATTCCTCAAAAAATAAACCACGCAGCGACGTGTATTTTATTTTGAGCTCGGAAATCAGCAGTATATATTCGAAGAAAGGCAAGACCTACCGCATCCACACTATCGTGTTAGCGCCCTCGTTTAAAACCGTCGATGCCATTAATGATACGCTGAGCCGCTACGGCAATATTGCTTCGGATGGGAGGCCGATCCTGGGCTTGGATGTGCAAGAACTGGCAAGAATTATTTTTGGAATCGATGAGCGATGCATGATTATACCGGGGCATATCTGGACACCGTGGTTTTCCCTCTTTGGTTCTATGTCCGGGTTTGACAAGATCGAGGATTGCTTTGAGAAACAGACCCCCCGCATATTTGCCCTGGAAACAGGCTTGTCGAGTGATCCGGCGATGAATTGGCGCCTTTCTGCGCTCGACAAGTTTAGCCTTGTGAGCAATTCCGACAGCCATAGTCCTTCCAAGATCGGGCGGGAGTCAAATGTATTTGATTGCGAGCTTACTTATCAGTCGATGCATGACGTGTTGCGGCGTAAGGACAAAAGCAAATTTTTGTTTACGATAGAATTTTTCCCCGAAGAAGGAAAATATCATTTCGACGGGCATCGGGCATGCGAGGTGAGATTTTCCCCCCGTCAGACACGGGAGCATAACAAGATCTGCCCCCGTTGCGGCAAGGCCCTTACCGTAGGAGTCATGAACAGGGTTGAGCAGCTCGCAGATAGAAAAGAAGGGTTTATTCCTCCCGACGCAATCCCTTTTAAAAATCTTATCCCCCTGGATGAGATCATCGCCGAGGTAAAGGGTATGGGTAAGGATTCGCTGGCAGTAGAGCGGGAATACCGCGGCTGTATGGCTAAGTTTGATACAGAATTCGATATCTTGTTGTGGGCCTCCGAACAGGAATTACGCAAAGGCCTGCCTCAAGGGCTTGCCGATGCGGTGATGAAAGTGAGGAAGGGAGAGGTGCGCATACAGCCGGGTTACGATGGCGAATACGGAATTATTTCCATTTTTGGCAACGAAAAAAACAAAGACCCCCAAGAAACACAGCTCAAACTTTTCTAAAAAATTTCTTCCCGGATGATTTTTTGTGCTATAATTAATAACTTGGAATAGTTCATAAATCCATATACAATACTCCGTACGCCGTACTCAGTATACCGTACGAGTTTACTGACAAGTACTGCATTAGCTATAGCGAATGACGCGAGGATGGCGGAATTGGCAGACGCGACAGTTTGAGGGGCTGTTGGGCGCTGAGCCTGTGAGGGTTCAACTCCCTCTCCTCGCACCAACTTATTGGGGAAAACCCTGCTTTCTCTTTAGGAGTTGAACACTGTAGAGGGTTCTTCCACACCAACGAAACATTATAGTACGAGTGGAACCCTTGCGGAAGGAAGTAAGATGATACGCAAGGGACTCCCTCTCCTCGCACCATAAAATAAAAACCGCCCCGCAGGGAAATCGAAAAACCTCTGGGGGCGGTTCTTATTTTATATAACCCTTTTATCTTTTATATAGTTGCTTCTTTCCAGGCTTTTTGCGTATGATTTCAGCTCAGCGCCGATCTCCCCGATTTGTGCGACATGGTCTATTCTGCGGTGTTCGTTGGTGACTACCCCGATAGAAATGGACAAAAGCGGAATCTTTTGCTCCACGCCTTTGCGGTCTTTCCCCATGATGTAGCCATTTTTTTTATCCATTTCATTATAAAAAGAGGGCGCAGTAAGCTCAAATTCAGCGATAATTTTTTTACAAATAGCATCCGCTAGGTTTGGGGCAGTGATAAAGACAAAATCATCTCCGCCGATATGCCCGACAAAATCATCATGATTCCCGAGTTCTTTCGCAGTACGTATAAGGATGCGCGCGGTTTCCCTGATTACCTCGTCTCCGTGTTCAAATCCGTACTTATCGTTATAGGCTTTAAATTTGTCTAAATCGATATAGCCTACTGCAAGCGGTGATTTGTTCTCAAGCCGCTTAGAAAGCTCGTTCATGATAGACACATTGCCTGGCAGGCGGGTCAAGGGGTTTGCTTCCAGGTCTCTTTTTGTGCGCCTTATAATCATGCGTATGCGGGCGAGTAATTCTTTTGGCTCAAAGGGTTTTACCACATAGTCGTCCGCCCCCGCGTCGATGCCGTCTACCTTATCGTTGACTTCGCCGCTTCCGGTAACCATTATAATAGGCAAGTGGCTGAGCAGAATATCTTTTTTGATTAAACGGCAGACCTCCCTACCGTCTTTTTTGGGCATCCTATAATCCAAGAGTACAAGGTCCGGCGATTTGGTTTGAATCGCCCTTACTGCTTCTTCGCCGTCGGCAGCTTCAATTATTTCATAATTCTCCTCGGAGAGCGTGATTTTCAAGATATCCCTGATATCGGGATCATCGTCAGCGACTAGTATCTTTATCGACATGCAATGCTCCTTACGCCGTTGCCAGGGGCAGCGTGAAGCTGAAAGTGGACCCCTCGCCTAGTTTGCTTTTTACCCAGATTTTGCCCAGGTGCGCCTCAACAATATTCTTTACCAGCGCAAGGCCAAGACCTGTGCCTTTTACCTGCTGATTGATCGAGTTATCGATACGGAAGAACTCCTCAAATATTTTTTCTAGGGAGTCTTCGGGGATGCCGCATCCGGTGTCTTGTATATCCACCTGGATTGCGTTATTAAGTTGGCGGCACTGTACGCGTATCTTACCTTGCGCCGGGGTAAATTTCAAGGCGTTATTAATAAGGTTTATGAATATCCGCTTTATCTGATTATAGTCTACATATACCGGCGCAAGGCCCACAGGGGTATCGAGCAGGAGTTCTATCTGTTTTTCTTTACAGAGGATAGATAACAGGTCGGCTGATTCTTCGATGATATGCTTTAAGTCCTGGGCGCTCTTGGTCATCGTTGCCCTGCCCGATTCGATGCGGGAGATATCCAGGAGGTCGTTTACGAATTGCGCAAGCTCGTCGCTATGTTTATTTATTTTTTCAAGCCGCAACCTTACTTCGTCGGGAAGTTTACCCAGCTTTTCCGAAAGCAGTATGGCAGCATACCCCTTTATAGAAGTCAGGGGCGTCCTTAATTCGTGGGCGACACTTGAGACAAAGTCGGTTTTACGCTTACTGGCAGTTTTTACCTCTTCCAGCGCAATGGTAAGTTCCCTAGTCCGCTCATTAACCTTTTTTTCGAGTTCCTGATGCGCCTGCCATGTTTTTTCAAATAGGCGCGCGTTATCCAGCGCCTGACCGAGGTGGTTGGCTAACACCGCGATCAATTCTTCGTCCCCTTCGGCTAAGGGGGTGTCGGCGTTTTCCGTCCCTACAAAGAGAAAGCCTTTCTGTCCCTCTTTGGGTAATACGCTGGCTACGACAAAGTGGGCTACGCCGAAGACCGACTGTATCTTTTTTTTCGGCAACGGCCCCTCTTGGGTGGCAAAGGAAGAGAAGGCTTTGCCGTGCCCGATTAAGGCAAGGAGGGCATTTTTGTTCTCGTCAACAAATAGTTTAATCGGCGGCATATTTTCTTCCAAGAAACCAGTGGTAAGCCGCGGCGCGAATGCGTTCTTATCCTCGTCCCAGAGGTACACCAATGATTTTGAGAACCCAAGCTCTTCCAGGTAGGAGTATTCAATTTTTTTAAACACCTGGCTTTCTTCCAGGGTAGTGCTGAGCGCGCGCGAAAGCTTTTGCAGCGCGTAGAGGCCGGAAAGCTTTTTATCAAGCTCTTCCTGGGTTTTGTTCAGTTCCATATCGGTGCGTATTACAAGCTTTGCCTGCTCATCTATCTCTTTGAGTTCCGAACTGAGCACCTTGACATTTTCTTCAAGCTGGTTAATTTTATCTATTTTAAGCATCAGCATAAAGCCCAACGCAATAAGCGCGAGCAGGCCGCTGAACCCGAGTATATTCATAAATGTTTCAAAAAAAGTCATCCTACCCCTCAACAATTAAGATGCTTATTGTTTGATTACGAAAATATGCCTGGCCTCTGTAGCTTACCCCTTTCAGCGGCGCCAGCTCTCCGGAAGAGGTCAGTCCTACCATCGGGATATCGTTGCCGAGCTCTTCCTCGATGATTTTTAATTCTTCCCCGCTTGCGCTCCCTAAAAGCTTTTGGCGCGCGAAAGAACTGATAATGAGCGCAAACCGGCTCAAAGGCTCTTTTTTTAAATTTACTACCTGTTCGCTACTTAAGCCTAAAAGGCTTTGTTTTGCTTCTTTGGCTGCTTCCCTTGCAGATTCAAGGCAGGTTTCTTTTGTGCCTATCATTAACCGTACGGTTTGCCCGCGGGGTACCGTTCCTTTAAAGTGGAGATTCCCATTGGGTTCGATCGCAACGATGCTGCGCAACAAATACTCCTCCTCATCCTCGACGCGCAGGCCCAGGGGATAGAAGACGGAAATGAAATCCAGGTCTTTGGTAAGTTGCGGCAGTCCGCAATTCAGGTATTCCTCGTAAAGAGTGGAAGCGGGCTGGTTATCGATTGTTTCTACGATAGTATCGTGAGCAGAAGTAATGGTGTGCGGCTTGCCTATGGGTTTCCAGCCGTGCCGTATCCCCAGGCCAAAATTGAGCTTGCCCCCGAGTAAGAAGCTTACATTGGCATCCGTAAACAACTCTTGATTGAAATAAAGATAATTGTGCAGCCCCGCTGAATTATCTCCCATATAGGCGCCAACCAAGGGAAAGCTTCTTCCCAGCCTTTCCTGTACCCCGTAGATAAAATTTGTATGTTCTTCTATGGGACCGTTAGACATCATGAACCCAAGCGTTCGGGGGATATTCGGGATGCCGTGCAACAACTTTACGCCGATTTCCTCTCCGGCGGTCATGCTCGTCTTTGTGCCCATTTCTTTATTATATGCAACGCTGGCATAACAGTCTTCGGGCAGGCCCAGTGTTAATAGCAGCAGGCCGTGTTTGAACAATTCGCTTCCTGAAATTATGGCATTGGTACTTGATCCGAGGAGAGAGGCTCCTTGAAGCGTGCCTGCTACCGTCTTCAGAAGTGCCGGGTAAGAGATGTCTTTTGAGCCAATGAGGAGGGCGAGGGTAATTTTTCCTCTGCGCATTTTAGCCTTGGCCATTTTTGCCGCTTCTTTGGCTGCTAACAGAGGATTTTTTTCCAGACTTAAGCCCACGCCTATATCTATCATGCCGTCCCGATACAATTTTTCGATGGCACGGGTTTAATTTATGCCATGTTGACTCAAGTATATACTATTCGTCAGAGAGGGTCAATAAATTTATACATTCGTGGCCTAAAGACTATGCCTATTAGGCAGAGGATGTGCTTACAGATGTGTAGTATCAATTTTAGGCACACCTTAGTCTTTTAAGCGGAGAAATTGGTTGACTAAAAACTCTCCTCTATAGTAGAATAGTGCTACCTTTTATGT
>QZKA01000003.1 GCA_003598135.1 Candidatus Omnitrophota bacterium
ATTGGCCCCACTGAGGCTGCCGAAGGAATTATGCAGAAGTTTGATTTCGTTGATTTCATAATTAAAGGTTGCGCCATAGAGCCGTTGCCGTTATTAATTAAAAAAATAACAAATAATGACAGGGATTTAAGTGATGTAAAACGGCTTGTCTATAGGGAAAGAGGCGCAGTGAAGGTTAATGCATACGACGGTTTCTACTCCGAAGAGACCGTAACCACCATTCCGGCCTATCAATACATCAATAACAGTAATAGATTTGATAAATTCGACATGATGACTTCTTTTGGCTGCCTTTACCGCTGTACGTATTGTTATCTGACCCCCCTGGCAAAGCGTAAGGTTGCTTACCGCCGGCTCGAAGATGTTGCACAGGAATTAGACATGATCAAGTCGATAAAAAAGAATGAGCGCTTTTTTCTGCGCCTGACTGACGAGGCGTTTATATTGAACAGAAAGAGGGTGATTGTGTTTTGTACGATGCTTAAGAAAATGAAATTGCGCTTGAACTGGAATTGCTACGGCAGGGTAGACAGGATGGATGAAGAACTTATTAAGATGCTGGCGCGCCATGGATGCACAAGCCTTTACTACGGGATTGAATCGGGGTCAGATAGAATATTAAGAGAAACCAGGAAAGGCTTTTGTATTAAAGACGCACAAAAAATATTGCTACTTTCTAAGAAATATATCAAGCACATCACGGCGTCCTTTATCTATTTATATCCTTTCGAAACTGTCAATGATTTTTGCCAAACGTTCGCAATGAAAAAGTATTTTGAGTCAAAGGGCATTAAGACGCAGTTGCATGCGATAACTCCGGTGAAGAATTCCGAAATTTATCTAAAGTATAAAGATACGTTGCGTCTTTATGATAAGGCCCCGTCTACGCACCACGGATCGCTGAAGAGCCTGCCTGAAGACTGCCTGGGTCTTGTGAGGCAGAATCCCGACATTTTTTATTTTTATTACACCTATTATTTCAATGAGCTTGAACCGATCCTGAGTGCATATAGGAAATTCAAGGCTTTCTATAACAAAAGAATCCGCAAGGCCGCTAAAGCAAAAAGCAACAAAGCCTCTTAGCTGCAGCCTCCTGTTTTATCCCTGGAGTTTTTCTTCCAACAGCCGGACAGAGTCGCAGGAAAAAATGGTTTGAGTTTTCGAAAATTCGGCGCGGAAACGCATCCCTTCGATATTGGAATAGAATACTACGATTTTAAAGGCAGGGCTGACTAGGTGGGGCAGCAGCCGTTCGGTTGCATCTTGCAGATACGCATGGTTTCTATCAAAAACCTTAAACACAAGCCTTTTCCTTTCTTTCGGCCTTAAGACCTCTATCCCTTCAAATTCCAGTATAAATTCGTTCCTAAAGCCATAGTCATCGATGCCGATTTTTAAAGCATCAATCTTGATTTGTTGGGCGATAAAGAATCCCTCATTCTTTAGATAGATGCCCATTTCTTCGGCTGCTTCTTTGACGGATAGTTCCAGCATAAGCTGGGGTGCAAGGCTTTTTCGGGAATTGTATGCAATCTGTTTTTTAAGCCTCTGAATCTCAAGCAGGCACACAAGCAGCGCGCAAAAGGCAACAATAATCAGCCAGTCTTTTAAAGACAGCGCTAACAGCAATTCTGCCATTTTGTCCATGGACTTATTATACCACAGGCAAACTTTTTTAGTTAGATTCTGTTGTGGGTTACGTCTATTAGGGCAGGAGGTGAAAGATGAGGATGCAGACAGTAATAGTATTCGTCGTAGCGATATCTTTTTCTTCGTTATTAACAATGCCCTTACATGCCGAAGTCGCTTGGGAGGATATTAGCAGAGGGAATACGCAGGTGAATACGCTGCTTATTGATGAAGGCAGCCAGGATGTTATCTTAGCAGGCGCAGGAAGGTACATACTAAAAACCGATAACTCAGGAAAAAGCTGGACACTGCTATATTCAATTAAAGAAGGCGCAAGAGTGAATGCGTTGGTGTTTGGAGACAAAAAGTATCGTCGTCTCTACGCTGCAACAAGTAAGGGGCTTTTATATAGTCATGATGGAGGCGGATCGTGGAAAACGATTTTTAAAGGGAAAAATTCGATAGAAGGGGATTGTAGCAGTGTGGCGATTGTTCCGTATGGGGTTATATTGGGGACCGCAGAGGGGTTATTTATTTCTTACGATAATGGAAGGAGTTGGCATAGGCAGGCAGGCAAGGTCGGAAAGTGCCGCGTGCGTAACATCGTATGCCCGGGCACGGATAGTAATTACGTGTATGTAACGTGTACAAGTGGGCTATTTGCGCGTAAAGACAAAACAGCAGCATGGGTTGAATTGTTTACCGGCCAAAGCGATGAGCCTGTAGAGGAAGGTACCGAAGAATCTTTGGAAGAAAACAATACCGGCGACAATTTTGCTTTGCGCTACCTTTGTATCGATGAAGGCGATGCCCGGCGAATATTTCTAGCTTCTTCCAGAGGGATTTATTTGAGCCTTGATAAAGGCGTGACGTGGAGTAGGATTCCTAGTTACGGGTTATTACATCAGGATGTGGAATCCTTGCTGTATAAAAAATCGCAGCTTTTCGCTGTGACTCAATCAGGGATTTTCCGTTATCGTGAGAAGAAATGGGAAGAGGTATCTTGGCGCCTTGTTAGTGAGAAGATCAATTGCATCGCAATGGATAACGCAGGGGTTTTGTATGCAGCTTGCGAAAAAGGTATCTTTAAAGGCGTGCTGGGAGAACCTTCGGATAATCGAGAAGACGGATTGTTATCATGTTATTTGAAAAATGAGCCTGGTATTAAGGAAATACAGCAGGCTGCGATGCAGTATGCGCAGGTAGAGCCGGAAAAGATACTGCGTTGGAGAGCGCAGGCGCAGCGTAAGGGCTGGTTGCCGAAAATAACGTGTGGGGTAAAAAATGATAACGCTGACTTATGGCACTGGGAAACCGGCTCAACGACTAAGACCGAAGACGATGCATTGCGTAGGGGACGAGATAGCATCGAATGGGATGTTTCTGTAAGCTGGGACTTAAGCGAATTAATATGGAACAATGACCAGACATCTATCGATGTAAGATCCAGGTTGACTACGCAATTAAGGGATGATGTGTTAGATAGCGTCACTAAATTGTATTTTGAGAGGTTAAGGGTGAAAATCGATATGGATGCACTGTCCATAGGAGACAGGAAAAAAAGGCTTGAGAAAGAATTGCGCATTTCGGAACTCACCGCTTCCTTGGATGCGCTTACCGGAGGTTATTTTTCGGATAGTATCAGCCGGGCTAGTCCCTAAGAAAATTCAAGTATTCTCTTGAAAATTACATCCGCACGATATAGAATTGATTCAGATAACACTGCGGTAATATGCCTATCGAGGGAGGTTAATTTTATGCAGCGAAGCAATGATGCTAAGAAGCTCTTAGGTACAATCATCAACCCATGCGAACTGATTGAGTACCAGGCAGGCGCGGTAGTGAGCCGGACCATACTCAGAAAGGAGGCCGGGACAGTAACCGTGTTTGCCTTTGATAAAGGCCAGGGATTGAGCGAGCACATTGCTCCATTTGATGCGTTGGTTTATATCTTAGAAGGCCACGCACGCATTTATATAAAGGGGAAGGCTTTTTTAGTAAAGGCAGGGCAGATATTGATTATGCCTGCGAACAGGCCTCATTCCCTAAAAGCCACGCAACGTTTTAAGATGATGCTGGTTATGGTTAAAAATCAGTAGTAGGCCCGCCTCTCCCTTAGTCCGCCGTAGCTATGCGCGAACTTGAAAACCCGATACCGTAAGTCTAAAATATCTTGCAAATGAATTATTTTTATGATATCTTATATCCTTGTTTCGTTAAATTCCATCTCTATTCATGTCAATTGTACATCTAACCAGCCATAACTTTAAAGAAAAGGTTTTAGATTCAGATGTCCCGGTGCTTGTCGATTTCTGGGCGCCCTGGTGCGGGCCGTGCAAGATCGTCGCCCCTATTATCGAAGAGTTGGCCAAGGAATTCCATCCCCGCATAAGGATAGGCAAGCTTGATATCGACGAAAGCCCCCAGGCCGCCAACAGGTACGGCATTATGTCCATACCGACCTTGGTTTTTTTTAAAGAAGGCAAAATCATTGAGCAAATAGCAGGGGCGTTAACCAAAGCTGATTTAAGAAAGAAGATAGAAGCTCACATTTAACTGCAAGAGGGAAAGGCCATGGACACCATTGCAAAACTCAGGAAAAAAGCAGCTGCGAATCTTAAGACCATTGTCTTGCCCGAGTACAATGACGTACGCGTGGCCGAAGCGGCGAAAATTATCGAGAAAGAAGGAATCGCAAAGGTTATTTTGCTGACACCCGATAAGATTGATGCCCGGGAAAAAGAGCGTTACACGCAAGAGTACTACCAGATACGCAAGGAAAAGGGGGTTGACCTTGAAACCGCAAAGAAACTGTTTGAGGATCCCCTTTATTATGCGGCAATGATGCTTAGGGAAGGCAAGGCCGACGGGTTCGTTGCCGGGGCAAGCCATACTACCGCTGACACAGCCCGCGCAGCCATTCATTGTGTGGGGATAGACGAAAAGCTCCTCATTGCTACCAGCTGTTTCATTATGGTAGTTCCGCATTGTCCTTACGGAGAAAAAGGGACTTTTGTGTTTGCCGATTGCGGCATCATTCCTGAACCGAACAAGCGCCAGCTTGCCTGTATTGCCATTGCCGCAGCCAGGATGACCGCGAAGGTCCTTGATTTTATCCCGCGCATCGCCCTCTTAAGCTACTCTACAAAAGGTTCTGCAAGAGCCAAAGAGCTCGACGATATTGTCGAGACCCTCGGCCTCATTCGGCAGATGGCCCCGGATTTGCTTGCGGATGGCGAAATGCAGATAGATGCAGCGCTCGTGCCGGAAGTCGCACAGATCAAATATCCCGCAAGCACAGTCGCCGGGAAGGCCAACGTGCTTATTTTCCCCGATTTAAATTCCGGTAACATCAGTTATAAATTAACCCAGCGGCTTGCCGGCGCCAGGGCTCTTGGGCCTCTTTTCTTGGGGCTTAAGAAGCCTTGTAGTGATTTATCCCGCGGCTGTAGCGTCGACGATGTCGTTGACTGCAGTGCCGTCACCGCAATCAGGGCACAGTAAACCATGAAAGTCCTTGTTATAAACAGCGGCAGCTCCTCAATAAAGTACAAGCTTTTTTTGATGCCCCAGGGAGAGGTTATTTCGCAGGGCAAGATTGAGCGCATAGGAGAACGCGGCTCAAAAATCAGGGATCACTATACCGGTTTCAGGATGATCTTATCCAGGATTGAAGGAGTTGATTTAGTCGGACATCGTGTAGTGCACGGTGCCGAAAAATTTAAGGATACCGTGGTAATCGATGCTGCGGTGATCCGTAAAATCAGGCAGTGCGCATTGCTTGCCCCTTTGCACAATCCGGCGAACTTAGCCGGCATACTCGCCTGCAAGAAGCTATTGCCCGGCACGACCCAGGTGGCGGTATTTGACACTGCCTTTCATCAAACATTGCCGGATTACGCCTATATCTACGGGCTTCCCTATGAATACTATATGAGGCTCGGTATACGCAAATACGGTTTCCACGGCACCAGCCATCACTATGTGGCCGGCGAGTGCGCGCGTATTCTCAAAAAATCCCTGCACGCACTTAAGATTATTACGTGCCATTTAGGCAACGGCTGTAGTATTGCGGCAATCAAAGAGGGAAAGTCTGTTGATACCTCTATGGGGTTTACGCCCCTTGAGGGGCTGATTATGGGAACGCGTTGCGGAGATATCGACCCGGCCCTGATAACCTATATCATGGCAAAAAAGAAATTTACCCCGCTTAAGATGGATGAGCTTTTGAATAAAGCGAGCGGGCTTAAGGGGATTTCTGGTATCAGTAATGACATGAGGGTGCTTGAAAAAAAGAGCCGTCAAGGCGGCATACGCGCAAAGCTTGCTATCGAAATCTTTGTGTATCGCATAAAAAAATACATTGGTGCGTACGCCGCGGTTATGGGGGGCTGTGATGCACTGGTGTTTACTGCCGGGATAGGGGAGAATCAGGGCATCATCCGTAAAAAGATATGCCTTGGCCTATTTTCTTTTTTTAAGAAATCACCACGGGTGCTCGTAATACCTACCAATGAAGAGCTGATGATTGCCCGCCAAGCGCACCGCCTCGTAAGGGCCGCTTAAGTAACTTTAAGGAGAGCTATGCTGATAACTGTCCTGAAAGCAAAAATACACCGCGCAAAGGTTACGCAGACAAATTTATATTATGAAGGAAGTATTACCATAGATGCGCTGCTCATGGAAAAAGCCGGCATCTTTCCTGGAGAAAAAGTAGAAATTCTAAATCTTCACAATGGGGCAAGGCTTGAGACGTACGCAATAAAGGGGAGGCGTAGGTCAGGCGTTATTTTTCTTAACGGCCCTGCGGCGCGGGGCGCGTGCGTCGGAGATGAAATCATCATCGTTGCGTACGGCCTGGTAGACGAGAGCCAGGTAAAGAAGGTGAAGCCAAAAATAGTAAAAGTAGATGGAAGAAATCGCATTAAGAATTAGGGTATACGGAGACGCTTCTTTAAGGAGGAAGGCAAGGCTGGTGAGAAAAATAACCAAATATCACCGAGTTATTTTAAGCCAGATGGCCCAACTTATGTATGCAGAATCAGGGGTAGGGTTAGCTGCGCCGCAGGTTGGTTTTGATGAGGCAATGCTGGTGGTAGATATAGGCAGCGGCCTGTATAAGCTGATAAACCCCGTTATTGTCAGGAAACAGGGAAGACAGTCCATAGAGGAAGGTTGCCTTAGTGTCCCCGGGGTCTGCATAAAAGTAAAACGTGCCAAGAATGTAATCATACAAGCGCAGGATGAGGACGGAAGGCCGATATCCCTCAACGCAGAGGATCTGTTAGCATGTGTTATGCAGCATGAGATCGACCATCTTCAGGGGAAATTGATAGTTGATTACGCACCCCTGTTTAAAAAAATCTCAATCAGGAAGAAACTGGAGGCCATGAAACAGGCTTCGAAAAATGAAAAAATGCATCAATCAAACACAAAATCGTGCGAATTGCAATTGTAGCTATGAACCGTGTTCCCGGAAGGGCATCTGCTGCGAATGCGTTTCTTATCATCGAACTCAAAATCAGCTCCCTGCCTGTTATTTCTCCGCCGAGTTTGAGCGGACGTATGACCGGTCTGTAAAAAATTTCATCAAGGCGAATAAAATAAATACATGAAAGATCCTGCGTATGAAGTGATTATTATCGGAGCCGGCCCTGCCGGCTTGACAGCAGCATTGTATGCCGGCCGCTACCGTCTGCGCACGATAGTTTTTGAAAGACTGGCCGTAGGGGGGCAGATTATCCTTTCCTCGGCTATTGAAAACTTTCCCGGTTTTCCCGGAGGCATCTCGACGGCCGATTTCGTTGAGAGGATGAAAACACAGGTGGCAGAACTCAGCGTTGATATAAAAACCGAAGAAGTAACGGAAGTAAATATGCCCGTAGCCAAACAACAACCACTATTCACGATTAAGGCTGCAGGCGTGCCATATGAAGCAAGGGCCGTGATTGTTGCAACAGGCGCAGGATATAAACGCTTAGAGGTGCCGGGAGAAGAAAGATTGATAGGCAAGGGCGTTTCTTACTGCGCTACCTGTGATGCGCCTATGTTTAGGGATAAAGAAGTGGTTGTGGTGGGAGCTGGTGACAGGGCCCTTGAAGAGGCGCTGCACCTGACCGGCTACGCAAAAAAAGTTACCATAGTGCACCGGCGGCAACAGCTGCGTGCTTCCTTGATACTTCAGGAAAAGGTAAAGAAAAACCCGCGGATCGATTTCGTGTTGGATAGTGTTATTGAGGAAATAATGGGAAAAAACAAGGTTGAAGGGGCGAAGATTAAAAATCTAAAAAACGGTTCTCCTTCTACTGTGGCGTGTAACGGGGTTTTTGTATTTGTAGGGATTACTCCTTATACCGATTTTCTGAAGAGTAAGGTTGAAATGGACAAAGAAGGGTTTATAATGGCTGATGACCAAATGAAGACTTCGCAAGAAGCGCTCTTTGCCTGCGGCGACTGCCGCAAAAAAAGCCTTTATCAGGTTGTCACTGCCTGCGCCGAAGGCGCTGTAGCCGCGCATTCGGTTCACCGCTATCTTTAATCACAAATGAATAAACTGCATATCCATAATAAAAAGTTGTCTGTCTGGATCAGGAAGATGGTAACGCTTTGTTCACCCGATGCCGTCGTCTTAATCGACGGGTCTGAAGAACAGAAGCACCGCCTCCAGCAGGAAGCGATAGCTACCGGAGAACTTATAGAGCTGAGTCAGCAGAAAATGCCAGGGTGTTTCTTGCACCGTACCGCCAAAGACGACGTAGCCCGTACCGAACATCTTACTTTTATCTGCAGCAAGCGCAAGAAGGATGCAGGCCCAACGAATAATTGGATGTCTCCCGCTTTTGCCTACCGTAAGGCAAAGCAGTACTTTAAAGGGTCGATGAAAAGCCGGATCATGTATGTAATCCCGTTTTCCATGGGGCCGGTAGGTTCTGCGTTCAGCAAGATAGGTGTAGAACTTACTGATTCCATCTATGTAGTTTTGAATATGATGATAATGACCAGGGTAGGCGATGAGGTACTCAAGCACCTGGGAGTTGACGGTGAGTTTACCAAATGCCTGCATTCCAAGGCAGAATTAGATATTAACAAAAGATTGATTTTGCATTTCCCGCAGGATAATGCGATTTGGAGCGTGAATTCCGGCTATGGAGGCAATGTCCTTCTCGGAAAAAAATGCCTCTCATTACGGATTGCCAGTTTTGTTGCGCACAAAGAACACTGGCTTGCCGAACATATGCTTATTATGGGGATCGAAGAGCCTAACGGCCGCATTCGATATATTGCCGGTGCGTTTCCGAGTGCCTGCGGGAAAACCAACCTTGCCATGCTTGTTCCTCCGGAAGGCCTTAAGCGCAAAGGGTACAGGATTTGGACCGTGGGTGATGATATTGCCTGGATGCGGGTAGATTCAGATGGTTCGTTGTGGGCAATCAATCCTGAAACCGGTTTTTTTGGCGTTGCGCCGGGGACTAACTCAAAATCAAACCTGAATATGACCGAAACAATAAAAAAAGATACTATTTATACCAATGTGCTGCTTAAACCCGACGGCACTGTTTGGTGGGAGGGTGCTGACGGTTCTGTGCCTGAGGAAGGTATAGACTGGCAGGGTAATTCCTGGAGGCCCGGCAGGAAAGACGATCACGATGCAATAATTAAAGGCGCACACCCTAACAGCCGTTTTACCACTCCGATCAACAACTGCCCCTCAGCATCATTCCGCCTTGAACAGCATCACGGTGTCCCTATTTCGGCGATAATCTTCGGCACGCGGCGTTCCCATCTTGCGCCGTTGGTCTACGAATCATTTAACTGGCAGCACGGCGTATTCGTCGGTGCAACAATGGCGTCTGAGCTTACCGCCGCCCAGGTAGGAAAACTTGGCCAGGTCCGGCACGACCCTATGGCCATGTTTCCTTTCTGCGGATACAACATGGCCGATTACTTTAGGCACTGGCTTATGATGGGCAGGAAAATGTCAAACCCTCCGAAAATTTTCCATGTGAACTGGTTCAAGACAGATGCGCACGGAAAATTTATGTGGCCGGGGTTCGGGGAGAATCTAAGGGTGCTGGAATGGATCCTTGACCGCTGTAATAATGAAGTAAGCGCGCAGCAGGTTCCTATAGGGTATATACCGTACCTTAGTGACCTGGATATGACAGGAATCAAGATTGAGGAAGGGGCCATGAAAAAGCTTTTCGAGATACATAAAGAAGCATGGCTTGAAGAGTTTAAAGGAATACGGCTCTTTTTTAATATGTTCAAAAAGAGCCTTCCGGAAGAGTTGCGGCAGGAATTCGAATTATTGAAACAGCGTTTCCACGCCTACACAAATACGCAGTAAGGGAGAAGCTATGGATATGAGCGTCTTACTCACTACGAACTTTAAAGACCTGAAACTGTTTAAGCGCGGGAAAGTCAGGGATGTGTATGAAATTGAGGATAAGCTGCTTATTATTTCCACCGACAGGATTTCTGCGTTTGATGTAGTATTGCCCTGTGGGATTCCGCATAAGGGCAAGGTATTGACTGCGCTTTCCTGTTTTTGGTTTAATTTTGTCAGGGATATAATTCCTCACCATCTTGTTGCAGCTGACGTAGAAGCCTACCCTGCCAGTTTAAAAAAGTACCGCTCTGACCTGGAGTTTCGTTCGATGCTCGTAACCAAAACTCAGGCGTTGCCCGTGGAGTGCGTGGTAAGAGGGTATCTGTCCGGCTCAGGCTGGAAGGAATATCAAAAAACCGAATCAGTATGCGGCATAGGCTTGCCCGCGGGCTTAAGCGAATCAGCAAAGCTTGCGCAGCCGATTTTTACTCCCTCGACGAAAGAAGAGGCAGGCCACGACGTAAATGTCGATTTCGCATACGTTGAAGCTACCCTGGGAAATGAGCGTGCCGCGAAGATCCGGGAAACGAGCCTTGCGATTTATAAAAAGGCCCACGATTACGCACTTTCAAAAGGGATAATCATTGCCGATACAAAATTCGAGTTCGGTATTTACAATAATGAGTTGATGCTTATTGACGAGGTATTGACGCCGGATTCTTCGCGTTTCTGGCCCCGCGAGACCTATGAAGAGGGAAAGCCTCAGCCAAGCTTTGATAAACAGTTTGTCAGGGACTACCTTGAAAGCCTGCATTGGGACAAAAGGCCTCCTGCGCCCCAACTGCCCGATGCGGTGATTGCCGGCACCACTGCTAAGTACCTGGAAGCGCATACGCGGCTGACCGGGCGCGAATTTATTACAATTTGATACGAGGGTCCATGAATTTCATACGTAAAGCATTTGCCCTCTTTTTAAGAGTCAGCATTACCGTTGTTTTGCTGATTTTTTTATTTCGGCAGGTAAACGTACACAGCCTTTTGTCAGTCATTAAGCGCTCAGACAAGCTGATTCTCTTGGGAGCGCTTTTTATTTTCTCTTTTAATTATTTCCTGTGTTTCTGGCGCTGGAAGATGTTGTTGAAAGCGGTCGAAATTAATCTTCCTCACAAGCGCATAGTCACTTCATTTGCCGGAAGCGTCTTCTTCAACGTATTCCTGCCTTCTACCATCGGAGGAGATTTAGTCAGAAGCGTGGATCTTGCCGCGCATACAAAAAGGCCGGCAGAGGTTGTTGCCACGGTGCTCCTTGACCGTTTAAGCGGCTATGTGGGGTTGGTCATTGTGACGCTGCTTGCGTTATTCTTCGGCTGGAGGTTTGTGCAGGATAGTGGGGTCTTATGGGCAGTCGCGATTATTGCGGGAATCCTGTGCGTGGTGCTATTGGTGCTGTTTAACAGCTTCTTTTTTTCAAGAATCAACAAGTTGCTGCACTCTCCGAATGCCGGAAGGGTCAGAGAGCTCTTTACCAACCTCCATAAAGAGATACATTTCTTCAAGCATCACAAAAGTATTATTGTCAAAAACTTAACACTTTCCCTGCTCATACAGATTGTGGCACCTATCACCAATTACGTGATTGCGCAGGCCTTGGGCATCAACATTCACATTGCGTATTTCTTTGTATTCCTTCCCATTATCGGCGCAATTACTCTGTTGCCTATTTCTATCGGAGGGCTTGGTTTACGCGACGCCTCTACCATATATTTCTTTTCAAAAGCCGCAGTTTCCAAAGACTTAAGTTTTGCAATGTCGTTGATTGGTTTTTTCTTTTTGCTCGTCTATGCAGCCATAGGGGGCCTTATTTATGTCCTTACAGTACATCATAGACGGGTATAATGTTGTCAAGCACGCAGCTTTTACCCCGCCCAAACACATCCACCATAAAGAACCCGAACTCTTGCTTGCCGAAACAATAAGAGTTGATAAGCTCTGCGGTAGCCCGCGCAATACCGCGCTTTTGGTATTTGACGGTTATCCTTCAGGCCCTTATCAGAGAAAGCCGCAGGAAGAAATTGAGGTTCTGTATTCACATGAAGAATCAGCGGATGAACGGATAAAAAAATTGGCGGCAAGGGCTGCGAACCAAAAGAATGTGGTCGTGGTTTCCGATGATAGGGAGATAAGGTTCTTTATGCAGTCCCTGGGCATTAAAGTGGTACGCGTAGAGCAATTCCTTGCCCTTAAGCCAAAAAGGCGCATCGCCAAGAAAGAGGCGCTATACAAAACAGATTTGACGTATTCTGAGATGGCACACATAAATAAAGAATTGCGGAAGTTATGGTTAGAAGAGTAACAAAAGAAGATTCAGGGACATTTCTTAAATTCTTAGGGACTGCGGGGGCGCGTTTTGTAATGATAAAACAGCTGCGAGCGTCAGGAGGCATATGGATTTCTTGTGCCGGCACCAATGTCTTAATTGACCCCGGACCCGGAAGTATTGTGCGTTGTAATGCCAGCAGGCCTAAGCTTGACCCTTCGCAATTAGACGCAATCGTGCTTACTCATCGCCATCTGGACCATTGCGGCGATATCAACGTAATGATAGAAGCGATGACCGAAGGAGGGTTCAGAAAGAGAGGGGCGGTCTTTTGTCCCCAGGATGCGTTAGGGGACGACCCTGTTATTTTGCGGTATGTGCGCACGTTTCCCGAGAAGATCGAGTTACTCCGGCCGGAGCAGACGTATGAAGCGGGTAATTTTATCTTTCGCACCTCTCCTCTGCATATGCATAACGTTGAGACCTACGGGCTTAAATTCAGACTCGGCAATCAAACTGTCGGATTATTGAGTGACACCCGTTACTTTAAGGGGCTGGAAGCGTTTTACAAAACAGACGTGTTAATCATAGGAGTAGTATTTTTTAAGCCCAGGCCGGAAATTGACCACTTATCCCTTGATGATGCAAAAGGCTTAATCAGTGCTCTCAAGCCCCAGAAGGCGATCCTATCGCATTTTGGCATGAGCATGCTTTCTGCAAGGCCTTCTGTCCTGGCGCAGCAATTAAGCCGGGAACTGCGCGCAGAGGTAGTGTGTGCCTACGATGGCATGATGTTAACCTTCTAAAGGAGAGAGTCATGAAGATCGAGGTCCCCAAAGACAGGTCCTTGCGTTTAATCAACAGCGGAAACGTGGTTATGGTAACCTCTGCGTATAAAGACGCAGCAAATATCATTACGGTTACCTGGCAGGTGCCCCTTTCGCACAAGCCGCCGTTGGTCGGCATCTCGTTGGCCAACCAGCATCTTTCGACCGAGCTTATCAAGAAATCGGAAGAGTTCGTGATTAATGTGCCGGATTTCAGCATTTTAGACAAGGTAGTGCATTGCGGAAGGGTCTCCGGCAGGGATGCGGATAAATTTACGCAGGCCGGCCTTACGCCTTTAAGGGCTGATAAGCTTATGAAGGCGCATGTCATTTTAGAATGCATCGGCTATCTTGAGTGTTACGTACGGGATGTGCGTTCTTTCGGCGACCATACTTTATTTGTGGGAGAAGTGATTTATGCGAAGGCAGAGGAGGAGTTGTTTAAAGATGTCTGGAATATCGAGAAGATAAAGCTAATCTATCATTTGGGAGGGGTTTTTTTTACCGGTTCGGAGAGCATTATTACCAGATGAGTAAAAAAATACTGCTCCATATCTGTTGCGGCGTCTGCGCAAGCGCAGCCGTAGAAAGATTGCAACGCGAAGGCTTTGAGGTAACGGGTTTTTTTTATAATCCCAACATCCATCCCATAGAAGAGTACCGCAGGCGCCTTGAAGCTGCTCAACAGGTGGCTGCCAAGATGCATTTTGCTATTGAAGAGGGACCTTATGATACGGAATCCTGGTTTGCTGTTGCCAAGGGTATGGAGCAGGAAAAAGAGGGAGGCAGGCGTTGCCAGGTTTGTTTTCGGATGAGGCTTGAGGTTTCATACCGGAAGGCGCTTGCCCTTGGGTTCGGTGATTTTACTACTACTCTTACTATCAGCCCGCATAAAGAAAGCGGATTGATACACCGTATAGGAAAATCCATAGATAAAGAGATGTTCCTCGATTACGATTTTAAGACAGGCAGTGGCTTCAAGAAGGCGATGCAGTTTTCCAAGGAGCAGCAGATTTACCGCCAACATTTCTGCGGATGTATATTTAGTGTTCAGTAGGCAAGATAGCCGCTTAAGGCTTATTTCGTAAAATATCCCTTCAGTTCCTAAAATTTTGCTATAATTAGATCATGGGGAAGTGGCTGAAAATCATCGTAGGGGTAATTCTTGGCAGCGCAGCCTTGTTTTTCTTTGCAGGCTGGCAATGCTTGGAAACCCGCGTGTTGATGTATCACTCAGTAAAGCCGCATGTAAATCCTAAGGATAAGCTGGCTGTTTCAACCCGCACATTCAGGCAGCAGATGGAGCTGCTCGATGCATACCACTATTCGGTGATACCCCTTGAGGCGCTGGCAATGATGCTGCGAGACAAAAGGCCAATTCCTCCCAGGGCCATCGCGATTACTTTTGACGATGCCAACGAAGACACTTTTCTTTATGCATTCCCGGTTTTAAGGGCCTATGATTTTGCGGCAACCGTTTTTGTGGTTACCGAATACGTAAGCAGGCCGTATAAATTGACCTGGGAGGAAATCCGCAGGATGCAGAAATCGGGCCTGGTTTCCGTAGGTAGCCATGGCATAACTCATAGCGCCTTAAAAGGCATTAAGTCAGGTGAGGGCCTTAAGAGGGAGATCGCTGATTCTAAAGTGATTCTTGAGAAAATGCTGGGTACGCCGGTTAGGCTGTTTAGCTATCCTTTCGGAGAGTATAACGCAAGATTGAAAAACATGGTCAAGGATGCAGGTTATAGCGCTGCCGTGGCGTCCAGGCCGTGGGGCAGCTGCGTAAGGGATACGTATGCCTTAGGCCGCTTTGGCATCTTTGAGGGGAGCCGTACGGCATTTGAAGTATGGCTGACGATAAGAGAACTCTATATCGGCGTTTTAGAGTTCTTTAAAACTGTGAAATCAAGACTAAAAATCAACGCGTGTGCAAGAAGGGCTTTTTATGCGGGGGGATTCGCCTTCCATGTCGGATAGAAAAAAGGAGACCAAAAAGCTTCTGCTGCTCATTTTTCTCCTGGCGGTGAGTTTAAGGCTTTTTACGGCAATTTACTACCTTAACTTTGACCCTCACGCCCAGGTTGTCCTTGACGGGAAGCCCTTTTTAACCGGACGCTATTCTACTGATGAAATTATAGGAGACAGGGACAGGTACAATAATTTGGCCCAGAGCGTATCCTATTACGGTACGTTTGCTCCTGTTATGGGTTCGGAGACCCACCCGCCGCTGTACCCGCTTTTTTTATCAGTTTTTTACGTGCTTTTCGGCTATCACGTATATTCATTTCTTATCCCTCAGATACTCCTGGATTCGCTCAATAGCATCCTTATATTCTTCCTGGCGCAATACTTATTCGTAAACAGGAAGATCTCTTTTATTTCGGCTTTGTTTTACGCCTGCAACCCTCATTTCATACTTACCTCAATCCAGTTGTATTCTGAAGCCCTCTATTTTTTCCTGGTTATCGCAGTAATTTTGTCTTTTAAGGAGCTGTTTCTTAAATTTTCCATAAAGAACATCGTCGCCTGCGGCATTTTTATGAGCCTTGCCGCATTGTGCCGCACTATTTTCTTGGCATTTATACCTTTTGCCTTTGCCTGGTTTGTGTATGCCTTCCGTTCTTTAAAAAAAAGGATGTGGATAGGCCTTGCGGTATTATGCGCATCGACGGTGCTTTTATTTATTCCCTGGCTTGCCAGGAATTATGCTTTGTTCGGCAAGCCGGTTTTTTCGTCGGATTACTCGATTGTCCTGGCAAAAAGCATTACATTGGCTGATAGAGGTCAGGCCGAAAAATACCTTGTGAACAATAGGGCCCCGGTGAGTCATTTTATCCGGTGGGTTTTCAAAAGGCCTTCCCGCTATCTGGCAGCGACTAGAGGGCGCTTTACTACTTTTTTCTTTGACGCCTACCCGCAAGGCGTTTCTGGGCGGCATCAATTTATCGCACACATCATATTTTATCTTATTTTTCCTCTTGGCTACATCGGCCTCTTGGTTGAGGTGTGGCGTAGGCAAAAGCTGCCCTTGCTTATATTTCTCTTTATCGCCTCAACCGTATTTGTGCATATACTCACCGATATTGACGGAGAGCTGCGTTACCGCCTCCCTACAGAGATCTTTCTCGGGATCTTTGCCTGGTACGGTATTATGTTTTTATCTTATATCTTGCGAAAGGAGAAGTGATGAAGCGGTTATGTGCTTTTCTAATGACTGGGTTTGTATTGTGTGTCGTAACTTTTGCGCAGGGTAGCACTATCCTGCTCGATGATTTTGAGAATATGCTTATAGGCGGTCCTACCGGGACAGTGGATTTCGGTGCCGGAGGAGGCTCGTCAATAGAGGTTTCAGGCGCAAGAGATATCAAATATTCCGGTAGTCAATCGCTTAAAATAAAATACGACGCAGTCTCTGACGGCTATATGTGGGTTGCGCGCGGGTTTGGCCTGGATTCAAAAAACACCGATTGGCTAATAAAGCCGGCTTCGATCGATTGGCTGAAAGTCAAAGCCATAACCTTTTATATGTACGGCAGTGATACAAAAACAATGATTGCCTTTGATATCAAGGATAACGGCAATGAGATGTGGCGTTTTATGGTAGAGGATAATTTTAAAGGCTGGAAGCAGATTATTTGTCCTTTTGGCGGGTTCTTCGCGCGCGGGGATTGGCAGCCGGACAGCGCTGATAAGAACGCCGTTCTTGATTTTCCCGTAAAGAGTTTCCAGTTTGAACCGCGTCCGCAGGCTAAGGGCGTTTTGTATTTTGACAAGGTGGAATTGACCGGGCAATAATAAGGAGGCGAAAATGAGAAAAGTAATCCGTCTGGGGTCTTTGGCGATAAGCTTGGTTTTGCTATTGTTTTTTCAGGTCCGGGCACAGGATTTAAAAGAACCGCGTCTTATCACGGTGACAGGCGAAGCCGAGATTAAGGTGGCCCCTGATGAGGTCGTGCTTACCTTAGGCGTTGAGACGAATAACAAAGATATCAATATTGCCAAGAGCGAGAATGACCTTAAGGTGCAGAAGATTATTGCTGTTGCAAAGAGATTGAAAATCGAGGAAAAACATATTCAAACCGACTATATCAACATCGAGCCGCGGTATAAAGACCAGTGGGAAAACCGCGATTTTGTCGGGTATTTTGTGCGTAAAAACATCTCCATTACCTTAAGAGACACCTCTAAATTTGAAGAATTACTCAGCAGCGTGCTTGATGCGGGCGTAAACTATGTTCATGGTATAGATTTCCGGACCACAGAACTGAGGAAGCATAGGGATGAAGCGCGTGCACTGGCCATCAAAGCAGCACAGGAAAAAGCCAATGACCTGGCAAAACAATTAAACCAGGCTGTCGGCAAGCCCTATAAAATCCAGGAAGGGATGTTTGGGTGGTGGTCAGGGTATTTTGGCGGCTGGGGCAGAGGGTATAGGGGGACGATGTCGCAGAATGTGGTGCAAAATGCCGGTGGTTCCGCTGAAGGAGGAAGCAGTATTGCGCTTGGCCAGATTACCGTCAAGGCCCAGATTACGGTAAGCTTTGAGCTGGAATAATCAGGCGTTCAACTACAACAGTAGGCTTTTGGGGCTGCCACGGTGCGTACCGAAGCTTTCGGTTCATACTAGAAAAAGAGAAGGATTCTAATGAAACGGTTTTTTGGTTGGCAGATAATTTTTGCTTTAATTTTGATTGCTCTCTCCGTAACTTTTACTTTATTCATTATTTGATCTTTAGAGACTTGCACCATATCTTTCTTTATCTCATCGGCGATATCGCATTTCTATTCCTGGACGTTTTAATAGTAATGTTGGTTCTGCATCGTCTGCTTGTGTTTAGAGAAAGGCAGACAATCTTCAAGAAACTCAATATGGTGATAGGAACATTTTTTAGCGAGGTAGGTACAGAGCTTATAAAAAATGTTCTCTCTTTGACCCGGAATTAGCTAATATCGGATCACAGCTCGTCATCACAAAAGATTGGAAGGATAAAGAGTTTATAAGAGTGCGTAAAAACATAAAGGGCCATGAAAGCAACATAAATAGTAAAAGAAGTAGCCTTACTGAAGTAAAAGATTTCTTGGTAGGCAAGAGACCATTTTTACTTAATCTTCTTGAGAATTCTAACCTGCTTGAACATGAATCGTTCACGGAGTTATTATGGGCGGTTTTCCACTTGACCGATGAATTAGCACACAGGCGCGATTTAGCGAAACTGCCGGATACTGATTATCAGCACTTGTCAGGAGATATAAAAAGGGCATATCAGCATTTGATTTTACAGTGGTTGGATTATATGAAGCACTTAAAGCAGGATTACCCGTATCTTTTTTCATTGGCAATGCGGACAAGTCCTTTTGATACAAATGCTTCGGTAGAAGTTAAATAAATAATAATCAGGATAGGAGATGTGGGGTGGCAAAGGTTAAGCGCATTGGGGAAGTATATAAATGCGAGGTCTGCGGAAATATCATAGAGGTCAAAGAGGTTGGTGGTGGAGAATTAGCATGTTGCCAGAAACCAATGACAAAAATGAGCGGTTAATACAACCAAACGGAGGAAACTAATGGGTACCAAAGCAAGAGAGTTAGTCGGTGCGGAGGTAAAGAAGATCGTTGCGTTATTAAACAAGGCGTTTGCCGATGAGTGGCTAGCGTATTATCAGTATTGGGTAGGCGCCAGGATAGCACGCGGCCATATGCGCGGGGCAGTCGTTGCAGAGCTTGAGCAGCACGCAGGAGAAGAGCTCAAGCATGCAGGTATGCTCACTGAGAGGATTATTCAATTAGGCGGGACACCTGTGTTAAAGCCCGAGGACTGGTATAAAGAGACGAATTGCGGCTATGATGCGCCAGAAGACCCTTCAGTGAAAGCCCTCTTAAAGCAGAACATCAAAGGCGAACAATGCGCCATTGATGTGTATAAAAAGCTCTCAGATGCAGTCAAAGACAAAGACGTAGTCACGTATCATCTTGCGCTTGAGATCATGGCGGACGAAATCGAACACGAAGAAGACCTAGAGGCGCTATTGGAGGATATGACGCAGCGTTGAAGATTCATGAGGCACATGACCCATGATGCCTTAAAAAATGCATCTTCAACCTTCTTGGTGGCTATGTTGGTCCTAGAAAGGGCTATCTGAATGCTTAGACGCAAAGAAAAAAAATGTCTAACCTGCACGCAGCGCAAAAATTGCGATGATTCTTTTGTCTCTTGGGTTTTTTTTATCATCGGCATTGTAGCAACTGTTGCTATTCGCGTTGTCACTGTCTTGATGAATATCCATCCTGTGTACGGAAAAATATCCTGGTATATCGGAGTCGTCGGTTTTCTAATTTTCTTTATTTATAAATTTAATGTAAACAGGTCATTAGCGAAAATTATTCAAAACGGAAATCTTATTGAAAAATTAAACGCGCAAAGGTCTCTTACGAGTCAGGAGTATAATCTTATTGCCGAAATCCTCTGTAATCTTAAATCGGAAAAAGAACGGATAAATTATTTCTTTATATTCGCGGTATCGGCCGTGGCGCTGCTTTTTGCGATATATTTTGATGTTATTAAATAAAAAATTTGCACACTAAAATTAGTATGCTATAAGATAGCCATGTATTCGTTTTTGTATTCTGCTAGGCCCTTCTAGTTATAAAACACGCCAGCCTATTTTAATTTATATCAACCTTATTTTGTGTTACTATATACCATATAGGTAAGAAAGTTTATCTTAACTATTGGGGCTGATCGATGGACGCAGTATTATACACCTATCTTAAATGATCTAAATAACACTTGGTGAATGATGTACCCGGCGCTTATGAGGAATTGCGCCGGTGTTGCCTTTCTAGGCAAGGAGGAGTAAATAGAAATGAAACAATGGTATGAGTCATTATTTGAGAATTATGCTCACAAATACGACAAGGAATGTTTTGTTCAAGGAACTATCGGCGAATGCGATTTTCTGGAACAGGAGCTAAATCGCGATAAATCCTTAAAAGTTATCGATATCGGCTGTGGCACCGGCCGTCATGCGATTGAACTGACAAAGAGGGGATATAATGTGACCGGTATTGATCTTTCCGAGAATCAGATCAAAAGGGCAAGGGAAAAGGCACAAGAGACAGGGGTGACTATCGACTTCCAAACACAAGATGCCCGCAATCTTCCGTTTGACGGTGAATTTGATCTGGCAATTATGCTCTGCGAAGGCGGGTTTTCTCTTATGGAAACAGATGAGATGAACTTTGAGATCCTCAAGAATGCAACGAAAGCGCTTAAAAGTAAAGGCAAGTTTATTTTCACCACATTAAACGGATTGTTCCCGCTGTTTCATTCTGTCAATGAATTCTATGAGTCGGCGCAGAAAGAAGGCCAGTCCCAGTGTAAGGAGTGCTCCTTTGATCTGATGACTTTCCGTGATTATAACACCGCTGTTATTGAGGACGACTCCGGCAACAAAAGGGAGCTTAAGTGCAACGAGCGTTATTACGTGCCCAGCGAGATCACGTGGCTTTTAAAGACGCTCGGATTCAAAAGGATCGACATCTTTGGCGCGAAGCTCGGAGAATTTTCCCGGAACGATAAGCTGACCACCGAAGATTTTGAAATGCTTGTGGTCGCGGAAAAATGAAAGAAGATGAGAAAAGAGTTTTCATAAGGACTTTCGGCTGGCCGTTGTCCACCTTATAGACGCACGATGGCGAGCTTGGCGGAGGCGTTAGTGGGGGAGGATTGATATCCATATGGATGGTGAATCAAAACTTGTTCAATCGCATAGAATTTAATTGACAGGATATTTTTTTACCCCTATAATGCATATATATGCATAACTGGGAGCGATAAGATGAGGCCTAAAAAGACAAGATGGGTGACATGCGAGCCGGGTGAGAGGTGTTTTCGACCTCAGTGTAACCCTCGGGATGGGCTAGAAGGTGTTATCCTTAGTCTGGATGAGTTTGAAGCCATGCGCCTAGCGTATTTGGAAAGCTATGACCAGAAAAAAATGGCAAAACAGATGAAGATTCATCAGTCAACCATTTCAAGAATACTAAACTCGGCACATAAAAAAGTAACGGACGCGCTGGTAAACGTTAAGGCCATAAGGATTGAGGGAGGATGTTGTACTATCGCGGGAAAGGCGGTTAAATAATGAAAGACTGGAAGAAGTTTTTTTATATCGTAGCGGCGTTTTTGGCATGTTTTTATTTGCCTGTTGAAAATCTACGTTTCTCCAACGCTATCTTTGAGGCTCTTGCACTTGTGAAATGGTACGCTCGGGAGCATGTGCTTTTATGCCTTGTCCCGGCTTTCTTTATTGCCGGGGCGATTTCAGTTTTTGTCAGCCAGGCATCGGTAATGAAATATTTTGGCGCTAAAGCGAATAAATTTCTTTCCTATAGTGTGGCTTCGGTATCTGGTACGATATTAGCGGTTTGTTCCTGCACTGTTTTACCTTTATTCTCTGGTATATATAAAAGAGGCGCAGGGCTAGGCCCCGCAATCGCTTTTTTGTATTCTGGGCCTGCGATAAATGTTTTAGCTATTATTCTAACGGCGCGGATTCTTGGTTGGCAGTTAGGGCTGGCAAGAGCCATAGGTGCTGTGGTTTTCAGTATTGTTATAGGATTGCTTATGCATCTTATTTTCTTAAAGGAAGAACGCGCGCGTCACGCAAATGGTGATCTTCAATTTGGTGAGGTCAAAGCATCCCGGCCGCTCTGGAAAGATATTGTTTACTTTTTCTCTATGGTCGCAATACTTGTTTTCGCCAACTGGGGCAGGCCTTTAGCGGGAGACACAGGGATTTGGAGTTTGATCTTCGCTTCAAAATGGTGGATCACCGGATTTTTCTTAATGGTTTTAGGGTTCGCTCTTTTTAGTTGGTTTAAGAAGGATGAACTAAAGGAATGGACTGGGGCGACGTGGGGTTTTGCGCTTCAGATACTGCCGCTTCTGTTGGGCGGAGTTTTGATTTCCGGATTCCTTTTGGGCAGGGTTGGTCATGAGGGCATTATTCCTTCACGCTGGGTCGAGATGCTTGTCGGAGGTAATTCATTTAGGGCGAACTTCTTTTCTTCAATTGTAGCGGCGTTTATGTATTTTGCTACCCTTACTGAGGTTCCTATTTTACAGGGGCTTATGGGCTCAGGCATGGGCAAAGGGCCTGCCTTAGCGCTGCTTTTAGCAGGACCGGCGTTAAGTTTACCCAGTATGTTGGTCATACGAGGGATAATCGGCATTAAGAAAACGGCCGTATATGTAGCTTTGGTTGTGGTTATGGCAACCATAAGCGGCATGATCTTCGGTGCGATTGTTAAATAAACAGAGGAATAATGCATTCATATAAAGAAAACAATAAAGAGAGCCGGTTGATTATATCCGCAGGGCTTAATTTTGCCACTACTGTGGTTCAGATTATCGGCGGAATTGTTTCAGGAAGTCTTTCGCTGATATCTGACGCACTGCATAATCTAAGCGATACTGTGGCTTTGGTTATCAGCCTTTTTGCGGTGCGGCTTGCTAAGCGTAAAAACACGGAAGGTAAAACTTTCGGCTATAAACGCGCTGAGATTTTAGCGGCGCTCTTTAACGCTTGTGTGCTCGTAGTGGTCTCGATATTCCTTTTCAAAGAGGCTATCGTTAGATTTACCCATCCGCAACCGATCAATAGCGTGCTTATGTTATCTGTTGCCGTTGTTGGATTGATTGCGAATATTGTTTCTGTGCTTCTGCTTAAAGCGCATGCTCATGAGGATTTAAATGTGCGAGCCGCATATGTGCATCTATTTTCCGATTTTCTTTCTTCTATAGCGGTGATTATTGGGGCCTGCGCGATTTTTATATCTAAAGCCTATTGGATTGATCCTGCTTTAACAATTCTTATCGGGGTTTATGTACTGAAGGAAGGATACAAGATTATTGAAGAAAGCACGCGTATTCTCATGCAGCATGTTCCGAAAGGAATCAATTTAAGGGAAATTCAAACGCGGATAGAGGGCATTGACGGAGTAAAAGACATTCACCACGCGCATTTGTGGGCAGTGACTGAACGGGATATTCATTTTGAGGCGCATATCAATGTTTCACGAGATATGCCTGTGAGTGAAACATGCCTTTTAATAAAACAAGTCGAAGAAGCGCTGAAGGAGAATTTTGCTATTACTCATGTAACTTTACAGATTGAATTTAATTCGTGCAAAGGAATTAGCCTGGTTAAAGTTTAATATGGAGAAAAAGGAACTCATTAGCCTTAGTGAGGATGATCTGCTTAAAGTGGAGTAGATCGTTATCGATAGCGATAAGGAAGGTGCGCTAGATTTTGTCAAAGAGGTGATAAAGAAGCAAGTTGACAGAGAAAATGTCTCAAAAATGAAAAGGGAAGGGATATAAAATGAGAAACGAGGCGGATAAAATTAAAAAGATCGTTAGAGACGGCTACGCAAAAGCGTTGTCGCAGAAAAGTTCATGCTGTTCTTCAAGCTCGTGCTGTGGCGGTGTAACGCAGGCGGACGATATCAGTAAAAAAGTTGGCTACAGCGATTCTGAAATGAATGCTGTCCCCGAAGGCGCGAATTTAGGTTTTGGTTGTGGCAATCCGGTTGCTCTTGCTTCGATAAAAGAGGGTGATGCCGTGCTTGATTTAGGAAGCGGAGCGGGTTTTGACGCATTTCTATCTGCTCAGCGTGTAGGTAAAACAGGCCGAGTTATCGGAGTTGACATGACGCCCGAGATGGTCGCTAAAGCCAAGGAAAATGCTAAGAAAGGCAACTATGCCAATGTGGAATTCCGTCTCGGTGAAATCGAGAAATTACCTGTTGAGGATAGTTCTATTGATGTGATCATATCAAACTGTGTTATTAATCTGTCGCCTGATAAGGAGACGGTATTTAAAGAGGCATATCGGGTTTTGAAGGCAGAAGGCCGACTAATGGTCTCAGATTTGGTGTTGGCAAAGGATCTGCCAAAGGAGATCAAAAACTCTGTTGAGGCGTATGTGGGGTGCCTTGCCGGTGCCATCAAGAAGGATGATTATTTGAGTTTTATTAAGCAGGCGGGATTTCAAGATATAAAGGTAATGAGCGAGTCAAGTTATCCGGTGGACGCCATGTTTGAAAATTTTGAGAACGCTCAAGACGCGATAGTAAGTATAAAAGTTTCAGCGGTAAAAAAGTAACGGAGGATCAAGATGAAAATTGAAATATTAGGAGTTGGTTGCCCTAAATGCAAACAACTTACGGCTAATGCTGAGGCGGCCGTGAAAGAGTTAAATATTCAAGCTGAGATCGGTAAAGTCACGGATATCGATAAGATTACGGAATACGGTGTGATGATGACGCCAGCCTTGGCCGTTGATGGCACGGTAGTTTCAGCAGGCAAGGTGTTGTCTAAAGACGAGATTAAGAAATTGATTTCTAAATAGGAGGCGTTAAATGGCAGAAAATAATTGTATGTGTCAGGAGGCAGGGGTTTTGATTTTTCCTTGTTCGGGCGGATCTGATGTGGGCGAGTTATCGGATAAGGTTGCCCGCAAAATGGCCAAATGCGGTCAGGCGAAGATGTTTTGTCTTGCTGGTATCGGGGCGCATATTCCTGGCATGATTGAGTCAGCGAAAGCGGCCAACAAAATTATTGCTATTGACGGATGTCAGGTCTTGTGCTCGAAAAAAATCCTTGAACATGCGGGGTTTAGCCCAATTTCCTTTAATCTTAAAGATCTGGGCTTTGAGAAAGGCAAGACGCAAGTTAATGAAGAGAATATAGAAAAAGCGGCCAACAAAATTTCAGGAGGTAAAATTGAAAAAACTACTATTCGTGATTCTGGCGGTTGTTGCGGTAATTAGCGCAAGCTCGTTAGCCTTTGCGGCAGAAAATAAATCGGCAACCAAAATCATGGCGTATTATTTCCACGGTACATTTCGGTGTTACACCTGTACTAACATGGAAAAATATTCGAGAGAAGCTATCGAAGCAAATTTCAAAGACGCTTTGGCTTCAGGAAAACTTGAGTTTTTGTCGGTTAATGTGGAAGACCGGGGCAACGAGCATTTTGTGAATGATTACCAGCTATATACAAAAACGCTCATTCTTTCGCTTGTAAAAGACGGTAAGGAAGTAAAATCGAAAAATCTCGATAAAATATGGGAACTTGCGCGTAACAAACAAAAGTTTATTGATTACGTGACCAGTGAGATAAGCGGTTTTATGAAGGATGCGCAATGATGGAGCTATTAATTGCTTTCGGTTCGGCGTTGTGGCTTGGGATCTTGACCTCAATCAGCCCTTGTCCGCTGGCGACAAATATTGCAGCGGTATCTTTTCTTTCTAAAAAGATCGCTCATCCGTTCATGGTATTTGTTTCGGGACTTGCTTATACAGTCGGGAGGATGGTTGCTTATGCGGCACTGGGCTGGATTATTATAAGTTCTCTTTTGAGTGTGCCTGAAGTTGCCCAGTTCCTGCAAAAATATATGAGCAAGGCTTTGGGGCCTCTATTGATAGTCACCGGATTATTCTTATTAGAAATAATCACGATTAAGCTACCCGGTGTCGCTTTATCGCAAAAACATCATAATAAACTGGTTGAATCCGGCGCTCCGGGGGCTTTTCTTTTGGGGCTTATATTCGCTTTGGCGTTTTGTCCGGTTTCAGCGGCATTATTCTTTGGCAGCTTGATTCCGTTGGCGCTTAACAGCGAAGTGGGGACGTTATTGCCGTTTATTTATGGAGTGGGGACAGGGCTTCCGGTGCTGGCGTTCGCTGTCGCTATCGCATTGGGCGTGACTTCAATGAGTCATTGGTTTCACAAAATCACAAAGCTGGAATTTTATACCCGCAGGATCACCGGGTGGATTTTCATTCTCGTTGGATTATATTACTCAGGAGTTTATATTCTGCGGTTGTTTTAACACCCGGCCATATTGGATTGGCCGGTGTTCGCTGGTTGCGAAGGAGAGCAGATGGAGCATGTTATTCATGAGGAGCGGCGGTTAAGTTTTTTTGAAAAATATCTTACCGGTTGGGTCATTTTATGTATCGGGCTCGGCATAGCGCTTGGCAAATTATTTCCGCACGTAGCAGTTGCGCTCGACCAATTCTCGGTATATCAGGTTTCCGTTCCTATTGCCGTTTGTCTTTTTTTTATGATGTATCCCATTATGGTCAAGATTGATTTTGCTGAGGTTATTAAGGCAGGCAGGGCCCCGAAACCGGTTATACTCACGTTATTCGTGAACTGGTGCATTAAACCTTTTACCATGCTGGCTATCGCAACGTTGTTTCTCGGTGTTTTATTTAAGGGATGGTTGCCGGGTGTGGAAATTGTAAAAGGCGGAGCAGAAGTGGAACTATTCAGATCTTATATCGCAGGATGCATTCTTTTGGGTATAGCACCCTGTACGGCAATGGTTCTAATCTGGGGGCATCTTGCCAGAGGTAATGACGGCCATACACTGGTGATGGTAGCCATTAATTCTCTGACTATGCTTTTTCTTTATGCACCTTTGGGCGGTTGGCTCTTAGGCGTAAATAAAATGCCCATTCCGTGGCAGACAATTGTTTTGTCAGTCGTTATTTACGTTGGTTTGCCGCTCTTTTTAGGATACTTCACAAGAAGATGGTTAATCGCTAAGAAGGGGTTTAAGTGGTTTGAAGAGAAATTTCTGCATTATCTGACGCCGGTCTCAATATGCGCTTTGCTTCTTACGCTTGTTCTATTGTTCTCGTTTAAAGGCGAACTGATCATTAATCAGCCGCAGGTCATTCTTTTGATTGCGGTTCCGCTTTTTATTCAGACGTGCCTTATTTTTGCTATTACCTACGGATTGGCAAAATGGTTAAAATTGTCTTACAGGGATGCAGCGCCGTCAGCCCTAGTAGGGGCGAGCAATCATTTTGAGGTGGCGATTGCAACGTCAACAATACTTTTCGGTTTGTCTTCAGGCGCGTCATTAGCTACGGTAGTAGGCGTTCTTATCGAGGTGCCGGTTATGCTGATGTTAGTCAAGGTTTGCGTAAGAACGAAAGGATGGTTCGTTTAAAAGGGGATCTTTATGGATAAGAAGAAAGTTTTATTTATATGCGTCCATAATTCAGCCAGGTCACAGATGGCAGAGGCATTCCTTAGAAAATACGGCAACGATCACTTTGAGGTGGAAAGCGCAGGCCTTGAACCGGGTACGTTAAATCCCGTAGTTGTCGAAGCAATGAAAGAAACCGGGATTGATATCTCGCAGAATAAGACGAAGAGCGTTTTTGACTTCTATACGCAAGGCAAGCAGTACGATTACGTTATTACCGTCTGCGATGAATCTCAGTCAGGCGCATGCCCGGTGTTTCCAGGTAAGGGAGAGCGGCTCCAATGGAGTTTTGCGGACCCTTCGAGATTTGAAGGTACAAACGAGGAAAAGCTAAAAAAGGTACGGCTTCTACGAGATAATATTAAGCAAAAAATACAGGAATGGTTAAAAAGCGAATTTTGATATGGACAAAATGATTGCATTAAAACCATTAGGAATAATCCGCACGCCGTATAAAGAGCCAAAGGGTATTCCCATTCAGGGAAGGTTCGCAAGAGGTATTAAGGGCATAATCCATCTGTACCCGGAGTATCGGGTTGGATTAAAGGATATTGAAGGGTTTTCGCACCTTATCCTGATTTATTACTTTAACCGCTCAAAAGAAGAGAAGCTTATTGGGAAGCCCTTTCTTGAGGATAAAGAGCATGGCATATTTGCGATCCGGAGCCCTCACCGGCCGAATCATATTGGGTTCTCTATTGTGAAACTGGAGAAGGTGAAAGGCAGCACTATTATTTTTTCGGAAGTTGATATCCTCGACAATACCCCATTATTAGATATCAAGCCATATGTAGCGTATTTCGACTCTCGAAAGAAAGCCAAGAACGGCTGGCTTGACAGGCATTTTAAAGGCAAGAAAGTTCCTAACCGTTTAAAACTTAAGTAAAAAGGTTACATTTCTTGCCCGTAATTTATCTTTATCAAATTTCCCCTTCTCGTTTTTCTTTATACCGGCATTATTTTGTGTTAAAATACTTCACTAAGGCTAAAGAAACCTGCCTAAAATATGGGGATTGACCCGGCGTAAGTACCCAGAAGAGATGATTTTAGACATTCTTAAAGGTGCAAATGTTTTAGTATAAAAGCTTAAAACTTAAAAACCCTTGCAATATTTATAATATGAAACAAAGTTAGGCAAATACTACAGGGGAACGTAATGATAATCGAAACAATCATATTATTAGCAGCAGTCTTGACGCTTATCAGTGTCTTGGCAAGCAAGATATCCGATAGGTTTGCGTTGCCAGCGTTATTGCTATTTCTCATTATTGGCATGTTGACGGGCTCTGAGGGGATTGGCGGGATATATTTTGATGATTATGGCATGGCAAAGTCAATCGGTGTTATCGCGCTTGTCTTCATTATCTTTTCCGGCGGCTTGGACACAACATGGAAATCCGTAAAACCGCTATTTGTTCCCGGGTTGGTTTTGTCAACTGCCGGAGTGCTTATTACGGCTGCAGTTGTTGGTTTTTTTGCAGTGTTAATTCTCAAATTTTCGCTGCTTGAAGGGTTGCTACTCGGTTCAATCGTATCTTCAACTGATGCCGCGGCGGTTTTTAGTGTTCTGCGGTCAAGAAAGATATCCTTGAAAGGAAATTTAAGGCCCCTCCTGGAGTTTGAATCAGGCAGCAATGATCCGATGGCCGTTTTTCTTACAATCGGGTGCATCGGGCTTTTGACTAACCCCGGTTTTTCTGAATTGAATTTGATCTCTCTCTTTGTTCTTAATATGGGTGTCGGGCTCGCGATGGGTTATTTTATGTCTAGGATAAGCCTTTCTTTCATCAATAAAAGCAAGCTTGAATATGAAGGCTTATACCCGGTTTTGACCATTGCCTTGGTACTTCTTACATACTCCCTTACTTCATTAATTAAAGGGAACGGATTTCTGGCAGTGTATTTGCTGGGATTAATGATGAGTAGAAGCGATTTTGTAAATAAGAGGTCAATTGTCCGGTTTTATGAAGGAATCGCCTGGTTAATGCAGATTGCAATGTTTTTGACTCTCGGGTTGCTTGTGTTTCCCTCACGGATAGTTCCGGTAATCGGAAGCGGATTACTGACAGCTGCGGTACTGATTTTTATTGCGCGTCCTGTCAGCATCTTTTTGTGTTTATTTCCTTCCAAATTCCAGCTTAGAGAAAAAATGATGATATCCTGGGTGGGCTTACGGGGGGCTGTGCCGATTGTGTTAGCGACATTCCCGCTTCTGGCCGGGGTGGCACAAGCGCATGCGATATTTAATATTGTATTTTTTGTTGTATTAACCTCTGTGCTGCTTCAAGGGACATCTATTCCGGCTGTATCAAAAATACTCAAAGTTGCTGCTCCGCTCGATTCAAAAAAGAAGTATCCTATCGAATTTGAGCATTCAGAAGCTATTGACGCGTCACTTATTGATATGATTGTGCCATATCATTCGAATATCATAGGAAAAACTATTGCTGCTATCAACGTTCCACCCAAGGCCCTTGTTGTGCTTATTGCACGCGAAGATAAGTTTATTGTGCCGAACGGCTCCACGGTAATAGAAGATGGTGATGTGTTATTGGTGCTTGCAAACGATGCGGACCTTAAGGCGTTACAAGCGGCCTTGTCGGTACTGAAACATTAAGAAACGAGCAAAGCTTAAACTATCCATATGATGAAAAAAATATGTATTCGCACCTGCGGCTGTCCTTCGGCGCGCCCCTTGACCGTCTGTTTCGTCGCTTGCTCAGGATGCGCCAAAATTTCAAAGAGAGGAATATATATCCTATGAAACCAAAGAAAATATTCCTTCAAACTTTTGGCTGTCAGATGGTTGCGCTATAGGGGGACTATAGAGAAGATAGCCGAAGCTATTTTAAAGCTTGAATAATAATAAGTGTATTAGTGGTATAAGTTGAAAGCTTGGAAAATAGTAATAAAAAGGGGGAAGGTATAATAAAAAGCGGTAGATGCATCATGGAGAATTCGTAATGAAAAAGTTAGTTTTATTGCGACATGGAGAAAGTATCTGGAATAAAGAAAACCGTTTCACTGGCTGGACAGATGTTGACCTCTCTGAAGAGGGTATAGAGGAGGCTAAAAAGGCCGGAGAGGTGCTTAGGAAAGAAGGTTTTGTTTTTGATATCGCTTATACATCTGTTTTAAAAAGGGCGATCCGGACTCTCTGGTTAACTTTGGATGGAATGGATTTAATGTGGATACCAGTTTATAATTCTTGGAGACTGAATGAGAGACATTACGGTGCGTTGCAGGGGTTAAATAAATCTGAGACTTCGGCAAAATATGGGGAAAAGCAGGTGCTCATCTGGAGGAGAAGTTATGATATTGCCCCTATGGCGTTAGATAAAAATGATCCACGTTACCCGGGTAATGACGCACGTTACAAAGATATCGCTTCAAAAGATTTACCTTTAACAGAGTGTTTGAAAGATACAGTAGCCAGGTTTTTACCTTATTGGCATGAGGTAATTGCTCCGGCTGTTATGAATGGTAAACATGTGATAATTGCTGCGCACGGAAATTCTTTGCGTGCTTTGGTCAAATACCTGGATAATATCTCTGATGAAAAGATTGTTAATTTGAATATTCCAACCGGCATCCCTTTAGTATATGAGCTAGATGATAACCTAAGGCCGACAAAAAGCTATTACTTAGGCGACCAGGAAGCAGTAAAAAAAGCCATGGAAGCAGTAGCTAATCAGGGCAAAACAAAGTAAGGATTGCAAAGGAAGGAATCTACGATGAGAACAATTATTTCCATAGCCATGAATCCGTCTATTGATAAGAGCGCGAATGTCGACCGGGTGATCGTTGAGCGCAAATTATATTGCACAATGCCCGTATCCGAACCTGGTGGCGGCGGTGCTAATGTCTCAAGGGCGATAAAAAAGCTGGGAGGAGAATCAAAACTTATTTATTCGTCAGGAGGCATATTAGGGCAATTGTTTAATGAGTTGCTGGAAAAAGAAAAAATAGGCCATCAGCCCATTTCGATCACGGGAATGACACGTGAAAGCCTGGTTATTTTTGAGGAGTCTACCGGCCTTCAGTATCGCTTCGGGATGCCCGGGCCGGTTATGCGCGACGAGGAATGGCAGAAATGCCTTGATGAATTGGTAAGTGCCGAGCCAAGGCCGGATTATATCGTTGCTAGCGGCAGTCTTCCTTCCGGCGTGCCGTTGGACTTCTACGCGCGCGTAGCGCGGATAGGAAAAGAAAAAGGCATTAAAGTTATCGTTGACGCTCCAAGTGAAAATCTCAAGCCGGCTTTACAGGAAGGCGTGTACCTGATTAAGCCGAATATCCGCGAGTTTAAAGAGCTTTTTAATGAGGAGGTAAAAGAAGAGCCGCAGATAAAGGAAAAGGCAAATCAGATTAGTAAAACCGGGCAAAGCGAAATAGTGGTTGTCTCGCTTGGCGCGGCAGGGATTATCGCGGCCTTTGATGGAAGGGTAGAACATATTGTGCCGCCGACAGTGCCTGTTGTCAGTAAAGTGGGTGCTGGTGATAGCATGGTCGCGGGCATTGTTTTAAGTTTGGCAAAAGGCATGCCGGTATATGATGCGATACGATTCGGCGTGGCCGCGGGGACAGCGGCGGTGATGACGCCCGGGACAGAACTGTGCCGCCGAGAAGACGCGGAGCGGCTGTATAAAGAAATGGATTCTGTCCCAACTTGAGTTCTCAAAATAGCAGGGAGGTTTTATGAATAAACAAGATCTCAAGAAAAGAAATATCGCCTATTTTACCATGGAAGCAGGCCTTGCCTCCCAGAAAGAGGCAGATGAAATGTACCAGGAATCGCGTAATTTCGTCGCACTCATTAAAGAAGAAATTAAAAAATTCAGCTTCGCATAAAGTTAATTTTGATGAAAAGAAAAGTCATAGTTCCTAAGACAGTACGGCAACATATCGAAAAAGAGTTAAAAAAGAGCCCCGAGTTTAGAAAAGCCTATAATGAAGAAGTGGTAAGTCTACAAGATCACAAAGCATTAATATCAAAACCCTTGCCAGGCTCGCCGCGGTCTTAAGAGTAAGGCTGAGCATAGATTTTATCCCTCGCGAACTGAGCGTATAGTTATTTATTCCTATCTCCAAGTCCGCATTACTGAAAGCGATAAGTTTTTTAAGTTGCACAATTCAAACAACTGTACCTCTTGCACTAAAATTTTATTTCTACAAGTTCTATGCAGAGAGTTTTTCTGCCGCGCCATATTTCTGGGCGTCCTCACGAGGTTTACTTCTCAAATTTACCAATAGCTGTATGCAGAGAGGGCTTCCCCTTATCGAATATTACTGCCCGTTTTTACGGGAGTCACTTTATTAATTTGTTGCATTTTTCTTTGATTGTGGTATATTGTATCTGAAAATTTAGTATAAGTGGTCTGGAAATACTTAAGTAATTCCAGAGGTTTTTCGATGGTCGGGCCGCCATCTTGCAGCGGAACTGCAGGATGGCGGTTTTTTTCAAACAAAGAAAGGAGAACTTATGGAATGGCAAAATGTCCCTTCTCCGGATGAGATTATCGATATAGGCAAAAAGAAATTTTCCAGCTTTAGTAAGCATTTTATTTGGATAGCGGCAGCTTTGTTTATAATCATAGGACTTAAGGGGTTTATTTATTCGATAGGACCGGACGAGGTTGGGGTAATTCAACGGTTCGGTAAATACATTAGGCTGAGCTCGCCTGGTTTGCATGCAAAGATCCCTTTTGGCATAGAGAAAGTCACAGCGATTAAAGTAGAGAAAATTTTTAAGGAGGAGTTTGGCACAGGAAGAGATGATTCCTCATCCAGGGATACTTTTGGAGGAAATAGAGATATGTCATTAATGCTTACGGGTGATTTAAATATACTCGATGTGCGCTGGATTGTGCAGTATAAGATCAAAGATCCCATAAAGCTCCTTTTCATTGTGCGCAATCCGCGGAATATCATACGGGATGTTTCCGAAGTAATTATGCGCCGCCTGGTAGGAGATTACACCGTTGACGAGGTGCTTACGATTAAAAGAGAAGAGATAGATCACCTGGCTCAAATTGAAACACAGAAGATATTGGATGATTATCAAACCGGTGTTCAGGTTATTACGGTGAAATTGCTGGATGTAAACCCTCCCGACAAAGTAAAGCCTGCCTTTAACGAAGTAAACGAAGCAAAGCAGGAGAAAGAGAAGATGATCAATCAGGCCTGGGAGGCGTACAATAAAGTTGTCCCTAAGGCAAAAGGCGAAGCGGAGCGTACAATCCGTGAGGCGGAAGGATATTCCCTCGACAAGATAAATAGGGCTAAGGGCGAAGCGGAGCGGTTTTTAGCTACTCTAAACGAATATAAAAAAGCGCCGGAGATAACAGAAAAGAGGTTATATCTTGAAACGTTAAACGAGGTTTTGCCCAAGGTAAAAGATAAATATATTATTGACCCAAGGCAGTCTTCCATATTGCCATTACTAGATATAGGAAAGAGGGGGGGTGGGGGACAATGAAATACAAAGCATTAGGTAAAATTATAGGATTTGCTATCACAATAATTATTTTTATTGTCCTTGCTCTTGCGAGCGGCGCGTTATTCATAGTGGATGAGACAAAGCAGGTAGTGATTACCCAGTTTGGTAAACCCGTGGGCGCTCCTATAATGTCAGCGGGTTTGTATTTCAAAATACCGTTTATCCAGGAAGCGCATTATTTCGAAAAGAGGCTTCTGGAATGGGATGGAGACCCCAACCAGATACCCACAAAAGACAAAAAATATATCTGGGTAGACACGATGGCGCGTTGGAGAATAGTAGACGCTCTTAAATTCTTACAGTCCGTAAATAACGAACTAAACGCCTCCAGCCGCCTCGACGACATCATTAATTCTGCTACGCGCGATGCCGTTACCAATCATTTATTGGTTGAAGCAGTAAGGGATTCAAACCGCATATTAGAAACCAAGGAACTCGGAGACGATGCTATTGTCAGCGAAGAGGCGTTGGAACGTATCGAAATCGGCAGGCAGAAGTTGACGCGTGCGATATTGGATAAAGCAAAAGTGCTTGCCCCTCAATACGGCATTGAGATAATGGATGTGCGCGTAAAGCGAATAAATTACGTAGAGGAAGTGCGTAATAAAGTGTATGATAGGATGATTGCCGAAAGAAAGCGCGCCGCCGAGAAATATCGTTCGGAAGGGCACGGAAAATCCGCCGAGATAGAGGGACAGACAGGAAAAGAGTTAAAGTTGATTACATCAGAAGCCTATCGGCAAGCCCAGTCTATTGTAGGAAAAGCCGATGCTGAGGCGATCAATATATACGCTCAAGCGTATTCGCAGAATCCTGAGTTTTACTCTTTTCTTAAAACGATTGAGACTTATAAGAATACTATCGATGCCAGCTCGACTGTTATTTTGACCACGGACAGCGATTATTACAAATACCTAAAACAGCTTAAATAGGGGTCGGCATGTTAATTTTGCGGTTGATGTTGGTCGGGTTCCTGCTTGGAATCGGGATTTATCTCGGATTTATTTTTGTGAGATGGATTACCATGTTGTTGAAACGTTGAGTTGGGCGATTAGACAAGAAGTGGTCGGGCCGCCATCTTGCATATGAATGCAGGATGGCTTTTTAATGGGTTTAAACTAAGTAAGGAAGTAAAATGGACCTAAAAATTCTAGAGCAAGTATTTTTGGGCAACCGCATTTTGGATTACATTATCGCCTTATTAACATTATTCTTAAGTTTGCTGTTTGTCAAAGTGGTCATCCGTGTTTTTATAAAGCGCCTCAAGAAATTTGCTGAAAAAACCACCATGACGTTTGATGGCTTGTTGGTAAAAATCCTGGAAAAGATCGTCTTGCCGGCATTATATATTAGTTGCTTTTATGTGAGCACCAAGACATTAAAATTACCTTTGGACGCCGGAGCACTAATTAACGCTCTGGAAATGATTATTATTACTTTTTTTGCCGCGCGCATAGTTGTTATAGTTGCCGGCTGGGGTATTAATATATATCTTGCCAAAAAGCAGCAAGATCCTACATTGGTACGCAGCCTTGATGGTATGTTATGGGCCGTTAAAATTTTGATCTGGGTTCTGGCGATTATAATTCTATTAGATAACCTTGGTTATAAAGTCTCCACGTTAATCGCCGGATTAGGAATCGGCGGCATAGCGGTAGCTATAGCCGCGCAGGCGCTCTTGAAAGATTTCTTCAGTTATTTTTCTATAGTGTTTGACCATCCGTTCAAAATAGGGGATTTTATAATCATCGGCGATTTCATGGGCACGGTTGAGTATATAGGGATAAAAACTACACGCATACGCAGTTTAGGCGGTGAGCAGGTGATATTTTCCAATACTGATCTTACGGATTCGCGCGTGCGTAATTATAGGCTTATGGAGAAAAGGCGTGTTTTATTCCGCATAGGAGTAACATATCAGACTTCACTTAAGCAGTTAAAAGAAATCCCCAAAATTATCGACAATATCATCAAGAGTACCAAGGATGTGGCTTTTGACCGCGCCCACTTCTTTAGCTACGGAGATTTTAGCCTTATATTTGAAGTCGTGTATTTTGTTTTGAGCCCCGATTACAACAAATATATGGATATCCAGCAGGAGATAAACTTTGCGATCAAGGAGGAATTTGAGAAGAAGGGCATAGAATTCGCCTATCCGACGCAAACGCTCTATTTACAAAAGGCATGACCTGATTATGAAAACGGCGCTTATTGTTATATTGGCTATAGCAGTCATAATTCTGGGATTTAGCGCCTCTTCTTTACAAAAAGAACTTTTCAGCTCCAGGGAGAGCGCTGCTTTTTCCGATAAAAGAAGCGAAGATCTGCAGCGAGAATTGATGCGTTTAAATAAACTCTATGCCGACAAAGAGCGTTTTTTAAGCGAGATCGAACAAAGCATCGAAGAATTAGACAGCAAGGTTGATTTAAAAACGCTTGAGCGCCATATCCCCAAGAAAGAGTGGGATGAAATAAAGCCAATTATTGATAGGTTAAGGGCATTCCAGCAAGAAAGAAAAAATGAAAAGAATAATTAAGGTTATATTTATAAGTTTATTTATTATTGCGGCACTCTTTAGCGCAGGCATAATCATTTTTCTTAAGACATTCGATTTTAACCGCCTGAAGCCGCAAATAATCGCTGCCGGTCAGAATGCACTTGGCCGCTCCCTTGATTTTTCCGGGTTAGATTTAAAGTTGTCTTTTAAAAACGGCGTTCAGCTTCGCCTTGCCGATATTGCGGTAGGCGAGCATCCTGATTTCGGCAAAGGCAGCTTTCTTGAAGCCAAGGAAGCATACCTTGGTGTTTCCCTTAAGGAGCTTCTTTTAAAAAGACAAATAAGGGTTTTAGGTGTTGAGTGCGAGTCTTTGCGCATTAGCGTAGTAAGGCTTAAAGACGGCAGGATAAACGTCCAGGCGTTTAGCGCATCCGGGCAGCCTGCGGCGCCGGCAGAAGAGCCATCGGCGCAGAAATTATCTTCCATCAACGCACAGCCGCCTGCTGTGGCATTGCCGGTTATATTGGTTAATCAGATTAAGGTAGATAACGGCCGGCTTGAGTATGTTGATTATTCCTTCGAGCCGAAACTATCGCTTGTCTTTGATAAGCTGATGCTTAAAATCGAGAATTTTTCTTTGACGGATAGTTTTCCGATTATGCTTCGGGCGAGTTTTGCAAGCGGTTCCCAGAATGTCTTTGCCCAAGGTAAGGGTCAGCTTAATATGAGCCACCCGAGTTTTTTGCTTAAAGATGTGAAAGCCGGGGTAGATCTTTCTACATTGTCTATGGATACTTTGCGCCGTTATATCCCGCAGTTAGAAGGCGTTCCTTTGCCGGAAATTAAATCCGGTGCGTTATCGGTATCTATTGATTTGTTTGAAGCCGGGCAACAAGGGCTTATTGCCTTAAAAGGCCAAGGGGCGCTAACTAAAGGTTCGCTAAGAATGAAAGAATTAGCTGTGCCAATAGAGCCTATCGAAGCGAACTTTACCATGAGTGAATCTGTTGTTGCCCTGAGTAAAGCTTCAGGTATCCTTGGCAAGGGTATGGCGGAGTTTTCCGGAAATATTAGCGATTATCTGCTTAAGCAGGACTACTCGTTTAAAGCTACGTTAACGGATATTGATCTTAATGAATGCATAGATCAGTCACCGTATCCCGTTAAAATAAAAGGCCTTGTTTTTGGCGATATCGAGCTTAAGGGGCAGGGTTTTGACCCGAATACCGCGCTTTCAAGATTAACTGGCAATGGTTGGCTTGAAATAAAAGAAGGACAGCTTACCGATATCAACGTGCTTAAGATGGTTTTGGATAAACTTTCCTTTGTGCCGAACTTAGCCACGGTTCTTGAGGCAGGCCTGCCTGAACGTTTCAAGGAGAGCTTAAGCAAAAAAGATACTATCGTTACCAGCTTTAAAACAAAGATAAGCATAAGTAACGCTTCCATAGCAATTCAGTCGATGAATATGGACGCGGAAACCTTTAGCTTCCAAGGCAATGGCAGGGCGGGTTTTGACCAAAGCTATTCTTTTGACGGCTCGTTTACAATCCCACAGGATTTATCTTCGCGGATGGTAGCGGCTGTACCCGAGATGGAGTATTTGCTGGATGAGGCAAAGCAAATACGTTTTCCTTTGAAAGTTTCGGGTAAAGGTGCTTCAATTTCTTTTATGCCTGATGTAAAGCAAATAGGAATTGGCGCGATTAAGCAAAAAGGACGGCAGGAATTAGAAAAGGTTTTAGATAAAGTTTTGGGCAAAGAGCGCTCTAACGAAGATGTCAGCCAAGGCATTGAACAGCCATCCGCTACTACTGATAAAAAGGACGGGAAAAAACAGCTTATTGACAGCATTATGGGGACAATTTTTAAGGAATAGCCAGTAATGCCTATAAAGTTGCGATGGAGTAAAAAGATGGTAAAAAAAATAATAGTCACGAAGATTATTTTGATAGGTTTAGCTGCTATAGCGCTAAACGGATGCACTTTTATTGTTAAAGACGACCATGCGACAAAATACTACGGCATAGATGAGCAGCGCGGCAGGGAATATTTAAATCAAATCCTTGAAAAGCAGCAGCAAGCATATCGGGCTGAAGAAGTTTCGGTAGGCGCTCAAAAACCATGAAGTTTAAAATATCAAAATTATATATAGCCATTGCGGGAGCAGTTATCCTTTTAGTTAGTTTTTATGTGGTTAAAAGCCAGATAGAGAATCATGTGTTTAAGAAAGTTGTCGAGCGCCTGACTGCCGATTCGCGGGTCGCAGAAGTCATCGTAACTGATGTTAAGCGCGACTTAAAAAACAAAAAGACCTACACGACCATTAAATTCTTAGAATACGATACAAAACTTAATCCGCTTGAGCCGAAATATTTCACTTTTTCGGGAAATGTCATTCAGTTTCAGTCAATGGTAATTAGGTTTGATGATTGCTACGTTAAGAAGGGGCATCCTTTGAAAGGTAAAAGTGCATACCTTTTTATGAAGGCATTTATGCTAACCGATAGGGGCGCTGAAACATTTGAGATTACTAAAATAAACGAAATCCCCTCTGGATACAAGACAGCGGATATGAAGAATGTTTTTGAGAGAAGACTCTGGAAGAGGTTTTGGGAATACGCCCTTAATCCTAAAGAAGCAAGTAAAGTAGGCATTAAGAATGCCCAGATTGAGGCGCCCGGCACGAAGTTTATTCCTGGCAAGATTTATACGATAAAAATCGAGCATGACGGCGGCTTGCGTATAGACGCTAAACCGGTAACTCCTATTTTAAAAAATGAAAAGTTTAAATTTTAAGCTAATACTAGTTTTCTTGTATTTAGCATTTTTTATTTCTGGGTGTGTAACCGTCCCCCGTCAACCTGTTGTGCAGCCTTACGGCATATACCATATCGTAGAAAGAGGCCAGACTCTTTATAGAATAGCCAAGACTTATCACATTGATGTTAATCAGCTTATGCAGGTAAATAAGATTACTGATGCGACGCAAATCGAGATCGGACAGAAGCTCTTTATACCGGGAGTGCGCTCGCCATTACCGGTAGAGTCTTATAAACCAGTCTCGCGGGAAGCCGTAAGAAAACTGATAGGGCCTAAGTATCGTGCTTCTCATTGGCGTTATATTACTTTGCATCATAGCGCAACCCTTGAAGGCAACGCAGAATGTTTTGACCGCAACCACCGCAGCCGCAGGATGGGAGGTCTTTTTTATCATTTTGTGATTGGTAACGGCACCCTTTCCGGAGACGGTGAAGTTGAGGTTGGCTGGCGCTGGAGAAAGCAGGAAGAGGCAAACCGGCCTGCTGATATCCAGATTTGCTTAGTAGGAAACTTTAATAAAGAAACAGTCAGCAGCGCGCAATTTGACGCCTTAGTCAAATTAATCAGCGTTTTACGCGAGCAATATAATGTGCCGATGCGCAATATAAGGAAACACAAAGACATCGAAGGCAAAATTACTGAATGTCCGGGCGCTAACTTTCCATTCCAGAGGCTGATAGCGGAATTAAAGAAATCTTGACGTAAGAAAGGTTGCCTATATCGTCAAGATATATTAAAACGAGGTGACACGATGAAAAAGATAATGTTTGTAATCGCAATTTTGTTTGTGTTTGTGAATATGGCTTCTGCTGAGTCTAAGCAGGCAAAAGAGATAAAAAGAGAAGAAGAATTAAAAGAGCTCCAGAAACGTTTTGAATGGTGGCCTACAGATGCCAAGCCCGGTCCGGTAAAAGACCCTGAGCGGGGCGGTTATTGGTGGTGGCCTACAGAGCCGGGCAAGGCCCGCCCCTGGGGGAATCGTGGGTATGTGTATGTATATAAAATAATCTTTGATTACAAGGAAGAAGAACTTCCTTCGCCGAAACCTCAAGAGCTACGGCCATCTTTGCTTATCAAGAAAATTATAAAAAATGTGAAGGTTTACTTTGATTACGATAAGGCCACATTGCGCGATGATGCTATCGCAATACTCAAGAGTGCCGTTGGTACCTTAAAAAGAAACCCTGAAGCAAGTATTTTAATCACCGGCAATTGCGACCGACGCGGCTCAGAAGCATACAATGAAAAATTGGGCAGGCACCGCGGGGAAGCAGTAAAGAAATTTATGTTTGATAACAGCATATCAGAGGAAAGGATCCGGATTGTAAGCAGAGGGAAACTTGATGCTATCGCGCCAATTACCGATATTGTCGGTATGCAAAAGGACAGAAATGCCCAATTTATGATTGCCGAGGTTGAAGAGGTGATGATTCCTTATCCGGGCGAGCCAAAAGAAGTTGAAGCTAAACCAATAGAAGAGGGCAAATTTCTTATAGAGAAAGAAGAAAAAATTGAATCAGAAATCAAGGTCTCTACTAAGGAATATGTGATTAAGAAAGGCGATACATTATCTAAGATTGCGCAGGAACAACTCGGCAAGGCTCATCGTTGGAAATACCTCTATGAGCTTAATAAAGATAAGATAAAAGACCCCAATAAGCTTAGGGTAGGGCAGAAAATTATTGTTCCTATCGAATAAGCGATTGTTGCAGGAGGAGATGAGTGAATGAATCAGAAAAAGACAATTCTTATTATTGAGCAGGATGATAATTCCGCTAATGGCCTCAAACTCATCTTGGAAAGGGAAGGATACAATGCCGCATCCCTTTATAACTCTCATTATATCAAAGAGCTTTGCCAGGATAAGATTCCCGCTTTGGCTATCATCAACATCAGCGTGTCGAAAGAGTTTGGGTTAAATATCTTACGTAGGACCAAAGAAACATTCCCTAAATTTCCTATTGTAGTTGTTTCTATTTACAACAATTCTTTTAGTAGGAGCGAACTGGCCAGATTAGGGGCTGATGATTTTATAGCTAAGCCTTTCGTCGCGAATTATTTGAAACGCCGAATAGAAAAATTAGCAGGAGTAAATAATTAATCAGGCATACCTTAAATGTTAAAAACTATAGGTCTAATAATTCTAGTTGTGGTGATACTTGTAATGTTTGTAACTCCTATTAGAAATTATTGTAATAATCTACTATATAAAGACAAATCCGAGCTAAACGAGGCACAGATAATAGGGACGTTTTCTGGATATAGCCCGCGCGTGGAAGAAATACAAAGGATTTTAAAAGACGCGCATTTTGATCCCGGCCCTGCGGATGGAGTAATGGGTAGCCAGACCCGAAAGGCAATCAGGGAATTTCAGAAAGAAAAAGGTCTCTGGCCGAGCAGCAAAGTGGATTCAAAAACCTGGCTTGAGTTAAGTCGGGAAAAAGAAGCGCTTAAGAAAGAGACGACTGTGCAAACTTTGGTTTTTCCTTCCGAGAAGTATCCAGGCGACGTAAAGTCTGAGGAAGAAACCGCAAGAATTAGGGAACCCCAGGAAAAAGTGGCAAAAGCAAGGCTTCCCAAAGATAGAAAAAAGCAAATCCAAATAGCTTTACAGAAAGCCGGTTTTTATAAAGGAAAGATTGATGGGAAGATAGGCCCGCAGACAAAAGAGGCGATTAAAGCGTTTCAAAAGGCTAAGGGCTTAAAAACAGACGGCGCTGTAGGCGCTCAAACCTGGGTTGAGCTGAATAAGTATTTGAAAGAATAAATGGAAACGCGGCTAGCTCGCGGTTGATAAAGAAGGGTTTATTCGTATATCGAAAAGGAGGAGAAGTTATGTTTGCGAAAATGATTTCGTTTGTTTTGTTTGTTTTTGTTTTAGCGGGGTGTGCCATGAGTTCCAAAAAACAACCCGCGCAATCACAACCAGCAGCGCAAGAATTATATTCCCGAGATTATGGCCAAGATGGTTCATGGTTATCTGAGAACTATGAAAAACCGATAAAGAAAACCTCTTCTGAGCCAGCCATACAATTAAGCCCAAAGCAGATTCAGCGGGCATTAAAGAGTGCTGGGTTTTATCAAGGTTCAGTTGACGGAAAAATCGGGCCTAGGACCAAAGAAGCTATTAAAGAATTTCAAAAAGCGCGCGGCCTCAAAGCAGACGGTGTTGTGGGAAAGAGAACCTCGGCAGAGTTGAATAAATACCTGTCCAGATAATAGAGCGTTTTACCGAGATGAAGATAAAGAAAATATTTCTAATCATATTTATTACAGCACTGTTAGCTAGTGTTTCGTGTCTTGCCTATCGATATTATTCCCAAGCGCAAGAAGCTAAGAAACAGAGGGCTCTTTTTGAAAAGAGAAAGATTGCTTGGGAGACCCTTCGGCAAAAATTAGCGAATGAAATTAGCCAATTTAAAGGCGAGGCTGGTATCGTAGTAAAAGATCTTCAGACTAATCGGGTAATTTATCATAACAAAGATAAGTTATTTCCTTCGGCAAGCCTGGCAAAGATACCCATTATGGCGGCCTGTTTTCTTGCTGCAGAAGAAGGCAGGCTCAAGCTTGTTCGTCAAGTCGCCTTAAAGGACAGTGATAAACTTACCGGCTCAGGGATATTAAAGGATACGCGTCATGGAGCTACTTTTACCGTAGAAGAATTAATCGGCCTTATGATTTATGACAGCGATAACACCGCAACAAATATACTTACCAATATGGTAGGTATCGATTATTTGAATAATTCCTTTAAGACATTTGGGTTAAAAAACACCGAGCTTTCGCGAAGGATAGCCGATTATAAATCGAGGGATGCGGGATTCGAGAATTATACGACCGTAGAAGATATGGCTCTGATATTGGAGAAGATATATAGACGAGTCCTCGTAAATAAGGATATTTCTGAAAAATGTATAAAGCTTCTGAAGTTGCAACGGATTAGTGATCGTCTATCAAAATATCTGCCAGTTGAAACTCTAGTTGCTCACAAGACTGGCCTAGAGCGCGGTATCTGCCATGATGTAGGATTAGTATTTACCAGCGAAGGAGATTTTCTTATATGCGTATTAACCAAGCACTCAAATTCAAACAGCGCACCTTCAAAAGAATTTATCGCTAAGCTAGCGTTGTATGCCTACGCTTATTTCGAGCAATTACAGGGAGGTTTACGATGAATCACAGATTGATGATATTTTTGTTCTTAATCATGTTTGCGTTATCGGGGTGCAGTTATATTCAGAAAGCCCGTAGGACAGATGATCTGGAGATTGAGAATCAGAATTTACGGGCTCGAATCGCTCAGCTTCAGAAAGAAAAGACAAAAGAAGTCGAGCACTTGGTCAGAGAGAAGGATAGAGAACTTTCCGAGCTTGAAAAAGCGAAACTCGAGCTGGAAGATGCCCTTAAGAAAGAAATCGGAAACTATAAAGCTAAACTGGAGATGACGGAGCGGGGGCTGGTGATTACTTTTTTATCAGAAGTATTTTTTGATTCCGGCAAAGATGTCATCCGGGAAGATGGCAAAGGATCACTTCAGAAAGTAGCCGAAGTTTTAAACCAGAATGTTCCCAATTCTAATGTAGCCATCGAAGGTCACACGGATAATCAGCCAATTAAATATTCCGGCTGGAAGACAAACTGGGAGCTTTCATCGGCACGGGCATTAGCAGTGTTACATTACCTTGTTGATGAGTGCAATGTTAAACCGACAAGACTCTCTGCCAACGGTTACGGAGAGTATAGGCCTGTTGCGGCAAATGACACGAAGGAGAATATGCAGAAAAACCGTAGGGTTGAAATTGTCATATTGCCTTCAAAAATAAGCAAGGTAAAGGCAAATTAGGAGTTTAAAAAGCTTTTATGAAATCAGCAATAATTTATTAAAAAGCTACAGGTTTTTCAAATAATGCAACGTCTGCAGATGCCGTTTTGAGATAGAAGAATAAGCCAAATTTTGTTATCTCCAGCATTTATGAAGCAGCAATTTGAACTATGGGGAATGGTATAGGGTAATGGTGCATAGGTAGAGATGAATGAATTCATAAAAATATTTATTGCAGGAATAACACTGGGAAACGGCCCTTGCCTTTTTATTTGTATTCCCATAATTCTTCCTTATATTGGAGGGTTGCCACAGCAAGGTGCCGGATCTCCCGGTTGGAAAACAGGCCTAAAACTTACCGCTATTTTTTCAATTTCCCGCCTCTTTGCCTATTCCCTGCTCGGATTCCTTTCAGTTATTTTTTACAGATTTGTTTTTGGTTTACTTGGCTCTAAGGGTATATATCTTCACTTAATACTTGGCATTTTAATTATCCTTATCGGCTTATTTTATCTTCTTAATATCAATCAGAATCTCATTTTGTCAAATCCCTTATGTGCTTTTCTCCGCGCAAAGGTAGCAGAAAAGTCCAAATTCAATATGGTGCTGTTTGGTTTGTTAGTGGGTTTTTCTCCCTGCGCGCCTCTTTTGGCGGTTCTGACCTATATCGCTGCAACAGCAAAAGATTCTCTGTGGGGGCTTTTGGGTGGTTTTTCTTTCGGTCTCGGAACACTTGTTACACCCCTTATCCCCCTGGGAACACTGGCAGGGTTTATAATTGATAAAATAAAAAAATTTCCGCGGGCGATTCTGACAATAAGGGCCTTAAGCGCCGCAATCCTGATATACTTTGGCGTCCGATTAATTCTGGCTTCATAAAAAATATAATGGGGGTATTTTGATAATGAAGAGAGTAAAAACCATAAGTAAGACGATGCTAAGATTCAGCCTTATTTTTATATTTCTCTGTGTTGGATGTAGACAAAAGGAAGCAATAACTCCTTTAGAAACTAACCCAGATTTTGAGCCCGCATATTTGAAACTTCATAGAACAGGCGAACTGAAAAAACGCGGAGAAAAGCTGTGGAATATGATGAAAAGCTGCAAGCTTTGTCCAAGAACGTGCGGAGCCAACCGTCTTAAAGGAGAAAAAGGGTTCTGCGGCGCCACTTCCCAGCTTGTAATCTCATCTTATCATCCCCATTTTGGCGAAGAGAGACCGCTTGTTGGTAAAGGTGGTTCAGGCGCAATATTTTTTACTCATTGCGGGCTCAGGTGCGTCTTTTGCATAAACTGGGAAATAAGCCAAGGCGGAATTGGTGAATCAGGAAGTATTGAGCAGTTAGCCGATATGATGCTTCGCCTTCAAAAATTGGGCTGCCATAATATCAATCTTGTAACCCCAACGCATTATTCCGCTCATATTATTCTTGCGGTTGATATGGCTGCGGGTAAGGGTTTAAGGCTCCCTCTGATATATAATACCTGTGGCTGGGAACGTCTTGAGATACTAAAAATGCTTGACGGTATAGTTGATATTTACTTGCCTGATTTCAAGTATTCAGATGGTAACATGGCAGCAAAATATTCATCAGGCTCAACCGGCTATCCGCAGATCACTAAAGAAGCCCTATTAGAGATGCATCGTCAAGTAGGCGTAGCAAAACCTGCTAAAGATGAACTAATGTATAGGGGATTGATGATACGCCATTTGGTTATGCCAAATAATGTCGGCGGAACAAAAGAAGTGATTAAATGGATAGCAGAAAACCTTCCGAAAGACACATATCTTAATATCATGTCGCAATATAGGCCGATGTACAAGGCATTTGACTATCCCGAGATATCACGAAGGATAACTCGGCAGGAATACGAAGAAGCAGTAAGATGCGCAAAGGAGCTAGGGCTTACAAATCTGGACATTCAGGGATATTAGTTTTTAAGGGAGATAGTTATATGCCGCACCTTAAGAAAGCATTAAGCCGTTGGGATTCTGTGGCCATCATCACGGCCATTGTTATAGGCGTCGGCATATTCAGGGTGCCGGCAGAAGTGGCGAAATACCTGCAATCCCCCATCCTTATGCTTATTGCGTGGTTTTTAGGCGGGATGATTTCTTTATTGGGCGCCCTTTGCTACGCGGAACTCTCTTCGTCATTCCCAAAAACAGGAGGAAATTACGTATACCTTCGGGAAAGTTACGGGAAGTGGGCTGCTTTTTTATTCGGCTGGACAGAGCTATTGGTGATACGCGCCGGCTCTATCGCCGCAATAGCTTTCATTTCGGCGGAATATCTCCGGTCACTTCTATCGATCGATACATTTTTTATTAAGCCCTTAGCCATTTTAATAGTCCTGGTCCTTTCCCTTATAAATATCTTTGGATTAAGTTGCGGAAAAAAAATTCACAATATCCTGACCGTAATAAATATATCCGTCCTTGTGAGCATAATATTATTCGGCATCATTTCTCAGAAAGGCAATATCTCGCATTTCCAACCTACAACCTTTGTATTAGATAAAAATATCTTATCGTTACTCGGAGTTGCGCTGATACCTATACTCTGGACATACGGCGGTTGGCATGAAAATACTTTCGTAGCAGAAGAGACAAGGGATGCTGCAAGGACGCTCCCTCAGGCGCTTACCATGGGAGTTTCCTTAATCACGGTGTTATATTTAGCCGCCAATTTTCTCTATATATATTTGATGCCCGTAACCAAAATGGCCAACTCCCCCCTCATAGGTTCAGACGTATTTTATATTCTCTACGGAGCAACGGGGAGGAAGATATTCGAGATGGTAGCGGTTGTAGCCTCTCTCGGAAGCATCAATGCGATGATAATAACAGGTAGCCGGATCACCTACGCAATGGCGAAGGACAACGCAGTATTTGCTTATATAGAAAAGATAAGCGCACGGTATGGCACTCCGTATAGGGCGATAATCATAAACGCCGTATGGGCTTCGGTATTGATATTGCTGGGAACATTCGCTAAACTTTTATTTTTTACCGGGATACTTGTCTGGTTATTCTTTGCCTTGGCCGTCGTGGGAATTTTTATATTGAGGCGTAAATTTCCGGCCATTGAGAGGCCATACAGAATATGGGGTTATCCAGCGACACCAGCCATTTTCATCCTGGTCTGTGCGGTCCTTTTCGTCAATACTCTAATTTTTAATCCTGTTCCGTCTTTCGCGGGACTGTGCTTATTAGCAAGTGGTATACCAGTGTATTTTGTTTCAAAGTTGTTAAAGAACAAGGAAAAGACATGAAAAAGGTATTCTTCTGCGCACTTTTAACAGCTGTTCTATGTAGCGTATGCGCAGCTTCTGAAGAGGAGGTATTCACTCTTAATAGGCAGAGGATGGTGGAGAAACAGATCGAGCGCCGCGGTATAACCGACAAGCGCGTATTGGATGCGATGAGAAAAGTGAAGCGTCATTTATTCGTAGCCGCGTATCTGCGCAACGCCGCGTATGAAGACAGGCCGTTACCCATAGGCCGCGGCCAGACGATCTCGCAACCGTATATCGTTGCTTATATGACACAGGCAGCAAGGATTGGGCAGAATGACCGCATACTTGAGATAGGGACTGGTTCCGGTTACCAGGCGGTTGTGCTGGCTGAGATAGCAAAAGAGGTATACACGATAGAAATTTTACAGCCGCTTGCCGACAGTGCGCGCCTGAGGCTCGAAGGGATGGGGTATAAGAATATAAAAGTAAAACTGGGAGACGGTTATAAGGGCTGGAGAGAATATGCCCCATTCGATGTGATAATCGTTACCGCCGCCCCATCCGAAATACCGGAAGAATTGGCGAGCCAACTAAAGATAGGAGGCAGGATGGTTGTTCCGATAGGATCATTCTATCAGGAACTTTATCTCATTACGAGGACCGAATCAGGATTTAAAAAGGAGGCCCTTTTGCCCGTAGTGTTTGTTCCCATGATCCATCCATCGGGGGAAGATGAATAGCAATCCGTATGAAAAGATAGAAGTTGGCTAATTATGAGGAGATGTTTTATGAATAAAGAAGAGTTAGAGAAAAGAAAAATTGCGTATTTTACAATGGAAGTTGGCCTTGATCCTAAAATGCCCACATATAGCGGTGGATTGGGAATTCTGGCAGGGGATACTTTAAAATCCTGCGCGGATTTAGGCGTGCCGCTTATTGCCGTAAGCCTGCTTAACGAGAAAGGTTATTTTGCGCAAAAATTGGATGAAGAAGGAAACCAGGCAGAAACTCCTGTGGAATGGCCAAAAGAGGAATTTTTAACTCTTTTACCGGAAAAGGCAAGCGTTCATATCGAGTCAAGAGAGGTAAAGATGCAGGTCTGGGAGTATGTGATAAAGGGGGCTTCAGGCGGGACTGTGCCGGTGTATTTTTTGGACACAAACCTTCCTGAGAATAACGAATACGACCGCACCCTAACTAGTTTTCTTTACGGAGGCGACCAGTGGTACCGCCTTTGCCAGGAAATAATCCTTGGTATAGGGGGGTTGAGGGTAATCGAAGCTATTGGCTATAAAAATATCGAGAAATACCATATGAACGAAGGCCATGCCAGCCTTTTGGCGATGGAATTGTTAGAGAGGACAAAAAGAGACATTGAGACGGATATTTATAAAAAATATGACCTTGAGTCTGTAAGGAATAGATGTATCTTTACCACGCATACTCCTGTATCTGCCGGACATGACCGGTTTCCCCTTGACTTTGTAAAAAGGGTTCTTCGCAGCGATTTACCTTTTAAAATGCCTGATATATTTATCCGTGATAACGAAATGAATATGACCTTAGTGGCTTTAAATTTGAGTAAATACGTCAACGGGGTAGCTAAAAAACACGGCGAAGTGACGCGAGAGATGTTTCCCGGTTATTCCATAGATTCTATTACTAACGGTATTCATTTATTGACCTGGGTAGCTCCTGCATTTAAAAAACTTTACAATAAATATATCCCCGGCTGGCAATCCGATTATTTTTCTTTACGTTATGCCTTGAGTATCCCTAAAGAGGAAATATTGCAGGCGCACAGGGAGGCAAAAAAAGAACTTATTGATTATGTGAATAGCCGTACGGGTATTGATATGGATTACGAAACCTTTACCATAGGTTTTGCCCGGCGCGCCGCGGCCTATAAAAGGGCAGACCTTTTATTAAGCGATATAAACCGGTTAGCTCAGATTAATGATAAAGCAGGCAGGATACAGATTGTTTATGCGGGGAAGGCGCATCCTAAGGATGGCGGAGGAAAAGAGTTAATAAAAATGATATTTTCAAGAATTAAAGAGTTAAGCCCAAAAATCAAGATTACCTATCTTGAGAATTACGATATGATACAAGGGAAATTAATTACTAGTGGCGTTGACCTCTGGTTGAATAATCCGCTTCCGCCGCAAGAAGCCTCTGGCACAAGCGGAATGAAGGCCTGCCTTAATGGAGTTCCCAATTTAAGCGTTCTTGATGGTTGGTGGATAGAGGGATGTATTGAAAATGTAACCGGCTGGGCGATCGGCTCAACACAAAAGCATAATACGGATAGCACTCAAGATGCTCACGATTTATATCAGAAATTAGAAAAGATAATCATTCCTATGTTCTACAAAGAGAAAGATAAATGGATTGAAATTATGCGCCATGCGATAGCCTTAAACGCCTCTTTTTTTAATACTCAGAGAATGGTTCAGGAATATGTGTTAAATGCTTATTTATAAATAATGCTATGGTTAGAACTAAGATAATCTGCACGCTCGGCCCGGCGTCTTCGAGTGAGACCGTGCTTAGGAAAATGATGTTTGCTGGTATGGATGTCGGACGCCTGAATTTTTCCCACGCCAAGCCGCAGGAGTTACTTCACAGGATAAATCTTGTCTGGCTTTTAAACGCGAAATACCGTAGGCGCATCAAGCTTCTCGGCGATCTTCAGGGGCACCGTATAAGAGTAGGCGGCCTTCTTGTCTCGGTTTTGCTTAAAAAAAGCCGGGTAGTATGGCTTACTCAGCAAAACATAAGAGGATCGCATGAAATAATACCTTTTGATTATCAAGGTTCACTGCGAAAAATCAAGAATGGACAGCATATATTCATTGACGACGGAAATATTGCCTTAGAGGTGGTAGGTCACGCTGAGAATAGCCTGAGGGTAAAAGTACTGGTTGGCGGCTTGCTCAAAGCACATAAGGGCGTAAATATTCCGGGGGTACGGCTTGAATTCGGCGGCATTAGCCAGAAAGATATGGAGGATATAGTTTTTTGCGAAAAATACGGGGTCGAATATATCGCCCAGTCATTTGTGCGCACGAAAAACGATATTTTAGAGGTAAGAAGAGTGTTGAGATCATGTTCTTCATGTCAGATCATTGCTAAAATCGAATGCAGGGAAGGAATAAAGAATATTGACGAGATAATCAGGGTTTCAGATGGCATCATGATCGCGCGCGGAGATATGGGGGTATCGTTGCCCATCTATGAGATTCCTGTTGTCCAGAAGATGATTATTAAGAAATGCAACCGCGCAGGGAAGTTTGTTATTACCGCGACACAGATGCTTGAGAGTATGACTGAAAATCCCCGGCCTACGCGTGCGGAGGTGACGGATGTAGCAAATGCCATTATTGACGGCACTGATTTTGTTATGCTTTCTGCAGAATCAGCTGTGGGGAAATATCCGGTTGAAACAGTTGCCATGATGAATAATATTATAAAGTTCACAGAGATAAATTTAAATAGATTATAAAGGTTAAAACAATTATTTCCAATGTTTTAAGCTACTACAAGGAATATTATGAATAGAGGCGAACCAGTCGAACAGCAAGCACAAAAATGGCATACGCTTACAAGCGAAGAAGTATTCGGTATATTGAAAGCGTCTTCCGAAGGCTTGGCTGCGGAGGAGGCAGGTAACCGGCTTAAAGAATACGGCCACAATGAACTCGCCACCAGGAAGGCGGCTCCGGCGATTATTATCTTTCTGCGTCAATTTCTGAATCCGCTGGTGTACATTTTGATCGGCGCTTCGATAGTGAAATTCATTGTCGGCGGCGTGATGGACGGAAGCGTGATTCTCGCGGTTATTATGATCATGGCGGTTATCGGTTTTATTCAAGAGGCCCGCGCGGAAAAAGCCATGGATGCTTTAAAACAGCTTGCCGCGCCTAAAGCCAAGGTCAAACGCGGAAATAAAGTTGAATTAGTCCCTTCAAAAGAAGTGGTTCCCGGCGATATCCTTCTACTTGAATCCGGGGATAAAATACCGGCTGATGCCAGAATAATCGAGGCATCAAGTTTAAAGGTAAACGAGTCTATCCTCACTGGAGAATCAGTGCCGGTGGATAAGCACGTTGATAAGGTTCAGGAGGATGCTTTAGTCGCCGACCGTAAAAATCTTTTGTATATGGGCACGACCGTAACCTATGGAAGAACTGTTGCCGTGGTGGTGGCCACGGGTATGGTCACAGAGATGGGTAAGATTGCATCCGCCCTCAAAGAGGTAAAAACAGAAAAGACTCCGCTTCAGAAAAGCATTCATACTCTTGGCAAGTGGATGATTATTATTGCCGTCGCGATTGTGGCTATTCTTAAGATCATAGGCATCAGCAAAGGTATGGGGTGGGTTGAGATATTTATGTTATCTGTGGCAGCCGTAGTCGCGGCTATTCCGGAAGGGCTCCCGGCGGTGGTCACGGTTGTTTTAGCGGTTGGCATGCGTATGATGGCAAAACGTAACGCTATTATACGAAAACTCGTGGCTGTTGAAACCCTTGGCTCGACGACAGTTATCTGCACTGATAAGACCGGCACCTTAACTATGAATCAGATGGCGGTAAAGCGCCTGTGGCACAACGCTCAGATGACCGAAGTAGAGGATCAAACGATTGAACTACCCGAGGGGGCAGGATTGAAGACGCTCTTTGAGATTGGAGTATTGTGTAACGATGCGTCGCTCAGAAATAAAGATAATGCTTCCGTGATTATCGGCGATCCTACCGAGGGCGCTCTTCTGACTGTTGGAGCCAAGGCCGGTTTGAAGAAGGATGATTTAGAGAAATCGTTCCCGCGTTTAAGCGAAATCCCGTTTCAGAGCGAAAAGCAGTATATGGCCACGCTTCATCAAAAAGAAAACGCGCGCGTAGTTTATGTCAAAGGCTCACCGGAGAAAATACTGTCTTTAAGCGTTCTAAATGACTTTTCCCGGGCGTCAATTTTGGACGCGGTCAATAATATGGCCAAAGACGCGATGCGCGTCCTTGCCATGGCCTATTATGATTTTCCTTCGGGGAAAGATAATCTTACCGAAGGGGATTTTGCGGGGAAACTGACTTTTGTAGGGTTAGTCGGTATGATTGACCCTCCCCGTCCGGAAGCTATAGAATCAGTGAAGTTATGCAAAGAGGCAGGGATCAGGGTGGTTATGGTCACAGGTGATAATAAATTGACCGCTGAGGCTATTGCCAAGGAGATAGGTATACCCACCGTGGAAGTGTTAACAGGCGTTGATGTGGAAAATATGAATAACGAAGAACTTGCTGAAAAAGTTAAAAATGTTTCAGTTTTTGCGCGCATAGAGCCGTTGCATAAGTTGAAAATCGTGCAGGCGATTAAAAAACTTGGAAACATAGTTGCTATGACCGGGGACGGAGTCAATGACGCGCCTGCCCTTCAAGCCGCCGACATAGGAATCGCGATGGGGATTACAGGAACGGATGTGGCCAAAGAGGCTTCGGACATGGTTCTTGCCGATGATAATTTCGCTTCGATCGTCGCGGCGGTTGAGGAAGGAAGGGTTATATTTAACCGTTTGCGCAATGCCGTTGTGTTTTTATTGACAACCTGTTTTGGGGAGTTGTTTGCTCTTATTCTCTGCGTGTTGTTCACTGGAAAGGCGCCCCTTTTACCTATTCAAATCCTCTGGATAAACCTTGTAACTGGAGCGCTTATTGCCATACCTCTGGGGCTTGAACCAAGGGTGGGAAATGAATTGCAGTTTCCGCCGCGCCATCCCAAAGTCGGGCTCATGTATCCAGGCATGGTTATGCGTATTATGTGTTTAGCCTTGGGATTAAGCCTAGGGGCATATCTCATTTTCGCGTGGAGCTTGCAAAGGTTTACCATTGAAGAATCGAGGACAATTGTCTTTTGCAGTATTGTGATTTTTGAATGGTTGGTCGCATTTAATGTCAGGTCTGATGAGATCACGATATTTAAGTTGGGGGTGTTTAAAAACATGGCTTTGATTAAAGCGATCGCGATCGCAGCTATCCTTCAGATGGTCGTGATATACGCGGGATTCGCGCGGCCTTTATTTAATTCCGTGGCGCTTAAACCCGTTGAATGGTTTATCGCGCTTCT